>JBCBAP010000047.1:0-27379 GCA_038532435.1 Pseudomonadota bacterium | reverse complement strand
CGGCTCGACGGGCAAGGCCCGCTCCTGGGCAGAGCTGCCCGCGGAGGCGGTCAAGTATGTGCGCCGGATCGAAGAGTTGATCGGTTGCCCGGTTGCGCTCCTCTCGACGTCACCGGAGCGGGACGATACAATCCTAGTGACCGACCCGTTTGCGGACTGAACCCTACCCTCTGAGAAACGCGTAGAACCGGCGCTCCCCGTCCGGTGAGAACCGGACCACGCGTGACCGCTGCGCTCTTGCGGCCCAACCGACGGCCTCGAACTGTCTAAGCAGCGCGCGTCCGATGCTGCCCGCGAGATGGGAGCGGCGCATGCTCCAGTCGAGGCAGGCGCGGCAGAGCGGTGCCCGTGCCTGGCGCAGGGCATCGAGGTCAACGCCAAGCGACTGCGCTGCCGCGGCGCCGGCGCTGGTCAGGTCGAGCTGTTCCCCTGCGACCTTCAGGAACCCTTTTTCAGTCCAGGCGTCGAAAAGGTCTGTTCCCATCTCCCCCGCCAGATGGTCGTAGCAGGCCCGCGCACGGCGCAAGGCGGGATCCCGCGGGCCGGTTCGTGTGCGCATGTGCCCCGATTTCGCGGCGAGCCCCATCAGCGCCTCCAGCACACCGGCAACATCGTCGTTGGCGAGGGCGAGGTAGCTGTGCCTGCCCTGTCGCCGACGCAGGAGGAGGCCCTGCGCTTCGAGCTTGGCGATGTGGGTGCTTGCGGTTTGCGGAGTGACGCCTGCCTCCTGCGCAAGCTCCGTCGGTGTGAGCGCCTTGCCGCTCATCAGCGCCGTGAGCATGTTCGCCCGCGCAGGATCGCCGATGGTCGATGCAATGCGGGCGATGTCAGGTCCATCCTTCATACTTCGATGCTAGTCGAAGCATTCCAGCGGTGCAATCAGCTAGAACCCGGGTGTCCATCCCGAGGAGGAAACGATGCTGACCTGCGTGATCCGCTACCATATTGATCCAACCAAGAAGGAGCAGTTCGTGCGCTATGCGCAAAACTGGGGAGAGGCGATCCCCCGATGCGGCGCCGATCTCATCGGATATTTCGCTCCCCACGAAGGGTCGAGCACCCTCGCATACGGCATCTACAACATCCCGAGTCTCGCGGCCTACGAGGACTATCGGGCACGACTGGCTGCGGATCCACTTGGTCGGGAGAACTACGATTTCGCGATGAAAGAACGGTTCCTGCTGCGGGAGGATCGGACGTTTCTGAAGCGCGCGTCGGACCCTCACACCCCGGGCGAATGACCCCTAGACAAAAAAGGCGCCACGCTTCCGTTCGGAAGGGTGGCGCAAGAGTGGTGTGTTATTAGGGACCATGATACTCACATGAACGCTACTGATGGTGGTGATACAGGCTCCACGCCCCACGCGGATGTTCCCTACGGCACACTTCAGGGCTTAATTCAAAGTTTCGGCAAAAAATTGCCGATGGGCTGCGGCGTTTGCCCGCTCTGGCCGAACTAGGGCAGGCGCTCTAGAACGTGATCCATGAGCGTGAGCTACAAAACCCGCCGCCGCTTGTCCCTCCTGATCCTGTTGTTGGGGGTGCCGCTTTACATCATCGTGGCGGTGAACGTGGTGGCACTGTTTGATCGGCCGCCGATCTGGCTTGAGCTGGTGATTTACGTGGTGCTCGGCATCGCATGGGCGTTTCCGGTCCGCGCGATCTTCACCGGCGTGGGGCAGGCCGATCCGGATGCGGACGATCCGCCGGGCTGAGGGCCATCGGTTCTTACAATCATCGCGGCGTGCGCTTAGGTCTGGGTCTTCGATCAGCCTCCGGAGGAGACCCATGCGCCGCCTATCGCTTGCCCTTGCCTGTTCACTCGCCGCCGCATCCCCGGCTGTCGCCGAAGAGATCGGCGAGGTCACGACCGCCTGGAAGCTTCTGGGCTCGAACCACAAGATCGTCGTGGAAGCCTTCGACGATCCGAAGGTGGAGGGCGTAAGCTGCTTCGTCTCCCGCGCACGCACGGGCGGCATCAGCGGATCGCTGGGGTTGGCCGAGGACACGGCCGACGCGTCGATCGCATGCCGCCAGACCGGCCCGATCGCATTCCTTGAGGAACTCGACGAGGGCGAAGAAGTTTTCGGTGCCCGTGCTTCCGTCCTTTTCAAGCGCATTCAGGTCGTGCGGTTCTTTGACGAGGGGCGCAACACGCTTGTTTATCTGACCTACTCGGACAAGCTGATCGACGGCAGCCCGAAGAATTCGATTTCCGCCGTTGTCATCCGCCCGTGGGTGTCCGCCCAGCTAGAGACGGAACTTGCGCAGTAGCGTGTCGGACAGGCGCAGCAGTCCGTCGGGCTGCTGAAGGATGGCGCCCCCCTCGATGAGGGCCTGAAGCGCGCCCTCCCGATCCTCCGGTGGGAAGATGCCCTTGCGGCCCGGCACGTCGTCGAGGCCGCGGATGAGGCTCGCCGCCTCGAACTCCTCCTCGCCGAGGATGTAGTGGGTGTAGGCCGCCACGATCTCCACCGCGTCCTCCGCATGCCGCACCCGGCGGGGTGCCGCGTAGTCGGGCAGGGAGAGCTTGGCCGCGGGACGGGGGGCGGAGGAGACGGCGTTGCGTGCCGGCGCCGTCATGGCCTGTTCCAGCGCCGAGGAGACGAGCCCGTCCGGTTTGGGCGGCACCGGCATCCGCTCGAACCCTGCCGGGGTCGGGAAGGCAACCTCTGGATCCACCGGGGCCGGCGGTGCCTCAGGTTCCGGCGGGGGGCTGACGGTGCTGGTCCACTCGAACTCATCCGCAGGCGCTTGTGTCGGTTTTTCGCCGGAAACCTTCCCCAGCGCTGGCATCGCCGCGTAGGGATTGAACAGGGTCGGGTCCGCCTCCGGCAATGGCATGGAGGCCGGATCCTTCAACTGCGGCTTGAGCACCAACGGCTTCTGCGCTGCGGGGGCGGACGTGGTCACCTGCACCTCCTGCCTGCGGACCACCGGCTTACCCGATGGGCCGCTGACCTTCGCATCCGTGCCAAGCTCTGCCTGCAGCGCGTCCTTGTCCGCGAGCATCGGCCCGGTGCCGAAGCTCGGGTTGCGGGCCTGCAACGCCTCGAAATGGGCGGTTATCGCGGCGAGAATTGGAGCGGGGTCGTCGTAGCCCTCGATCACGCAGGAAAACGTGCCGAGGGAGACATTGACCCTTCTGTCATCCGACATGGAGGCGTTCCTGACAATATCCGGTTTGGCCCTTGAGGTAGCAGCATTGCCCGTGAGTTCCAAGCGTCCAACCGCTTGACGTTTGGACCGGCGCGGGCCACCCATGGGGCATGAACGCCCTCCCCGACATGGCTGCGACGGACACCATCCTGCTGGCCGGGGGCGGTGCGCTGTCGGCACGGACCGTTGCATTGCTCGGACAGTTCGGCAGCCACTGGGTGGCGGCGGACAGCGGGGCGGACAGCCTGGCCGCTTTCGACATCCTGCCGGACCGGATCATCGGAGATCTCGATTCGATTTCCGATCCGCAGGTCTGGCGGTCCCGCGGCGTTCCGGTGGAGCATGTGGCAGAGCAGGACAGCACAGATTTCGAGAAGTGTCTGGCCCGTGTCGACGCCCCGCTGATCCTCGCCGCGGGGTTTCTGGGCAAGCGCCTTGACCACACGCTCGCCGCCCTCACTGCACTGGTACAACGGGAGGGGGCGGTGATCCTAGTTGGTGAGAATGACATCGCGGTGCATTGCCCGCCGCGCCTGGCCCTCGCGTTGGAGGCCGGGACCCGGCTTTCCCTCTATCCTCTGCGTCCGGTGCGGGGGCTGACCTCGCGCGGGTTGCGCTGGCGCATCGACGGGCTGGCACTGGCGCCGGATGGCCGTATCGGAACCTCGAACGCGGCGCTCGGGCCAGTGGAGATTGCGCTTGACGGGCCGGGCATGGTCCTCATCCTCCCGGTGGAGGCACTGTCGGCGCTGGTTGCGGCGCTGCGGAGCGGGATTGAAGGGGACTAGGCATGCGAAAAATCGCACGTGTGGCGCTGCTGGCCGGCGCGGTTCTAGCCGGATGCGCGCAGGAGCCCGATCCGCTCGACAACTACCCGCTGGTGAGCGTTCAACTCGGCCGTTCGATCCTCGGCATGGAGTGCGGAGAGCTGTCGCTGACCTCCCGGGTGATCGATGTCGTGGCCCGGTTCGGTGAGATTGCGCGCACCATGGTGGCGCTCGGCCAGATGCCGCCGGAGGCGACGGCGCTCGTCGATGAGATCCTCGACCAGACCGATGCGGCGCGGGACCAGACCAAGGGGCTTGTTGGCTTCACCCAGACGATCAAGTTCTGCGACACGTCGGAGGCGTGAGCGCCCTCAACAGTCCGGCACGTTGACTGCGAGGCCGCCCAGGCTCGTCTCCTTGTACTTCTCACTCATGTCCCGCCCGGTCTGACGCATCGTTTCCACACAGGCGTCCAGGCTCACGAGATGGGTACCATCGCCGCGGAGGGCGAGGGACGCCGCCGAGACCGCCTTGATCGCGCCGAGCCCATTACGCTCGATACACGGAGCCTGCACCAACCCCTTGATCGGATCGCAGGTCATGCCGAGGTGATGCTCCAGCGCGATCTCCGCCGCGTTCTCGACCTGACGGGGGCTGCCCCCCATCACCGCGCACAGCGCGCCGGCGGCCATGGCGGCGGCGGATCCGACCTCTCCCTGACATCCCACCTCGGCGCCGGAAATGGACGCGTTGGACTTGATGATTCCGCCGATCGCGGCGGCGGTGAGCAGGAAATCCTCGATCCGGTCGCGGGACGCGCCGGGCACATGATCGAGATAGTAGCGCAGGGTCGCAGGTACGACGCCCGCAGCACCGTTCGTGGGGGCGGTCACCACCTGACCGCCTGCCGCGTTTTCCTCGTTCACCGCCATAGCGTACACGCTCAACCAGTCATTGACCGTGTGGGGGGCGGCGAGGTTTTGCCCCCGCTCCGCCAGCAACTGTTCGTGGATCCTGCCAGCGCGGCGGGGCAGGTTCAGCCCGCCCGGAAGCACGCCGTCACCCGCAAGTCCGCGGGCGATGCACGTGTCCATGACCTGCCAGATCCCCGCGATGCCGCTGCGCAGATCGCTGTCCGCGCGGTGATCGAGTTCGTTGCGACGCTTCATTTCGGCGATGGAGAGACCGGAGCTTTCCGCCATCTCAAGCATCTCGTTGGCGGTGCGGAACGGGTAGGGCGCGCCGACCGGGGTTTCGATCTCGCCCCGCCGCTCCATTTCCCGTGCGGTCAGAACGAAGCCACCACCGATCGAATAGTAGGTCTCTGTCAGGTAGAGCGCACCGGCGCTGTCGTAGGCGTTGAAGACCATCCCGTTCGCGTGGTCGGGCAGGGGAGGTCCGTAGTCGAAGATCACGTCGACGCCGGGGTTGAAGTGGAGCGGGGGCAGACCTTCCGGCTCAAGCTGATGGCTCTTGGTCAGCGCAGCGAGGCTCTCCTCCGCTTTCGTCGGATCGAAGCTGTCGGGGAGGAACCCGGCCAGCCCGAGGATCACCGCCCGGTCCGTCGCGTGCCCCTTGCCGGTGAAGGCCAGCGATCCGTGCAACCGACACTCCACCCGGTGGAGCGTTCCCGCCCCCGGGATGACATCCGCCCCGGCCCTCAGCGCATCGAGGAATCGCGCCGCGGCAACCATCGGCCCCATCGTGTGGGACGAGGACGGACCCACGCCCACCTTGAAGATATCGAACACGCTCAGAAACATGCAGTCACTCCTCCAGCACCCGCCGGAGATAGCGCGCGATCAAAGCCGAGAACAGGTCGAAAACGACCGGATGGGGCCCGGTGAAGGCAGGCCCGGACACTCTCTCAAAGACATCCTCGCTATGTCAGAGCCGCGAGACAGTCGATGTAACCTTAAAACGCAATAGTTCGCCGATTGTTTTCGTTTGACCTTCTTTCGTTCGCAGACGACAGGCGATTCCTCCGCAACCGGTTTCTCGACAGTGAACAGATTCGCCTACGAGGCATTGCGTAACGAAAGGATGAATAGGGGCGAGAAGTTCTTGTACACCTGATTAAAAAGGCGCCACATCTTATGCGTGCATTTTGTAACTTGCGGAACACACCCACCGGTTGACCAAAGTCTCACCCACCGGTACTTAGAGTTTCACCGCTGGGGGAAGGCGGTACCGGTGACGGGCCTCAAGGGCGATCTCGCTGAAACGCGCACGCACCGGGTGGTTGAAACCCGCGACGTTGGGGAACGTCGCAGATCTCATCTGCCCGGCTGTCCCAGCGCCGCGTTGCGCCGACGATCCGGGCCACGTCACCTTCGACCGGATGCACGGTCGAACTCAGGACTGCGCTTTTCGGGGGGAAGGTGGCAGCTCGCACGGAAAGGCGGTTTCGTTCGGGGGAACGAAACCGCCTTTCTCGTTTTACGTCGGGCGTATTAGCTCGCCCACCGCCAGGGGCGGTTGAACTTGCCGAGAATCTCCTGGATCGCCGTGTCATCCGCACCGGAGCTTCCTCCGTCGATCACTGCGACAAGGCCAAGCTTCTTGTCCTCGATAACCTCGGACACGGTCGCGGCGATCGCCGCCTCTTCCAGCGCTGCGTTGTAGATCCGGGTGATGGCGGAGCGGCGCAGGTCCGGTTTGAAGATCTTGCCGACCGCCGTCTTGGGCAGCTCATCCATGATCTCGATATGCTTGGGCAGTGCCGCCTGTTCCGCGATGTGCTCCTTGGCGTAGTCGCGCAGGTCGTCGAGGGAGACGTTCGCCCCGTCGTTGAGCTCCACATAGGCCGCCGGCAGCTCACCAGAATAGGAATCGGGCTGACCGATCGCGCCGACGAAGGCTACGTCCGGGTGGCCGATCATGGCTTCCTCGATGATCGCCGGATCGATGTTGTGACCGCCACGGATGATGAGGTCCTTCGCCCGCCCGGTGATCCAGAGGAAACCGTCGGCATCGATGCGACCCAGATCGCCTGTGCGCAGGTACTTCCCGTCGGCGAAGAGGCCGTTGTTCTTCTCCACCTCCGTGTAGGTGCCGCCGACGACGACACCGGGCGTGTGGACGCAGATCTCGCCTGCCTCATCGACGCCCCGCTCAGCCTTGATCGTGCCGTCGGGCGCGCAGTCGAGGATGCGGACATCCGCGTAAGGATAGGGCAGGCCGACGGAGCCGACCTTACGCTCCCCGTGCGGCGGGTTGACGGAGACCATGCACGTCGCCTCGGTCATGCCGTAGCCTTCGAGGATCTTCACCCCCGTCGCCGCCTCGAAGCTCTTGAAGAGCTCCAGCGGAAGAGGTGCGGAGCCGCACACCGCATAGCGCAAGGTGGACACGTCCGCATCGATCGGGCGCTGCATGAGTGCCGCAGCCGCGGTGGGGACGGTGACCATGAAGGTCGCCTTGTATTCCTCGATAAGCTTCCAAAAATTGTCGAACACGCCGTCGCCGCGATACCCCTGCGGCGTGGGGAAGACCACATGGGCCCCCGCCGCGAGACCGGTCATCAGGACCGGATAGGCGGCATAGACGTGGAACATGGGCAGGGGGCAGAGGCATACGTCGCCTTCGCCCATGATCATGGTGCTCGACGCCCAGCCGTTGTAGATCATCCCCGAATGGCGGTGCTGTGCCACCTTCGGCATCCCGGTTGTGCCACCGGTGTGGAAGTAGGCGCCGATCGGATCGCCGCCAGCCTCTTCAAAGTCGAGGCGACCTGCGTTGTGTTTGGCCAGTTCCTTGTTGAAGTTGAGCACCTTGGCCGAATGGCCGCCGACCCGCTTCGGGCGGATGAGGGGCACGATCCAGCTCTTCGGCGGGCTGAGATAGCGGTTGAGATCGACCTCTAGGATCGTCTCCACATTCGGTGCGAGGGCGCAGGCCCGCTCCGCCAATTCGTTCACGTTCGTCTTGGGCATCGGCGCCAGTGTCACGAGCACCTTCGCGCCCGTGTCACGCAGGATCGACGCGATCTTTTCCGGCTCGAGAAGCGGGTTGATCGGGTTCACGATCCCCGCCGTCAGACCACCGAGGAAGGTCAGAACCGTCTCGTTGCAGTTCGGCAGAAGGTAAGCGACCACATCGCCCTCACCGATACCCATGCTGCGGAAAAGGTTGGCCGCCTGCGTCACCTTGCCGAGCAGTTCGCCGTAGGTGAAGGTCTCGCGCTTGTCCTTCGGCCCGGAGGTGATCTGGAAGGTCAGCGCGTTGCCGTCAGGATTCCGTTCGACGGTCTGGCTGAGGAACTCGTAGACAGTTCGCGCTGTCCAGCGGTCCTCGATCGGCACTTCCGACTCGAAGTCCACCTTGTCCTGAAGTGTCGCGAACTGCGCCATGAGCATCTCCTCCCTTCATACCACGTGTTGTGTCCCGTGTGTTGAGCGAGTGATGACGGGGCCGATTGCGCAAAACAAGGTCTACGCCGCGTCAAATTGTAAAATAGGGCGCGCAGAGGGGCACTTGGCGCGTTCAGGCAGCCTCTCCGGCAGTGAATTGCAGGCGGGCAAGGCGTGCGTAGAGCCCGCCTTCGGCCACCAGCCCGTCATGGGTGCCCGTGGCGACGATGTGCCCGTCCTGCATGACGATGATGCGGTCGGCCTTCTTAACTGTCGCGAGCCGGTGAGCGATGACCAGCGTCGTCCGGCTTTCGGAGAGCTCCTCCACCGCCTGCTGCACCAGGCGTTCGCTCTCCGCATCGAGGGCGGAAGTCGCCTCGTCGAGGAGGAGGACCGGGGCATCCCGTAGGATCGCGCGGGCGATCGCGATGCGCTGCTTCTGCCCGCCGGAAAGCATCACGCCGCGCTCCCCCACATAGGTGTCATATCCGTCGGGTAGGGCGCTCAGGAAGTCGTGGGCGGCTGCGGCGCGGGCGGCCGCCTCGATCTGCGCGTCGCTCGCGTCTGGGTTGCCGAAGCGGATGTTTTCCCGCGCGGTGGTGGCGAAGATCACGGGCTCCTGCGGCACGAGCGCGAAGCGTTTGCGCATGTCCTCCCGCGCGAGGGTCCGGATGTCCGCACCGTCCATACGGATGGTCCCGGTCTCCGGATCGTAGAACCGGAGGAGGAGCTGGAAGATCGTGGTCTTCCCTGCACCGGACGGGCCGACGATGGCCACGGTCTCCCCGGGTTCGACCGTGAACGTCGCACCCTTGAGTGCTGCGATCCCCGGGCGGGCCGGGTAGTGGAAAGAGACATCCTCGAACGCAAGCGCGCCGCGCGCCTCGGGCAGGGGGGCAGGCACCTCCGGATCCTCGATGGGATCGTCCGCGTGAAGCAGGTCCACGAGCCGCTCGGTCGCGCCCGCAGCGCGCATCAGCTCTCCCCAGATCTCGGACAGGGCCGCGACGGAGCCTGCAACCAGCACCGAGTAGATCAGGAACTGCACGAGGGTTCCCGGCGTCATCTCGCCCGCCCGCACATCCCGCGCGCCGAGCCAAAGTACTCCGACAATGCCGGTGAAGATGAGGAAGATCACGATCGCGGTGAGCAGTCCGCGCACCCGGATCCGCGTCTTGGAAGAGGCAAATGCCGCCTCTGTCAGCCCACCGAACCGATCCCGGCTCGGTGCCTCGTGGGTGTAGGCCTGCACGGTTTGCGCTGCGAGCAGGGTTTCGGACGCCTGGGCGGAGCTCTCTGCGATGCGGTCCTGGTTCTCCCGCCCCAGGACCCGCAACCTACGGCCCAGCGTGAGGATCGGCATCAGCACGAGGGGGACGATCAGCAGGACAAGCCCCGTCATCTTCACGCTCGTGAACAGCATCAGGATCAGCCCGCCCATCACCGTCAGCACGTTGCGCAGGGCAAAGGAGATCGACGAGGAGACGACCGTCAGGATCAGCGTCGTGTCCGTCGTGATCCGGCTCAGCACCTCGCCGGTCATGAGCCGTTCGTAGAATGCGGGGCTCATCCCGATCACACGGTCATAGACCGCCCGCCTGATGTCGGCGACCACCCGCTCGCCCAGAATCGTGACCAGCATGTAGCGCAGTGCGGTGCCCACCGCGAGGCCTGCCGCGATCAGGATGGCAGCGCCAAAATAGGCGTCCATCTGTTCCATCGATCCTGAGAGGAACCCGTCAATAACCCGCCTCACGGCGATGGGTAGGGCGAGCGTCAGCGAGGCGGTGATGAGAAGCGTCACGCCTGCCGCTATGATCCAACGGGTATACGGCCGGAGGAAGGGCAGCAGCCCTCGCATCGGGGCCAGCGATGTCGCCTTGGCCCGGTCTTCGGTCTCGTCCGGCATTCATCCTCCGCAGAAGTTTAGCAGGAAATAGCAACCGGCCCCCGGGGCGGCAAGCTGCGGTGGAACAAGAACCTTGATCCGCGGCAATCGGCCCGGTTTCATGGAGGCCCGTTAGAGCGTGTGGAAAGGAATGTGATGTCCCGGTTTCCCGATTTGCCGCCCGTTTGGTTCGTGGGCCACCTTGTGGCCTCCTATGTGCTGGGTCTGATCCCGTTTGGCGATATCTCCGGCGAAGGCTCCATCCTTATGGGACGGGCTATCATTGTGCTGGGTATCGTGCTGATCGGGTGGTCCGCCTGGTGGTTCTGGCGCAAGAAGACCACCATCGAACCCGGGCACACGCCCACCACCCTGATCGTGGAGGGGCCCTACCGGATCAACCGCAATCCGATCTACACCGGCATGCTGCTGGTGCTCGTGGGCTTCGCGATCACCGAGGGCACGGTGCTCGCGCTTTTGCCCTGCATCACCTTTCCCATGATCATCACGTCCCGGTTTGTCGAGGGGGAGGAGGACGCGCTGCGTGAGGCGTTCGGCGAGGAGGCTGAAAGCTACATCGCCCGGACCCGCCGCTGGTAGGGTCCGCCGCGATGAAACGAACCCTCCCAAACACTTGATTGGTGTTTTCGTGCACAGCCTCCTAAGTCTGCAAGACCAGAAACCTCACAGAATGCCGAGAGAAATCATGCGCGCAGCGATCCGTATCCTGACTGCAACGCTGGTCCTGCTGACCTCCGTCAACGGGGCGCAGGCTCAGTCGAATGCGGTGCTGCTTGAGCTCTTCACCTCGCAGGGATGCTCGTCCTGCCCGCCTGCCGATGCCTATCTCAACGAACTCGCGGAGGATCCGGACATCGTTGCGCTGTCGCTGCATGTTGATTACTGGGACTATCTCGGCTGGCGGGACGCGTTCGCCTCCCCGACCATGACCGCGCGGCAGAAAGGGTATGCCTATGCCCGGGGAAGCCGCTCGATCTTCACGCCTCAGATGATCGTGCAGGGCCAGTTTCAGGCGGTTGGCCACAACCGATCCGCCATTGCCACGGCCATCGAGGAATTCAAGTCGGCCCCTCGGGTCGCCACGATCACCCTGACAACAAAAGACGGTATGCTCGCCATCACGCTTGCGGCTCAAAAGCCGGAGGCGGCGAAAGGCAAGGTGCACCTGGTGACCTACGCCCATCCCCAGACCCTCCAGGTCTTCGGCGGGGAGAACCGGGGCCGTTCGATCACCTATGCCAACGTGGCAAAGAGCTGGATGACGCTCGGCACCTGGGATGGCGAGCCGGTCACGATGACAGCACCGCTTCCCTCGATGATGCGCGGTGTGGCTGTGTTTGTGCAGAACGGGGATCACGGCCCGATTATCGCGGCGGCCAAGCTGGAGATGTAGGGCCGCCTTCGGGCTCAGAACCGCCAGCGGCGGTGGTACCAGAACCACTGCTCCGGCGTTTCGGTGATCCACGCGCTGAGCTGATCGTTGACCTCGCGCATCATCTCCTCCTCCGGCCCGTGTGGCACGGGCTCACCCAGCACGACCTCGAAGCTCACCCCGTCCTCCAGACGCCGGGAAATTGTGGGGATAAGGAGCGTGCCCGTCGCCACCGCTAGCTTTGCCACGCTCGTGGTCGTTTCCGCCGGATGGCCGAGGAACGGGATCTTTGGCGATCCGGTCTGCTTCTGATCGACCAGAACTGCGGCGACACCGCCCTTGCGGACGTGACGGATGAGGCCGCGCATCCCCTCCTTACCCTTGGCGAACGCGGCGGGGCTGACGGCCTCCAGCGATGCCTTGAAATCCGCGTCGAAGTACGGGTTGTTGTGGCTGCGATAGACCGCCGCAATCTCGATCCCGAGATCGCGCACGAAGATGCGCCCCGCCTCCCACTGGCCGAAATGGGCGGAGGCGAAGATGGCGCCGTTGCCCTCCTGCACCGCTTCCATGAAAGGTGCGTAGCCCGGGCCCGTCACCGAGATCTTGTCCCGTCGGTCGATGAAGTCGTCCATCATCATCTGTTCGATCATGACGCGTCCGAAATTGTCGCCCACGCCGCGCAGGATCCCCATGCGTGCACCGAACCCGAGGTCCGGAAAGACCCGCTCGACATTGGTGAGCACACGGTTCCGGGCGGGCGGCAGGTTGAGCGTCACACGGCGGCCGATCCAGCCGCCCACATCAAGCCGCCGCTCGTATGGAAGCAGCCGCAGCACCGCGCCGAGCACGCGCAACACCCCGTTCGACAGATAGTCGCCGAGCGCGGTCAGCCGTTCCGTCAACCGCTCCGTCACGGGGTCTTGTCCTCCATCCTCCGCACCAGGGCCGCGAACCGCAGCCCAAGCAGGAGGACCGCGACACCGCATCCCACTCCGGTGCCGACGAACAATCCCATTTCCTCCAGTGATGTTGCAAGCCCGAGGTAGAGCCCAACCGGGATCATCACACCCCAGAACGCGAGGAAGAACCGCAACGTGGTTCCCCAACTGTCGCCGAGCGCGCGGGTGCAGTGGCCCATGACCACCTGGCCGCCGTCGAACACCAGTGCGATGGTCAGGATCGCCAGCAGGGGCGTGATCCGGGCGATGAGTGCGGCATCCTCGGTGTAGACCGATGCGACCCGCTCTCCGTTCAGGACGATCAGCACGCCGATGCTGCCGATGATGAGTGCGGTGAGTGCGAGGCCGCTCCACGCCGCGAACCGTGCCTCGTCTGCGCGGCCCTGTCCGGCGTAGCTGCCCACGCGCACCGCGCTCGCCACCGACAATCCGATTGCGATCATGAACACTGTCGATTCCACGTTGTGCGCGATGGAGTAGGCGGCGAGCGCGGAGGTGCCGATCAGCCCCGCCGCCTGATTGAGCGCTGAAAAGGCGAAGGTCTCGAAGAAGTAGGCAGCCGCACCCGCAAGGCCGATGGTCCGGATCTCCCGCGATGCGGGCCATCCGCCCGGCCCCCACATCATCCGGCTTGCGGCGGCCCGAACCTCCGGCAGACAGGCAACATAGGCAAGGAGCGTGATCGCCAGCACGGTGCGGGCCGTGCTGGTGGCGAAGGCAACCCCCACCGCCTCCTGCCCGATGAAAGGCAACGTTCCGTTGAGCGCGAGCAGGTTCAGGATCGCGTTGACGACGTTTGCTCCGATCATCGCGATCAGCGCGGGAAGGGGGCGTTTGGTTGCCTCGAGGTAGAACGCACTCGCCGCGAACAGGATCTGGCAGAAGCCGCCGAAGGCGAGCGTGCGGCCGACAGCGCCCCCGATCTCCCGCAGCTCCGGCGCCTGTCCGACAAGGGTCAGCACATGCTCGGTCTGCCAGCTCAGCACCGCGACGAAGATACCGACGAGGGTGGCCCACCAGAGCCCGTGAAAGAAGCTCTCCGCCGCGGCTTGGGTGCGGCCGGCCCCGTGGTGCGGTGCGACGACGGACACCACGCCCACCGTGCCGCCGATACCGGTCACCATGATCGGCAGGAAGATCGAGAGGCCGAGCGCGAAGCCCGCGAAGGCGACCGTGTCGAACCGGCCTAGCATCACCGCATCCACCAGCGCCATCAGGAGGATGCCAAGGCGGGACAGCATGACGGGCCATGCGAGGCGGATAAGCTCCGACCAGTGGCGCAGCAACCGGTTGCCGAAGGCCTCGGGCAGCGGGCTGGCCAGCGTCATGGCTGCGTCCTCACCTGCCGCTCCCGGTGCCAGACGTAGAGCCCGGATCCGACGATCAGGCCGGATCCTGCGAACGTCCAGATGTCCGGGATCTCGTTGAAGAGACCGTAGCCCCACGCCCCGTTGTAGAGCAGCGCCACATAACCGAACGGGGCGATCACCGACGGGGGGGCGGCGCGCAGGGCGAGGATGAGCAGGAGCTGGCCGATCCCGCCGACAAGTCCGATAAACGCGAGCAGCGGCAGGTCATCCGGCGAAAGCGGTTCCCAGATGGCCGGGACCATCAGGGAGGCTGCGAGCGCGCCGAACACTGCGGTATAAACGAAGCTCGTCCATGGGCTTTCGTCGGACCCGAGGAAACGGGTCGCAATCGCGTAACCGGCAAAGCTCACCGCCGCCGCAACCGGGTAGAGCGCGTTGAACGAAAACACGTCCGTTCCCGGGCGAATGATGATCAGCGCACCGATCAGACCGACGCTCACTCCGATCCAGCGCCGCGGCCCAACCTGTTCCTTCAGGATCAGCACCGCGAGCACCGTCATGAGAAGGGGTGCAACCTCGAAGATCGCCGTCGCCTCCGCAAAGGGCAGGGTGCTCACCGCGCTGTAGAACATGAACGTGGCCCCGAACAGCAGGACGGAGCGGAGCGCCTGCAGCCAGGGATACCGGGTGCGCAGCATTCCCGACAGCCAGGGCGCGAGCAGAAGCATGGTCCACACAACCTGCCCCAGATAGCGCGCCCAGGTCACCTGCAGGGGCGGATAGCTCGCGGTCAGGATCTTCGCCAGCGTGTCCATGATCGAGAAGACGAAGGCAGCCGTCAGAAACAGCGCGATCCCCCGGCTCGCCGGGGTCATCCGTGCCCAGAAGGCGGGCTGGCTGAACATCGCGTGATCCTTCGGACTGCGCAAAAGAAAGGGCGGGGTGATCCCCCGCCCGCGTCGGTGTCGGTGTGGATGCAGGCCCTACCGGGGGGACAACATCATGACCATCTGACGGCCTTCCATCTTGGGCATGTTGTCGACCTTGCCCAGTTCCTCGATGTCGTCGGCCACGCGGTTAAGCAGGTCGCGGCCCAGCTCCTGATGCGCCATCTCCCGGCCGCGGAAGCGCAGGGTGACCTTCACCTTGTCGCCATTGCCGAGGAACTTCGTCACGTTCCGCATCTTGACCTCGTAGTCATGGGTGTCCGTATTGGGACGGAATTTCACCTCTTTGACCTCGATGGTCTTTTGTTTCTTGCGGGCCTCGGATTCCTTTTTCTGCTGTTCATACTTGAACTTGCCGAAATCCATGATCTTGCATACGGGCGGCGTTGCGTTGGGAGAGATCTCCACGAGATCGAGGCCGACTGCCTCGGCAAGTTCGAGGCCACGCGCAGGGGTCACGACCCCGACATTTTCACCTTCGGAGCCGATGAGGCGGATTTCTGGGGAACGGATGCGATCGTTTACCCGGGGACCGGTGTCCCGGACGGGTGGGGCTTGGTGCGGTCTGCGTGCTATGGTTTTCAGGTCCTTCTGTGGTTGAGCCATATGGCCACGGCGCCCAATCGGCGCCGTGCTGGTCGCTAAGTGTACAACAAACCCGGTGGGGTCAATAGTGGCTATTGCGCGTTTTCATCTTCGCCGGGTGATTCCGCTGCCGATCCGGGTTTGCGCGCGCCACGCCGGTCCGGATAGGGGCGCGCGGGAGGTGTGGCGAAGGCGGGTGCAAGGTCGGGAAACAGCTCTCCCGTCCGTTCATCGCCGTTCGCCCGGTCGAAGTCCCGCATCCAGGGCAGGACGGGTGCGAGCGCACCCCCCGCGATCCAGTTGAAGTAGCCGAGCGCGCCGGTGGCGGGAATCGCCGGACAGCCCTGCGGGTTTGCAAGCCGCAGGCCCATCGGACCGCCGAACCAGGGGCTCTCGCTTGCCGACACGATGTCCAGGACCGTGACGCTGCCGATGATGGCCCGGCGGGGAAGGTCGTCCGGCCGGGGGCATGTCACACCGACTTCGAGGAGTTTGTGCACCGCCCAACGGTACTCCTCCGCCTTCATGCCGGAGGCTGCGTGGATCGCAATCCGACCGGGGACCATATTGCCCGCCCTGATCGACCCTTCCGTCCTGTTCTCGATATCCTTGCCGCCATGGATAATTGCCCAGGCCCAGGGCTGCCTGACGGAGAGCGCGAGAGGGGGGAGGTTTTGCGTTATGCCGCTCAGTCCAGCCGCGCCATCAGCTTGTCGAGACACTCGGTCAGCTCCCTGTGCCTCAGCTCGTTGCGACGCAGAACCAGAGACACCCATATCACGCAGAATGCACCGATGCCGAGCACACCCGCGCTCACAAGCAGCTCCCAAAAAGGTATCGAAAGCGGTGTCATCATTCGGAAGATATAAGCTTTTCGGCAGCGTCACGCAATTCTTTGGCCATCCCCGCCTGGGTTTTGAACCTGAGCCGTTCCCGCCGATATCCCAGAAGGGTCGCAATGCTGCACGCCAAGCTACCGAGGAGGACCAGCGGGAACGCGGTTGTCGCTCCAGCCGCGAGGAGGCCGAACGCGCTTACGGCGACGCCCACGCCACCGCCGGCCATGTAGCCGATACCTTCGCTTCCGATTTGAGCACGTGTCGCTTCGTCCTCAAACTGGATGGCAAAGTCTTCAAGTGCGTTGGCGAGCTGTCGACGATCGGCCAACGGTAGGTTGCCCTACCGCTGGACAAAGTCGCGCAGGTTTCGGCGCAGTGCACCCCTATCCCCGGGGAAACTCGGTCAACACCCGGTCAAGCGCTTCCCTGACCTCGGAACGCTCGCTGCCCGTCACCTTACCGCAGATCCGGTGGCACGGCCTCGGCTACGAGATCAGCGATGGCCTCGGCGGTGGGCAGGACCTTGGAATGCTTCTCACCCAGCCGCCGCAGGGAAACGCTCTGCGCCTCGACCTCCTGTCGGCCAATGGCGAGGATCACCGGAACCTTACCCAAGGAATGCTCGCGGACCTTGTAGTTGATCTTTTCGTTGCGGATGTCCGCCTCGGCCCGGATGCCCATCGCAAGCAGATCCTCGACCACCTTGTGCACATAGGCGTCCGCGTCGGATACGATTGAGGCGACGACGACCTGACGGGGCGCGAGCCAGAGCGGGAACTTGCCCGCATAGTTCTCGATGAGGATGCCGAGGAATCGTTCGAACGAGCCCAGGATCGCCCGGTGAAGCATCACCGGCCGGTGCTTGTTCCCGTCCTCGCCCACATATTCCGCGCCCAGCCGATCAGGCAGCTGGAAGTCTGCCTGGAAGGTGCCGCACTGCCACTCCCGCCCGATGGCGTCGGTGAGCTTGAAATCGAGCTTGGGCCCGTAAAACGCCCCTTCGCCCGGATCGAGCTCGAAGTCGTTACGCACGCTCAGGATCGCTTTCTCGAGCGCGTCTTCCGCCTTGTCCCAGCTTTCGTCGGAGCCGATGCGCACCTCGGGCCGGGTGGAAAACTTGATGTCGAAGCTCTCGAAGCCGAGGTCCCGGTAGATCCCGGACAACAGATCGATGAACGCAGCGCACTCCGCCTCGATCTGATCCTCGGTGCAGAAGATGTGCGCGTCATCCTGGGTGAAGCCGCGCACCCGCATCAGGCCGTGCATGGAGCCCGACGATTCGTACCGGTGGCAGGAGCCGAACTCGGCAAAGCGGAGCGGCAGGTCGCGGTAGCTTTTAAGACCCTGGTTGTAGACCTGCACGTGGCAGGGGCAGTTCATGGGCTTGAGCGCGTTGACCCGCTTCTCATTCGCATGCTCCTCATCAATCTCGGTGATGAACATGTTCTCGCGGTACTTGTCCCAGTGGCCGGAGGCTTCCCAGAGTTTGCGATCCACGACCTGGGGGGTCTTGATCTCCTTGTACCCCGCCGCGGTGAGCCGCCGGCGCATGTAGTCCTCCAGCGCGCGGTAGAGCGACCAGCCGTTCGGATGCCAGAACACCATGCCCGGTGCCTCTTCCTGAATGTGGAAGAGCTCCATGGAACGCCCGAGCTTGCGGTGATCCCGCTTCTCCGCCTCCTCAAGCATATGAAGGTGGTCCTTGAGTTCCTGCTTGGTGCGGAACGCGACACCATAAATGCGCTGGAGCATCTTGTTGTCGGAGTCGCCACGCCAATAGGCCCCGGCCACGGACATGAGCTTGAACGCATCCGCGGGCACCTGTCCGGTATGCACCAGATGCGGACCGCGGCAGAGGTCCTGCCAATCCCCGTGCCAGTACATGCGGATCGGCTCGCCCTCCGGGATCATGCCCACAAGCTCGACCTTGTAGGGCTCACCCAGCGCCTCGTAGTGGGCGATGGCGCGCGCGCGATCCCAGACCTCGGTGCGGACCGGGTCACGTTTCGCGATGATCTCGCGCATCTTCTTCTCGATGGCGCCGAGGTCTTCGGGGGTGAAGGGCTCGTCCCGGTCGAAATCGTAGTACCAGCCGTTCTCGATCACAGGGCCGATGGTCACCATGACATCGGGCCAGATCTCCTGCACCGCGCGGGCCATGATGTGAGCCGCGTCGTGGCGGATCAGTTCCTCGGCCTGGGGCACATCCTTCATGGTGTGCAGGGCGAGGGCCGCGTCCCGGTCAATCTTCCGGGACAGGTCGGAGAACTCGTCATCGACCGTGCAGGCGATGGCCGCCTTGGCGAGCGATTTCGAGATATCCGCGGCAACGTCGGCGGCGGTGATCCCGCTTGGGTAGCTGCGCTGCGCACCGTCGGGAAGGGTGATGGTCACCTGGCCAGAGTCAGCACTCATGGCGATCTCCTCATGTCATTTTGGCGCCTACGAAACGCCCGGTTGCATTTGACGGTGGAGATGTCGGACCGTGCCCGCTTTGTCAAGCGTCTGGCGGGTGTCTTGGGTCCTCAGACGAAGGGGCGCGAGCGCTTCGATCTGGGGGCCGGTGCGCGCCTGCGGATCAGCACCACAAGGTTCGCCGTGAGGAGTGCGATGGCCAGGGGAAGGGGTACTGCCGCCCGGGCTGCGGCTCCGGCTCTCGGGCAGGGCGCGATGGGGAGCGGGTCGCAGGCTGATCCGGATGTGTGGTGGCGCGCAGGGGTGATCTGCACTGCCGACGCTACCGTGAGTATGCGGGGAACGGCGACGCTGTCTTCTGCCAATACCGGTGTCTGGCTGGTCAAAAAGAGAGCTGTCAAGAATACCGCGGCGTCCATGCGGTCAGACTTAAGTAACCATGCTTAAGGAGAGCTTAACGCAGCGTCAGTTTTTTGTGACAGATCGGTTCCGACAGAGCCGGGCTCTTGCGTCAGCCTCAGGCAGCGGACGCCCGTGTCAGGAACGCGCGGTTGATCGGGCTGTGCGGACGCAATGCCAGCCGTTCGTTGCTGAGCGCCCGCGCGAGGTCCGGCTGATCCGCGCGCAGCGCCGCCTCGACCAGCGTGAGATCGATGATATCGCGCTGGGCATGGCTGCCGCCAAAGCTGTTGGCGATCTGCCGCGCCGGGGCAAGGCGGGCCACCGCGTCCCCGTAGAATCCGAGCGCAAAGTCCCGGAAGCCCTCGATCAGGGCCCGGCCCGTCGTCCGTGCCCAGGTACCAACCTCACCGGGCACATCGTCATAGCGGGCGAGCAGGGTATCGACCTCATCCATCTCTCCCGCACCCAGATAGGCCATCGCCGCATGCCAGTCGTTGAACGGGAAAAGCTTGCCGTCCGCATGCTTCCGCCACTCCTGCGCAAGCCCGATCCAGCGGTCGCCCACCTCGTGGCCGGAAAGCATGATCCGCCAGAGCAGGGCGGACCCGTCGACAAGGTTCGACGCTGTACCGGCGGTGTTGGCGAGCACCGGCCCGTCATAAAGCGCCAGCGCTGCCGCCGGATCCTCTTCTTCGAGGTGGAAAAGGGCCCGGTGCCACCAGTTGTGCACCTGAAAAAAGCTGTCATCGCCGGACCAGAACGGCTCCCGCTCCGCCATCCAGGCAAGCCCCGCGCCGGTTCTGCCTTGCATCTCCAGCACATGGGTAACCGCGTGGTGTGCCCAGCCGTCGAGCGGATCCCCTTCGACGGCCGCACGTCCGCGCTCCTCCGCCCGGGCATAGTCGCCGCATTCCTCCAGCCCGAAGGCGTGCATCCCAAGGACGAAGGAATGCCCGGGCTCGCCTTCGGTCCAGGCGGGCAGCGCGCGGGCGATCCGGTCCCGCAGGTCCCTTGCGTTGGCGCGGAAGAAGTCCATCAGATGCCCGGACTGCAATGCCACCAGATCCCGCGGCCACAACATGGAATGGTGGTCCAGCCCTTCCGCCGCCCAGGTCCAGTTCCCGGCGATCAGGTGATCGAGGGCGGCGAGCTGCGACCGCTCCCGGTCGTTCATCGGCAGGTCGCGCGCCCGGTCCGCGAGTTGCCGGGCGAAGGCGGTCGCCCGCGGCTCTGTCGCAAGGGCAAAGAGGTAGGCCTTGAAGAGGTAGGCGGCTGCACACTCGGGCGCTGCGGCGAGTGCGATGTCGAGCTGCTTGACCGGATCGCCCCGGTAACGGCCGAAGGCGGTCACCGCCGCGTCGAACGCCTCGATGGCTTCGGCGGTGCTTCCGCTCAGGGTGTTTCCGTGCCGGTCCGTCCGTGCCATGTCCCGCTCCCGCATCGCTCGGCCCGAGAGTAGGGGGCGGCGCGGGCATTCACAACTCTTCACGCTCAGACCGGGCCGGGTCGACGCACCCGGTCCCGCGTCCTAAGTTCTCTCGCCAGAAACGCAAATCCGCGGGGAGAGATGGCGGATGACGAAAGCTGCGGGGTCGAAGGATGTGCTGCGGGAGGTGGATGACACCGCCCGGCGCCTTGCGCGCACCCTCATCCGCTGCGCCCGGTTCGGAGCGCTTGGGGTTCTCGACCCGGAGAGCGGCGCTCCGGCGGTCAGCCGCGTCTCTCTTGCAACGGACGGGATCGGCGCGCCGGTTTTTCTGATTTCCCAGCTTTCCGGCCATTTCGGAGCGCTCGAGGCCTATGGCCGGGCATCGCTCCTCGTAGGCCAGCCCGGCAAGGGCGACCCGCTGGCCCATCCAAGGATCACCGTGACCGGTACCGCGCGCAAACTTTCGGGGTCTTCGCGGGACGCTGCCCGCACGCGGTTCCTCGCCCGACATCCCAAGGCGGCGCTCTATGCGGACTTTGCCGACTTCGCGTTCTGGCGGCTGGAGCCAGAAGGAGCCTCCCTGAACGGGGGCTTTGGCAAGGCTTACGCGATGACTGCCGAGGATCTTGCCTCGCCCGCGATGGACGACCTTGCCATCCCCGATCCCGACGAGGAGCCGCCCGCGGGCCTCCTTGCCACCGCACTCCTGAACGAGCCCGAGGGGCCGTGGCGCATCACCGGCTGCGATGCGGAAGGGGTGGACCTTGCCAATACCGACAGGATTGCGCGACTGTGGTTTGATCGGCCACTGTCCGCGCCGTCTGACCTTCAACCAACGCTCGCGCAGCTCGCCGCTCGTGCGCGCGGCATGACCTGAAAGAGCGCCCAATGTTCCAGTCATTCTTTCCAAACCCGCGCCTGTTCTTGATAACTGCCGGGGCATGGGCCCTTTTTTGCATCCTGTTCTGGGCACTCATCGCGAGCGACTGGACGGACCCGATCGGGATCGCGGCACTGACCGGATGGGACGCGAACCGGGTCTGGCTCTACGAATATAATGCGATCTGCTACCTGATCTTTGCGCTCGCCTGGATGCGGATGACAAACCACAAATGGGCGGTTTGGTCCGTCGGCGGCTCGGCACTGATCGTCTTCATCACCTGGTTCCAGGTGCAGCTCGACGTGATGATCAACGAATGGTTCGGCCGGTTCTACGACATCATCCAGCGGGCCCTGACCGAACCCAATGCGGTGACGCCGGAGGAGTACTACGCGGAGCTCGCAACATTCCTTTACATCGCAATGATCTTCATCATTTCGGCGGTGTTGGGCGCCTTTTTCACCAGTCACTACGTGTTCCGGTGGCGCACGGCGATGAACGACCGCTATGTCGATCTGTGGAGCCGGGTGCGCCACATCGAGGGCGCATCCCAGCGGGTGCAGGAAGACACTATGCGGTTTGCGGCGATCATGGAGGGGCTCGGCTCCCGCTTCATCGACGCGGTCATGACGCTGATCGCCTTCCTGCCGATCCTCTGGGCTCTGTCTGAGAATGTGCCGGAGTTGCCGATCATCGGGCAGGTCCCCGGTGCGCTGGTCTGGGTGGCGCTGCTCTGGTCCATCGGCGGGACACTCCTGCTCGCCGTTGCAGGGATCCGTCTGCCCGGTCTCGAATTCCGCAACCAGCGGGTCGAGGCGGCGTTCCGGAAGGAGCTGGTTCTGGGTGAGGAAAACGAGGTGCGGGCACAGCCCGTCACGCTTGCCGAACTCTTCGGGAATGTGCGCCGGAACTATTTCCGCCTCTACCTCAATTATCTCTACTTCAACATCGCACGTTACGGCTACCTGCAGGCCGGTGTGCTGGTCCCTTACCTCGCGCTGGGCCCGACGATCATCGCGGCAGGCTTCACGCTCGGAGTGTTGCAGCAGGTCGTGCGCGCCTTTGGCCGGGTCGAGAACTCGTTCCAGTTCCTCGTGAACTCCTGGACGACCATCGTGGAGCTCATGTCGATCTACAAGCGTCTGCAGGCGTTCGAGGCAGCGATTGCCGGGGACAAGCTTGCGGAGATCGAGTTCGAACCGGAGTCCCAGGCGACCGCGTCCTGACGGTGACGCGTCGCCCCCGCCGACTCCGCTCGATGTTCGGATGCGCGGCAGCGATCAGCAGATTGTCCGCCTCGCCGGTGAGTTTGGTTCTCACCGGCGGCCTGACGGCATTCGCCACCCGGTGATGCAGGTCGATTGAAACAGCACAAAAAGGCGCTCGCGCCCGGGGAGCGGGGTGCCTATAAGTCGTCAACACGTCGCCCCCCGGAGGTTCCCATGTCGCAGCAGCTTTCCCCAGCGGACCGCGCGAAATTCTGCTCTGCCCGCGCGGCGCTTCAGGCGGTGGAGGACGGGATGCGCCTGGGCCTTGGCACCGGCTCCACCGCGAACTGGTTCGTGCGGCTGCTGGCGGAGCGTGTGCGCACCGCGGGCCTCAAGGTGCAGGCGGCAGCAACGTCTGACAGGACCGCGGATCTCGCGTCACGCCTTGGCCTCACCGTCTCCTCCCTCGACGATATCGGCTGGCTCGACCTGACCGTGGACGGCGCGGATGAGGTCAATCCGCCCCTCAACCTGATCAAGGGCGGCGGTGGTGCGCATCTGCGGGAAAAGATCGTGGCAAGTGCCTCTGACCGGATGATCGTCATCGCCGACGATGGCAAGATGGTCGAGCAGCTGGGTGCCTTTCCGCTCCCCGTGGAGGTCGTTCCATTTGCCTGGAAGACCACCCGCGACGTGGTGTCGGAGATCCTCGACGATCTCAGCATGGGGGGCGCGAACGCGACCCTTCGCATGTCCGAGAGCGCCCCTTTTCTGACGGATCAGAACAACTACATCCTCGATCTCCATCTGCACCGCATCCCGGACGAGGTTGTCCTCGACGAGGAGTTGAATGCGGTGCCCGGGGTGGTCGAGCACGGGCTCTTCATCGATATCGCCGAAGAGGTTTTGGTCGGCTACCCGTCCGGCGAGGTGCGGCGGGTGGACAGCACCGGTGCCTCCGCGGACGTGGTGTTCGACGATGGGCTGGACGAAGAAGGCTTTCTCGCAGACCTGCGGGACTGACCGAGGCTGAACAGGAGACATCCATGCGCACATCCCTGGCGACGCTTGTCGCGGTCGGTCTTCTGGCTGCGGGTCCCGTTCTGGGTCAGGAGGACCGGGCCGCGCGCGTGGCGCTGGCCGAAGAGTATATCGCCCTCGCGGTTGAGGACATAACCGTGGAGCAGTTTTCCGGATCCACCGCGGACGGGGTCGTCGATCAGTTGCGGGGCCTCAATGCGGATTTGTCCGGCGACAAGGAGGCACGGGTGCGCACCCTCTTCGGCACGGAACTGGCGGAGATCATGCGCGACGTGATGTCCGGTCAGGCGCAGGTCGCGGCGGAAATCTACACGCTCGAGGAGCTCACGCTGCTCAAGGATCTCTACACGTCGCCGATCGGGCGGTCAGTGCTGGCCAAGAATGCGGAGTTCGTGCGTGCCTACCAGCCTCAAGTGGTGGAAGAGATGCGCAGCCGCATGCCCCGGCTGAACGCGGAGATACTGGAGATCGTCGGCGATGAGTGAGTTCGACTTTGACCTGTTTGTCATCGGCGGTGGATCCGGCGGGGTGCGCGCGGCGAGGCTTGCCGCGCAGACCGGCGCGCGGGTGGGCGTCGCCGAGGAGTACCGCTACGGCGGCACCTGCGTCATCCGCGGCTGCGTGCCGAAGAAGCTGATGGTCTACGCCTCCAGCTATTCGGAGCATTTCGAGGATGCCCGCGGCTACGGCTGGGATGTGGAGGTCAAGGGCTTTGACTGGAGCACGCTGATCGCCGGCAAGGACAAGGAGATCGACCGGCTCGAGGGGATCTACGCGCGCAATCTGGAAAACGCGGGCGCCCAGGTCTTCCGCGCCCGGGCGGTGCTCGAGGATCCGCACACCGTCGCCCTGTCGACGGGGGAGCGGTTCACGGTCAAGCATATCCTCGTTGCGACCGGCGGCACGCCGTTCGTGCCCAACGTTCCCGGGCGCGAACATGTGATCACCTCGAACGACATCTTCCACCTCGAGATCCAGCCCAGGCGCGCGCTCATCGTCGGTGGCGGATACATCGCCTCGGAATTCGCCTGCATCCTGAACGGCCTCGGCACGGAGGTCACGCAGGTCTATCGCGGGGCCCAGCTGCTCCGTGGCTTTGACAGCGACCTGAGGGCCCATGTCTCCAATGAGATGGTGAAGAAGGGCATCGACGTGTGCCTTGGCATGGATGTGGACGGCATCACCAAGACCGACGAGGGGCTCGTGGTCGACCTCAATCAGGGGGAGACGCGGACGTTCGACATCGTGATGTACGCAACCGGACGGGTGCCGAACACGAAGGACATGGGGCTCGAGGCTGCGGGTGTCGCTCTCAAGGAAAACGGCGCGGTTGCCGTCGATGGCTACAGCCAGACCAACATCCCCTCGATCTACGCCGTGGGCGATGTGACCGACCGGCTCCAGCTCACGCCGGTCGCGATCCGGGAGGGAGCCGCCTTCGTCGACACGGTGTTCCATGGCAAACCGACGATGGCCGACCATGAGACGGTCCCGACGGCAGTCTTCACCCAGCCGGAAATCGGCACGGTGGGTCTCAGTCAGGAGCAGGCGGCAGTGCAGGGATATGATACGCTGATTTACCGCACCGCGTTCCGGGCCATGAACCACGTCCTGCCCGGACGTGACGAACGGGTGCTGATGAAGCTCGTGGTCGACAAACCGACGGATCGGGTGCTGGGTGTGCACATCGTCGGCCACGCGGCGGGTGAGATGATACAGACTGTCGGCATCGCGGTGAAAATGGGGGCAACCAAGGCGGACTTTGACCGGACGGTCGCCGTGCACCCGACTGCGGCAGAAGAGCTCGTGACCCTGAAAGAGCCCGTGCAGTAACTTGAAAAAACGGCGAAAGTGTACAACTGACGCTCAGAACGCAGCATAAGGCGGAGGATGTGACGGCACATGCCTAGCAACAACAATTCCGGCGGCCCGTGGGGCGGCGGCGGAGGTGGCAACCGAGGCCAGGGCGGCAACGACGGCGGTGACCGTCAGAACCCCTGGGGCGGCGGTGGCAATCGGGGTGGCGGCGGCGGAGGCGGCGGCCAGGGCCCCGGCAACGTGCCTGACATCGACGAGATTGTCCGTAAGGGACAGGAGCAGCTCAAGGTTCTCATCGGCGGCCGTGGCGGTCGCCTCGGCGGCGGCGGCGGTGACGGCTTCAATTTCGGCTGGGGCGGCGCGGCCATCCTCGGCGGCGCTGTCGTCGTGGCCTGGCTCTTCGCCTCTGTCTACACGGTACAGGATGACCAGCGCTCCGTTGAACTGACGCTGGGCGAGTTCTCCTCAATCGGTACACCCGGTCTGAACTTCGCACCCTGGCCGGTCGTGACCCACGAGATCCTGACGGTGACCCGGGAAAACACGATCGAGATCGGGGCAGGGGGCCGTGGTGATCAGGGCCTGATGCTGACCGGTGACGAAAACATCGTCGACATCGATTTCCAGATCGTCTGGAACATCGCCGATCCCGCAGCCTTCAAGTTCAACCTTGCCGAGCCGGAGCTGACAATCCGCTCCGTTGCCGAGTCCGCGATGCGGGAGGTGATCTCCCGATCAGAGCTTGCGCCGATCCTCAACCGGGACCGTGGCATTGTGGCCAACGAGGTGCTTGGCATCGTCCAGGCGACCCTCGACAGCTACGACAGCGGCGTGAACATCGTCCGCCTCAACCTCAACAAGGCGGACCCGCCCGCGAACGTGATCGAAGCGTTCCGCGACGTTCAGGCGGCGGAGCAGGAACGCTCCACCCTCCAGAACGAGGCGGACCGGGATGCGAACCGCACGCTCGCGGACGCCCGTGGTGAGGCGGCCCGTTTGCTACAGGGGGCCGAGGCCTACCGGGCGCAGGTCGTCAACGCGGCACAGGGTGAAGCCTCGCGCTTCGTCGCCGTCTATGACGAATATATCCAGGCGCAGGAAGTCACGCGAAAGCGTCTCTTCCTCGAAACCATGGAATCGGTCTTCGGTGACGTGAACAAGGTCATCATCGACGAAACCGTGGCCGGTGCCGGAGAAGGCGGCGGTACGGGTGTCGTGCCCTTCCTTCCGCTCAACGATCTGTCTCGCCCCGGGGGGAACCGCTGATGGGACGCGTAGCTATTCTGGTCATCATTCTGGTGGCCGCCCTCATCACCACGCTCTCGTCCGTGTTCATCGTGGACGAGCGTGAGAAGGCCATGGTCCTGCAGTTTGGTCAGGTTCGCGCGATCAAGGAGGATCCGGGGCTCGCGATCAAGGTGCCGTTCATTCAGGACATTGCCCGCTACGATGACCGGATCCAGAGCCTCGACACCGATGCGCTGGAGATCACGCCGCTCGATGACCGGCGTCTGGTTGTGGACGCCTTCGCCCGCTGGCGGATCACCGATGTGCGCCAGTTCCGGCAGGCGGTCGGTGGTGTCGACGGGGAGGACGCCCTGCGCGGCGGTGCTCAGCGGCTCAAGCGGATCGTGGAAGCACAGCTTCGCGAGGTGCTAGGTTCGGTGACATCGAATACCATCGTCTCCGCCGACCGGGCGGCGCTCATGGCACGCATCCGCGACGCGGCCTTCACCCAGGCGCAGGCCATCGGGGTCGAGGTCGTCGACGTGCGGATCAAGGCTGCCGACCTGCCGCAGGCAAACCTTCAGGCAACCTTCAACCGGATGATCGCCGAACGGGGCCGGGAGGCGGAAGACGAACGCGCCCGGGGTCGGGAGGCCGCGACCCGTGTCCGCTCGCTCGCGGAACGGACAGCGACGGAGATCGTGTCGGAGGCACAGCGGGACAGCGAGATCATCCGCGGTGAGGCGGATGCGGAGCG
>JBCBAP010000046.1:0-28443 GCA_038532435.1 Pseudomonadota bacterium | reverse complement strand
GACGGCACCACCACCGCGACGGTTCTGGCCCAGGCCATCGTCAAGGAAGGCATGAAGTCCGTCGCCGCGGGCATGAACCCGATGGACATCAAGCGCGGGATCGATCTGGCCGTCGGCAAGATCGTCGAAGGCGTCAAGGGCGCTGCGCGTGAAGTGAAGGACTCCGATGAGGTCGCACAGGTCGGCACCATCTCCGCCAACGGCGAAGCCGAGATCGGCCGTCAGATCGCCGACGCGATGCAGAAGGTCGGCAACGAGGGCGTGATCACGGTCGAGGAAAACAAAGGCCTCGACACGGAGACCGAAGTGGTCGAGGGCATGCAGTTCGACCGCGGCTACCTCTCCCCCTACTTCATCACGAACCCGGACAAGATGGTGACCGAACTCGAGGACTGTCTGATCCTCCTGCACGAGAAGAAGCTCTCCTCCCTGCAGCCGATGGTTCCGCTGCTTGAGACCGTGATCCAGTCCGGCAAGCCGCTTCTGATCATCGCGGAAGACGTGGATGGCGAGGCGCTCGCCACGCTCGTGGTCAACAAGCTGCGCGGCGGCCTGAAGATTGCGGCAGTGAAGGCACCGGGCTTCGGCGACCGCCGGAAGGCCATGCTGCAGGACATCGCGATCCTGACCGGCGGACAGGTGATCTCCGAAGATCTGGGCATGAAGCTCGAGAATGTCGGCATGGACATGCTCGGCACCTCCAAGAAGGTCCGCATCACTAAGGACGAAACCACGATCGTGGACGGCGCCGGTGAGAAGGCGGAGATCGAAGCGCGCGTCGCCCAGATCCGCCAGCAGATCGATGAGACCACCTCCGACTATGACCGTGAGAAGCTGCAGGAGCGGCTTGCGAAGCTCGCAGGCGGTGTCGCGGTGATCCGCGTCGGTGGCGCGACCGAGGTCGAGGTGAAAGAGCGCAAGGACCGTGTCGACGATGCACTGAACGCAACCCGCGCCGCGGTGCAGGAAGGCGTTGTCGTCGGTGGTGGTGTCGCCCTGGTGCAGGCTGCCAAGGGCATCGCCGACGTCACCGGCGCGAACTCTGACCAGGACGCGGGCATCGCCATCGTCCGCCGCGCCATCGAAGCGCCGCTGCGCCAGATCGCCGAGAACTCCGGCGTTGACGGTGCGGTCGTCGCGGGCAAGATCCGCGAGAGCTCCGACGCGGCCTACGGCTTCAATGCCCAGACCGAAGAGTATGGCGATATGTTCGTCTTCGGTGTGATCGACCCGGCCAAAGTGGTGCGGACGGCGCTGGAAGACGCGGCCTCCATCGCTGGCCTCCTGATCACCACGGAAGCCATGGTTGCTGACAAGCCGGAGCCGAAGGGCGCTGGCGGCGCTGCAGGCGGCATGCCCGACATGGGCGGCATGGGCGGCATGATGTAAGCCAGCCCGGCATACGCGATCTGAAACGGGGGCCCGTCGCGGCCCCCGTTTTGCATTCGGCTGCTGTCGAAAGGAGCGCCTGCGGCGCATTCCCCTGAGCCCTTCGGGCGGTTGGCGCCCGGTGCGGCTGGCGCGGCCGTGCGGCAGGGCTCCGCAGGTCGAGAGGGTGTCAGCCTCCGGCGGGGATATTTTTGGCCGGAGAAGAAGGGGCGCTCGCGCGGAAGTGCAGGTCTGTCAGCGGATTGGGCTTGTCTTGGAGGCGCGCTGGGGCTTGATGGGCGCATGCGCCTTTTCCTCTTTGTCGCCCTGACCATGGTTGCCTTTGCTGCGAACTCCGTCCTGACCCGGATGGCGCTTGCCTGGGGGGAGATTGACCCAGGCCTGTTCGCGGCGATCCGGATTGCGTCGGGTGCGGCGCTGTTGCTGGTGCTTGCGGGGCAGGATGGTGGTGTGCGCCGGGTGATGGCGCACCGGTCGGGGCAAGGGGCGGGGGCTCTGCTGGTTTATGCGCTGGCCTTTACCTTTGCCTATTTGAGCCTCGATGCGGGGTTAGGGGCGCTGATCCTCTTCGGCGCGGTGCAACTGACCATGTTCGCGGGCGCGGTGCTGGCGGGCCAGGTCCCCGGCTGGCCCCGGTGGGTCGGGTCGGCGCTGGGCCTCGCGGGTCTCGTCGTGATGTTCGCGCCCGGGGCCGCGGCTCCTCCGCTCGCGGGGGCCGCGCTAATGGCGCTTGCGGGCATCGCCTGGGGGCTCTACTCGCTGCGGGGGGCAGGTGCCGCGGATCCGCTGCGGGCGACGGCCGCGAACTTCGTGCTTGCAACACCGGTCGCGGTCGCGACCGGGCTCCTCCTGTCCGCGGGTGGGACGATCACGCCCACGGGCGTTCTGCTGGCCGTGGCGTCTGGAGCTCTTGCCTCCGGCCTCGGCTACAGCCTGTGGTACGCGGTGCTGCCGCGGCTGGAGGCGAGCCTCGCAGCCGTCGCGCAGCTGACCGTGCCGATCATTGCGCTCACCGGAGGGGCGGCGATCCTGGGCGAGCCGCTCACCCTGCGCTTCGCGATCGCATCTGTTCTGGTGATCGGCGGTGTTCTGCTGGCGACATTTGGACCAAACCGCCAAACACAGCGGAACCGGGCCCCCACGCGCACAAAATCTTGATCGGCGGTGCGCGCTGGCGTAGCGTGAGGCCGCGACGGGTGGCGGGCCATCCAATCCGCTGAAACAGGGAGCGAACCATGAGCAAACGCGACGAACTCATTGCGGTCTACGCCGCCGATCTGAAGGACAAGTGCGGGATGACCCCGGACATGGACCTGTTGACCAAGGTGACGATCGGCTGCGGCCCGTCGATCTACAACGCGGACAGCTCAACTGTTGCAAGCAGCGACACAGGCGAGCTCGAGACGGTCAAGAACAACTTCCTGATCAAGAAGCTTGGCATGTCCGATGGACCGGAGCTGATGGACGCCATCAATTCCGTGGTCGAGACTTACGGCAAGTCCAACCGCAACAAATACCGCGCGGTGATCTACTACATGCTCACGAAGCATTTCGGCAAGGAAGCGGTCTACGGCTGACCCAGCCGGACCGAGGCGTCAGCTTCGTGGCGTGATGCGGTTGAGGTGACCCATCTTACGCCCCGGGCGACTTTCGCCCTTGCCATAAAGGTGGAGCGCGCCCTCGCTGGCGAGCTCCTCCCACCGGTCCATCTCATCCCCGATCAGATTGAGCATCTGCGCATCCGCGTGGCGGCTGCCGTCGCCGAGGGGCCATCCCGCCACGGCGCGCATGTGCTGTTCGAACTGGTCGGTGAGGCAGGCATTCTGGGTCCAGTGACCTGAATTGTGCACCCGGGGTGCGATCTCGTTCACCACCAGTCCGGCGGGTGTGACGAAGAGCTCGACGCCCAGCACGCCCACGTAGTCGAGCGCGTTCAGGATGCGGCCCGCGAGGATAATCGCATCCGTCCGCAGGCGAGAGGGGATCGGCGCGGGCACCGTCGTGCGATGCAGAATGCCGTCCCGGTGTTCGTTGGCGCCGGGATCGAAGCAGACCACCGCACCATCGAGCCCTCGGGCCCCGATAACCGAGATCTCGAGGGAGAAATCCACGAACCCTTCCAGCACAGACGGGGCGCCTGCGATGGCATCGAAGGCGGCCTCCGCCCCGGACGGGTCGTCGAGGCGGGCCTGCCCTTTGCCGTCATATCCGAAGCGGCGGGTCTTGAGTATCGCGGGTGTGCCGATCCGCTCCAGCTCGGCCTTCAGCTCATCGAGCGACGAGACCGCGGCATAGGGTGCAGTCGCGAGGCCAAGCCCGCTCAGAAAGTCCTTCTCATCCACCCGGTCCTGGGACACGGCGAGGGCGCGGCGGCCCGGACGTATCGGGACAATCGCCTCGATCCGGTCGAGCGCCGCGGTCGGCACATTCTCGAACTCGTAGGTGACGACATCGACGCTCCGGGCGAAGGCCTCGAGGGCCGCGTCATCCTCATAGGCGGCGGTTGTGCAGTGTGCCGCGACCTGGCTGGCGGGGCAGCCGGTGGCGGGCTCGTAGATATGGCATGCCAGCCCCATCCGGCTCGCGGCGACGCTCAGCATCCGTCCGAGCTGACCTCCGCCAAGGATGCCGATGGTGCTGCAGGGAGCGAGCGGCTCAGTCATCGCTGGGCTTGACCGGGATTGAGGCGCTGAGGGCCGCGCGCCAGTCGTGCAACCGTTTCGCGAGATCGCCATCCGACATGGCCAGCATCTGCGCAGCCATCAGACCTGCATTGCGGGCTCCCGGAGCTCCGATTGCCATGGTGGCGACCGGGTAGCCGGGGGGCATCTGGACGATGGAGTAGAGGCTGTCGACGCCATTGAGCGCCTTCGACTGAACCGGCACACCGATCACCGGCACGATGGTCTTGGAGGCCATCATGCCGGGCAGGTGAGCGGCACCCCCGGCACCTGCGATGATCGCCTTGAGCCCGCGCTCCTCCGCCGACTGGCCATAGTCCCAAAGCCGGTCCGGTGTGCGATGGGCGGAAACGATGCGGCTCTCATAGGCGATGCCAAGATCGTCCAGCACGTCCGCCGCGTTGCGCATGGTCGGCCAGTCCGACTGGCTGCCCATGATGATGCCGATAGGAGGAGTGGTCATGGGTGCGGCCCTCGGACGTCCTGCAAACTGAGCGTCGGACTATAGCCGGAGCGGGATCGGCTGCAAGCGTGAAGGGGGGAGAGGAGGACCTGGCAGAAAGCCCCGATCCGATCAGGCGATGATGTCCGGCGTGAGCTCGTCCTCGATCTTTGCGATCCGGTCCTTGAGCAGGAGTTTCTTCTTTTTCAATCGGCGGAGCGTGAGCGCGTCCCCCCGGCCCGTCGCGTCGAGCGCACCGATGGCCTCATCGAGATCCCGATGCTCCCCGCGCAGGGTGTCGAGCTCGATGCGCAGCACCTCTCGTCTGTCGAGCCGGGTCATGTCCTGCATCGCCGAAGGGTCTTCCTGTCATTCGCGTTGCATCAGCGTAACAATGTTCCCGCAGCATGAAAACAGCATGGTTGTGTGGGGCGAGGGCGATGGCTAGGTGTACCGCATGATGATGTTGTCCAATATCCGGTCCCGGCTGCGCCGTGATCCGGTCGTTTCCGTTGTCCGCCTCGAGGGTGCGATCAGCACCGGCGGTATCGGCCGCGGCATGCTCAACGACATGTCCGTGGCTCCGTTGCTTGAGCGCGCCTTCACCCGGGGGAAGCCCGCGGCGGTTGCGCTTGCCATCAATTGTCCCGGGGGGTCCGCGACCCAGTCCGCGCTCATCGCAGCCCGTATCCGGCGGCTCGCGGATGAGAAGGATGTGCCCGTCTACGCCTTTTGCGAGGATGTGGCGGGCTCCGGCGGCTATTGGCTCGCCTCCGCGGCAGATCACATCTACGCGGATGCGAACTCGATCATCGGATCCATCGGTGTGATTTCCGCCTCTTTCGGCCTCGATGAGTTCATCGCCCGGTACGGGATCGAGCGGCGGGTCCACACCGCCGGCGAGGACAAGTCGATGCTCGATCCGTTCCGGCCCGAGAGGGCGGAGGACGTGGAACGGCTCAAGGCGATCCAGGCGGTCATCCACGATAACTTCAAAACCCAGATCACCGACCGCAGGGGTGACCGGCTGTCGGACGACCGGGACCTCTTCACAGGTGAAGTCTGGGTGGGCGAAAAGGCGCAGGAGGTCGGGCTGATCGACGGCATCGGCCATCTCGTCCCGGTGATGAAGGAGAAGTTCGGGGACAAGACCCGGTTTTCCGTCGCCACCCCCCGCAAATCGCTTTTCCAGCGCCTCGGCGCGCCCGGGGCAGCAGAGCTGCTCGCATCCGTCAACGATCGCGCCCTCTGGGCACGTTACGGGCTCTGACGCGATGCTGGTAAAGATCATCATGCTGTTTCTCGCGGGGATGATGATCCTCGCGATGTTCGGCAAACTTCGCCGTGGTGGACAGGGCGGAGCAAAGCCTCCCGGCAAGGTTGCGTTTGCGCGGAAATGCACATCCTGCGGTCGCTATCGGATCGGCAGCAGCCCGTGCCCTTGCGTCGAAGACCGCTCTCCTCCCCCCTGATATGCTTTCCGACCTTCTCCTGAAGGGGTCGGCGCTATATATCGCCACAACAGTGCGGACACACGCGGGACATAAGGCACCAACATGGATCTTATCTTAGCGGCCGCCGGTCTGGTGCTCCTCCTGCTTGCCGGGGACGTGCTGGTTCGGGGCGCCGTGGCGTTGAGCCTCCGCCTCGGGATCCCTGCGTTGGTGGTCAGCCTGACCATCGTGGCGTTCGGCACCTCCGCGCCCGAGCTTCTGATCGCGGTGCAGGCGGTTTTGGAGGATGCCCCGGGCATCGCGTTCGGTAACGTCGTCGGGTCCAACATCGCGAACATCCTCCTGGTCCTCGGCGTACCCGCGATCCTCACGCCGATCCTCACCAAGGAATTCGAGACATCGCGCACCTACTACATGATGATCGGGGCGACGATCCTGTTCATACTTCTCTGTTTCTTCGGGCCGCTGCGCTGGTGGCACGGGATCGTCATGCTGCTGGTGCTCTTCTACGTACTCCATGACGCCTACCGCACGGCGAAGGAGGCCCGGGGAGAGCGCGGGGGCGGCGACTTGGATCTCGAGGAGCTCGAGGATGCGGATCCCGACATGCCGCGGTGGAAGATCGCGCTCTTCATCGTCCTGGGCCTGCTTGGCCTGCCGTCCGGCGCCAACCTGCTGATCGACGGTGCGCGGGGCATCGCGCTGGAACTCGGGGTGTCCGAGGCGGTCATAGGTCTGACGCTTGTGGCGATCGGCACCTCGTTGCCGGAGCTTGCGACCACGGTCATGGCAACATTGCGCAAACAGGCGGATGTCGTGCTGGGCAATGTGATCGGATCGAACCTTTTCAACCTGCTCGCCATCATGGGCATCGCCAGCATGTTCGGCTCCCTGCCGGTGCCGAAAGGGTTCCTGGAGGTCGACCTCTGGGTGATGCTCGGCAGCTCCCTTCTGATCGTCCCGTTCGTTCTGCACTGGAGCAACATCACCCGACGCTGGGGCTTTGCGCTCGTAGGGCTATATGCGCTCTACGTGGGGGTGATCCTCACAACGCACTGACATTGCAGACGAGGATCCGATGACACCTGGGGCAGCACTCATAACCGGCGCGTCAAAGCGGCTGGGACGGGCGATGGCGCTCGATCTCGCCGCAACGGGCTGGGATATCGTGATCCACTACAACAGCGGTACCGCACGGGCAGAGGAGGTCGCGCAGGAATGCGCGTCCCACGGCGTGACTGCAGTCACTCTCGGCGCGGACCTCCTGTCCGAGAAGGAAACTGCAGGGCTCGTGTCGCGGGCCGTGGAGGCAATCGGTCGACCGCTCACGCTCTTGATCAACAACGCCTCGATCTTCGAATATGACACAATCGAGAGTGCCACGATGGAAAGCTGGGAGCGCTCCATCGGCTCGAACCTGCGGGCCCCCTTCCAACTCGCCCAGACCTTCGCCGCTCAAGCGCCCGCAGCGTTCATCGACGCGGCCGGAGAGCCCGTGGCCCAGGCCGCGATTATCAACATGATCGACATGCGGGTGCGCAAGCCGACGCCGGAGTTCATGACCTACTCCATCGCGAAGGCCGGGCTGTGGGCGTTCACCCAGACCGCAGCACAGGGTCTTGCCCCGCGGGTGAGGGTCAATGGCATCGGTCCCGGACCGACCATGCAGGGCGAGCGGCAGAGCGCCCAGCACTTCGCCGACCAGCGTGCAGCTACGATTCTCGAGCGTGGATCGGACCCGGGGGAGATCTGTGCGGCGATGCGATTTATCCTGTCCGTGCCGGGCTTTACAGGCCAGCTTTTGTGCATGGATGGTGGGCAGCATCTGGCCTGGAAAACCCCGGATGTGCTAGGTGTGGAGTGACCCTGACGACGGGGCAGGGCGGTCTTTTCCACTTGACGCAGCTTCGTCACAAATTGGTAAAGATTCTGTGAGGAATTTCAAAGTTCTACGTGAAACCAAGAAAATTATGCTTCAAAATCAGTATCTTGGTATTTTGCCCAAGATTTGGGCAATTCGCGGCGGGGCCTGATTTTACGGGCCAAATCGCACTGCTCGAAAACCTGTCCCCAGACTTATCCACAGAAGCTGGGGAAATGTTAAGGGTTGAAACCGGCATCTCTCCGATGCAGCCAGGGGCAAGGAATCAGGAGTGACTAATCCGCATGCATTCTGAGGGCGAGGAACAGGATCTCACCGGGTTTGAGGAGGAGGGTGCGGCGGCGCCGGAGCCTGGCCGCGTTCCGACCGGCCCCGCCGTCATCCGCCGCTATCTCAAATCTCTCGATGACCGACCGGGCGTCTACCGCATGCTCGATGCGAAGGCGGACGTGCTCTATGTCGGCAAGGCCCGCTCCCTGCGCAAGCGGGTCTCGAGCTATGCGAAGCTCACCGGCCATTCCGCCCGCATCGGCCGCATGATCTCCTCCACCGCCTCCATGATGTTCCTGACAACAGAGACGGAAACCGAGGCGCTTCTCCTCGAACAGAACCTGATCAAGCAGCTCAAGCCCCGCTACAATGTGCTGCTGCGTGACGACAAGAGCTTCCCCAATATCCTGGTCAGTCAGGAAACCGCGTTTCCCCAGATCAAGAAACACCGGGGGGCCAAACGCGAAAGGGGAAAGTACTACGGGCCCTTCGCCTCCGCCGGCTCCGTGAACCGCACGCTCAATCAGCTCCAGAAGGCGTTCCTGCTGCGGAACTGTTCGGATAGCATGTTCGACAGCCGCACCCGGCCCTGCCTGCTCTATCAGATCAAGCGCTGCTCCGCCCCCTGCGTCGGCTATATCGGGGAGGCGGATTACGCAGCTCTTGTGCGCGACGCGGACAGCTTCCTGCAGGGCAAATCCACGAAGGTGCAGGAGGACCTCGCGGCGGAGATGGCGGAGGCCTCCCGCGCCATGGAGTTCGAGCGCGCCGCCGCCCTTCGCGACCGCATCCGCGCCATGGCCCATGTCCAGTCGAACCAGGGGATCAACCCGGACGGGGTGGAGGAGGCGGACGTCATCGCGCTCCACCAGGCGGACGGTCAGGCCTGCGTGCAGGTCTTCTTCTTCCGCGCGAACCAGAATTGGGGGAACCGCGCCTATTTCCCCCGCACCGGCGGAAACGAGGATCCGGGCGAAGTTCTCGAGGCCTTCATCGCGCAGTTCTACGGCAACAAGGATCCCGCGAAGCTGATCCTGCTCTCCCATCCGGTGCAGAATGACGACCTCCTGACCGAGGCGCTCACCCTGCAGCTCGGGCGGAAGGTTGCGCTGTCCGTGCCCCAGCGGGGGGAGAAACGCACCCTCGTCGAGCAGGCGGAGCGCAACGCGCGGGAGGCGCTGGCGCGCAAGATGTCCGAGAGCGCGACCCAGGCCAAGCTGCTCGACGGTCTCGCGGAGGCCTTCTCCCTCGACACCCCGCCTGAGCGGATCGAGGTCTACGACAACTCGCACATCCAGGGCGCCCACGCAGTGGGGGCGATGATCGTCGCCGGCCGGGACGGGTTCCTCAAGTCGAGCTATCGGAAGTTCAACATACGGGGTGACAGCCTCACCCCGGGCGACGATTTCGGGATGATGAAGGAGGTGCTGGAACGCCGCTTCGCCCGGCTGATGAAAGAGGATCCGGACCGGAATTCCGACCAGTGGCCCGACCTCGTCCTGATCGATGGCGGCGCGGGCCAGGTCGGCGCCGCTGTGGATGCGCTCGCGGAAATCGGGGTAGAGGAAGTGGAGATCGTCGGCGTCGCAAAGGGCGTTGATCGGGACGCGGGCAAGGAGGAGTTCTACCGTCCCGGGCTCCGCCAGCCCTTCGCATTGCCCCATAGGGATCCCGTGCTCTACTTCGTTCAGCGCCTGCGCGACGAGGCCCACCGCTTTGCCATCGGCACCCACCGGGCAAAACGGGCGAAGGCGACCACGCGCACCCCCCTCGACGATGTGCCCGGCGTCGGTGCCGCCCGCAAACGTGCCCTGCTCACCCATTTCGGATCGGCGAAGGCGGTCACCCGGGCCGGTCTTGCCGACCTCAAGTCGGTGCCCGGTATTTCAGAAGCCCTTGCCGAACAGATCTATGGTTTCTTCAACGGCGACGGGTAATCACGGCCCCCTTCTTCTGGCTTCAAATATCCCTGCCGGAGGCTCCGGATTGTCAATCGGGCACACCGGGTGGCCATCTTGAGGGTCCGCCTGCCAAGAGCGCCAACCGCCCGAAGGGCACAGGGGCGTGCGGGACCATCGGCCCCGCTCCGTTCGGCATCCGCCCGGTCGCGGCCACGGGTTTTCACCGGGCGACGAACGGGATAGAAGGCGGCACCTGAGTGAGCGGAGAGCCATGCCCCTGAACGTTCCCAACATCCTGACGCTGGCCCGCGTGCTTGCCGCACCCCTGATCGGCATCCTGTTTCTGCTGCTGCCGCGCCCGCTCGCGGACTACACAGCGTTTGCCGTCTTCGTGGTCGCGGCCCTCACCGATTTCTTCGACGGTTGGCTCGCGCGGCGGCTCAACCAGGTCAGCGCGTTCGGAAAGATGCTCGACCCGATCGCCGACAAGGCGATGGTCGCCATCGTCTGCGCCGTGTTGCTGGGCCTGAACGGACTGGTCCCGCTGCTTGTCGTGCCCATCCTGCTGATCCTGCTTCGGGAGGTTCTGGTGAGCGGGCTGCGGGAGTATCTGGGTGCGATCAAGCTCGATGTCACCCAGCTCGCCAAATGGAAAACGACCGTACAGCTCGTGGCGCTGGGCGTGCTGCTTCTCGCCTCCGGCCTTCGGTTTTCCCACGACGTGCTCTATTTCAACATGACCCCGGACCGGTACCACGCGATCCTCGAAGGGCTGGAGCCCGACACTGTCGGACTGCTGCCGTTGGTGATGGCGGGAAACTATGGTTTCCTCGCCGGGTTGATCCTGCTCTGGGTCGCGGCCATTCTGACCGCAATCACCGGATGGGACTATTTTGCCAAGGCGATGCCCCATCTGCGCGCGCGGGAGGATGGCTGATGGATGTGCTCTACTTCGCCTGGGTCCGGGAGCGGATCGGACTGCCGCGGGAAACCGTGGAGACCGAGGCAGCAAGCGTCGCGGAACTGGTCGAGGAACTTCGGGGTCGCGATCCGCGCTACGCGGCGGCGTTCGAAGATGTGTCCGCCCTGAGGGTGGCCCTCGATCAGGCCATGGCCGACTTTGACGCGCCCCTCGCCGGGGTGCGGGAGGTTGCGTTCTTCCCCCCGATGACCGGGGGCTGAGATGTCCGTATCGGTGCAGGAGGCGGATTTCGACATCGGCACCGAGGTGGCGGGCATGACCGACGGCCGGAGCGACATTGGCGCCCTGGTGACCTTCACGGGACTTGTGCGCGACATGGCGGGTGATGCGCGCATCGACGGGATGACCCTCGAACACTATCCGGGCATGACCGAACAGGCGCTTATCGACATCGTCGCGGAGGCGCAGACGCGCTGGCCGCTTCAGGCGGTTCGGGTCATCCACCGCCACGGGTCTCTGGAGCCCGGGGACCGCATCGTGCTGGTGGCCACCGCGTCACCGCACCGGGTCGCTGCCTTCGCCGCGGCAGAGTTCATCATGGACTATCTCAAGACCCGTGCCCCGTTCTGGAAGAAGGAAGGGGTGCCCGGCGGTGGCCGCTGGGTCGATGCGCGAGATGCGGATGCGTCCGCCGAGGCCCGCTGGCAGTCCCCGCAGCCGCTGTCGAAATGAGCACCGCCTGACGGCGGCGCATTCCCCCGCGCCCTGCGGGCCATTGGCGCCCGTCGCGGATGGACCGCATCGGCCAGCGCTGCGTCGCACCGCAGGCGGAAGGCTAGTCTTCCATCTCCTCGACTGGGAGCCATCCATGGCGGGGCGCGCCCGCGTCCAGGTCGTAGGTCCAGACGCAACCGCCGCCCGGACGCTGGTCATGGTCACGGGAGATCGGCAGGTCCGCCAAATGACACCAGAGCAGGCTTCCCACCGCCCCGTGTCCCACCAGCAGGAGGTCACCCTCCCGCTGTGCCTCCCACAAAGGTCTCGCGCTCTTGACCATCCGGGACTGCGCATCGCGAGCGGTTTCCCAGCCCCGGACGGAACGGTCCGGTGCGGCGAAGAACGTGTCCGCCGTCTGCTCGAACTCCTCCGACGGGAGGAAGCCAGTAGCGGATCGGTCGTTCTCGTGCAGGCCCGGCACCGCCTCGGGCACCATGTCGAGAGCTTCTGCGAGAATGTCCGCGCTTTGCACAGCCTTCGTCTCCGTGCTGGACAAGATGCGGGTGACCGTTCGGAGCCACCCGGCGGACCGCGCGGCCTCAAGCCGGGCGCGTCCGGTTTGGTTGAGAGGCCAGCGGTCGATGGCAACGTCGGGGTCGATCACCACCTGCGTATGGGTCAGATAGCGCAGGAGACGGGTCATGCCCCGTCCCGACCGGCGACCGCATTCTGATAGGCCGCCTGCCAGTCGGCGGCCTGTTGGCGCGCGTGGCGCAGGCCGTCCATCGCGGCATCGAGCTCCGCCGTTTTCTCGCGCAGTTCCGCGCGCAGCTCCGTCTCCGTCTCCGCAAGCTTGCGGGCGAGGGCGGCCTCTTTGTCCTCGGCGGTCGATGCCCGCGTCGTCAGCGCCTCCAGCGCATCGGGGCCGGAGCGGCGGGACTGGGCGAACGTCCCGTAGATCCAGCGCAGGATCCAGCCGAGGATCATGGCGCCGATCAGGCCGAGGGCAATGTAGGAGACGAGCACGGATTGGGTCATTCGGCATCCTCGAGCGGTCTGAATTCGATGCGGCGGTTGAGGCTGCGCCCCTCCTCGGTGTCATTGTCCGCGATGGGGTCCGCTTCCCCGTAGCCCATCGCTACCATGCGGTCGAGAAAGACATCGCGGGCGAGGAGTGCGTCGAGCACCGCCTCCGCCCGGGCGCGGGACAGGGAGAGGTTGAGGCTCTCGCTGCCCTGATTGTCCGTGTAGCCCGCAATCTCGAACCGTTGCGTGCCGCAGCGGCGCAGGATGGCCGCGAGCCGGTCGAGCACTTCGCCGCTGTCGCGGGTGATCGCGGCACTTGAGGGGGCGAACTGGATGCGGCTTTCCGCCTGTGCCCCAGCAAGATCGTCCGAGCAGCTGCTGCCCGCCGCGCTCGCCGTCGGGCGGGGCCGGTAGCGCACGTCAACATCCACCGGCAGGGTGCCGCGCGCCGCCTCGACCTGTGCGGTGATGTCCGGCGCACCGCCCGCGCCGGTGAGGGAGAGGCCCGTCGGGCGCGCCTCCACAGAACCCTCATCGAGAAGGTGCAGAAGATCGAGCGCGGAGAGAAGTTGCGCCGTGTCCGCCGGAGGCTCTCCCTCCCGTACCGTGAGCATGCTGATCACGCCCTCAGCGCCAAACAGGGCCTGGGCGTAGCTCACGATCGCTTCCCGCGCCACCGGTGTGGATACGGGACCGGAAAGGCTGACGGACCCGCTCGCGTGGCGGGTGAAGAGAAGGCGGGACGGCTTGCGCGCTTCCACGACGTCCTCCGCCTGCGGGGCATTGAGCGTGACAACATAGACATCGGTCAGTTCAGGTGCCTTTGCGGCCGTTGCACTCTCGAGCACGAGGTCGAGATCCGAAAGGGTTGCTGACCCCGTCTCCTGCGCCGCGAGCCAGCCGACCGTGGTCTCGAGCGTCTCCGCCCAGTTCGGCGAAGGAGCGCCCCGGCCTGCCACACAGCTTTCCGCGTCAGGCAAGCCAGCGGCGGAGAGGGTGGCGAGCAGGGCGGGACGGTTCGCCTCGACCGGCAGGTGGCAGGTGTCGACCTTCCACGTGCCCGCCTCGCGCCGGGCTGAGAAGGTGAACGGACTGAAGATCGGCGCCGGAGCCGTGATGTAGAACCTTGCAGTCACGCCTTCGGGAACCGCAGTGCGGAGGGCAGCCTCCAGCGCCTCCGCCGCATCGGGCGTTTCGGCGACGCCGGTGACCTCGAGCCGGGAGGGCGTTGCGGTCAACCTGCCGGTCTCAACAAGGGGTGACAGCGCGAATGCCGCGTCGCGGTGTGCGACCCAGCTTTCCGTGGGCAAGGCCGGGGTGGTGCTGTTCAGGGCGGTGACGGTCCCTTCCGACTGCTCCCGAAACGCGACCAGCGCGTCCGTCCCGCCCGTGACGGTCAGCCGCCCGGTCAGGGTGGTCGCATCTCCCGCACGCAGCAACACGATCTCCGGCTGGGCGAGCAGGGTCGGGGCGCCTTCCCCCACGGTCGAGGCATCGGTGACACGGGTGGGGCTGAGCACCTGTTGCGCCACATCCCGGGCGCGCAGCTGGGCCGCCTCAGAGGGGGCAATGCCTCTCAGGACGACCCGGGTGCCGTCCGGGTCCACTTGCGGCCAGTCCTGCCCCGCGGCCTGCAACGCTTCGGTGACTGTCCGGGCGGTCAGGTCCTCGAACGCATCCGTCAGCCAGTGGGCGGCGACAATTGCGCCAACCACGGCCCCGGCCCATCCGGACAGAACGAAGAGGAGTGCGAAGATGCGCAGCATGGTCGGTCGTGGCCCCCTGTCTCTGCGCGGTTTCTACCGGCCTTCGCCGGGCGCGGGCAAGGCCCCGCCTAGGCAAATGCCGCGACGGCCAGTGCCAGCGCGAGGGCGAGGCCCGTGTCGCGGTTGCTGCGGAAAAGCTGCAGGCAGAGGTCGGGATTGTCGATGTCCAGGCGGTGTAGCTGCCACCAGAGGTGCAGGCCCATGGCCCAGCAGCCCATCAGCGCGATGCCAAGGGCGAGCCCCTGACCGGGACCGGTGAGGGCCGCTATCACGCCCAAGCTTGCGAGGGTGACCGTGGCAACAAGGAACGTCATCAGGTACCGCGGGGTCGCGGCTCCGAACAGCCGAGCGGTCGACTTCACCCCGATAAGTGCATCGTCTTCCTTGTCCTGATGGGCATAGATCGTGTCGTAGAAGAGCGTCCACGCGATCCCGGCACCATAGAGCAGGACGGCGGGCAGGCCGAGCGCGCCGTCGACAGCCGTCCATGCCAGCAGCGCACCCCAGTTGAACGCGATGCCGAGGAATACCTGCGGCCACCAGGTGAACCGCTTGGCGAAGGGATAGATTGCCACGGGAAGGAGCGCGATCACGCCCAGCGCGATGGCGGGAAGCGGGAACGTGAGCAGGATCAAGAACGCGAGCAGAAGCTGGGCCCCAAGCCACACGAACGCCCCGCGTCGGGTGACTTGACCGGAGGGCAGGGGGCGCGACTTTGTCCGCGCAACCGCGGCATCGAAGTCCTGATCCGCGAGGTCGTTCCAGGTACATCCCGCCCCGCGCATGAGGAACGCGCCGATGGCACAGCCGACGAAAATCCAGAGCCCGTGAAGCGTCCAGCCCTCACCGGCTGCCATGGCCAGCGCCGCGCCCCACCAGCAGGGCAGCAGCAGCAACCATGTGCCCGCGGGTCGGTCTGCCCTGCTCAGTCTCAGAAAGGGTCGGGTGGCGGGGGGTGCGAACCGGTCGACCCAGTTGAGGTCGGTCGCGTCGGCGACCCTTCCCTCAACGGTGCCGTCTGGCGTATGGGGATGCGAGCTCATGGGGGACGGTATGCCAGAGGCCGACGCAAAAATCAGGCTTTTCGTTGACGCACCCCTGCACCTGGGGGCGGAGGTGAGTGTGGAGGGACAGGCCCATTACCTCGTCAACGTCATGCGGCGCGGGGCGGGAGACCGCATTCGCCTCTTTAACGGGCGCGATGGCGAATGGCGCGCCCTGATCGAGGCTGCGGGCAAGCGGCGGGTCACCCTGCGGTGCGAGGAGAAGTCCGCGCCGCTCATTGTGCCACCGGACCTCACGCTCCTTTTCGCCCCTATCAAGAAAGCGCGGACGGATTTCATCGTGGAAAAAGCGGCGGAGATGGGCGCGCGGGCCATCCAGCCCGTGCTGACCGCCTTCACCAATTCCGAACGGGTGCGCGTCGACAAGCTCCGCGCCCATGCGATCGAAGCGGCCGAACAGTGTGGCGGCACCTTCGTGCCCGACCTATTCGAGCCGGCGAAGCTGGAGCGGGTTCTCGCGTCTTGGCCTGCGGACCGTCGCCTGTTGTTCTGTGACGAGCGCATGGTGGCCCCGCCCGCGCATGAGGCGCTCAGGGGGCTCGGGGGCGGACCGTGGGCGATCCTGATCGGTCCAGAAGGTGGGTTCAGCGAGGAGGAGGCCGCCCGATTGGAGGCTCTGCCTCAGGCCGTCCCGGTGACGCTCGGCCCGCGGATCCTGCGGGCGGATACCGCGGCGGTCGCCGCGCTGACACTGTGGCAGGCGGCACTCGGCGATTGGATCGAGCGGTCAGGGTAAGGTCGGGGCGGCGCCGCGGAACAGGTCGCGCGCCGCCCCGGGTCTGACATCAGCGTGACAGGGCGCCGACGCCAGAGAAGCGGAACGCTTCCTTTTCCAGGGCATCGATCTCATCGGTGCTCATCTGGTCATGGGCCACCGTGATCCGACCGAGGAAGACAAACGGAACGTCGTCTGCACGGCCCTCCAGATCGGCCCTGATCGCCTCTGCGGTCGCGGCGCCCACATCGTCGCCCATGCGCATCGGCGTCGCGTCAAGCTCGCCGCGGCGGATGGCCTCGAGCTCCAGCCCGGTGCCTCCCCAGCCGGTTGAGAAGATCTCCTTTTCCTTGCCCAGGGCCACCTGCGCCTCGACCGAACCCATCGCCATTGCGGTGTTGGCGTTGTGGATGATCGTGGCCTCCGGATAGGCCTGCAGGATCAGGCTCGTGCCCTCGAACCCGCCCTCGCGCTGATACTCGCCATAATGCTCGTAGACCGTGGTCCAGCCGCCCTTTTCCTCGACGCAGGCCTTGAAATCGCCGGAGCGCTGGTTGTCGGTGATGCCGGGAATGCCCCGGTTCATGGCCATGGTGACGTCGTTGCCGAGGCGGCCCAGCATGTAGTCGCACATGGTCAGCGCGCCCGCGGCGGAGGAGAAGTCGAACCACGCATCCGGCTGGTTGCTCAGATCCTTCAGCGGTGTATGGAACGCCCAGACATAGGTGGAAAACCCGTCATTGCCGGAGAGCTTGTCGATATTGTCCGCCTGGATCGCGAGTTCGGAGGGGCCGAAGATCACATAGTCGTAGAGATCCGCATCCTGCTCCACCTGGCTTGCATAGGTCGATTGCAGCGAATGTTCGATCTGGCGGCTCGCGAACTCCGTCGTCTCATAGGCGATGCCGAGCTGGTCGAGCCGCTTGGTCAGCGCGAGATAGTTGCGCGCCCAGAAATCCGAGGTGTCCGCGGAGGGGTAGATCAGCGCGATCTGGATCGGGTTGTCGAGCGTACCCTCGTAGCGCACGGCTTCCGCGCCGACCACATCCTGCATGGCCTGAAGCTTACCGTCCGCGTTCACCTCGTCGGGGACCCAGTAGTCCCGGTCGGCGATCCCAGGCAGTTCCTTGAGCGGCAGGTGCCCGTCCGCGAAGGCGGCTCCCGTCAGGGCCAGACTTGCAACCAGACCGGTGGTCATTGATAGTTTCATTCTTAGTTCCTCCCTTTGCACAAGTGCGGAGCTAACGGTCGGGTCGGGGTTGCACCCTCCGGCCCGGCCATCCCCGCGAACGACGAGATCACCCGCTAGGGGTCGGGTTCCCCGCCAGCAGGGCACCGACCGCGAGAAGTGCGATCAGAACCCCGATGATGGCCGCGCTGAAGCGCAGCATTTTCTGTCCATCCGGCGTGGCGAGTGCCGCCAGCCAGCTTCCCGCGCCATCGCGGTCCTTCTTCTGCATCCAGGTGTAGAGCGCGACGGAGCTCACGATCACCACGCCGGAGGCGACGGACTGCCAGAAAAACTCGATCCGCAGCGTCACCAGCGCGTTGATCATCATGCTGAGCAGCAGCACCCCGGCGAAGGAGCCGATCATTGATGCGCGCCCACCGAAGAGCGAGGTGCCGCCGACCACGACCGCCGCGATCACATGCAGGTTGAAATACGGAGCGGATGTCGCCTGGATGGCGTTCAACTTGCCCGTCAGCATGATCCCGGCGAGCGCCGCGCAGGCCCCGCACAGGGTGTAGGCGAAGACCTTGTGACGGTTGACGGAGATACCTGTCAGCTCCGCCGCCTCCGGATTGGAGCCGATGGCGATGGTGTAGCGGCCGAAGTACGTCCGCGTCAGCAGCGCATAGCCTGCGATCATCGTCGCAATGCCGATCAGCACCGGAATGGGAACGAAGCCCGGGATCTGCCCCCGCCCGATGTCGGTCAGGAAATCGGGGAACCGGGCGAGCACCAGTCCCTTCGCCAGCACCAGCGCGAAGCCGCGATAGACCAGGTCCATCGCCAGCGTGCCGATCAGGTCGGGCACGTTAAACCGGGTGATGATCAGCCCGTTCACCAGCCCCATCACCGCGCCGAGCATGATCCCGATGGGGACGGCGATGTAGACCGAAAACCCGTATTGCTTGATCAGGAATGCCATAATGATGCCGGAGAGGGCCGCGATCGACCCGATGGAAAGGTCGATGCCCCGTTGGGTGATAACAAACGTCATCGCCATCGCCATGGGCATGTAAAGCGCCGCATCGAGCAGGATCAGGTTGAGGTTAGAGGCGCGGAAATAGCGCGCGGGCTCCGCCACGCCCATAAAGAGCAGGATCGCGAGGATCATGACCATCGGGCCGATGATGGCGATGTAGGGCTCCAGCCGCTCGTTCAGCGGTTTCGAAACGGATGCGGGTGCGGTGGTCACTATGCGGCCTCCTCTGCGCCGACGATGAGGCCCAGGACCTCCTGGGTCGTGCTTTCTGCTGTCTTGACCACGCCGACCCGCTGCCCGCGGCGCTGCACGTGGATGCGGTCGGACACCTCGAACACGTCATCGAGGGAGTGGCTGATCAGGATGACGACGAGGCCCTGAGCCTTCAGCGTCTGGATGAGTTTCAGGGTGCGCGCAGTCTCCTGCGGGCCAAGCGCCGCCGTCGGTTCGTCCATCACGAGCACCCTGAGGCCCTGATGATAGACGGCGCGGGCGATAGCGACGGCCTGCCGCTGCCCGCCGGACAGGCTCTCGGTCGCGGCGTCGAGGGATTTCAGGCGGACGCCCAGCCGCTCCATCAGCACGCGCTCCGTCTCCTGCCGCATCCGCTTGTTGTCGAGGACAGTGATGCCGAGCACCGTCTTCGTCAGCTCGTTGCCGAGGAACATGTTCGCCGCCGGGTCCAAATGGTCGGCGAGCGCGAGCGTTTGATAGACCGCGTCGATCCCGAGTTCGATCGCATCCGCGTGGCTCGCGAACGACACGGGTGCGCCGTCCAGAAACATCTCGCCCTCGGTTGGCTGGTAGACGCCGGTGAGGATCTTGATGAGCGTGGACTTGCCCGCGCCATTGTCACCGACGATGGCCAGAACCTCGCCGGCGTAAGCATCGAGATCCACGTTCGACAGGGCGGTCACGCCGCTGAAGCGTTTGGTGATACCGCGCATTTTCACGAGTGGTTCGGTCATGTTGGACCCTTCGGATATGGCTCTTCCGGCGCGGCAGGAGCAGCCGCGTTCCGGGTGCCCGGGACTGGGCGGAACGACGTTCGGTATCGCGTGAGGAGCCCCGCGGGTGAACCCGTGGAACCCCTCTAGGAGGACCCGCTACTTGCCCCAGATCGCCGAATAGGCGTCCCGATAGGGCGTGTCCGGATCAAAGGCGTTGCTGTCGCCGAGCTTGGCCAGCCCTTCCTGGGTAACCAGCGCGGGTGAGGTGATGTAGCCGGAGCAGTCAGCCCCCTGCAGCGCCCGGTTCAACTCGTCCACCAGTTGCCAGCCCTGCAGGTTGAGGGGCTCCGCCACGGTGATGGTCTGATACCCGCCGGACCGGATCCGCTGGAACGCGGCCTCCGACCCGTCACCGGCGGATCCGGCCTGGGGGCCGTTTTCCGGGGAGAGACCCGCCGCGGCGAGCGACGGCCCCATGAAGTCGAAATAAAGATCGTTGATCGCGAGCGCGTGGGTCCAGCTCGGCCCGTACTTCTGCAGAAGGCTGGTGGTCAGCGGCCCCATCCGTGTTGAGGTGTCCGCAATCGGCGTGTCGACATACTCCAGAACGGTGCCGCCAGCGGCCTCCACGGTCTCCTTGAGCCGGTCTGCCTTGTCGATGGCGATCTGGTAGGTGCTGTCGGTGAAGATCACCACCCCCACATCCGTGCCGCCGTCATCGATGGCCCATTTTGCGGCGACCTCCGACACGGTCATCGCATCGGTGGACACATTGGCAAAGATCCCGCCCGGGGCGTCGCACCCGATCTTCGGTCCCGAATGCCAGGCGACCATAGGAATGTCTGCGGACACGACCCCTTCCAGTGCGGCCTGCTGCTCGACCGCATCAAACCCGTTGATGATGATGCCGTCCGCCTGCAGCGCGAGCGCCTGACCGATGGCCGCGGTGCGGCCCTGGATGGAGCCGGCGCCGTCGAGGACGCGGATGTCCCATCCGATGGCGGCAGCCGCTTCCTCGACCCCCCGCGTGACGCCGAGGATGCCGCCATTCTTCAGATCGCCCGCGACGACCACGATGGATTTGTCGGTTGCCGCAGCGGGCCCGGATGTAGGGCCGTCCCAGGCGGTCTCGGCGGCCAGCGGCAGCCCGGCCAGCATGGTCGTGGCCAACAGCCCTGCTGTGAATGTACGTCTTTGCACGGTTTCCTCCCTTTGCACCTTGTTTGTTTTCAGCGCTTCTCTGCACCTTTTCTGCGCTGTGCGTAGCCTGCGATGCCGATGGCGATCAGCAGGGTTACCCCGTTGAACAGCGGCTCGACCCAGAAGGAGCCACCGAATTGCTGGATGCCCGAGATCCCGACCGCGAGGATCGCGACGCCGACGACCGTGCCCCAGACGTTCACGCGCCCGGGCTTGATCGTCGTGGAGCCCAGGAACGCGCCCACGAGCGCGGGCAGCAGGAACTCAAGCCCCACGCTCGCCTGCCCGATCCGCAGCTTGGCCGCGAGCAGCACACCGGCCAGAGCCGTCATCGCACCGGAGGCGACGAACGCGCTGATCACGTATTTCCGCGTTGGAATGCCGTTGAGCTGGGCGGCGCGCTGGTTGGCGCCGATGGCGTAGAGGTACCGGCCGATGGGCGTGTATTCGAGCACAATCCACATCACGACCGTGATCGCGATCAGATAGTAACCGGTGATGGGCAGGCCGAAGATGAACGTGTTGTTGAGCGCGTAGAACCCGTCCGGCAGCGTTCCGACCATCTGCCGCCCGCCCGTGTGCCAGAGCGCCAGCGCATAAAGCACTGTTCCCGTGCCAAGTGTGGCGATGAAACTGTCGATCTTTGCGATCTCCACCAGGAGCCCGTTGAGAAACCCGGTGAATGCCCCCAGCATCAGCACCACCGCGACCGCGATGGGCCAGGGCAGCCCGAGCATCGTCTGAAGGCTGATGGCCAGAATGTGCCAAAGCACGATCCCGTACCCGACCGTCAGGTCGATCCGACCCGCAGCCATCGGGATCATCGCGCCAAGCGACAGAAGCGCGATGATCGCCTTGTCGCTCACGATGGAACGCAGGTTGAGTATCGTCGGGAACGTGTTCGGCAGCAGGACCGAAAACAGCCCGATGAGGAAGATCGTCAGGATCACGAGGCCGTACACCGGCAGGATCCGGGCGATCTTCTTCCAGGTGCTCAGACCCTTCAGCTCGGCTTTTGTCGGCTCCAGCGCGCCGCTTTCAAGCGATTGCATTCGCTGCGTCCTTTCGTTCCGCGATGTTCCCGGCAGAGGCCGACTGAATGAGGTTCTCGGTGGTCAGGCGCGTCCCGCTCAACTCCGCAAACACGGCGCCCTGGCTGAAGACGATGGCCCGGTGGCAGATCGTCGAGATCTCCTCAAAGTCCGTGGAGACGATGAGGATGCCGATCTCGTCTGCGAGCGCACGGTTGAGGAGCGCGTAGATGTCCGACTTCGCCCCGACATCGACGCCCGCCGTCGGGTCCTCGCACATCAGGAGCTTGCGTTTCATGGCGAGCCAACGGCCGATCACAACCTTCTGCTGGTTGCCGCCGGACAGGGCCTCGATGGCAAGCGAGGGGTCGTTGGGCGAGAGGCCCAGCTCCGATCCGATGATCGCGGCCTGCTCTCCTTCGGTCTTCGGCGACAGCATGTTGAGGAGCCGCCGCCCGATACCATCCGGATTGAGGAATGTGTTCTCTCGGATCGAGAGGCTCATGCCCACGGATTCCTCCGTCCGGTCCTTCGCCACCAGCCCGATGCCAGAGCCCAGTGCCGCCTGCGGGGACGAAAGATCCGGGGTGATACCATCAAGCAGGACCTCGCCCGTGAACGGCATCAGCCCGAACAGCGCGCGGGAGATCGCCTCGTGACCTGCGCCGCGCAGCCCGACAAGGCCCACGATCTCGTTACGGCGGAGCGAGAAATCGAGGGTATCAACTCCGGCGACCTGGAACCCGGAGAGCCTGAGGATCTCCGACCCCGGCTCCGCGGTCGCCTTCAGCGTTTCCCGTGTCTTGCGCCCGACGATCTTCTGAACCAGCTCCTCCGGCGTGGTGTGGTCGATATGGCGCACGCCCACCATCTCCCCGTCGCGCAGGACCGCTACCCGGTCGGCGATCTGGAAGATCTCGTCGAGCCGGTGGCTGACATAGATCATGCCCACTCCCTGTGCCCGCAGGGGGCGGATCGCTGCGAACAGCCGTTCGACCTCGTCGGCGGGAAGGGAGGCGGTCGGCTCGTCGAGCACCAGGAACTCGCTGTCCACCGCAAGCGCTCGCGCAATGGCGACGAGCGATTTTTCCGTGCGTGTCAGATCCTCGACCCGTGTTGTGGGATCGAAATCGCAGTCGACCTTTTTCAGGGCCTCAGCCGCGAACGCCTCCACATCCGCCCAGCGGATCAGACCATTCTTTCGTGCGAACCCGAGGGCGAGCGCGATGTTCTCGCCGACGGTCATCCATTCGATCAGGCCGAGGTCCTGGTGGATGAAGGCGACCTTCTGCCGCTCGCCAAATCCTGCCGGGCGGTGTTGATAGGGCGTGCCGTCGATCAGCACCTGTCCCGCGTCCGGGCTGTGGATGCCGCCGAGAACCTTGATTAGGGTGGATTTGCCCGCACCGTTCTCGCCGAGCAGGGCAACGATTTCCCCCCGGCCGACCGTCAACGACACGTCCTTCAGCGCGTAGGTCCCGCCGAAATGCTTGTCGATGCCATCGAAGAACAGACCCGATTGCAGGCTCTGCATTGCGCTTCCTCCCGACGTCCGGATGCTTGAGTTACCCGTAACGTTTCGCTAATGCTTGGCAATGAGGACTGCCCTGTCAAGCTTTATGTTACCCGTAACGTAGACGTGCGAAACGGAGAGCCGATGAAGGCAAAGCCAAGCAAAAACAACAAGGTGAGCCTCTCCGAGGTGGCGCGCGCTGCCGGCGTGTCGAAAATGACCGCAAGCCGGGTGGTCCGTGGGGAGGGCGGCTATTCGGAGGATACCCGGGACCGTGTCATGGCCCAGGTCGACGCGCTGGGCTACCTGCCGAATCGTTTGGCGACGGTCTTTGCAGGCGACAAGTCGTCGACCTTTGTCGGCGTCTCGATCCCCGATCTGGGCAATGAGGTCTTTGCGCAGGTGCTCGAGGGGATCGATCGCAAGCTCGGATCCTTTGGACATCAGAGCGTGCTCGGCCTCACCCAGCACACCTTGCAGGAGGAGGAGAACTGGATCCGCACCGTCCTCTCCTGGCAGCCCGCGGGCCTCATCCTCACCGGGCGCTACCACTCGCCCAACGCCACCGACATGCTCAAGAACGCTGGCATCCCCGTGGTCGAGATCTGGGACCTGAACAGCAGCCCGCTCGACATGAGCGTGGGCATCAACCATTTCGACAGCGGGTTCGACATGGGCCGGTACCTGATCGGCTGCGGCTATACCAACATCGGGTATGTCGGCACCTCTCACGACACCGCCAACGCCGCGACCATGCGGCTCGAGGGGTTCTGCAAGGCGGTCGAGGGCGGCGGCGGGCAGGTGGCCAAGCAGCTTTGCTTGCACGACACGGCGACCTACTATCCCGGCTTCTACGGGACGGAGCAGCTCTTGGCCGTCAGCGCAGGGATCGAGTGCATATTCTACCAGAACGACGCGATGGCCTTTGGCGGGCTCAATTTCTGCACCAGCAAGGGTTTGCGGGTTCCGGCGGATATCGGGATCGCAGGCTGGGGTAACCTGCCCATCGCCTCCGTCCTGCCGCAGCGGCTGACGTCCGTGAACGTGCCCCATCTGAAGCTTGGTCAGGCGGCGGCGGAGATGATGCTGGCCCGCCTCTCCGATGAGCCGGAGGAGAGCTGCAGGGACATCGGCTTCAACCTCGTGCCCGGCAGCACGGTGCGCCGCGCGTCCTGACGCGTCAGATCCCGAACCGCGCCTTCCACAGGGGGATGCGCGCCTCGTCTCGCGCGTTGTAGGTCTGCAGAACCGCATCAAGGTCCATGGTCTCGCGCGGCTCCCTGTCCTCGCCCAGGTCAGTGAGGCGCATCGTGTACCAGGCTGTGATCCCACCCTCGGGCGGTTTGGCGAACTTGGGGAAGTGTGGCTCGGGCATCCTGCCCGCGCGCCAGTTCTCCGGAAGATCCGGGTGAAGCACGAGGGCGCGGGCGAGCCCGATCGCCGCCGCACCGCGCCGCAGGGCGTGCTCCGCCTGTGTCCGCGTCTTGAACCCGCCGGTTACCATCAGGGGTTTGGTTGTGAGCTCCCGCGCCCGCTCCGCGAAGCCGAGGAAATAGGGGCCCGAACCGGACCCGTCTGAGGCCGACTTCGCCCCGGGAAAATACGTCCCGCCGCTGATATCGATGAGATCGACGCTTGTTCCGTCGAGGGCCCGGACCACGGTGAGCGCATCCGCCGCGTCAAACCCGCCTTCGAGCTGGTCGGTCGCGTTGAGTTTGATCGCGACCGGGAAGTCCGGTCCGACCGCCGCGCGCACCGCTTCGACCACCTCCAGCGTCAGGCGCATCCGGTTCTCTATGGATCCGCCATAGGCATCCGCCCGGCTGTTGAAGAGGGGGGAGAGGAACTGGCTGAGCAGAAAGCCGTGGGCCGCATGGATCTGTACCCCGCCAAAGCCAAGCTCCCGGGCGAGGCGCGCAGTGCGGGCGAACTCACCCGGCAGCGCGCGCACCTCATCGAGGCTGAGCGCACCGCATGTCAGCCCGGGCAGGTCGAGCACGCTCGGACCCTTCGGTGTGCTGATCGGGGGGAAGGCCATCGCGCCCGCATGGCCGAGCTGCATCCAGAGCTGCGTGTGATTGACTGAGCCTGCCCGCGCCAGCGCCTGAAAGCGGGCGGTGTCCGCATCCGGGCGCAGGACGAGGTTTCCCGGCTTCTCCGCAAAGCGCGGATCCCCCTGAACCTCCCCGATAATGGCGGCCGCGAGCCCACCCTCGGCCCAGCGTTCATAGAGCCGGATCTGTGCGTCGGAGGGGGTGCCCGTCCCGTCGCCAAGGGAATCCGACATCGCCGATTTGAGGATACGGTTCTTCAGGACCACGCCGCAGGGAAGCTCCAGCGGATCGAACAAACTGACCTGTTGCATGCTGTTCATAGATGTTCCTTAGCCAATGCACGCTCACCTGTCGCCGGGAATTGCGTGTCGGTACATGCCATGCGGTCGGCAACGCAGGATTGTCCGCCTCCTCCTCCATCTTCTCGCCACGATTGCACGTGATCCTGCGGGCTAGTCGAATCGCACGCGCGTTTCGTCGTGAAGAGCCGTTTGGAAGGGGGACCAGGCGATGAGCTTCATCAGGCCCGAAGTGTCGGGCATCATCTGGAAGTATCGGGAGCCTATCATCTGGGTGCCCGTCATGCTGTCCAGCCTCTGGATGCTGATGAATGCCCGCGGGTTTCTGATGATCGCGCTCTGCGCGGTCTTGTATGCCGTGTCGACGGCCTTCCTCCTTGTCAGTGTGCAGCGCGTCCGGTTCCGGCAGGCGACGGCCTCCGCCGGCGTCGTGGTCATTGATGAACGCCGCGTGGGTTACTTCGGCCCGGTCACCGGCGGATCGCTCGAAATGGATGAGCTTGGCGAGCTCGAGCTCATCATGGCCGACAATGAGCCTCAATGGCGCCTGACGGACAAGACCGGGCAGTGCATCACCGTGCCGACAGCGGCCAAGGGCGCGGACGGGCTCTTCGATCTCTTCACGGCGCTGCCGGGCTTTTCCATGGACGCGGCCCTGCGCGCGCTCGAGGCCCGGAGCGAGGTCGATGTCTCGCTATGGAAAACACAGTGATTCCCATACGGTGACTTGCGTCATCCGGGCTGGGTCGCTTACCTGACAGTCCGCGCCGGTTTGCGCGAACGATCAGGAGGCGCGCATGTCCATTCCCCAGTCCGGCGGCGGGCCGATTGAACGGCATGAGCAACTGGCGGAGTTTCTTTCGTCTGGCTGCAAATCCCCTGAAAGCTTCCGCATCGGAACCGAGCACGAGAAGTTCGGGTACTGCCTCGAGACGCTCAAGCCCTTGCCCTACTACGGCGAAAGATCGGTGCACGCGGTCCTCGCGGGCCTGCGGGACCGGTTCGGCTGGGCCCCTGTTGAGGAGGGGGGCAACCTCATCGGCCTCAGCAAGAATGGGGAGAACATCTCGCTCGAACCCGGTGGCGCGCTGGAGCTTGCAGGCCGCCCGCTCGACACGATCCACCAGACCTGCGACGAGGTGAACGCGCATCTGCGGGAGGTGAAAGAGGTCGCGGACGTGATCGGCGTTGGCTTCATCGGCCTGGGTGCGGCGCCCCACTGGCGGCACGAGGACATGCATCAGATGCCCAAGGGGCGCTACAAGCTGATGGATGCCTACATGGACCGGGTCGGCACCCACGGAAAGCAGATGATGTACCGGACCTGCACGGTGCAGGTGAACCTCGACTTCGCGTCCGAAGCGGACATGGTGCAGAAGTTCCGTGTGGCACTGGCGCTCCAGCCGGTCGCGACCGCGCTCTTCGCCAACTCCCCGTTCTTCGAGGGCAAGGTGCACGGCTATCAGAGCTGGCGGATGCGGATCTGGCAGGATCTGGATGCGGACCGCACGGGCACGCTGCCTTTCGTCTTCGAGGACGGGATGGGGTTCGAACGCTATGTGGACTATGCGCTCGATGTGCCGATGTATTTCGTCTACCGCGACGGGCGCTACGTGGATGCGCTGGGCCAGTCCTTCCGCGACTTTCTGAAGGGGGAGCTGCCCGCCCTGCCCGGGGAGACGCCGACGCTCAGCGACTGGGCGGATCACCTCACCACGATCTTCCCCGACGCGCGGATCAAGAAGTTCATGGAGATGCGGGGCGCGGACTCCGGCCCCTGGCGGCGGCTCTGCGCGCTGCCGGCCTTCTGGGTCGGGCTGATGTACGATCAGGGCGCGCTCGACGCGGCCTGGGACCTCTGCAGGGCTTGGACCTCGGAGGAACGGGAGCAGCTCCGCCTCGACGCCGCGCGCCACGGCCTGAGGGCGGAGATCGCGGGCCGGTCCCTCCGGGAAATTGCGGGAGCCTGCCTCGACATCGCCGACAGGGGTCTCCGCGCCCGGGCCCGCGCTGGAGCGGACGGTCTCATTCCCGACGAAACCCATTTCCTCAATGCCCTGAAAGACATCGTCGACCGCGGTGAAACCCCATCTGACGAACTGCTCCGCCGGTGCGAAACGGCCTGGGGCGGGGATGTCACCGGGGTGTTCGGGGAGTACAGTTACTAACTGAGGCCGGAATGGGCGCCCTGTGACGTGGCCCATCTCGAGGTCAATTTGCCACCTGCTACCGACGCGCGGGTGTCAAAGCATTCTTGCTAGATCCGACGTGATCGCGGTCGGTGAGGCGTGCACATCGGGCAGATCAGTATCCGCGCCGCGATGCCGCCGGGCGTTATGCCCAACACGTAAGTACGTCAGGGTCCTAGCCGGTCACCCAGAGAGACAGGGCACGGTTTCGCTGTAGCTGTCGCCCAATAGCCTTTTGAGCAGCCTTCTAAGCTGCCGAACCGCCCACCGTCAGGCCGCCGATCAGGAGGGTGGGTTGGCCGACGCCGACAGGGACCCACTGGCCGTTCTTGCCACAGTTCCCCATGCCCGGATCGAGAGACATGTCGTTGCCGATGGCGCGGATGTGCTTAAGGGCGGTCGCGCCGTCGCCGATGAGCGTCGCGCCCTTGACCGGGGCGCCGACCTTGCCGTCCTGGACCCGGTAGGCTTCGGTGCAGGAAAAGACGAACTTGCCGTTCGTTATGTCCACCTGACCGCCACCGAAGCCGACGGCGTAGATGCCGTCCTTCACGTCCGCAACGATCTCCTCCGGTTTCACCTCGCCGCCGAGCATGTAGGTGTTGGTCATGCGCGGCATGGGGATGTGCGCATAGCTTTCACGCCGACCATTGCCTGTGGCCTCGACCCCCATGAGCCGGGCGTTTTGTCGGTCCTGCATGTACCCGACAAGCACGCCATCCTCGATCAGCACGTTCTTGCCCGAGGGGGTGCCCTCGTCGTCGAAGG
>JBCBAP010000045.1:0-29234 GCA_038532435.1 Pseudomonadota bacterium | reverse complement strand
GTCCTCATCGACGATCTCCCCCGCCGCGAGTCGTTCAAGGGACCGGTTCATCTGAATACGTGCGTCTTGCGTCGCCCGGTGCGCCGGCACCTGCTCCTCAAGCAACGTGGTCAGCACCTCGATCTGGGAAGGCTCAAGAACCGAGAGCGTGTCGCGGGCGACATGGGCCCGGGTCAGGCTCTGCCGGCTCGACACGCGCAGGGCGACGAAACCGAAGAAGTTGGCGAGCCGCCCGACAGAGATATAGTCGTTGTTGGAGGCGGTACCCGTAAGCCAGGTCAGCGTTCGTGATGCCACCGCGCTCCGCAACTGCTGTTGGCCGACCTCTTCGTGGGAGAGGTCGCGGAGCGCGGCGGGAGCGTCTTGGGCCCCCGCAGGCAAGGCCATCGCGACAGAAACGAGCAAGGTGAGGCAGGCTGACCGGGGGCGTATCTTCGATGCCATGGGACGTCCTTTCGGGTGCCGTTCAACCTTTGCACGGACGAGCCCGCATCTTCCGTCGCGCAGATCCACACCGATTGCAGAGAGGCACGCTCGGTGACGGCCTAAAATCACTGTGCCGGGACAAGGGTGACGGTTGACTGGCCCGTAGCGTCCCCGCGGGGTGTACACGCACGGCAGTCTGATTGGGACGCGCCCAGTGCACCACGACCGTACTGGAAAACCCGTCAGCGCTTGACAACATTCTCCGCGGGTATGAGAGCAGCGTCGCAGAGCGACTGGCCCGAACTTCATGCGGGCACACGCCACAACTCCAGCCGATGGGAGGGGACACATGCGGACCCTGCGCATTTTCCTGATCGCCGCAACGGTAGGGATCTACGCCTTCACCGTTATCGCCATCGCGGGTCACGGGTGGCTTTGGCCCGTCGTTGCGTTCAACGATCTGATCGCGTTCAACTGGCGCTCCCAGTTCGACTTTGACTTCGTGATCTACCTGATCCTGACGTCGACGTGGATCGTGTGGCGGGAAGGCGCGACGGCCAAGGCGTACGTCTACGGATTCCTGAACATCTTCCTCGGGGGCATGTTCGGCTTTCCGTACCTGCTGATCGCCTCCTACCGGGCCAACGGTGACGTCAGACAGATCCTCCTCGGCGTAAACGCGGCCGGATGACGGACAGCGGGCCCAGGACGACCTGACCTCAGACATCGTCCATCAATTGCCCGCTGGGCCGGTCCTGACCTCACCCGCCCAACGGGTATGCCAATCCAGGAGCAAGATGCCGTTGGGAGCTGCGGATTGCGGGGAGCGCCAAACCTGAACGTCTCCCGCTGCCGTCACGACCCGCTTGTGACGACAAACTCACCTCCCTCTGGACCATCAAAATACGCGGTGCAGGCGTCGACAAAGAGGTGCGTCAGGCGCCGCATCGGCCCCGGGGCAAAACCGAGAGAGAGCTGAACGCCGTTGGTCACCCCGGCAAGCGGGAGGCAGCACACCTGCCCGCCGGCGTAGGTGGTAACATCGCGCGGGCGCATGTTCAGGAGCGAGACACCCAGACCCTCGGCGACGAGCGACCGCACCATCTCTGTCGAGTTTGCCCGACCGACCAGCTGGACCGGCGAGTCACCCTGTGCCAGGAGCTCCATGTAGTAGCTCCGCGCCGCGGGACGGTCGAGCAAGATCAGCGGCTCCTGCAGAATGTCTGATACGTGCACCGTTGCTTTGCGGGCGAGTGGGTGGTCCTGCGGGCAGAGGCAGTAGGTGGGGGCAAAGACCAGCGGTCTTGTGGCGATCTGAACGTTCGGCACCTCCTCGACGAAGATGATCACGTCGAACTGTCCCTCGATCAGCCCGGCCGTGACGGAGGTGTTGTCGCCTTCGGTGAACGACAGATCCACATCCGGATGGACGGCGAGCAGCTGTGAGATGATCGGCGGCAGAAATGCGGGCGCAATGGGGGCGTTGTATCCGATGGCGAGGGAGCCCGAGATCCCCGTCTGCAGGTCGGACACATCCGCGAGCAGGCCGTCGTACCGTTCCAGCAGATCGTCGATCCGGCGCTGCACCTCCCGACCGGCCGTGGTCGGAAAGATGCCCTTCGCCCGGGCACGGGTCGCAAGGGCAACCCCGAATGTCGCCTCCGCCTGCGTCAGCGCGGAGGCGATCGCCGAAGGCGCGACGTTCATCTCTCCCGCGGCTGCGGAGATGCTGCCCTGTCGAAGGGCCGCCTGAACGTAGCGCATCGCGCGAAGGGACAGGGTCATCATTCATTCCTCAGATTTTCGAACAATGATGAGCTGATATCTCTGTTTTTCAAATGTTACGATGGCTGACACTATCAGGGCGTGCCGTGCGAGAGGGAGATCGGGATGAAATCGAGGACCAAAGCCGTCGTCATCGGCGGGGGGATCGCCGGGTGCTCGACCCTCTATCACCTCACGCAGGAAGGATGGACGGATGTGGTGCTCGTCGAACGGGACGAGCTGACCTCGGGCACCACATGGCACTCCGCTGCGCAGGTGACCAACTTCGGTATGACGCAGACGATGGTGGGCCTGAAATCTCACTCTATCGCGCTCTACAAAAAGCTTCGGGATGATCCCAACTATCCCGTCGGCTACCATCACGGCGATGGCGGCATCCGGCTCGCAAACACCGAAGCGCAGATGCAGGGCTATCGCCACTTTGCATCCATGGCACGCGGGATGGGCGTGGAGTACGAGGTGATCGACGCGGCGGAGTGCGCCCGCCGCCACCCGCTGATCTCAACCGAAAACCTGATCGGCGGGCTCTGGGACGGCGAAGACGGAGACATCGACCCCGCGCAGCTGTGCCAGGCGCTCGCTTTCCACGCCCGCAAGGCCGGCGCGGACGTCTACCGCAGCACCGCGGTGACGGGGCTGACCCAGCACAAGGACGACACCTGGACCGTTCACACCACGAAAGGCGACATCGACTGCGACGTGGTCGTGAATGCCTGTGGCTACCGGGTCAATGAGGTCGGCGCGATGATGGGCGTTCATCATCCCGTCGCGTCGATGGAGCATCAGTATTTCGTCACCGAGGATATTCCCGCGATCGCCGAGGCGGGTCATCGGATGCCCCTGCTGCGCTGTCCGATCAGCGACTACTATTCCAGGCAGGAGAAGCACGGCCTGCTCGTGGGCTTTTACGAACAGGACTGCAAGACGTGGGGGATGGACGGGATCAGTCCCGCCTTTTCCAACGATCTCTGCCCCGACGATCTCGACCGGGTGATGGATGTGCTTGAGGGCGCGTTCGCACGGATGCCGGTCCTCGCCGAGGCGGGCATCAAGCGGGTCGTGAATGGCCCGATCACCTACACGATCGATGGCGCGCCGCTGGTGGGCCCGATCCCGGGCAAGCGAAACGCCTATTGCATAATCGGTCTTCGCGCGGGCCTCGGCGAAGGGGGCGGGCACGGCTGGTTGCTTGCGCAGCAGATCGTGCATGGGGAGGCGTGCTACGACACCTGGGTGATCGACCCGCGCCGCTTCACCGGTCATGCGTCGGTTGAGCTGACCGCCCTGAAGGCCGTCGAGGATTATCAGAACGAGTTCCGGTTTCATTTTCCGCACGAACACCGCCCGGCCGGACGTCCGGCCAAGACGACACCGCTCACGCCCGTTCTTGCGGCGGCAGGGGCTGACTTTACCGTCGTGAACGGGTGGGAGCGGGTGGACTACATCAAGCCCGCACCCGATTTCCACTTCACGCCCGGCTTCGGATTTGACGAGACCTTCGATCTGGTCGGCGCCGAGGTCCGGAACCTCTCCGAAAATGTCGGACTGACGGAGGTGTGCGGCTTCAACCGGATCGAAATCACGGGCCAGGACGCCCATGCGTTCCTCGACCGGATGATCTGCGGCAGGCTTCAGCGGCGGGAGGGGCGTGTTGGCCTGAGTTACCTGCTGAACCACCAGGGCAACATCAAGGGCGAGGCAACAATCGCGAACCTGCCCCGGTCGGACAGGGGTCCGGCGCGTATCTGGTACGGATCCGCGGCGGCGTCCGAGTATCACGACATGGACTGGCTGACCGCCCATGTCAGGCCGGAAGAGGACGTGCACCTGCGCAGCCTGACCAACGATCAGACCATCCTGGTGCTCGCCGGGCCAAAGGCACGCGCGGTGCTGGCGGAGTGCGCCCGGGGGGACTGGTCGGAAGAAGCCTTCCCCTGGCTTTCGGTCCGTGAATGCCATGTCGGACATGCACCGGCGACGGTGATGGGGGTCAGCTTCTCAGGTGAGCTGGCCTATGAGATCCACGTGCCCAATGCCTCGCTCTACGCCGCATATCTCGCGCTGCGCGAAGCTGGCGAAAGGCATGGGTTGACGCTCTTCGGCACCCGGGCGGTGGAGAGCATGCGTCTGGAGAAAGGTTTCCTGCACTGGAAGGCCGATCTGATCACGGAGTTCGGCCCTTACGAGACCGGCCTGTCCCGCTTCGTGGCACCGGACAAGGGTGATTTCATCGGGCGCGACGCCCTGATCGGGCGGAAGGCGGATGGCCCACGCCGCAAGCTCGTCACGCTGAGGCTGCAGACAGCCAGTGCCCCCGCCCATCCCGGCGCGTCCCTCATGCTCGATGACCGGGTCGTCGGAACCGTCACCTCCGCTGGTTACGGACACAGGGTCCGCATGAACCTCGCCTATGCGTTCGTCCAGCCTGATCTGGCGCACATCGGTCGGGTCTTGCAGGCGGACATCTGCGGCGACCTGATCCCGGCTGAAGTCATCCCCCCGTCCCCCTACGACCCGGACTTCGATCTGCTGCGAAACCGGGCTTAACCGCGCGAACCGGCACTCTCACGCGGCCAGATGTCCGCATCACCTGTGGTGGGCAGCGGTCCGTTTCTGGAGCATGGGTTGCGCTGCGCAACAGAATTCGCGCGCCTGTCGAGCGACCCGGGTGCGCGCGAAGGAAATCTGACACGCGGTCAGTGGCGCTTACCATCATCTGCAGGTCATCTGGATCGAGGGTTACATCCGTACTTCGGCGAGATCTTCTCGTTCAGCCCGGGGACCGCATCGCAGAACTTCAACACCGAGGTCGTGTTCGGAGCTTTGCGCCCATGCGCCTGCAAAAACCCATCCGCAGACCTTTTGGCGCTGATCGCACGACGAACAGCAGGATGTCGCGGCGGGACATAACCTCATTGGCGTTCGCATGGTTCAGAGGCCTTGTGCACCTGGTCGGTATGACAAGGTCGCCGCGTTCAGCAACCTTAGCCAACGATGCCGGCCCTCAATCGCGGCTTGCGCGGACGCCATGCCCGACCGCGCAGGTGAAGCGCGCCAGCATGCGACCGACTTTGCCGCTGCGCAGAACCACGACCCTCGTGCGCCTCACACCAGTACGTGTCAGGCACTCACTTTGGGATTGTGGATACCGGTGTCAGTCGGAGATCCGGAGGCAAACATGGCCGACGCCCGCCCGGATGCGTTCGTCACGGACCGTGGATCGAAGACGTGGAAAACTGACCCTCGCGGCCCACACCGACGTGACATTGCTCTCCGGTCCGCTGCACCGCCGGGTAAAGGGCGTATGGCAAAGAAGGCCCAGCACACTGGAACAGGATGGCCTTGTCAGCCGCCGCATCGTCGAAGGGACACTGCTGCACGATAAGCATGCACTCCCCTCCGAGTTCGGAATTCTCCAATCTGATGCTCGCCATGGAGACAAGGACAGAGACGAAAATGTCCCGAATTTGGAGACCGGAAACAGGGCATGACCGCGAACCGTGATCGCACGTCGAGATGCGGCCGCGAACCCCGCTCATGGATTTCAGGGTGCCGACCGGGGTTGATCGACGAGACGCGAAGGGTACCGACATGGATCTGGCTGAGGGTGGCCTCCCCGCCAGAGACACGGTGCCCGAAATGCGGCCCTTTCCAGACCTGTGCGCTTTCTCGCACACACCGCTCTCCAATCAATCCGCATTTGGCACATGGGGTGATGTGAGGCGGGGCGCTGGAGTGGCTTTCGATGCGCTCTTGATGCGCGTTTGGGTGCCTACAAAACGCAGTCCGCTTTTGGTTTACCGGGTGTGACAAGTGTCTTTTTCGGAGGGCGAAACAAGTGCTGCGTATTCTCAAGAACAGGCGCGTGTATCAGATCGTGCTGGTGGGGTCGAACCTTGTGCCCCTCGTCACGGGTCTGCTGGTGACAGTCCTGGGCGTGGGGCTCTTCGTCCCGCTCGATCAGGTCGGCGCGGATTTTGCGGCACAGGTGCGGGTCTACGCCATCTGGTTCACCGGCATCTTCTTCCTGTTCCTCTGGATCGCGATGAACATCGAAACCAGCGGACCAGTGTTGAAGATCGTGGAATGCCTCGTCGCGCTGGCAGGAGCGTCGCGCTTCTACACAATGATCGTTCTGGCCGAATTCCCGACCTCCACAGTGATTGCTGGCGTGGTCGAGGTGGCCGTTCTGGTGTTCATCCCCTGGCACCGCTTCCTGCTGGCACAGGATGAGGCTTAGGACGCGGAAGCGCTGACTAGGTGCGGAGGCCCTCGAGCGCCGCATCGACGCCTTCCATATCCTCCTCGCGGGTCAGGGTCGTTCCGTCCCAGACCTCGCCCCAATTGCCCACGCCATAGGTGCCCTTAAGAACGCCACCAAAGAAGGGCGCAAGCAGTTCCTGGCTGGCGAGAACGTTGGTGCCGGCCCGCTTCCCGGGTGAGGCGGCGAGGAAGACGAGCGGTTTGTTCTGCCAGACCGTGCCCTCGATCCGGCTCATCCAGTCGAAGATGTTCTTCCACGCCGACGTGACGAACCCGTTATACTCCGCAAAGGACACCAGAACCGCGTCCGCCGCACCGATCTTCGCATGGAACGACAGCGCCAGGGGATGGATGCCATCCACGTGTTCACGGTCCAGCGAATAGATCGGCATTTCAAAGTCATTGAGGTCGAGAAACTCGACTTCAGCGGACGGCGATATCGCCGAAAGGCGTCCGGCGGCATACCCGATCAGCATCCGGTTGATCGAGGTGCTGTGGTTCGAGGCGGCGAAGGCGAGCACGTTCATATCAGGATCTCCTCACCGCGCAATCGACGGTCTGATGTCCGGTAAAGGGGCGCACCGTATGTGCCGGTCAGGAGCGGCGCCCGAACCACATGCGGCGGAGCAGACCGTCTTTCAGCAGAAACTGGTGATAGACCGCGGCCGCGATGTGGAGCAGGACGAGCCCGATCAGAAGCGTCGAGATGACGCCGTGGGCGGCGCGCGCGGGGCCGAGATTATCGGGGATCCGGTCGGCGGCACCGCCAAACACGATCTCGAAAAGACCGTTGCCGAACGCCATGGCAAGTCCGCTCAGAACCATACCGGCGACTAGGATGTAGAAGGCCCAGTGGGTCCACCGGCCGACCCTGTCCAGCAGCGCGTTTCCGGTCGACGCGTCCGGCGGATGCGTGGTGTTCAGCCGGGTAAGCAGCCGGACCAGCAACAGGGCCCCGATGGCAATGCCGATAGTCATGTGTCCGCCAAGCCCCTGCACCTTTTCGGGACCATTTGGCATGCCTGCGAGAAGGACGGAGCCGGCGACAAGTGCAAGAATGATCATGAGCGCCATCAGCCAGTGAAGCGCGACGAGCAAAGGGTGATACCGCAGCATTCTGCCAACCTGTGAATAAAGCTTGCCTCGAGCTTGTGATGGTTTCGGAATGCGCACAACGATCAAAAATGCGCACCCAATGCGCGCAGATGCAGCATGCGAAACGGACAATCGAGATGGATTCGAAACGGTGTTCTATGAGAACGTCGACCGTGCATGGACACTTGGACAGAAATCCACACCGCATACTGCGTGGCCAAAGAGGGGACCGTCAGCAAAGCGGCCGAAGTGCTGGGCGTCCACCGAGCAACTGTCAATCGCCACATCGAGACACTTGAACAGCAACTCGGCGTCCGCCTCTTCATCCGGCATCGGCGCGGCTATCAGCTGACGGAGGCGGGCGAAGAGTTTCTCAATGTCGCAGGCCGTGCGCATGACATCCTCGACGATTTCGCCGGGCGCAAACGGGTTCAGAGCTCCGAACTCTCCGGCGAAGTTATTGTCACCACGCTGTTCCCGATCTCGAACGTCCTGATGCCCGCATTCCGCGCGTTCCGGAAGGATCACCCCCGAACGCGCATCTCCCTGCTGACGGACACGGCACTTCTGAAGCTGGAACATGCGGAGGCGCACATCGCCCTTCGTGCGGGCCGGGCGCCGGAGAATGACGACTATGTGGTTCAGCCGTTCTGCAAGCTGAGGTTCGCGCTCTTTGCGCACCCCACGTACCTTGAGAGCAGGGGCACGCCCGGCGGGCTTGACGATCTGTCCGACCATGATTTCGTCGGCAATCCGCGGAAGCGATCATCCGCACCGTTCGAGGCCTGGCTGGCGGACAATGTCGCGACGGAGCGTGTCGTCTTTCGCACCGGCGATGCACTTGTCCTACAGGATGCGATCACGAGCGGTCTGGGCATCGGCTTCCTCCCCGTTGCACAGGCTGCCTCCCGATCCGATCTCCATCAGATTGGCCCATCGCTCGATGAATGGACGGTGCATGTGTGGCTCGTAACCCATGTCGATCTGCATCGCACGGAGAAGGTCCAGTCGATGACGGCCTGTTTGAAGGCCATCGACTTCTAGTCCTGCACCGGCTCCGGTGCGAAGGGCCAGCGTGCCTGCCAGACAACCGGTGCCGCCGAAGTCGGTCTGTCGAAGAGCCCGCCGGGCCGGTTTCCGGCAAGATCCTCCAACCGTTCATCCACCACCAGTTCATAGGTGGCCTCCTCCCAGGGTCGGCGCGGGGTGAAGAGCCAGCTCTTTTCGTCCGGCCCGAGCGCAATCCGGCCCGGCAGGATCGTGCCATCGGCGTCCATGATCCGAAGCCTATAGGCCATGGAAAGGTGATCGTGTGGGCTTCCCAGATCGACCTGAACGGGATCGAGGCTTCCGATCCTGGGCGTGCTGTAAGACCATGCGCCCGGCTTCGGGATCTCGAAATCCGGATCGGTGACCGAAAACGCGTGCATGATGTCCGCCCCAAGGGCGCAGCCCGCGGCATCCTCAGCCGCACCGGAGACCACGAGCGTGTAGCTCACCCCCGGAACGAGCGCGCGCCCCATGGCCTCGTGCGCCGCAAGCCCGGACTTCACCCGCCCCGGATCGAGAAGCAGGGTCAGCCGTGTGCGGTCCGGTGACCAGAGCTCCTGGGTTGTCGGCAGGAACACTCCGTTGACCGGGACGCCCCGCGCATCGAGCAACCGGACGTCCTGCAGTCCGCCGCCCAGGGCCATCGGTCTGGGAAAATAGACATAGAAACGGAGCAGATTTTCCGGCACCTCCGCCGCGGTTGGATAGATCTCGACCGCGGTCTGAGGCGTTGGCGGGCACGCGGCGGCAAGCGGGCCCGCGGTCATCAGGACCGAGAGACCCAGCGCCGCCGCGCGGGGGATCATTGTACGATCTCTCCGGGGAAGCCCTCATCGGCCTTCAGCATGTTCTGGAACATGCGAATGCCCTGCGCCTCTTCCGCGTAGGCATAGTCGGGGAAGTTGTACTCGCTGATGAAATCGCTCAGGCGGAAGAACGCGCCCTTGCGGAACGATACCAGCTCCATCGCGCCCGTATCCAGATCGCGCCGCATCGCCAGCAGGAACTGGTTGTCCTGGTCCGCGGCGTGGAGGACACCGGAAAGCGGAAGCGGCGTTGTCTGCACCCCGACGGTGGCACCCAGATAGGGGATGGGTTCCGCCAGCCCCGGCCCGTTCGCCGCGCCGACCAGCGCGTCCATCGAGATGAGATCCGCATCCATCTCGCGATTTACGACCAGGACGTAGCTCTCGATCTCGCCCTGCATGTTCGCGGTGGAAAACGGGATCACATCGAGCGGCCGATTGCCGTAGCCAAGCTCCGCGATGGTCTTGCCGACCACGTGAGCGCCGTCCTGCAATCCCTCGACCGGGATCGTGACGAGCGGTGTGCAGGTGTAGGCGGCCACCACCGTCGGCACACCGTCGAGGTCGAGCACGCTCATCGCCCGGATCGGGGCGCGGGTCTCGTTCTGACCATGGGCTGCATGATACATCTCGATGCTGCTCGAGACCTCGGGCCCCTCGAAAGGGTAGGCGACGCGCCGCAGGGTGGATGCGAACTCTCCGGTGGAGATGCCGGAGACAAAGAGCTCCCCGTTCACGAAGTCCAAATCCGTGATGGTCAGCGAGGGCGCCGGGATGTCCCGCCAGAACGACACGCCTTCATCGGCGGTCTGCTCGAGTTCGAAACTCGTGGACGGAATCGCCTCAAGATCGAGCTTCGTAACACTCCCATCCTGTGCGATGGCCACCACCGCACTCATCGTCTGACCGTCAATCGTGGTGCTGAGCGAGGCATAGGCCTCCCGCGTCACCGGATGCACGGTCAGATCATTGTAGACGATGCGCCCTTCCGCACCGAGCACCTCGGCAACCAGCATGTCGATGTCGAGCAGGTTGAAGGCTTTGTCCTCTTCCGGCGCGACGCCATCATTGGGCAGGTCGTAGGCCCAGATCATCCCCGCCGCGGAATCCGCGACAAAGAGCGTGTCGTCCAGACCGAATTCGAGAACGCCATAGGTCGGGCCGGTATCAGCCTGGGCAACACCGGCTGACAGCGCCAAGGCGCAGGCCGCCGTCGAGAGTCTTGGAAATGTCATCGCGGGCTCCTGTTGTTTGAGAGACAGAGCGTCGGCATCTCACGCCAAGGTCCTCGGACCAAAGTGCTGAACTCTCGCCCCCCGAACAACAGATCGAAATGCGCATCTGATGCGCGTTCCCGTGTCTTCTCTGCCCCGCACGGCTGGCGCAGGCTTTACCGGCGATCCGCCCCATGCCTGCCCAGCATTTCTCGGTTCAGGCATCGGCGACCGAAGCAGTAAGCCAATCATCATGGGGACCATCATGACCAAACTCACTGCCCAACTGTGTGTCGGAGCCCTGCTCGCCAACTCCCCTGCGCTCGCCCAGGAAATCCCAGCAGCCGACAAGGCAATGCGCTACTACGACCGCCACCTTATCGATGTCAGCAACCTGCGCACCTTCACCGAAGGGTCGATGATCGCGGACATGATGATCCACGCCGATGCGATGTTCGACGCGGAGGACAAATGGAAGATGACGCTTTACCAGATGATCCGGGCGGGCAGCGCCCATCATCAGGCCAGAAGCGCGTTCCAGCTTTCTCATCTGGGGGTGCCGATGGAGGAGATCCTCGCCATCTGGCAACCGGGCTATATCGACACGATCGCCGATCCGCGCCTCAAGGCTGCGTTCACCTTCGTGGATCAGCTCGCCACCCTCCCCGGCCGGGTGACGGCCGACTCCCACGCCATGCTGCGCGGTCACTTTGTCGACCGCCAGATCGCAGAACTGATCGAAATGACCGCGTTCAACGCGGCCAATGCGGTGCATGACAGCATCCTGCCAATCCCGACGGATCAGGCGACGCTCGACTGGGCCAATGCGAACCTTGCGCCGGTCGGATGGTCCGCGGGCAAGAACATCAGCGCGGGCACCGAGGAACAGCGGGCTGCCCTTTTTGCTGGCGATCTGATGGAAGAGGCCCGTCAGGAGATCCTTGCGAACTGGAACCGCGCAGACCTTGACGCCCCGGAGGCGGGTTTCGACACGGACTGGCTGAATGCCGTAACGGGCTACGACATCTCCCGCATCACCATGGACAGCGATCAGGACGGGGTGGAGGATCCGTTCGACTTCTATCCGCTGGATCATGACCGTTGGGCGGAGCCCGGAAGTGTGGACACCAACCTGCCCGACGCGGTCACGCCCGCGTTCGACGCGGCGGCTTACGACATCGCCTACTACTCCGCGCCCGGATCCTCCGCAGGGGAAGTGCCGTTCAGCGACCGGATCAATTTCGACACCCAATGGGTCCGCCAGTCCGGCATGGGAACGTCGCGGATCGAGGATTATTTCGCAGGCGGCGACCGGGCGCTGCCCATGAAGTTCCTGTGGCAGGTCTTCGTCACCTACCAGCTTGCGTCCGGCTGTACGCATTGCCAGGTCCACGGCACGAGGTGGCTCTACGAGTACCTGCAGGACGAGGCACCCGACGGCGTCGTCAGCACCGCCGCGATGGGCGAGATCCATGACCTTTTCGACATCGAGCGATCGGACAGATTCACGGCTGCGGAACTGGCGGCACTCCGCTTCGCCCGTGATGCGGGTCCCCTGCCCGCCCGCACGACGGCTGCACATATCGAGGAGCTTCGTCGCCATTATTCGGACCGTCAGATCCAGGAGCTGATGATGGTGATGGTCGCGGGCGCGCGTCTGTCGGCAGGCCAGCAGGGAAACGTCACGGTCACGGACCGGACTAGCATGGCGTGGGCGCTGCGCGCATTGCCGGAGGTCGGATGGCGCCCCGGAGATCATCTGGGTCTGCCGCAGGAACAGCGCCGGCTCTTCATGTCGGAGATCGAGCCCATGATCATGGCGATCGTCATGTCCGGCGGCGAACTCGATTTCGCGTCCGAATGGGTGGGCAAGCATGTTCCGCTCGCGGTGGACGGGGACGGTGATGGTGTCGAGGATGCCTTCGACGGTTTCCCGGACGATCCGACCCGCTGGGAGGACACCGACCGCGACGGGATCGAGGATAGCGCGGATTCCGACATCGACGGGGACGGCCTGTCCAACGATCTGGAAGCGCAGGCAAACACGTTTCCCTTCAAGGCCGACTCGGACGGTGACGGGATCCCGGATCCCGAAGAGCTGAGACTGGGCACCGATCCGGTGGACCCGACCAGTTTCTAGCCCGCAATGTCCGCGCGTACCCGACGGGGCGACGTGAGTGCTCCATCGGGTGCCGTTTCACAAGCGCGGTAGCCGAGTGTCGGAATGGCGCGACAGCCGCGTTGACTTTGCAGGAGCTCGAGTACTTCAGTTTGCCTCATCAGGATCAGGGGGCTGGCCGCAGTGACCCCGTTCCAGACCCCTCTCATGGGTTGAAGTGCTCTGCATTTCCGCGGGTACTGCGGTACCTCGCACCGGGCTGAGGGCCACCCCCTTTTGATCCGCGAGCGTCTTCCTGCGTTCGCTCATCACATTTGCTGCAGGATGATCCTTAGTGGCCGCAACTGCTGATCAGCGAACGACCTTACCGCAGCGCGGAAGTGCCAATCCTGTCGGCCTCCGATCCGCCCCCTGGTGGTTGCCCGCGCCGGGCGTCGATCCGCCGCGAAGCGTGTCCAGCCAAGCTGCGCCTCGCTCAGCCGTCTCTCGGCCGCGGGGGCCGCCCGCCACCTCCCCCGAGGAAGTCGCTCGACACCGTTCCTTTGAAACAGCGGGGGAAGAACGGGTACGTGTCGGTCGCGAAATAGACATACTGCCCGTTGAGCAGACCTCCGTTGCACTCATCAAGGTCACCGGATCCCGCAACGAACTCATAGTCCTGCACGTAGGTGCCGTCATGAACGCCGCCCGGGCCGGACTCCCGTTCCCCGCCCTTAAGCTGCCAGGACGATTGCGCCTCGGCACCCAGGTAGTGGATCTCGAACCCGTCCGCGGCGTAGCCGAAGAGCGTGCCATCGAGGCTGCCTGTCACCGCGGAAGGGATGCCGTGATAATGGTACATGCCGTCCCCGTCCACGTGGGCGTTCTGCTCATCCATGATGAGCCCGCCAATGCCCTCCACGTTCCATCCCGACGAGGGATCGCGGGAGTAGCCGCGCTCGGACGTCGGGTCGTAATACTCCGCGGTGCCGGGGCGCAGCGGAATTCCGGTGACAGTAATGCCGGAGATGCGAACCCGTTGGGAAATCGTATCGGTCAGTTCCGGCGTCGCATCCATGCAGAAGCTGTGGTCCTGCTCCTCGACCGTGGCGCCTTCTCTCCAGGGACCGGTCTCGTGATCGGGGACGCCGTCGGATGTGATGCAGCGCTGATCTCCCTCGACGGTGATGGTGACGTGCGCTTGAACCAAGCCGGCGGGCAAAAGCGTCAGGGCGAGCGTTGTGGCTAGTGTCTTCATGATACCGTCCTGATGTTTGGATACCCGTCTAACGGACGTCGGAGCGGTTTCTGTCGCTTTCTCTGCCGGGAATACGGGCCGAACCCGCCCGGGCCACCCCTGAACTTGCACCGGTTTGGTGGAGCGTGGTCGACCGCTTGCGCTCTGTTTGGGGATGGAACTGAACCCGGAGGCGCTCACTCAGCACCAGCGAAGTGGATCCGTCGTAGATGTCGAGCCTGCCGCGCGCCGGAAGCTTGTCAGATGAATTTCGCATGCTGAACGACCTGATTGCAATGCAACCAGCTGGACCTGATGCACCTTGCTCAGGCGCGTCGGGTCGAGACACGCAGCACCCCTTTACGGGCGTTTACCGGCCAAAGCCGCCTTCGGCGCGACGTGCAGTCGGCAGCGGTCGTGATGTTCGGGTCCTACACGCTGAGGCGGTACGCACAGACGCATGAGCTGAAGCCGGGCGTGTTCAAGGTTCGCCCATTCGTCCACGAAACTGCCTGGCACCCGTTTCTGCTCAATGGTGCAGACGCACTGTTTATGACCCTGAGGGACGTGCCGGACAGGATGCAAGGCGATGGCACGCTTTGGTTCATGCGTCCCGTTGACGACAGCAAGGAAGAACCGGGAAAGGTCAAATCCAGCCTTGAGATCATTGAGCTCGCGAGGAAGGTGCTCGCCCTTGATGAGGAGGACATACCGAAAGGATCCCTTCGGCACGACACCGAACTCATGTTCACCAGGCCCGTCCGCATCCTCAGGGAGTGGCGTCTCTGGGTGGTCGAGGACAGGATCGTCACCCAATCCCTGTACAAGGAGGGATCGCGGGTCGTCTACCGGTCGGAGATCGACGATGATGCACTGGCATTCGGCGAACGGCTCGTGCGGGCCAATCCGGGATATGCCCATGCATATGTCGTCGACATCTGCCGTACAGAAACCGGTCTGAAGATGCTCGAGACGAACTGCATCAACGCCGCGGGGTTCTACGCGGCAGATCTGATCAGGCTGGCCTCGGCAATCGAGGGCCTCGGATCGGGTGCCGATTGACTGTAATGCCTCTCATCAACCTGCCATGGTCGATCCCCGTGTCCGCATCGGCCAAACTCGGCGAAACTCTTCGGCCGATACTGGTTGAGAGACTGATCGGTCGGTAGCGCCCATCGGTGGTCAGATCCCCGCCGGCGTTTGACCGCTGAACAGGGAACAGGTTGCTGCCTTGGTTCAGCCTTCGGCCGGCATCATCGCTGACTGAGTGTCACCAGTGAGTCTCGATCTGTCGCTGGATGCACGCACAAGATCTGTGCACACGTTCAATCACAGGCTGATTGCATCCCTAGATTCAGATTGATTTGTAAGCATATGCACAATTTATAGCGCATTGACCGCTTCGTTTTTGACCGTTTGACGACAGAGTCTCAAAAACTCGTTTACGCGATTTGACAAAGAGATCAGGCTAATCCGCGACATCGCTGTTGGCGCACTTGGGCAGGCAGGAGGACCTCATGAAACTGGTTATTGGCCTCGACGGTCAGAGTTCCGGCGCAAAGGCGCTGGAGTTCGCGAAGGACCTGGCATCGAAGGTGCCGACTTGTGAGCTCATCGTCGTCTACGTGATCGAATGGTCGCCATTCTCCTTCCAAACCGCCGAGGAGAACGCGGAACGGCACAAGCGTCGCGAAGAAGAGATCGCCATCGCGCGGGAGCGTGTGGTCGAACCCGCAATCGCAGCACTTGCGGAGGCAGGGATTTCGACGAAAGCGATCGTCCGGCACGGCAATGTCGCGGACACGATCGACGCGATCGCCACATCTGAAGACGCGCAGCAGATCATCGTCGCGCGGACAAGCGATACCGGTGTGAAATCGCGCATCTTCGGCAGCTCGACTGCAAATCTTGTGATGAATGCACACGTGCCCGTCACCGTGGTGTCCTGAGGAGCATATGTTATGAATGGATTCTTCGCGTTTCTCGCTGCCGCACTCGTCTCTCTGATGACGGCCACATCCGCGCTGGCTCAGGAGGGTGCGGCGTCCCTTGATGAGCAGGTGAATGCGGCCTTTGCCAGCTTCACCGGCCCATTTGTGAGCTTCATCTTCGCACCGATCCCCGGGACGGCGTTTCCCTGGATCGTCATGTGGCTGGTCATCGGGGCCACGGTCTTCACGGTCTATTTCGCGGCGGTTCAGGTCAGGTTCTTCGGTCACGCCATCGCGTTGGTGAAAGGGGACTATGCCGATCCGGATGATGCGGGTGAGGTGAGCCATTTCCAGGCGCTTGCGACCGCGCTGTCGGGAACGGTCGGGCTGGGCAACATTGCCGGTGTCGCTGTCGCCGTCGGCATCGGCGGTCCGGGTGCCACGTTCTGGATGATCCTTGCGGGGCTGCTCGGCATGGCTTCCAAATTCACCGAATGCACGCTCGGGGTGAAGTACCGTAACGAATACCCGGACGGGACGGTCTCTGGCGGTCCGATGTACTACATCTCAAAAGGGTTCGATGAGCTTGGACTGCCGGGGGGCAAGATCCTCGCAGTTCTCTTCTCGATCTTCTGCATCCTTGGCGCACTGGGTGGCGGAAACATGTTCCAGGCCAACCAGGCCCATGTCCAGATCACCCAGATCACCGGCGCCTATCCCGGCTGGATCACCGGTCTGGTCTTTGCTGCTGTCGTGTTCGCCGTGATCGTCGGCGGGATCAAGTCGATTGCCAAGGTGACGGAGAAGGTCGTGCCGTTCATGGGCGTGATGTACGTGGGTGCAGCACTGATCGTGCTCCTTGTGAACTACGACATGATCGGGTGGGCGTTCGGACAGATCTTTGCCGGTGCATTTACCGGCCTCGGCGTCGCGGGCGGGTTCGTGGGGGCTCTGATCCAGGGCTTCAAGCGGGCGGCGTTCTCGAACGAGGCGGGCGTCGGGTCCGCAGCAATCGCGCACTCCGCGGTGAAGACGAAGGAGCCCATCACGGAGGGTTTCGTCTCCCTGCTCGAGCCGCTGATCGACACGGTCATCATCTGCACCATGACCGCTCTGGTCATCATCATCTCGCAGCAGCTCATCATCGATCAGGCAACGGGGAACTACATGCTGAACGAGGCGGGAAGTGCCATTGCGACCGTTGACGGAAACACGGGCGTCGCACTGACCTCCGCCGCCTTCGGCTCGGCCATCGGCTGGTTCCCGTTCGTGCTCGCGATTGCGGTGATCCTCTTTGCGTTCTCCACGATGATCTCCTGGTCCTACTACGGCCTGAAGGCGTGGACCTACCTGTTCGGTGAGGGGAAGACGACGGAGCTGATCTTCAAGGTCATCTTCTGCATCTTCGTCGTGATCGGTGCTGCCGCGAACCTCGGTCCGGTGATCGACTTCTCGGACGCGGCGATCTTCGCCATGGCGGTGGTGAACATCTTCTGCCTCTACTTCCTGATGAAGGTGGTGCGCGAGGAACTGCGGTCCTACAGCGCCCGGCTTCACTCCGGTGAAATCAAGAGGTTCTCCCACTAGAGGCCAGGCACTGCCGCACTGGCCCACTTTTTGTGGGCCAGTGCGGTGAGCGGGGTGCCGAAGACGGTCGGCGCAGCGGGAATATCAGGTGAGAGTACGGGGGCCTTACGATGTGAGGTTTCTCGCTTGCGGTGATCAAACCCTCAAAACGAAGCTTGTGGTGCCCACGCGATCGGAACCTCTTTACTTTAGCCTTTCTCGGATGCCGTCGGTGGTCGCAAGAGGGACCTGATACCGAAGTCCGAACAGCACCGCGGCGCTCCCCTGAAAACACACGTCACCCGTTCAGCGTCGCTAAGCCAAATGGTGCAAGATCGCCCTTCATCGGAGGCCAAGATGGCAACCACTGCCTCCTCCGCGACAACAGACTGGGGAGAGCTGTCACGATCAACAGCTTCGCCGCACCAATCGGGTTGAAACGATTGGCCCCGGGAATGGCACAAAGCTTGCTCGAACTGGAGACTTCCGGTTTCAACCAGTCACCTCGGACGGGCACAGCCACGCCGCGCAATCCATGCGGGCGCGGCGTACGCCCAACCGATGCGCGGACAAGGGCCGCGGCGTTTGATATACTGACCCACGGCCATGGCACTGCCACAGCCCCACCGCGTCGCGTAGTACAGGGTCTGATCCCCGGGGGACACCGTGATGGATGAGTACTGGACCAGAGTGATCCAAGCCTTGCCCGCGCTTGTGGTCTTGCTCGTGCTTTACTGGGTGTATCTCAGGCCGCTCCGGCGACAGGTTCTCACGCACCGCAAGCTCCTTTCCAAGCTGAAGGCAGGCGATGCGGTAATCACCGAAGGGGGGATGCTCGGCAAGATCGAGGCCTTGGTTGAGCCCGACCTTGTCCGCATCTGGATCTCCCCTGACCGGTCCGTCGCCCTCAAACGCTCCGGCATCGCGGAGGTCGTCGACGAAGCGCTGGTCGACAAGGCGTGGACGCAGGAGCCTTAAGGTGGCGTCCCTCTGGCGGCTCGCCGCCCTTTTACTCATTTGTGGTGTTGGCCCCGCGCACACGGAAATCATCGTGCGGGGCGCCGAGACTGTAGATCCGCAGGATATCATCGACGCAGCTGAATTGTCGCCCGACGCGGGCCCGAACGATGTTGAAGATGCGCTCTATCGCATCTGGGGCCTCATCCCTTTTGAAGATGTGAGGATCGACCATGTTCCCTCTGGCGACTGGCTCATCACCGTCGTGGAGCCCCCGATCATCGCCGACGTCCGGTTCGAGGGCGTCGAGCAGATGAACGTGGAAACGCTCGAAGAGTGGGTCTTCTCCGAACCCGGCGCCTATCTCGCCCCCGGCTGGCGCGAGTATGATCCGGTGCGGATCGTGAACCTCTACCGGTCGGACGGTTACCGGGACGTGCGGGCCGAGATGCGCATTGTCGATCGGGAGAATGGATACACCAACATCATCTTCGCCGTCGAAGAAGGTGAACGCTTCACCGTTCGCTCCGTCAGCTTTCCGGGTGCAACGGTGGACGCGTGTGTCCTTGCGGATAAGCTCTCCACCCGCGCCGCTGGATCCTTGCCCCTGCTGCCGGACGATGTGGGTCAGGACATACGCGGCGGGACAGCCGTCTTTTACCGGCTCATGCAGGAGATCGGGGTCGGGTCGGAGCTCTTCAAACACCCGTTCAGGGCCGATGATCTCGACTTCGACGTCACCGTCCTGCGGCAGCACTACATGGGTATCGGTCGGATCGATGTGCGCATCAGCCCGCCCGAGATCACCGAGAACGGGACCGAAATCGATGTCGCCTTTCCCATCGATGAGGGGCCGGTCTACCGGTTGGGTGACCTGGAGATCGTCGAGGATGGCCGCCCGGACACCGCATTGACCGGCAGACTGACCCTACGATCCGGCGACATCTACAGCAACGTCGCGGTCGAGGAGACCGTCGTGATGCTCGAGGATGCGCTCATCGCCAGTGGGCGCACCTTTGTCAGAGTGGATCCGCGCATTGCCCGGGATGATGCTACGCGCACGCTCTCCATCACATTCGAGATCGCACCGGATCTGGAGCTGTGGATTGCGGGGATCAGCTTCTCCGGTCTTGAGGAGACGCTTGAACAGACGGTGCGGGAGCGGTTGCCCTTCAACGTCGGCGAACCGTTCCGCCTCCAAAACCCGCGGATCGCCTACGACCGCCTTATGGATACGGGATGGTTCGAACGGGTCGACAGCGTCGCGTTTCCAACTGAGGACGAGACCGGCGTTCTCCTCCATTTCGGCGTGGTCGAGCAGCCCACGGGCGATTTCAGCATCGGCGCAGGCTACAGCCTGGCCAATGGCGTCTTCGCCCGGGGGATGTTTGAGGAAACGAACCTGTGGGGGCGCGGGCTGGGGGTGGAGTTGGGTTTCAGCATCTCCGCTCTCGGTGGCTGGCTGGTGGCACGGCTCACGGACCCGTGGCCGGAGGAAGCGAACTGGGGGCTGTCCTTCTCCACCGGTGAGCCGAGCGACCCGCTCATGCCGCTCTTCGGCTTCCAGATCGTGGTCTGGCTGGGCTGGCTGACGCTGCGGATCCCCGCCCTCCTGCTGATCGTTGGAACCGGCATCTACTATTGCCATCTCTGGCGGGAGGATGGCAGCCGTGTCCGCCGTCAGTACGGCCGCATGATGCGTCGCCTCCGCGCGCTGGTGATTTTGCAAAGCACAATCTTTTGCATGGCTATGTTGGCCCTCATCCTGAGCTACGCAGTGACCCCGATCGGGGACAACGCCGCGACCTTCGCCTGTGGTTGAGGCGATGTGGAGACTGTGGCGCGGGCCGAAACTTCAGCGACCTGACCGCAGCTCGGTTCTGTGGAGTGTTCGGGGGGAGCCGCGTAGGCTGTCAGCTGCCAGTGTTCGGGACGTCAAGTCCCGGCGTACCGATGCAACGCCGCACATGTCGTTCGGTGCTGTCTTTTCATTCTACGGCACATCGGCGGCTCGGCGGGAAGGATACTAACTTTCCAAACGAGAGAGGTGCCGCGTGCGCTCGCGTTCAGCAGTTTGACCGGGTCAGAACGGAAGAGGACTTCCCTTGGGCTGGCGGAGGTGCAGACAACCCTCAGAAAGGTCCGGACATGATCAGTTTGGCAGATATCTGGCGGAGGAGGTGGGATTCGAACCCACGATAGAGTTGCCCCTATGCCGGTTTTCAAGACCGGTGCGTTCAACCGCTCTGCCACTCCTCCGGTGACCGTTGGAATAGCCGGTCGTTGCGGGAGGGTCCAGACTCAATGGCCGCGGGCGGGCTTCCCAAACCGGGAGGGCTCGCGTACTCTGCGCGAAAAGGGGTGGCGGTGATCGCCCAACGGGCGGGCAACGCCGGAGCAGTCGACAAACGGATGGGGCAGGCCATGGATCCAGCGATGTGGATGTGGAGGCGGCGCGCGATGGTCGTGCTCGCCGGATCACTCGGGATTGCGGGGTGCGATCAGATGAGCCCCGGCACTGTGGTGACCGCCGACGATACGCCGGAGGCGGCCCCGGCCCTCTCGGTCAGTGAACAGGATGTCGAGCGGCCGGAGCTTTTCGCGGTCGCGGCCAACGGCCGGTGGGACGGGCGGCCCTCGCTCGGCGGCATCTGGGTCGCGCATCCCGAAAGCGCACAGCCCGAACGGGTGCTGATCCGCAGGGTCGACACGGACGAGACGGTCAAAGGCGCGCTCTTCCGCCGCGACCGCGTCGTGACCGGGGCGCCGTTCCAGATATCCAGCGATGCGGCGGAGGCGCTCGAGATCTCCATGGGTGAAGACGTGGTCATCGAGGTTGTCGCGATCCGGCGGGAGGTGCTCGCGGAGCCTGTCGCTGCTGCGGTGGACGAACCGGTAAATGCGAACGAGCCAACGGTCGCCGAAGACCCTGCCAGCCCCGCGGTCGTAGAGCCCCCTGTCGCCGTCGCGCCAACGGAGCCTGCGGTGCCCGATGCGGACATCGACGCGATTGTCGCGGCAACAGCTCCCGATGCGGAAGCTCCCGACGTGCCAGTCGTCGACCGCCCCGCGGCGGCGTCCACGGTTGCGGACATCGTGGCGGCGACCGCACCGGTCGCAACGGCGGTCGACAGCGCTGGCGTTCCCGTCCTGTCGCCACAGCCTCGTCCCGCCCGAGGGGGGACCGCCCCCCCTGAGGCGGCACCTCCGGTCGACACGGCGGAGCCCGCGGATCCTGCGCCGGTCGAGACCCGGGTGGCCACCGCGGGCACCGGATCGGTGGGACCGGTCTTCGCCACCGTTGAACCGGAGCAGGAGGCCGAGCCGGTTCCAGAGCCGGTCGCGACGCCTGTCGCGCCCGAACCCGTCGCGCCCGCCGCTCCGGCGCCTGCCACGGCCCGCTACGTGCAGGTCGGCACGTTCGGCGTTCGGGACAATGCTGAGGCACTGGTCCAACTGCTCAGACGGGAAGGGTTTGACGCGGTGATGCGGGACACCATCCTCAACGGGCGAGAATTCAGCCGGGTCCTGGTCGGCCCGGTGGTGGATCCTGCGATCCTGTCGCGCACGCTCGGCGATCTCAGGTCGCGGGGCTTCCGCGACGCCCTCGTGGTCCGGTCCTAAGGGAGGAGACATCCAATGCTGCGCACGAGCTTGCTGAGCCTCGCCCTCGCCTTCGGCGCGCTGCCCGCCGCGGCGCAGACCATCGACACCGCAGCCTCGTCCGCTCTGGTCGTTGACTATGAGACGGGGGCGGTGCTGCTGTCCAAGAATGCGGAGGTGCCCCTTCCCCCCGCGTCAATGTCGAAACTGATGACGCTCAATATGCTTTTCGAGGCACTGGCCTCAGGCCGTCTGGGCCTAGACGATACATTCCGCGTCTCCACCCGCGCTTGGCAGATGAAGGGATCCTCGATGTTCTTGCGGGAGGGGGAGCAGGTGAAGATCATCGACCTTATCCGAGGCATCATCATCCATTCCGGCAACGATGCCTGCGTCGTGGTGGCCGAGGGGCTCGCGGGTTCCGAGGAGGCGTTCGCCCGCCAGATGACGGAGCGGGCGCGGGAGCTTGGGATGGAGGACAGCGTCTTTACCAACTCCACCGGCTGGCCCCACCCGGGCCAGCGGATGAGCGCGCGGGATCTCGTTTTTCTCGGCGACCGAATGGTGCGGGAATTTCCCCAGTTCTATCCCTACTTCGTGGAAACCGACTTCACGTGGGACGGGATCACCCAGCAGAACCGCAACCCGCTTCTCTACATGAACGTGGGCGGCGACGGGCTGAAAACCGGCCATACGGAGGAGGCTGGTTTCGGCCTTGTCGGCTCTGCCGCGCAAGGGGAGCGGCGGATCATGTTCATGATCTCCGGGCTCGAGACCTCCCGCGACCGGTCCGTAGAGGCGGAACGGATCACGAGTTGGTCCTTCCGCGAGTTCGAGACGCGCGTGCTGTTCGACGAGGGCGTGCGGATTGCAGAAGCCAACGTCTGGATCGGGGACCGCCCCACGGTCGGGCTGGTCGCCAATGGGCCGGTGCGGGCCACCCTGCCCCGCGCCGACCGGGACGAGACGGTCGCCCACATCGTCTATAACGGCCCTATCGAAGCTCCCATCGCCGCGGGCCAGCACCTTGCGGATCTGGTCATCGACGCCCCCCACGTGGAGCCGGTGACCGTCCCGCTCTACGCGGAGGAGGACGTGGCCGAAGGCGGTTTCGTCACCCGGTTCACTGCCGCAAGCGGTCTGTTGATCGAGGATCTTCTGGAAATGGCCGCGACCGCGGCTGCCGAATAGGCGTACCTCCAACGTGTTTGTTTCGTTCGAGGGGATCGACGGATCCGGCAAGTCCACACAGGCGCGCCGCTTCGCCGAAAGGCTCCGCGCCGACGGGCGCGATGTCGTGCTGACGCGCGAACCGGGCGGATCGCCGGGGGCAGAGGACATACGGCGCCTGCTGGTAGAAGGCGATCCGGGACGCTGGTCCGCGGAGACAGAGCTTCTCCTGTTTACCGCCGCCCGCCGGGATCATCTGGAGCGGCTGATTGAACCCGCACTCGCGGCAGGCCAGACCGTCGTCAGCGACCGGTTCGCGGACAGCACCCGGGTCTACCAAGGGGCGACGCGGGGCAACCTACGGCCGCTCGTGGACGCGCTGCACGATCAGATGATCGGGCGCGATCCGGACCTTACATTCGTGATCGACATCTCCCCCCGGGACGCGCTGGCCCGCGGCCTTGCGCGCGGCTCCGGCGAGGACAGGTTCGAGGATATGGGGCTGCCGTTTCAGGAACGGTTGCGCGCGGGGTTCACGGCCCTCATCAACGAATATCCCGACCGCTGCGTCCGGATCGACGGCGCAGGAACGGCACAAGACGTTGCGCGCCGGGTACACGCCGCGTGGGAGGCACGCGCTTGAGCCAGTCAACCATCCGACCGGAACCGATTGACACCGCAACCGCTGGGGAGGCTGGCCATGACTGACGACGCCCTGCCGGAACCCGACCGGATCGCGGACGCGCCCCATCCGCGGGAGACGCCCCGGCTCTTCGGCCAGAACCCGGCGGAGGCCGCCTTTCTTCAGGCCTTCACCGCCGGGCGCTTGCACCATGCATGGATGCTCTCCGGCCCCCGCGGCGTGGGCAAGGCGACGCTCGCCTGGCGGATCGCACGTTTCCTCGCCTCCCAGCCGGTAGAGAGTGGAGGTGACATGTTCGGCGCCCCCCCGTCGCCCACCACGCTCGACACCGATCCGGATCATCCGGTCTATCGCAGGAGCCTCGCGCTGGCCGAACCCGGGATCGTGCTCTGCCGACGGCCCTGGGACGAGAAGACCAAGAGACTGCGCACGGCGATCACCGTGGAGGAGGTGCGCAAGCTGAAGTCGCAGTTCACGCTCTCCGCCACGGACGGGGGGTGGCGGGTCGCGATCATCGACGCGATGGACGAGATGAACACCGCCGCGGCGAACGCCCTTCTCAAGCTCCTCGAAGAGCCGCCCGAGCGCACCGTGTTCCTGCTCGTGTGCCACCAGCCCGGTCGGCTCTTACCGACGATCCGCTCCCGCTGCAGAGAATTGCGGCTCTCCCGCCTCTCGGCGGATGCGTTGTCAGAGGCGCTCGCACAGGCGGGGTTCGCGGTTGATGGCGATGCGGAGGCACTTGCGGAGCTGTCCGCAGGCTCCGCCGGGGAGGCCGTCCGCCTCGCCACGGAAGGCGGGCTCGCGCTTTACGGGGAGATGATCGCCCGGCTGGGCGAGGTGCCGAACATGAACCGCGCCGCCCTTTCCCGTCTGGCAGATCAGGCCACCGGGCGGGACGCCGTGACACGCTATGACCTGATGATCCGTCTTGTCGACCTCATCCTCACACGCCTCGCACGTCGCGGGGCCACGGGGCAGGACGCACCGGAGGCCGCACCGCAGGAGGCCGCAACGCTCGCGCGGCTGGCCCCGTCTCCGGCTGCGGCGATCGCCTGGGCGGAGCTTTCGGAGACCCTGGCCAAGCGCATCGGCCATGCCCGCGGGGTGAACCTTGACCCCGGGCAGGTGATGCTCGATACCTTCCTGCACGTGGACGCGACGGCCCGGCGTCTGATCTGAAGGCGCTGAGATGACCCGACCCCCCATCGTTGACAGCCATTGCCATCTGGATTTCCCGGACTTCGACGGTGAGGTCGCCGACCTGGTGAGCCGGGCTCAGGCGGCGGGCGTTGCGCGCATGGTCACCATCTGCACCCGCCTGCGCAATGAGCCGGCGGTCCGTGCCCTCGCGGAGGCGCACGGACCGGTGAGCTACGCCGCCGGCAACCATCCGATGCACGCGGGCGATGAACCCATGGTGAGCGTCGAGGAGCTGACTGCCCTTGCCACTCATCCGAAGTTTGTCGGCATCGGCGAAACCGGGCTCGACTACCACTACACAGCGGAAAGCAAGGCACAGCAGATCGAAAGCCTGCTCGTCCACATCGAGGCCGCAAGGCAGACCCGCCTGCCCCTCATCATCCACGCCCGCGCCGCGGACGCGGATATGGCGCGGATCCTGACCGAAGAACATCAGGCCGGTGCCTTCACCTGCGTCATGCACTGCTTTTCTTCCGGGCGCGCGCTGGCGGAGGCTGCGCTCGGGCTCGGCTTCTACCTGTCCATGTCCGGCATAGCGACATTCAAGAAGTCGACGGAACTGCGGGAGATCTTTGCGAGCGCCCCCCTCGACCGCATCCTCGTGGAGACCGACAGCCCCTACCTTGCCCCGGTACCTCACCGGGGTAAGCGCAACGAGCCTGCCTACACCGCCCTCACCGCGCAGGTCGGGGCGGAGGTGTTCGGGCTCGACTATCCGGCGTTTGCGGAGGCGACGACCGCGAATTTCGACCGGCTGTTCTGGAAGGCCGCGGGCAGGGCGGAGGCTGCCTGAGTGGCGCGCATGGTCTTCACCATCCTCGGCTGCGGCTCGTCCGGCGGAGTGCCACGCCTGGGCGGACACTGGGGGGCCTGCGATCCCGAAAATCCCCGCAATCACCGCCGCCGCTGCTCCCTTCTTGTTGAGCGATACGAGGGCGAGGCGGTGACGCGGGTTCTGGTCGACACCTCACCGGACCTTCGATCGCAGCTTCTGGACGCGGGCGTCGGCTGGCTCGACGGGGTGATCTACACCCACCAGCACGCGGATCATGTTCACGGGCTCGACGATCTGCGCATGGTTGTCTTTAACCGCCGCGAACGGCTCTCGGTCTGGGCGGATGGAGATACGACTGACGCGCTGATCAACCGCTTCGCCTACGCCTTCGTGCAGCCCAAGGGCAGTCCCTATCCCCCCATCCTCGACCTCAATCCCCTCGCAGGGCCGGTGGAGATCGAGGGGCCCGGAGGGGCGATCCGCTTCGATCCCTTCGCGGTCAACCATGGCAGCATCGACGCGCTCGGCTTCCGGATTGGCGAGCTGGCCTACTTGCCCGACGTCAAGGAGATGAACGACACGGCGTGGGAAAAGGTGTCGAAGCTCGATTGCTGGATCGTCGACGCCTTGCGCTACACGCCCCACCCGACGCACAGCCATTTCGAACAAACGCTGGAGTGGATCGCGCGGGCAGCGCCCAAGCGCGCAGTGCTGACCAACATGCACATCGATCTCGATTACCAGACCGTCTGTGACAGCACGCCGGAACATGTCACCGCCGCCTTCGACGGCCTGCAGATCACCTACGACGATGTGGCCTGATGTTGTGCCCGGCGACCAGATGTTCCGGCACCCCAGCATTGCGAGGCGTATCACTCAAGGGGCGCGGGAGCCGCTGGGGGCGCGGCGATGTCTACGTCTCGATGAGCAGCCCATCTGCCCGCGACCCAGCGGCGGTCGACCACATCACGACCGGCTCGACCTGCGGCTGTACACATTCGCAGTCGGGCCTTCGGGCGGAACCATCCCTGTCTTTGGACAAGAAACCCGTGTTGCCCGGACCGACGGAGCCGGTCCGCCGTGCGATGAAGTACGGGACGGGCAAGACGCCGTGTGTCTCGAGATCAAAGAATAGTCGCGCGGTCCTGTTGATCCCTCAAAGGGACGGGGCGGCCCTCGTCTTTTGCAATGGCACGTCCGGCTTCACACGTCCATCCACGCCGAACGTCCGCAGCGCAGGTGCTCCGCATGTCTTCCGACGACGGCAACGATGCTAGCGCTCCTCGAGATCGTCGTTCCGGTGTTCCTCGTCATCGGGGCGGGCTACGCTGCGGTCCGCGCGCGGCTCTTCAAGGACAGCGCGGTCGACGGGCTGATGGTGTTCACCCAAGGCTTCGCGATCCCCTGCCTGTTGTTCGGGGCCATCGCCCGGCTCAACCTCGGGGCGGTGTTCGACGTCCGGCTTCTCGTGAGCTTCTATTCGGGCGCTACGATCTGCTTTCTCCTCGGGATCCTCGGCGCGCGTCTGCTGTTCCATCGCCGCCCGGGGGAGGCGGTCGCGATCGGCTTCGGCGCGCTGTTCTCAAATTCGGTGCTGCTGGGGCTGCCGATCATGGAGCGTGCCTTCGGGCCAGAGAGCCTTGCGAGCAACTTCGCCATCGTCGCGATCCATGCGCCCTTCTGCTACCTACTGGGGATCACGGCGATGGAGATCAGCCGGGCGGACGGGCGCGGGTTCGTCGGCACGGTACAAAGCGTACTGAAAGCAATGTTCCGCAACGCGCTGATGATCGGACTACTGCTCGGTTTCATCGTGAACATCTCAGGCACCGGCCTGCCGGAACCGATCTGGGCGGCGGTGGACCTGATGACCCGTGCGGCCCTTCCCGCCGCACTCTTCGGCATGGGCGGGGTGCTGACCCGCTATTCCCTGCGGGCGGAGCTCCCGCCGGGGCTGATGGTGCTTGTGCTTTCTCTCGGCCTGCACCCGCTTATCGCCTGGACGCTCAGCACGCAGATCTTCAACCTGCCTGAGGCCTTTGTCCGCTCCGCTGTCGTGACGGCCTCCATGGCGCCGGGGATCAACATGTATGTGTTCGCCAACCTTTACAATCGTGCCAAGGGGGTGGCCGCGAGCACGGTTCTGATCGGAACGGCGCTGTCCGTGCTGACGGTTTCGTTCTGGCTGTGGGTGCTGGGGGCCTGAGGGGGCCTTGAGCCGGTTCACCCGGCGAAGATCCGACACATGATCGGCGTGCTTTGGCGTGCAAGGCCGAGGAGTGTGCGACCTCAGAGCTCAACGCACCCTAATCTCCAGACCAAGGTGGCGGACGAATGACAGCGCGTCGCCGTCAGCTCGATCCCGAACGGGCGCGACGGCTTCGACCGTAGCAGAACGATGCGCCTTACACCCCAGCCGACCGGTTGGCTGAAATCACCCCGGCGACATGCCCCGCAGCCGCTCAGACCGGCGGCGCAGCAGCTCCACCGTTGTCAGCAGCAGGATGGAAATGATCACGAGGATGGTCGCGACGGACAGGATCGCCGGGCTGATCTGTTCCCGGATCCCGTTCCACATCTGGCGGGGAATAGTCTGCTGATCGTGCGCCGCGACGAAGAGCACCACGACGACCTCGTCAAAGGAGGTGACGAACGCAAACAGGGCACCCGAGATCACGCCCGGCAGGATCAGCGGCATGGTGATGCGGAAAAACGTCGTGGTCGGGGAGGCGCCAAGGTTTGCCGCCGCGCGGGTCAGCGAATGATCGAACCCGATAAGCGTCGCCGTCACCGTGATGATCACAAACGGAATGCCCAGCGTCGCGTGGGCCATGATCACCCCAAGATAAGAGTTCGCGAGCCCCGTCGAGGAATAGAAGAAAAAGAGCCCCGTCGCCGTGATGATGATCGGCACGATCATCGGCGAGATCAGGATCGCCATGATCGCCCGGCGGAACGGCATCTCCGGCCGGCTGAGCCCGAGGGCCGCAAGCGTTCCGAGGAATGTCGCAAGCAGCGTGGAAAAGAACCCGATGATGACCGAGTTCTTCGCCGCGTTCACCCAGCTTGCGTTCGCCCAGGCATCCGCCCACCAGCTGCTGTCCCGCGGCACGTCCGGCGCGATCATCCCGAAGGTCAGCAACAAATCGTACCACCGGGTCGAAAAGCCGTCCGGGTCGAGGCCCAGCATCTTTTCCGTGAAGGTGAAGTAAGGCTCCGCGTTGAAGCTTAGCGGGATCACGATCAGGATCGGCGCGATCAGAAACAGGAAGATGAGCGCGCAGATCACCCGGTAGGTGTAGTACCAGAGCTTCTCCAGCGGTGAGGCGTAGTTCGGCAAGGCCATCGGATCACCCAAGCTTCATGTTGTCGATGCCCACCAGCCGGTCATAGAGCCAGTAGAGCAGGAGCA
>JBCBAP010000044.1:4072-29440 GCA_038532435.1 Pseudomonadota bacterium | reverse complement strand
CTGCCACGGCCTGCCCATCGAGTGGAAGATCGAGGAGCAGTACCGCAAGAAGGGCCGCAACAAGGATGATGTTCCGATCAACGAGTTCCGCGGCGAGTGCCGGGAGTTCGCCCAGGGCTGGGTCGAGATCCAGCGCGAGGAATTCAAGCGGCTCGGCATCACCGGGAACTGGGCGGATCCGTACCTGACCATGAACTACGGGTCGGAGGCGACGATCGCGGCCGAGTTCATGACGTTCGTGATGAACGGAACCCTTTATCAGGGCTCCAAGCCCGTGATGTGGTCGCCGATCGAGAAGACCGCGCTCGCGGAGGCCGAGGTTGAGTATCACGACAAGGAAAGCTTCACGATCTATGTGTGCTTTCCCGTCACGGACGGCGGCGAGACCGGTCTTGAAGGCGCCTCCGTCGTGATCTGGACGACAACGCCCTGGACAATCCCGTCCAACAAGGGCGTCGTCTACAGCGACGACATCTCCTACGGCGTCTACGAGGTGACGGGCCGGCCGGAGGAGTGCTGGGCGCGCATCGGCCATCGCTACATCCTCGCGGACAGGCTCGCGGACCGGGTGATGCGCGCAGCGCGGCTCGAGGAGGGCATGTATCGCCGTATCGCGGACGTGCCCGCTGCGGATCTCGCTCAGCTCACGCTCGGCCATCCGCTTGCGGGAGTTGAGGATGGCGCGGGCGAATGGGACGCGCCGCGGGACTTCCGCGCGGCACCTTTCGTGACCGAGGATGAGGGAACCGGCTTTGTGCATTGCGCTCCCTCCCACGGGATGGAGGAGTTCGAGATGTACCGGGATCTCGGCATGCTCGAACAGGTCATCACCCACAATGTGAACGAGGATGGGCGGTTCCGCGACAGCCTTCCCCTCTTTGGCGGCAAGGCGATTCTGAAGCCGAACGGCAAGGAGGGGAACGCGAACAAGGCGGTCATCGAGGCGCTTGTCGCCGCGGACGGTCTGCTCGCACGCGGGAAGATCCAGCACTCCTACCCCCATTCCTGGCGGTCAAAAGCACCGCTCATCTATCGCAACACACCGCAATGGTTTGCGGCGATCGACCGGCCGCTCGGCGACGGGATGGACGCGCACGGCACCACGATCCGAGAGCGCGCACTGGCTTCCATCGACGGGCTGGTCAAATGGACGCCGGCCAACGGCCGCAACCGGATCCATGCGATGGTCGAGAACCGGCCGGACTGGGTCCTCTCCCGCCAGCGTGCGTGGGGTGTGCCGCTTACCTGTTTCGTCAAACGCGACGATAACGGCGGGGTGGAGATCCTGCGCGACCCGGCGGTGAACGCCCGCATCGTCGAGGCCTTCCGCGCCGAAGGCGCGGATGCGTGGTTCGAGGAGGGGGCAAAGGCCCGTTTCCTGGGCAACGACCACGATCCGGAGGAGTGGGAGAAGGTCGACGACATCCTCGATGTCTGGTTCGATTCCGGCTCCACCCATGCCTTTGTCCTGCGCGATCGCGCGGACGGAACGCCCAACGGGATTGCGGACCTTTATCTTGAGGGCACGGACCAGCATCGCGGCTGGTTCCACTCATCGCTCCTGCAGGCTTGCGGGACCAAGGGCCGCGCGCCGTATCGCGGCGTGCTGACCCACGGCTTCACGCTCGATGAGAAGGGCATGAAGATGTCCAAGTCGCTGGGCAACACCATCGTGCCGGAGGAGGTCGTGCGCCAGTACGGGGCGGACATCCTGCGGCTCTGGGTGGCGCAGACGGACTACACCGCCGATCACCGTATCGGGCCGGAGATCCTGAAGGGTGTCGCGGACAGCTACCGCCGTCTCCGCAATACGTTCCGCTTCATTCTCGGCAACCTCGCCGGTTTCGAGGCGGCAGAGCGTGTGTCCCGGGAAGACATGCCCGAGCTCGAGCAATGGGTGCTGCACCGCCTATCGGAGCTCGATGGCGAGGTGCGTTCGGGCTATGCGGCGTACGATTTCCAGGGTGTTTTCCAGAAGCTGTTCCAGTTCTGCACCGTGGACCTCTCTACGCTCTACTTCGACATCCGCAAGGATGCGCTTTACTGCGACGCGGCTGGATCGCTGGAACGGCGGGCGGCCCGGACGGTGCTTGAGGCGCTCTATGATCATCTCACCCGGTGGCTCGCGCCGATGCTCGTCTTCACCATGGAGGAGATCTGGCTGGCCCGGCATCCCGACGCAGGGTCTTCGATCCATCTCGAGGACTTTGCCGACATTCCCGCGGAATGGCACGACGACGCGCTCGCGCAGAAATGGTCCCGCGTCCGCGCGGTGCGCCGGGTCGTGACCGGCGCGCTCGAGGTCGAACGGCAGGAGAAGCGCATCGGCGCGTCGCTGGAGGCGGCTCCGGTTGTCCACGTGGCGGACCCCGAGGTCCGTGCGATCCTCGAAGGCCTGCCGCTGGCGGACCTCTGTATCACCTCCGATCTGACCGTGACGGATGCCCCGGCACCGGAAGGGGCCTTCACCCTGCCGGACATCTCCGGAGTTGCGGTCATGTCCGGGCCGGCGGCTGGAGACAAGTGCGCGCGGTGCTGGAAGATTCTCCCCGACGTGGGCAGCCACCATCACCCGGGGGTTTGCGGGCGCTGCAATTCCGTGCTCGGCTGACGCGAAAGGGGATCGGAGGGACCGATCCCCTGACAATTCTGTGAACAATTGATTAGTTCCACAAGATTGCGCTTTTCTGGAGCGCTGCATCCGTGGTAGGTTCGCTCCGACGAATGCCCGAGGGGGGGTATCAGTTTGGGGGCGTTTTTTTCCGTCCGCGGCGTGTATCAGCCGCACCAGCTTCAACAGCAGACCTCCGCATACGCCTTTCCAGCGCTCTGAGCGCGAGACTGAGACCTACCGTCATCACCAGATAGACGTAGGCGACTGTGTTGTAGGTTTCGAAGAACCTGAACGACCCGGCAGCATAGACCTTCCCGAGCTGGGTGATGTCCGCGACCCCCAGCACGCTGACGAGCGAGCTGTCCTTGATGAGCGCAATGAAATCGTTGCCGAGGGGCGGCAGGATGGTGCGCAGGGCCTGAGGCAGAACGATGAAGCGGAACCGGTGCCAGCCGTTGAGGCCGAGCGCCTTCGCCGCCTCGATCTGTCCCTCGTCCACCGCCTGTATCCCCGCCCGGAACACTTCTGCGATGAACGCGGCGTAGCCGATCATGAGGGCCAGGATCGCACGCCAGAGAAGCGAAAGATCCCGCGTGCGCATCGGCTCCAGCCCCAGCGGCTCCAGTACGGCATTGATGGCGATCACGAGCGCAGGCGCCCCGACGAACGCGATGTAGAAAAGCAGGACGAGGATCGGGATGCCGCGCACGATCTCGATGTAGAACCGCGCGATCTGCCGGAGCACGATGTGCCGCGACAGGCTCATCACCGCGAGAAGCAGACCCAGCGCCGAGGCAAGCGCAAACGCAACCAGCGTCACGAATATCGTGATGCCGATCCCCTTCGAGATGATTGCGAAAACCCGCGAATAAAGGTCGTCCACCGCCACCCGATAGGCGAGCAGCACGCCGATGCCGCCCGCGATCACGAGCCAGTAGGGAAAGTCCTTGTCGGAAGAGGAGGGCGCGCTCATGGGCGGGGTGAGCGCGCCTTGACGTCAGGCCGCATCAGCCGCCGAGCTTGTAGTCGAGGAACCATTTCTTGTTGAGCGCGTCGATGGTCCCGTCCGCCTTCATCTGTTCGATGGCCGCGTTGATCGGCTCGACGAGGTCCGAGCCCTTGGGGAAGATGAACCCGAAATCTTCGGTACCGAGCGCGTCACCGGTCAGCTTGAACGTGTCCGGATTCGCACGGACATAGCCCTCTCCCGCCGTGCCGTCCGTCAGGACGAGGTCCACATCGCCGACGCGAAGCGCCTGAACCTGCGCGCCGAAGGTCTCGAAAAGCTTGATCCGCGGATTGGCTTCGTTGCCGTCCAGCACATCGTAGACCGCTACATAGAAGGGGGTCGTACCGGCTTGTGCTCCGACCAGACCATCCTCCAGGGACGCGAAGCCTGCGGCGTCGGAGAAGCGGTCCTCGTCGGCACGGACGAGCATGAACATCTCCGAGCGCATGTAGGGGGCGGAGAAATCCACGATCTCCGCCCGGTCCTCGCGGATCGTGATACCGGTCATGCCCATGTCGTACTGGCCCTCGCTCACGGCGGGGATCATGGCGTCCCAGCTGGTGTTCTGGATCTCGTAGCTCAGACCGGTGCGTGCCGCGATCTCCTCCATCGCGTCGTATTCCCAGCCGATGGCGTCGCCGGTCGCGGGATCGATGAACTGCAGGGGCGGGTAGGCGTTTTCCGTGACGACGACGATCTCCTTGCCCGCGAGGCTTTGCGCCGACAGGGGGGCAGCGAGCATCAATGCGGAAAGGGTGAGGGACAGCAGGGATTTCATAGGGAGACCTCCGTTGAGGATGAATGCTGCGCCACAGCATGGCGCAGGCATTCCTGCCGGGCAAGCGGCGCGTCAGCCCCGCCCCTTGGGATGGCTCGCCCGGTAGACGTCCATCAGGCGGGCTTGATCGAGGGCGGTGTAGGCCTGCGTCGTGCTGAGAGAGGCGTGGCCCAACAGCTCCTGGATGGCCCGCAGATCTCCACCCGCCTCGAGCAGGTGGGTCGCGAAGGAATGGCGAAGCGCGTGGGGCGTGGCGGTTTCGGGCAGGCCAAGCTGTGCCCTCAGCCGCTGCATCAGGTTTCGCACGAGGCTCGGGTTGAGGCGTTTGCCCCGTGCGCCATAGAAAAGCGGTGCCGCACCGTCACCGCCATAGGGGCAGAGCTCCAGATAGCGGTCAACGGCACTGTGCGCGACGGGCAGGACCGGCACCTGCCGTTCCTTGTCACCCTTCCCGCGAATGCGAAGCATGTCGCCGAGGGGCAGTGCTGCACGGTCGAGGCCGAGCGCCTCTGAAATCCGCAGGCCGCAGCCATAGAGGAGTGTGAGAACCGCCGTATCCCGCGCGGCGATCCACGGAGTGTCATGAGAGACCTCCGCATTGTCGAGGATGTCCTGGGCTGCGTCCGCGGAAACGGGGCGCGGCAGGCGGGCCTTGATCTTCGGCGCGCGGGTCGCGCTCACGGCCGCAGCCTCGATGCCTTCCACCTCCCCGAGCCAGCGGTAGAACGTTTTCACCGCGGACAGCGCGCGGGCGACCGAACGCGCGCTGAGACCCCGTGCCCGCTCGTAGGCGATCCAGGCCCGCATGTCCCTGATTGCAACGTCGCCAAGCCGGGGAAGCCCGACCGGTCCTCCCCAATGAAGTGCTAGAAAACCGAGGAACCCGGCAACATCGTCCCGATAGGCGGTGACCGTGTTGGCGCTCGCGCCCTGAACGGCGCTGAGTTGCGCCAGCCAGCGGGCGAGCGCGTCGCCCACCGCGCTGTCCGGAAGGCTCACCCCAGAAACCTGCGGACCGCCCGTTCGAACACTCCGGCAAAGAACTCGAGCAGGTCGGTCGCCTGATCCGGACCGAACCGCTCCCCGTCGCGAGAGCCGAAGGCGAGCAGCGCCTTGCGCCGCTTCGGGCCAAGATTGAGGGTCATGAGAGCCTCCGAGCGAAGCTCGACCGTCGCCGAGCCGAAGATCGCGTCCTGCGCCGGATCCACCGGGCGCAACGTGGCGCGGGCCGCATCGCGGTCCGGCTTCGTGCCGAGATACTCCGCCACGTCGCCCGCATTCAGGGAGGTGACCGCCGGGAAATTGGCAAGGCTGGTCTGGCGGGACCCGAGTTCGAGCGCGAAGCGGACCTGGTCCACCGCCAGCGTCTCCACAATCTCCCCGTCCAATGCCTTGAGAAACGCGCCGAAGCTCAGCGGTTCCAGCAGGGTGAGGATCGCGCGGTGCACCTGGCGGGTGCCAGCGATGTTCTCGTAGGCCGCGGCGATCACTGTGCGGTGGGTGTCCTCGAGCGCGCCGAGACGATCCTCGAGCCGTTCAACAAGCACCTGACGCAGATCGATTACCTTGCCCGACGCGGCAAGCCCGTCCGCGGAAAGGAGCGCCTGCATCACCGCCTGATCGTCGAGCACCAGATCCGGGTTTGCGAGGATCTGGCTGCGGATCGCCACGTGATTGATCGTCGTAGCGCCGCTCATCAGAGGATCTTCTGCCCGGCCTTCTCCCAATCCGCGAGGAAGGCTGCGAGGCCCTTGTCCGTCAGCGGATGGGTCGCCAGCTTCTTGAGCACTTCCGGCGGTGCCGTGATCACGTCCGCCCCGATCTTTGCGCTTTCGGTCACGTGGTTGACCGTGCGAATAGAGGCCGCGAGAATTTCCGTGTCGAAGCCGTAATTATCATAGATGGTGCGAATGTCCGCGATCAGGTCCATCCCATCCAGGTTGATGTCATCGAGCCGCCCGATGAAGGGGCTGATGAACGTCGCACCCGCCTTTGCGGCGAGGAGTGCCTGGTTGGGGGAGAAGCAGAGGGTCACGTTGACCATCTTGCCTTCCATCGACAGGGTCCGACAGGCCTTCAGCCCGTCCCAGGTCAGCGGCACCTTGACGGTGATGTTTTCCGCGATCTCGGCGAGCTTGCGGCCCTCCGCGATCATCTCGTCTGCCTTCGTCGCCGTCACCTCAGCGCTCACCGGACCTGCAACCAGGTCGCAGATTTCCTTGGTCACCTCCAGAATGTTGCGGCCGGATTTCATGATCAGCGATGGATTCGTCGTCACCCCGTCGACGAAACCCAGCTCGTTGAGTTCGGCGATTGCATCGATCTCGGCGGTGTCGACGAAGAATTTCATGGGAGGGGTCCTCGCTCCGGGTGATTTGCGCGGACGATACCCGGTTGGGACCCCGGGTGGAACACCCCAATGGCGCTAGAACCCCCGGATTTCTACCCCGCCGACAGTCTGGTTGCGGTATGGACTGTCGAGCCCCTCGACAAGACGCTGGACTACAAGGCGCCGGAAGGCGGTGTGCGCCTTGGCGCCTATGTCGCGGTGCCGCTCGGCCCGCGTAAAGTGCTGGGTGTGGTCTGGGGGCCCGGGGACGGCGGCTGGGATCCGGCGAAGATCCGGCGGATCCTCGGGGTCATCGACGTGCCGCCGATGGGATCCGCCATGCGTGGATTTCTGGCGAAGGCGGCGGACTATACGCTCACGCCCATGTCTATGATGATCCGGCTCGCGACCCGGGCGCCGGGGATCATGGACCCGCCGGGCAGCCGCAAGGTGCTGCGGCTCACCCAGCACCGGCCCGACCGGGTGACCGACGCCCGGCAGCGCGTGATCGCCTTCCTCGAGGAGCATGGCGGCATGGCTTTCGCCCCGGGGGAGCTTGCGGAGTTTGCCGGGGTCAGCGGGTCGGTCCTCAAGGGTCTGCAGGACCAGGGCGTGCTTCAGATCGAGGCGGCACCGCGGGACGGACCGTTCCCCCGTCTCGATCCTGACATCCCGGGAAGGCCGCTTTCCGAAGGGCAGCACGCAGCGGCGATCATGCTGCGGGAGGCGGTACGGTCCGCGGCCTATGGGACGACCCTGCTCAAGGGGGTCACCGGGTCGGGAAAGACGGAGGTCTATCTCGAGGCGGTCGCAGCCTGCCTCGCCACCGGGCGGCAGGCCCTCGTGCTTCTGCCCGAGATCGCGCTGACGGCGGAGTTCATGGCCCGGGTCGAGGCGCGCTTCGGCGCCGAGCCCATCGAGTGGCATTCGGGCGTGACGATGGCCAAGCGACGCCGGGCGTGGAAGGCTGCGGCGACAGGGGAGGGGCAGCTTTTCGTCGGGGCCCGCTCCGCCCTCTTCCTGCCCTTCGCGCGGCTCGGTCTCATCGTCGTGGATGAGGAACATGACGGGTCCTACAAGCAGGAGGAGGGCGCGATCTACCACGCACGGGATATGGCGGTGCTGCGCGCGCACGGCTGCGGGGCGCAGGTGATCCTCGCCTCCGCCACGCCGTCCCTTGAAAGCTGGGCCAACGCGGATGCGGGCAAGTATGCGCGCATCGATCTCACCGAGCGCTTCGGCGATGCGGTGCTGCCGCAGATGGCGACGATCGACCTGCGTGCCGAAGAACTGCCGCGGGACCGATGGATCACCGAGAGCCTCGCCTCCGAGATCTCCGCCCGGCTCGAAGCCGGGGAGCAGAGCCTTCTGTTCCTAAACCGTCGCGGCTATGCGCCTGTCACCATGTGCCGTGCCTGCGGGACGCAGATCGGCTGCGATCATTGCGATGCGCGGATGGTCGAGCACCGGTTCATCGCCCGGCTGATGTGCCATCAGTGCGGGGAGACGAAACCGCTGCCCAAGGCCTGCCCGAGTTGCGGGCGGGAGGACCGGCTCGGCGTGGTGGGGCCCGGGGTCGAGCGCTTAGCCGAGGAGGCGGCTCTCCGCTTCCCTGAGGCCCACGTGGCGGTCCTGTCGTCGGATCTCGCGGACAGTGCCCGCGCTTTGAAGGCCCGGATCGAGGAGATCGCGGCGGGAGGCGCGGACATCGTGATCGGCACGCAGATGGTGGCGAAGGGGCATAATTTTCCGCTGCTCACGCTGGTCGGGGTGATCGACGCCGATCTGGGTCTTCACGGCAGCGATCTGAGGGCGGCGGAGCGCACGTTTCAGCTCGTGCGGCAGGTGGCCGGGCGGGCCGGACGGGCGGATCGCCCCGGGGTCGCGCTCATTCAGACCGCCCAACCCGATCACCCGGTCATCCAGGCCATCCTCGGGAGCGCGGACGAGGATTTCTGGGCCGCCGAGGCGCGGGAGCGGCAGGCCGCGGGAAGCCCGCCCTATGGGCGGATGGTGGGCGTCGTGGTCAGCGGACCGGAGGAGGCACGCACTTTCGACATCGCCCGGGCGCTTGCCCGGGATGCCGGGCGCTTCACGGCGCTGGGCGCGCAGGTGCTCGGCCCTGCCCCGGCGCCGATCGCCAGGATCCGCGGCCGCAGCCGCGTCCGGCTGCTGATCAAGGCACCGAAAGGGGCAGTGTTGCAGGGCGCTCTCAAGGATTGGCGCGACGCAGTGAAACTGCCCGCCCAGTACCGCATCACGATCGACATTGACCCCCAGACCTTCTTCTGACCCCCCTCGCCCGGGGAGCCGCTGTCGCGCGGAGCACGCCTGCGGCGCGCACGCCTTCTGGCACTGCGTGCGATTGGTGCTTCGGGCCGATGGACCGCCGGGGCATCATCGCGGGCAACTGATGAGAGCCTTGGGTGTGTCTTCGTTGCGGAGCGGTGTGCTGGTAGCGGCGCCTGCGAGATCATTGGGTGCTTGTTATGTCAGCGGTCGACCACGGACCGGGTCACTTATGGCTAGCGGGTCTTCGCCATTTGGAGCGGCTTTCGTTCTTTTCCCGGTGGCTTTGGTCGCACGTTTGACATGCAGCTTCTCACTACTGCTGTGGTTCCAACAGCAGCTATCATCGTTGGGGTTGGCAGCAGGGATCTGGTGGATCTGGTCGCTGCGGCAAGGTCGCTTTGATCATGCGCGACCGTGCGTTCCATGCTCGCGAGGATGAGGGCGCGCGTGTCGGATGACGTGCTGTCTCGGTAAAGAAAAAGCCGGTCGGGTCGGCGGTCTATTAGGTAATCCACCGGCTAGAAACTCAGGCGGTAGCCGACCGCCTCCGCTGCGTGGGTGCGTTCGATGCGGGGGCTTGCGGCGAGGTCGGCGATGGTGCGCGCGACCCGCAGGATGCGGTGATAGCCGCGGGCGGTGAGCTGGTAGCGGCTGGCGGCGCGGGTGAGCAGTTCCCGCGCGTCCCGGGTTGCCTCCGCGACGCTGTCGAGAGCGTCGCCTTCCACATCCGAATTGGTGCTGGCCCCCGGTATGTCCGCGAAGCGCTCCGCCTGCACGGCGCGGGCGGCGGCGACGCGGGCGGCGACCTCGGCCGTGCCTTCCTCCGCCGGGGGAAGCGAGAGGTCCTCGACCGCGACGGGCGGAACCTCGATGCGGATGTCGAACCGGTCCATCAGCGGGCCGGAGATCCGGCCCAGATAGTCCTGCCCGCAGCCGGGCACCCGGGCGCAGGCGCGGGCGGGATCGGCCAGAAAGCCGCACTTGCACGGGTTTGCCGCGGCGACCAGCATGAACTTGCAGGGATAGCGGACGTGGGCGTTGGCGCGGGAGACGACGACATCCCCTGTTTCCACGGGCTGGCGCAGGGTTTCGAGCACGCCGCGTGGAAATTCCGGAAACTCGTCCATGAAGAGCACGCCATTGTGGGCGAGGCTCACCTCCCCTGGTCCGGCCCGCCGCCCGCCGCCCACGATCGCGGCCATGGAGGCGGTGTGGTGGGGTTCCTGAAACGGGCGCGCACGGCTGATGCCCCCCTCCTCGATCAGGCCCGCGAGGGAGTGGATCATCGAGGTCTCGAGCGCCTCCTCGGGGCCCAGATCGGGCAGGATGCCGGGCAACCGCTTCGCCAGCATGGACTTGCCGGACCCGGGTGCACCAACCATCAGCATGTGGTGTCGTCCCGCCGCAGCGACCTCCAGCGCCCGCTTCGCCCGTTCCTGCCCACGCACGTCCCGCAGATCGGGGCAGCTGCGCTGATCCTTGACCAGTCCGGGGACCGCGGGGGCGATGGTCATGCGGCCGTTGAAGTGGTTCACAACCTCCAGCAGCGAGCCCGCTGCGAGGACCTGGGTCGCACCGACCCACGCGGCTTCCGCCCCGCAGGTTGCTGGGCAGATGAGACCATGGCCAGCCTCCGCCGCCGCCAGCGCCGCGGGCAGAGCCCCGATCACGGGCACTAGGGACGCATCGAGGGAAAGCTCGCCAAGGCTGACGAACCGTCCGACCTCCTCCATCGGGATGGCATCCATGGCACCGAGAACCGCAAGCGCGATCGGCAGGTCGAAGTGGGACCCCTCCTTGGGCAGGTCGGCAGGCGACAGGTTCACGGTCACCCGTTTTGAGGGCATGGCGAGCCCCATGGCGGTGAGGGCGGCGCGGATCCGCTCCCGCGCCTCCGAAACCGCCTTGTCCGGCAGACCGACGACTGTGAAGGCGGGCATCCCGGCGGAGAGGGCGCACTGCACCTCGACGATGCGCGCCTCGACGCCGAGGAATGCGACAGTGTAGGCGCGGGCGACCATGCGGGCTCCTCCCAAGGGACAGGCGGCAGCTTCGCGCGGTATGGTTGATGGATGGTTAAGGCGTTGGTTGCGCTTACAGACCGATGCCGAGCGCCCTCCGGATGAGCGCTGCGACGGGCTCCGGTGCTTCCTCGTGGAGGAGGTGGCCATGGTCTGCGAAACGGTGGATCTCGTGCCGGGGCAGGCGGGGTGCGATGCGCAGGGTCTCCGCCGGCGGCACCGCCCCGTCCCGATCTCCGATCACCAGATCGACCGGCACCTGAAGGTGGGCAAGGTCGCTGAGAAGCGGGTCGAGATCCCACCGCGCCATCATCGCAAGCGTCCCCGCGATATGACCGGGGCTCGCGGCAAGCCGGGCATAGAGCGCCATGCCCGTCGCATCAAGCGGACTGCCGATCTCGGCCATGAGGCGCCGGATCGCGGCCGGATCCTGTCCGGTTCGCGATAGGATCCACGGGGCGAACGGGTTGAGCGCGAGCATCCGCGCCATCGTCGGGAAGAGCAGACCCGCAACCCCGCGAAACGGGGTCAGTGCGCCGTTGATGATCACGATACGGTCGGGTGTGATGAGGCCGGAGAGCGCCAGCCGGAGTGCAATCGCGCCCCCTGCGGAGTGCCCCACCACGACCTTTGGCGCGGCAGAGAGGCTGTGAAGGAGCAGGGCCACATCCTCCGCCATGTGGGGCAGGGTCATGCGGTGGGGCGCGGGCAAGGGTGTGAACCCGTGGCCGGGCAGGTCCGGCACGGTTACCCGCGCGACATCTTCGAGAAGGGGGAGCAGGGCCCTGAAGGAATGGGCGCTGCCGCCCGCGCCATGGAGCAGCAGCACGTCGGGTCCGTCGCCGGACTGCACGACGTGCCAGCGCCGGTCTGCAGCCTCTACGCGCCTGGCGAGGTCAGCCATGGGCCAGGCGGCGCGCTCCTCTTCCCAGTCGAGCCCGGCGCCGTCCTTGGGCATCAGGCCGCGTCCCGGGCGGTGCGGACGAGGGCCGACATCTCCGCGGCATTGGCGCGCGGCAAAGCCACGTACTGACCGCCGAGATGACCCGCCAGATCCTCCGCCGCCTTCTGCGGCCGGTTGGCGGTGTCGATGAGGAGGCTCGCGAGCCCGTCCCCGGCAATCAGGCGGGCCATCCGGCGGGCGTCCTCCGCGGCGGCGGCCCGGCCGGGCTGTCCGTCGAGGCCCACATTCCCACGGCCATCCGTGAGCAAAACGAGATAGGGTGTTGTGCCGCCCCGGCGTACCTGCTCCGCGAGTGCGGCCCCGCTGCGCAGCCCTGCGGCAAGGGGTGTTCCGCCACCCCCGGGCAGGGCGGAGAGCCGCCTGCGGGCCTGCACCAGGGACCGGGTCGGCGGCAGCAGCAGGTCCGCGTCCGCCCCGCGAAACGCGATCAGGGCCACATCCTCCCGCCGGGCGTAGGCCTCACCGAGCATCAGTTCGATCGCGCCCTTGGTCTCCGCCAAACGTCCCCGTGCGGCGGAACCGGATGCATCGACGATGAAAATGAGCGCGCTCTGGCGGGGTTCGCGGAACCTCTTGAGCCGGATATCCTGGGGCAGGATCGCGACGCGCTGGTTGCCTGCCGGCGTGCGCACGCCCTGCCAGGGAACGGCGGCGCGCAAGGTGCCGATGATGTCGATCCGCGCGGACCGGTCGAGCCGACCGCGGATCGTGCCCGCGGGCCGACCCCGGACGAGATTGATCCGTTCGTCGCCCGCGCCGGTTCCCGCGCCGCCGCGCCGGGTGGTTGGGTCCGACAACAGGCGCGCAAGAACATCCGGCGGCAGGATCGCGCGGGCGGCCTCGAGCACCGCGTCAGGGCTGAGCGCCTCGGCAGGCTCTGTGGCGGTGCGATCCCGGGAAGGCTTAGCCGTCTGTTCCTCGGGAGGTATCGGTGCCTCTTCCGTTTCCGCTTCAGCCTCCGGCGCGGGAAGCCGGGTCGCGCGGGGCAACAGAACCAGACGCAGCGCGAGGGCGATATCATCGGCCTCGACCTCCTCAGCACCCACCAGTGCGGCCGAGGCCTGCGCAGCGCGCAGGGCAAAAAGTGGGGCACGCAGGGAAGAGACGCCCAGCGACAGAGTAAGCGCCGTCAGGTCCGCAAGCACCTGTTCTGGAACCGCGACGTTGGGCAGATGACGCCTTGCGTCAGCGATATCCTTCGGGGTCACGGCCCAATCCTCCGCCGCGTCCCGTCTGGAAAGACCGTCGAGGTCGACCGAGAGGGCGAGCCGGTCCGCAAGCGCGGGGGCGCAGCCCTCTCCCGCCTCGGCGGCCTCATCCCACGCGATGACCGCAGGGGCCGCCTCACCGTCCAGCCGCTGGCCGAGCTCGGCTGCGATCGCGCGCTCCAACCGCTCGGCCATCGGCACGACCAGACGGCGGCGGGCCGCGCGTGTCAGGATGCCTTCCCGAACGACCTGACGTCCGGCGGCAAGCGTTGCGGCAAGATCGGTGTCGTCGCGAAGATCACCCGCGGTGACACCTCCGGGAAGGCGCAGGGGAGCCGGGTCATCGGGCAGCAGTGCCTCATACAGTCGCCACCAGGCGTCCCGCACGGGACCGACCCGGGCACGCAGCACGATGCCCCGCAACCCGTCCGGATCAACGGCGAGAAGGGCGGCAGCCCTCAGCGCATCCTCCCAGCGGTCCGGGAGGGCAGCGTGCATGTCAGCCGAGGACGTCATCGACCGCCCGATTGACCCGGCTCGTTGACCCGGCCTCGTCCAGCGGGTCGCGGCGCAGGCGATGGCGCAAGGCAGAGGGGGCAACGGCGCGGATGTGCGCGGTCGTCACCGAGCTCTCCCCGGTGAATGCCGCGAGCGCGCGGGCGGTGCGCATCAGCGTAAGCTCGCCCCGCAGCCCATCGGCACCGAGGGCGATGCAGAGCTCCGCGATCTTTTCCAGGACGATATCAGGCGTGGTCACTTCGTCGAGCCGGTGCTGCGCTTCGGAGATGCGGTCGCGATGGATACTTTCCGCATCGGCCCACTGGGACAGGAACGCGCCGCCATCCCGCTCGAACGCGTCCCGCCTGCGGATCACCTCGACCCGCTCGGCCACCTCCGTCGGGGAGCCGATCTCGACGCTCAGGCCGAACCGGTCGAGCAATTGCGGGCGCAGCTCCCCCTCTTCCGGGTTTCCCGACCCCACCAGGACGAACCGGGCCGGATGGCGGACCGAAAGCCCCTCCCGTTCCACGACATTATCTCCGGTGGCGGCAACGTCGAGCAGGAGGTCAACGAGATGGTCCTCCAGCAAGTTCACCTCATCGATGTAGAGAAACCCACGGTGGGCTTGGGCGAGAAGCCCCGGCTCGAAGGCCTTCTCCCCCCGGGTCAGCGCCCGCTCCAGGTCGAGCGCGCCGACGACCCGGTCCTCCGTCGCGCCGAGGGGCAGGTCGACCACGGGTGTTGGGCGTTGCCGCGTCTCGATGTTCGCGAGGTCCGAACAGTGCGGACAGGCCGCTGCCGGAGCCTCCGGCGCGCAGTTGTAGGGACAGCCGCGCACGACGTCGATGCGGGGCAGCAGGCCCGCAAGGGCGCGCACCGCCGTTGACTTGCCCGTGCCCCGATCACCGAACGCGAGCACGCCGCCGACGCTCGGGTCGATGGCAGCGATCGTGAGCGCCCGTTTCATTTCATCCTGTCCGACAATGGCGGAGAAGGGGAAGGGATGTCCCATGTCAGCGGGCCTCCTTGACGGTGTCTTCCGGCTTGGCGTTGAGGAAATCGGTCACCGGGTCCGCGCCGTTCAGGGTGCCCGCGGCACCCACGACGGCGAACCGGGCGTAGAGCTCCTCCCGGAACCAATTGCCCGCGCGCACGGCGCGGATGGCCCGGGAATGCGCCTGGGACCGGTAGGCGAACCGGCTCATCGATTTGATGTCTGGCCAGATTGAGAACGTGACCTGCTGAAGCCACGGAACCTCCCCCATGCCCGCCTTGAAGAGCACATCCGGGTTGGCGCCGATAGTGTCGGAGACTGAGGGCGCCCGCTTCCAGAACCGCACCGTATTGCGGGGCTTCAGCGTTGCGCGGGTCAGCACGGCGATGGGTTGGGGCGACGGGATCTGGCCGGATGGCTCAAACGGCTGGCGGCGGCTCCACTCGCCCATGGCGCTTACCGGGCGAAGATAGAGCGTGTAGTCCTCCGCCGCGCGCCTACGATAGCGGGCGAAGATGTCGGTTGTCCGTATCTGCCGCTCCGCCGTCTCAAGATCGGGCCAGACAGCCAGAACTGCGTAGAGGCCGAAGTTGGGAAGCGGCGTGAACCCCTCGCCAACGCCCGTGCCCATCAGCTTGTGAAACCCTATATCCGGAACCTTCCGTAGTGCACGGCGGGACAGGCCCATCTGCGCAAACGCCCAGAGCCGGTTCGCCGCACCCTCGAACCGGAAATAGGTCACCGTCGTGATCGCGTGGGTCTCGAGGTCTTTCATCGCTTCCCGGTGTTGCGGCGCAGGGTTGGGGACCGAGTCCCTGAAGTCTCGATTTGAGAGTGTAGACTGTCAGAGTTCGCCTGTCATCTACGTTGTAAACTAAAGCTGACATGTGTAGCATGTCCTTATGCTGACACGCACAGACCTTGATGTATTGCTGCGGGAGGACGGGGATTCCCGGCCCGTCGCACTGATCATCGGTGCTGGTCTCGGCGGGCTTGCCGCCGCGATCCGCCTGGGCGCGAAAGGGTATCGCGCCGTCATCCTCGACCGGCTCGACAGCCCTGGCGGGCGGGGTACGGCGGTTCACAAGGGCGGTCACCGGTTCGATCTGGGCCCTACCATCGTCACGGTACCGCAGGTGTTCGAGGAATTGTGGGCCGTCGCCGGACGGTCCTTCCGCGACGAGATCGATTTGGTCCACCTCGATCCCTACTACACGATCCGCTTCCCCGACGGGTCCGACTTCACGGTCTCAAGCGATCCTGCGCAAATGCGGGAAGAGGTGCGCAAGCTCTCACCGGGGGATGTGGGCGGGTTCGACCGGTTCATGGACGATTCGGAACGGCGCTATCGTTTCGGGTTCGAGGATCTGGGCCGGCGACCCATGAACGAACTGTGGGAGCTCATCAAGGTTCTGCCGATCTTCGGCTACTACCGGGCCGACCGCTCCATCTATCAACACGCGGCACTGCGGATGAAGGACGAGCGGCTGCGCATGGCGTTTTCGTTCCATCCGCTCTTCATCGGCGGCGATCCGTTCCATGTGACCTCTATGTACGCGCTCGTCAGCCATCTTGAGAAAGCGTTCGGTGTGCACTACGCGATGGGCGGCGTCGCCGCGATTGCGGAGGGGATGGCACGGATCATCTCCGATCAGGGCGGGCTCATCCGTTACGGGGTGGACGTGGACGAGATCCTCGTGACCGACGGACGCGCGCGGGGGGTGAAGCTCGCCTCCGGCGAACAGGTCTCCGCCGATATCGTGGTGTCGAACGCGGACGCGGGTCATACCTACAGCCACCTGTTGCGGCGGCTCCATGCGAAGCGCTGGACGGATCGGAAGCTCGACCGCTCCCGCTGGTCGATGAGCCTCTTCGTCTGGTATTTCGGAACCAAGGGGACGAAGGATATGTGGGGCGATGTGGGCCACCACACCATCGTCAACGGCCCGCGCTACCGGGGCCTCGTCCACGATATCTTCATCAAGGGACGGCTGGCGGACGACATGTCGCTCTACATCCACCGCCCGTCGGTCACCGATCCGACCTGCGCGCCGGAGGGGGATGACACGTTCTACGCGCTCTCCCCGGTTCCGCATCTCGGGTTCGAGAAGCCTGTCGATTGGGAGCGGGAGCTCGAACCCTACCGGCGCAAGGTCGCGGCGGAGCTTGAGAAGGTCATTCCGGGCTTCGAGGCGCGGCTGACCGAAAGCCATATCATGACCCCGTTCGATTTCCGTGACCGCTATCGGAGCCCCCACGGCGCGGGCTTCTCGCTCGAGCCGCGGATCCTGCAATCCGCCTGGTTCCGCCCCCACAATGTCTCGGAGAGCGTGCGGGGGCTCTACCTTGTCGGAGCGGGGACCCATCCGGGCGCCGGGCTTCCGGGCGTCGTGTCTTCGGCGGAAGTGCTTGATCAACTCGTGCCGGAGGCTGCGCATGCTCGCTGACGATCTGAAGGCCTGCCGGGAGGCGATCCGCCACGGCTCCAAATCCTTCCACGCCGCATCGCATTTTCTGCCGCGGGACGTGAGGGATGCGGCCCTTGCGCTTTACGCATTCTGCCGGCTCGCCGATGACGCGGTCGATCTGTCCGACGAACAGCCCGCCGCCGTTCTGGGGCTGCAGGACCGGCTCGACCGGGTCTATGCGGGACGACCGGCAAACTCGGCTCCGGACCGGGCGTTTGCCTGGGTTGTCGATCACTATGATATGCCGAGGGCGCTGCCCGACGCGCTCATCGAGGGCTTTGCGTGGGATGCGATGGGCCGGGATTATCACAGCCTGTCGGATGTGCGCGCCTATGCGGCGCGGGTTGCATCCTCCGTCGGGGCGATGATGGCGGTGCTGATGGGCGTGCGGGATGCGCAGGCGCTTGCGCGGGCGTGCGATCTGGGTGTCGCGATGCAGCTCACCAATATCTGTCGCGACGTGGGTGAAGACGCGGCCATGGGCCGGATCTATCTACCGCGGGACTGGCTGATCGAGGCCGGGATCGATCCGGCTGCGTTTCTGCGCGAACCCGAACCGTCCGAGGCGCTGGCAACCGTGGTGGCCCGGGTGCTGGGCGAGGCTGACCGCCTCTACCGCCGGTCGGAGGCGGGTATCGCGGTCCTGCCGCTCAACTGCCGCAGTGCGATCTTTGCCGCCCGGCTGATCTACGCGGCCATCGGCGGTGCCGTCGCGCGCAACGGGTTCGACAGCATCACGCACCGGGCCCACACTGGGCTGGGAGAGAAGGTGACGCTGGGCCTGACCGCGCTCGGCCGCACCGCGGGTTCTGCGGTGCTGCCCGTCGGGCGCGCCCTCTATATGCCCGCGCTGCCGGAGACGGCGTTTCTCGTCGACGCCGCCGCACAGCACGCCGCCCGGCGGCGCAGTCTCAACGACCGTGTTGGCGGCATGATGGACATCCTCACCCAGCTCGAGGCGATGGACCGGGAGCAGCGCGGGGCCAAGGGGGGCATGCGTCCCTCCGCCTGACGCTTGACGGAACCGAACGAACCTCCACCTGTTGAGCAGGCAAGCGGAGGGCGCACGATGATCGACTGGTTGGTCCTGTTCGGGTTTGGGGTGGCGGCGATGGCGGCCGCGTCCACTGGAGCGGCCTTTCCCCCCGGCGACTGGTACAAGGCGCTCAACAAACCTGCATGGACGCCGCCGAACTGGCTGTTCCCGGTCGCCTGGACCGCGCTCTATATCGGGATCGTGATTGCCGCGTGGCGGATGGCGCTGTCCGATCATCCACTGGCACCGCTTGCAATCGCGGCCTGGAGCGCGCAGATCGCGCTCAACGCGGTGTGGAGCCCGGTCTTTTTCGGCCTTCGGTCGCTGGGGGGAGCAATGGGTGTGCTGTTCGCGCTGTGGCTGGCGGTCGCCGCCACCCTGGTCGTTGCGAGCTATGTGGACGGGACTGCAGCGCTTCTTTTCGTGCCCTACCTGGTCTGGGTCAGCTACGCCGGTGCCCTGAATTTCGCGATCTGGCGCGGCAATCCGGAGCACAAGCCGCTTTCGGCGGTCTGAGCCAAGATTTGAGATTGATCAGGCGGCTGGTGTCCCGTTCCAGTGTTCGAAGCTTTGCTGGGGCTCTCGATAGCCGGTGGCCTCCTTTCCGTCTGCGCGCTGCGATGGTGAGGACTCGACCGGGGCAGACCTGATGGTGCGGCGCGGGCGAGAAACGCTCGGGATGTGCGGCCTGATTGCTCAACCGGCCTTCGAAACGGCCTCTCTGTCACACCCTCTTTGCCTTCCGTCCCCGCTCTCTCTATAACCCGGCGCGCAGAGCACAGAAGGAACCGGGCCATGCGCAGCGCGACGATCACCCGTAAGACCGCCGAAACCGATATCTCCGTCGAGATCACCCTCGATGGCACCGGACGGTACGATAACGCCACCGGCGTCGGGTTCTTCGACCATATGCTGGACCAGTTGGCCCGCCACGCGCTGATCGACATGACCGTGCGCTGCACAGGCGATACCCACATCGACGATCACCACACGGTCGAGGATGTCGGCATCGCGCTTGGCCAGGCGTTGGCAGAGGCGATGGGAGACAAGCGGGGCATCCGGCGCTATGGCGATTGCCTGCTGCCCATGGATGACACCCTGGTGCGTGCCGCGCTGGACCTGAGCGGTCGGCCCTACCTTGTCTGGAAAATCGATTTCACCGCGCCTGCGATCAAGGGCTTCGATACGGAGCTTGTGCGGGAGTTCTTCCAGGCGTTTTCGACCCACGGGGGCATCACGCTTCACGTTGAGCGGATCGACGGCATCAACAGTCACCACATCGCGGAGGCCGCCTTCAAGGCGGTCGCGCGTGCCCTGCGCGACGCGCTGGAAACCGACCCGCGCAAAGCGGATGCGATCCCGTCGACCAAGGGGCAGCTATGACCACTGTCATCATCGACTACGGGTCGGGAAACCTGCGGTCGGCGGAGAAGAGCTTCCAGCGCATGTCCAATGAGGTCAATGGCGGTCCGATCAGGGTAACCGCCGATGCGGAAGAGGTGCGTCGGGCGGACCGGATCGTGCTGCCCGGCGTCGGTGCGTTCGCCGATTGTCGTGCGGGGCTGATGGCCGTGCCCGGCATGGCTGACGTGATCACGGAAAAGGTTGCCGCCGGTGCGCCCTTCTTCGGCATCTGCGTGGGCATGCAGCTCCTTGCCACCGTGGGCCGGGAGTTCGGGGAGACGCCGGGCTTCGGCTGGATCCCGGGCGCAGTGGAAAAGATGACGCCGTCGGACCCTTCGGCGAAGATCCCCCACATGGGATGGAACGCGCTGGGCCTCGCCCGCTCGCATCCGGTGTTTGACGGGATCGAAGCCGGGGATCACGCCTATTTCGTGCATTCGTTCCACCTTGCCGTGGACGATCCGGCTCACCTGGTCGCCACTGTCGATCATGCCCAGGTGGTGACGGCTGCGGTCGGGCGGGACACGATCATCGGTACCCAGTTTCACCCGGAAAAGAGCCAGGCGACCGGCCTGCGGATCATCGGCAATTTCCTGCGCTGGCGTCCCTGAGCGGAGGTGCATCCCGGCCTTTGTCACGGATCGGAAGCATCGATCGCCGGGTCGAGATCGCCCGGTGTCAGCGCCTCTTGAGCTGCGTGATCGCCTTGTCGAGCGCCTGAAGGAAAGCCGAGCGGTCTGACTTCTGGAAGGGCTTCGGCCCTCCCATCTGCTCCCCTCCCGCGCGCAGATCTGCCATGATCGCGCGGGTGGCGATGGCGCCCCCGATGGAGTTCTCGGTGAAGGGCGTGCCCTTGGGTGACAGCACCAGTGCGCCCGCCTTCAGGCACCGCTCCGCCAGCAGGATGTCCGCCGTGACGACGACAGCATCGGGCCCTGAGATCTCCGCGATATGGTCATCGGCGGCGTCAAAACCGTCATCGACCTGGATGGCAGAGATGAGCGGGCTGTCGGGCGTGCGCAGATAGCTGTTGGCCACGAGCAGGACCGGAGTGCCCGTCCGGTAGGCGACCTTGAAGATCTCCTCCTTGACCGGGCAGGCATCCGCATCGACCAGAACTCGGGCCATGATCCGCTTGGGCTCAGTTGACCCGCGACCAGTCCTGCCCGCGACAGATGAAGAGGACGCAGCCCTTGACCGTCAGGACATTGCCGTTGAGCTGCATGTTGGAGCTGTAGGTCTTGTCCGTATCCGGGGCCCAAATCTTGCCGTTGGCATAGCGGTTGGCGCCGTTGGGCTCCATGTCGCTGATCATCTGACGGCCCTCATGCTCGTAACCCGGCTGGGGACCGGAGGGGCCCATAGCCCGATCGATAGTGCCGCACATCTTAGCACCGTCGGAGGGGCAGGGATGCACAGTGACCTCGAGGTAGTTGCCATCCTCGTTCGTCTCTGTGGCCCAGGTACCCTCCACATCCGCGGCATGGGCGATGGCGGGGCCGAGCACGAGCAGGGCAGCGGCAATGAACGTCTTCATGGTAAGTCTCCCCAGGTTGGTTTTGCGCAGATCGTGGCGGGGACGTGACGCATGGTCAACGGTGACGTCGCGCAAGCGGGAGCGGCCCCGCCCCCTTTGCCAAGGGCTGCGATACTGCCTAAGAGAGGGCGACCGACACCGAATTCTGGAGCGCCGCAATGATCCTCTACCCTGCCATCGACCTCAAGGACGGGGCCTGCGTGCGGCTCTACAAGGGCGAGATGTCCGAGGCGACGGTGTTCAACGACAACCCGGCCGCGCAGGCCGAGGCGTTCGTCGCACAGGGTGCGGAATGGCTCCATCTCGTGGATCTGAACGGGGCCTTCGCCGGGGCGCCGGTCAACGGCGCAGCGGTCGAGGCGATTCTCGCCGCCCTGTCGATCCCCGTACAGCTTGGCGGCGGGATCCGTGACATGACCACGATCGAGATGTGGCTCGACAAGGGGCTGGCGCGCGTGATCCTCGGAACCGTGGCTGTGCGCGATCCGGACCTGGTGCGGGAGGCCGCGCGCCACTTTCCCGGTCACATCGCTGTCGGGATCGACGCGCGGGACGGACGGGTCGCTGTTGAGGGGTGGGCGGAGACGACTGACATCACCGCGGAGGATCTCGCCCGCCGGTTCGAGGATGCGGGCGTTGCCGCGATCATCTACACCGACATCGACCGGGACGGTGCCATGCAGGGTCCGAATGTCGAGGCGACAGCGGCGCTCGCCCGGGCGGTGTCCATCCCGGTGATTGCCTCCGGCGGCGTCTCGTCCATCGACGATCTGAAACGCTTGAAGGAGACCGGTGCTCCGCTCAACGGTGCGATCTCCGGCCGGGCGCTTTACGATGGCGCGATCGATTTGGCGGAGGCGATGGCGCTTCTGAAAGCGTAACCCCATTGACCGTGTTGACACGGTCTGTTGGACCGCGTTCGCTTGGCCCTGAGTGCTCCATGCCTGCGCAGCGGGCAGCGCTTGACAGGGATGCAATCACCAGTCGCTGATATCCCAACACGGGTACGCTTCTGATGACGTGTGCTGGCAGCAGTGTCGCGCAAATGCACACGCGTGGGTCTGAGCCCGCAGTCTAGGAGCAAATCGGAGCGGTGTTTGGCAGGTGAAGCTGGCTGTACTGGGCACCCAATCTTTGCCCCGAGCCAACAGGGCCTTGCCGAAACGGTGTCGTCCCAAAAACCTGCCGGAAAGCTGAAATAGACGCCCGAAAATCGACGCCGTCGGCCCATGATCAGGTATAGGGAAAGGCATGCTTTTCGCCCTGCCAGATGACCAGACGCTCTATGCAGCGCTCCTTGCGCGGGATGCCGGGTTCGACGGCCGCGCCTATGTCTGCGTGTCGACCACCGGCGTCTTCTGCCGCCTGACCTGTCCCGCCCGCAAGCCGAAGCGGGAGAACTGCACGTTCCTTGAGACCGCGGGCGCCTGCATCGAGGCGGGGTACCGGCCCTGCAAGCGGTGCCGACCTCTGGCCTCTGCCACCGCCTCTGATCCCGCCATCGCCACGCTTCTGGAGGCGTTGGACGCCCGGCAAGGGCACCGGTGGGTGGAGGCGGATATCGCCGCGATGGGCTTCGATCCCTCCACGGTGCGCCGGTCGTTCAAGCGGCACTTCGGCATGACGTTTCTTGAAATGGCGCGGCAACGCCGGCTGAGGGAGGGGTTCGAGGTGCTGTCCGCGGGCGGGCGGGTCGTCGATGCGCAGGTCGAGGCGGGCTTCGAATCTCCCAGCGCGTTCCGCCGCGCATTTGCAGCACTCCTTGGCCAGCCGCCGGGCGCGCTTTCCCGCGACGGACTGCTCCATGCTGACTGGATCGAGACGCCGGTCGGGGCAATGCTCGCGGTCGGTGGACCGGACGGCCTGCATCTGCTGGAGTTTCTCGGGCGCAAGGCACTGCCCACCGAGCTCAAGCGGTTGTGGACCTTCACCAAGGGCCGGATCGGGATTGGCACGACACCGGCGAATGATCAGGTGCGCGACGAGCTCGCACAGTACTTCTCGGGGGAGCGCGCGACCTTCGAAACGCCGCTCGTCCTTCATGGATCCCCGTTCACCCGGGAGGTCTGGCAGGCCCTGCTCACGATCCCGGCGGGGGAGACCCGGAGCTATGCTCAGATCGCCCGGCAGATGGGGCGTCCGTCCGCGACCCGTGCGGTGGCTCGGGCGAATGGCGCGAACCAGATCGCGATCATCATCCCGTGCCACCGGGTCATCGGGGCGGACGGATCGCTGACCGGCTATGGCGGCGGGCTCTGGCGCAAGCAGAAACTGATCGATGTGGAACGGGCCTATCGCGCCCAAACCGGGGAAACGTCCTATGCCTCAAGCTGAATTCGCACAAACCTTCGGGTCGCTCCACACGCCGGGCACGCCCCTCATCTTATACAACATCTGGGATGCGGGAGGAGCGAAGGCGCTGGCAAAGGCGGGCGCGGCTGCGGTCGCGACGGGAAGCTGGTCTGTCGCCGCCGCCCACGGGTACCCGGACGGCGAGGCAATCCCCCTCGATCTGCTCCTGCGCGTGGTGGAGCGTATCGTGGCGACCGTCGACATTCCGGTCTCCGTCGACATGGAAGGCGGGTTCGCCGTAGCACCCGAAGAGGTGGCGGAGAACATCCGTCAGGTCCTCGCTACCGGGGCGGTGGGCATCAATTTCGAGGATCAGGTGGTCGGCGGCACGGGCCTGCACGAGACTGCGGTACAGGCCGCGCGCATCGCAGCCATTCGCGCCGTGGCGGAGGCTGAGGGCGTCGATCTTTTCATCAACGCCCGCACCGACCTGTTCCTGAAGGGGCGGGAGGCGTCGGCCCACGGGGCGCTCGTCAGTGACGCGCTTGCGCGCGCTGCGGCCTACGCGGATGCAGGGGCGAGCGGGTTCTTCGTTCCCGGCCTGACCGACGGCGATCTGATACGGGAGATCGTCGGGGGCACCTCCCTGCCGGTCAACGTGATGATGCGGGGCGATCTCGCTGCGGTGGCACGCGTGGCGGAGCTCGGTGTCGCGCGGGCAAGTTTCGGCCCCGCTCCCTATGCCCAGGCCATTCAGGACCTCTCCGCACGCTACGCGGAGGCCGTCGGTTAAGCCGGCGTGAGGCCGACGACGATCGCCGTCTCCGCCGGATTCGAGGTATCGAGGGAGAGATCGAGCCCCGCCGCCCGGCTCAGGTCCGCGACGATCGAGAGGCCAAGCCCATCGCCTTCCGATGCAGCACCTTTGACCCCGCTGCCCAGGTAGCGCTCGAACGCGGGGCGGGAGAGCACGGCCCCGTCGTTCCGCACGCTGACGGTCGTCCGCCCCTCGGCCACTGTCGCACCGAGCCGGACATAGGAGCCGCCGGAGTGCTTGATCGCGTTCACCGCAAGGTTTGACACAATGCGCATCAGGGTGAGCGCGGGCGTGATCGTCGTCGCCTCGGGCGGAGCGGTGATGCTGAGGTCGATGGCGCGGGTGTCTGCTTCCTCCCGCAGCATCTGCTTGACCGCCGAAAGCACCACATCGACCCGGTAAGGCTCGGCATCCGGTTCGGCGGGTGCCTCGACATCCGGGGCGGGTCCGGCGAGGCCCTCGAGATAGTCCAGCGCCTCCTCCATCGCCTGCCGTTCCTCCTCCGCGCCAGCGGAACGGCCAAGGAAGTGTCGAAGGGCGGAGAGGGGTTGCCGGATATCGTGGGCCGTGACCTCGAGCCTTCGTCGCAGACCTGACGCCTTGCGCATCGCCTCCGCATAGTCACGCTCGGAGGTGTAGAGCGCCTCGTTCAGCTCCGCCTCCTTCCGGGCGGCAGCCGCCGTCGCCTCTAGCGCGGCGCGGTTGGAGCGGAAGAGCTCGGCGACCTGCATCAGCAGCAGTGCCATCAACCCGCCGGCCGCAACGGCGAAGATGAGCCGCAGCATCCCGTCGCCGGAGACGACTGCCGGGAGCCAAGGCAGCAGTGTCGCCGCCCCCTTGACGCAGGCGAGTGCGAACACCATCACGGCCACCATGCTTCCGAGGCGTCGCTGGGGCGGGGTGAACCCTTCCCAGTGGGGCAAGGCGACCACGATGGCGGGAAAGACCAGCAGCCAAAGCATGATCGCCCCCGGCACCACAAGCGTCGGATGGGCAAACGGTGTTGCCGCAAGGTGGAGGAGCGCGAGACCCGCCCCGGCGAGCAACCAACGCCGGGTCCCGCGGGGCAATCGCCCGCTTCCCGCCCGCAGGATCGCCGTGTAT
>JBCBAP010000044.1:0-3972 GCA_038532435.1 Pseudomonadota bacterium | reverse complement strand
ACGCCGGGTCCCGCGGGGCAATCGCCCGCTTCCCGCCCGCAGGATCGCCGTGTATCCGCAGATGGCCGCGATCAGCATCATCGGGATGGTAACGTTGAGGTTAAAAAGCGGTGCCTGAGGCCAAAGGAGCGGGAATAGGATACCCTCGAACTGCGCAAGGACCAGCAGGTTGAGCGCGAGGAGCCCGGCCATCATCACGCCGGTACGGTTCCTGATCACCAGACAAAACCCTGCAAAGGCGACGATCAGCACCACCGCGGCGGTGTAGAACGCGCTCAATCCACGCTCCGCAGCAACGATCCGAGTGGTCACTTCCGCAGGTGTCGCAAGTTCGAGAGGGAGGGCGCTGAACCCGAGCGGTCTGTAGGCGATGAGCAGGGTGGCAAGCGCCCCGGGCTCCAGCACCATCTGCTTCGTGATCAGGGTCCGTGCCTGCACTGGGCGGGCGTCGAACGGATCGAGAAAGGATGTCTCCAGTACCGGATCGAACCCGCCCGTGCGGTTGGACACGAAGATGCGCAGATCACCCGCGGACTTCAGCGGCGTCACGATCTGTCGTGTGAGCGCACGGTCCGAGCTGTTGCCAAGCTCCACAACCGCCCAGAACGGGCTGTAGGTTGCCCCGTTGGAAAGCACCGGATCCGTGCTCCGGACCCCGGCACCGTCCCGGAGCCGCGAGAGCACCTGACCGGGTTCCGCATCCACCGGCGTGTCGGACAGGATGCGGAATGCGGACCCGTCGATCCGCTCCGCCGCCAGATCGACCCGGCCCCAGTGCTGGGCGGTTGCGGGAAGGGCCATCAGGATGACGAGGTTCACAAGCGTCAAAAACTGTAGCAGGGTTCTGCCACGGCACCGACGGGGCACAGTACGGGTAGATGTCTGAGTCTGAACCATTTTCAGTGATCCTAGCGGATGACCATCAGATCGTGCGGCTGGGCTTGCGTAGCCAGCTCGAAGCCGATGGCGGGTTTCGGGTCATCGCGGAGGCGGAAAACGGCCTCGACGCGATCGTCGCGGTGAAGGCGGGGCGTCCGGACCTGCTGATCCTTGACGTGCAGATGCCGCTCGCGGGCGGTGTGGAGGTGCTGGTCGAGGTCCGCCGCTGGAGCCCCGACACCCGGATCGCTGTTCTGACCGGCGTCTCCTCGCCCGGATTGGTGGGCAACCTGGTGCAGGCGGGCGTAGATGGGCTCTTCTCCAAGAAATCCGACATGACGGCCCTCTTCGAGGCCTTGCCACTCATCATGCAGGGCGGACGCGTGATCGGAAAGGATATCCAGCAGATCCTCGATGAAGCGGAAGCTGAAACCGGGGATCTGACCCATCGGGAGCGGCAGACGCTCAACATGATCCTGGCGGGCAAGGCGAACAAGGAGATCGCGGCGAGTTTCGGGATCAGCATCAAGACGGTGGAGAAGCATCGGACGAGCCTCATGCAGAAGCTTAGAGTGAATTCCATCGCGCAGCTCCTTGCGGTGGCGCTGCGCGATGGGTTGATCGATCCCTCGCAGGAGATCTAGGGCGGCGTGGTAGGGGAACTGCACCGCCGGTGTCCTCACTGCTCGCCCACGAAGGCACCCTGGACCAGCAGGTCTCCGGCTGCGCTGTCGTCGGTGCGGAACACACCACCGACCTCGTTCGCCGTCGGTCCGTAGAGCCCGCCAGAGGTCTGAGTGACCGCGCTCGGTGTGAGGTTGCCGAGCACGTAAGGGCTGCTGACCGCGGTCGTCCCGCCGGAGAAGGTGCCACCGGTGACGTTCATGTCGGTGATGGTGACGGTGGCGACGTCGGTCAGCATGGCCGGTGACGAGATGCCCGTCGTCCGTGTGCCGTCGAGGTCGGTCATCGTGACGGAGGCGTTGCCGCGGCTGAAGTCGACATCGACGCGGGACGTACCGGTCAGATCGAAGGTGGCAACACTGTCGACGATGGTGACCTGGGACTGTCCGGCGTAGCTCGCGGAGCCCGTGGTGGGCAGATCCGCCGCGTTGGTGGCCTGGCCGACGACGCCGAAGACCGGGTTCTCGCCGCTCGCTTCGGCCGTGTAGAAGGCGACATGCTTGGTCGTCCCCTTCTCGACCGTGGCGGTTCCGCCGCCGGAGAGGGCAACCGCGCCGGTGGTCTTGTCGAGAGTGCCGGTCCAGCCACCCAGCGAGAACTGGTTGATTCCGTGATCGAGGGTTCCGGTGCTCTGTGAGACGGTTCCCGCGGTGGAGTCGATCTGGTGCGCGGTGATGCGGGTCTTTTCGGTTGCGGTCTGATCGAACAGGGCGATCTGGGTTGCGGTGATCGGGGTGCTGCTGCCTCCGGAGTTGCTGGTTGCGGTTGCGGGGCTTTCTGCCCCTCCCCCCCCCCCGCCGCCACAGGCGGCCACAGTCAGGGAGGAGACGAGGAGGGCGGATGCGATACGGATAGTCATGACGGTATTCCTTTCTGAACCAGCGGGTTACGCCAGGATGAAGTCGTTGGAGGAGAGCTCGGCCAGGGTCAGGCCCGCGAAGGTGATGGAGGTTCCCTGGTCCGCAAAAACGGCGGTGCCGGACTGTTCGGTGACGTGGGAGAAGGCTTCCTCCACATCGTCGTAGCCGAACCCGTCGAGGACGATCTGGTCGAGCCCGGACTGGAAGTCCGCACCGGTGACCTTGGACTTGGACGCGGCCGCGTAGACCACGTCGATTTCGCCAATGGTGTCGTTGCCGTCGCCGGTGCGGAAGTGGAACATGTCCGCGCCGCCTCCGCCGGAGAGCAGGTCGTCGCCCGCGCCGCCGGAGAGCTTATCGTTGCCGCTGAACCGGTCGCTCACGTCGCCGATGAGCACGTCGCGCCCCTCGCCGCCATCGAGCCGGTCCGCGCCGATGCCGCCCATCAACAGGTCGTCATCGTCTTCACCGTGGAGCGTGTTGTTCCCGGTCAGCGCGGCCATCATGTCGGAGCCTTCGCCGCCGAAAAGGGTGTCCGTGCCGAAGCTGTCGATGATGCGGTCCTGGCCCTCGCCACCGTCGACGATGTCGTTGCCCGCGCCGCCCATGAGCAGGTCGTGGTTTCCGCCACCTTCGAGCCGGTCGTCGCCGCCGTGGCCGTTCAGAGTGTCCGAGCGGGACCCGCCGAAGAGGATGTTCTCGTCATCGCTGCCGTTCAGGACCCGTTGCGCCTTGGCGTAGTTGATGACCTGAACCAGGTCGACCTCGTCGGAGCGGATGGCCGCGTCGTTGAAGACGAACATCTCGACGTCAGTTGCCACATCCTCTTCGCCGCTGGTGCGGTGGGTGAAGTTCACGGTTTCCGCTGTCTTGGCGAAGTCGAACGCGACGATGTCGTCGTTGAACATCAGTGTGTCGATGCCCGCGCCGCCTTCGTAGCGGTCGGCACCCGCGCCATCGAGCAGGATGTCATTGCCGGCCTCGCCCTTCAGGACGTCATTGCCGTCACCTGCGGACATCATGTCGTCATTGTCGCCGCCGACGAGCGTGCTCGCCTTGGACAGGATGTCGTTGACGCCGATGACGAGGTTCGCCGCGCCGTCACCGTCCTTGAGTAGGGTGCCGAGCGCGCCCGCGTCACCGAGCAGTCGGGCGGTGACCGTTTCCTCGAGCTCATCCTTCAGGTTGGTGATGGTGTCCGGGTTCAGGGCCTTGACCACATCGCCGACGATGGAAAGCGGGTTGCTGAACAGGTTGACCGACGGAAGCAGCGCCTCGACCTTCGCCACCGCATCGTCGATGAGTGCGTTGACGCCGAACTTCTCCATGATCGGATCGAGGACCGGATCGATGATGAAGGAAATGACCTTGTCGGCCTTGTCGAGCACCCATTCGAAGGGCTTCAGTGCTTTGCCGATCAGGTCGAACGGCTTTTCCAGCGGCTCCAGCTTGTCGGTGATCTGGGCAAGCTTGGAGATTGCGCTGGTGATCGCTTTCGATGCGGCCTCGACCGGCACCATCGTGTCCTTGATGGTCTTGGCCTGCTGTT
>JBCBAP010000043.1:0-30085 GCA_038532435.1 Pseudomonadota bacterium | reverse complement strand
TGGGGCTGCGGGTTCGGATGTCGCCTCAACCGTTTCGAGCACGGGCTCCGGTTCGGAAGCGGGCGCTTCCGGCTCAGGCGGCGCGACCTCGGCGACCTCCTCGACTGCTACCGGTTCCGGGGCGGGCGTCTCCGCCACCGGCTCTGACACTGCGACATCCGCGGGTACATCTGCGGCCTGTTCGGCCTGCTCGGTCTTCTTCGCGGCAGGCTTGCGGCGGCTGCGCGCTTTGGGTTTCTGCACGTCCGCTTCGGGCACCTCGACCTCTTCGGGTCCTGCCGGGTCCGTCTCGATCACCGGGCCGAGGGCGGTATCGGCAGATTCCGAGGCTTCGGCTGCCGTCTCTACGGGCGTCTCGGTCTCATCGGTTTTCTTGCGCCGCACGCTGCGGGACCGGCGGGATTTCGGCTTGGCCTCAGCCTCTGCCACGGGCTCCGTCGGAGCCTCCGGCGCAGCTTCGGTGGCCTCGGCATCGGATGTGGTGACGGCATCTTCCGCGACCGCATCCTGATCCTCGGCGGAAGTCTCCTGCGCCTCGCTCTGCGCCTCGCCGTCCCGGCGTTTGCCGCGCCCGCGCCGACGGCGCTTGCGCTTGCGCTTGCCCGTCCCCTCCCCGTTGCCCTCGGTCTCCGCCGGGGTATCGGTGGTCGGGGCCTCCGCGCTTTCGAGCTCCGCCTCGTCGAGCATGTCGAGCCCGTCGACCTGGACGGCACCGCCCTCGGACGGTGAGGGCAGCACCCGCGTCGCCGTCTTGAACCGTTCGAGCCGGTGATCCGGGCTGACCAGCAGCGGATCGCCTTCGACGCGGATCGCGATGCCATACCGGCTCTCGATCATCATCACATGGTCGCGCTTCTGGTTGAGCAGATAGTTCGCGACCTTCGTCGGCGCGGTCAGCAGCATTTCCTTGCAACGCTGCCGGACGCCTTCCTCTTCCAGTTCCCGCAGGATGGTGAGCGCAAGGCTGTCGTCGGAGCGGATGTGGCCGGTGCCGTGGCAGTGGGGGCAGGGCTGTGTGATCGTCTCCAACATCCCGGGGCGCAACCGCTGCCGGCTCATCTCCATGAGGCCGAAGGACGAGATCCGCCCGACCTGGATCCGCGCACGGTCCGCCTTGAGCGCCTCCTTCATCCGCTTTTCGACGGCCGCGTTGTTTTTGCGCTCGTCCATGTCGATGAAGTCGATGACGATGAGGCCCGCAAGGTCGCGCAGCCGCAACTGCCGAGCCACTTCGTCCGCCGCCTCGAGGTTGGTCTTCGTCGCCGTCTCCTCGATCGACCCTTCCTTGGTCGCACGGCCGGAGTTCACATCGATAGCCACGAGGGCTTCGGTGATGCCGATCACGATGTACCCGCCGGATTTCAGCTGCACCGTCGGGTTGAACATCTGGCCGAGGTAGTTCTCGACCTGATAGCGGGCGAAGAGCGGGATCGGATCGCTGTAGAGCTTTACGTTCTTGGCGTGGGACGGCATGAGCATCTTCATGTAGTCCTTGGCCTCGCGATAGCCCTCGGCACCCTCCACGAACACCTCGTCGATCTCCCGCCCGTAAAGGTCGCGGATAGAACGTTTGATGAGGCTGCCTTCCTCGTAGATGAGCGTCGGTGCGACGGACTTCATCGTCACGTCGCGGATCATCTCCCACTGGCGGATCAGGTACTCGTAGTCCCGCTTGATCTCCGTGCGGGTGCGCTTGGCCCCCGCGGTGCGGATGATGAGGCCAGCACCTTTCGGCACCTCGATCTCACCAGCGATCTGCTTGAGCTTCTTGCGGTCGGTCGCGGAGGTGATCTTGCGGGAGATGCCACCACCGCGGGCGGTGTTGGGCATGAGCACGCAGTACCGGCCCGCGAGCGAGAGGTAGGTGGTCAGCGCCGCACCCTTGTTGCCGCGCTCTTCCTTGACGACCTGCACAAGCATGATCTGGCGGACCTTGACGACCTCCTGGATCTTGTATCGGCGCGGCTTCGCGCGGCGGCGGCGGTCGGATTCCTCCTCCCGCTCGTCGGTCTCTTCAGAAACGAGAAGCTCGGCTTCCTCGGGCGCGTCATCTCCCTCGGGCGCAGGCTCGGAGGGGGCGTCAGCATCGGTCTTCTCCGCGGTCTCTTCCGCGGGAGCGTCCTCCACCTTGGCTTCTTCGGCAGGCGTCGTGTCGTCCGCCGCCTCGGCAGTCGGGGCGTCGGACACTTCAGCAGGCGCGTCCTCGACAGGCGCTTCGGTAACAGCCTCGGACGCCTCCGCAGCTTCCGCCGTCTCAGCTTCCGGTGCAGGTGCCTGGGTATCCTCGGCAGGTGCCTCCTCGGCCACTTCCGCGGTTGCCGTGGCATCGGATTTCGACGCGGCACCATCCTTCGCGGCGGACGACCGGCGGCGGCCCCGGCGGCTGCGGGGTTTCTCGCTGTCCTCTTCCTCCGCGGCGCGGCGCGCGGCCTCCTCTTCCTCGGCCAGCAAAGCCTCGCGGTCCGCTACCGGGATCTGATAGTAGTCGGGATGGATCTCCGAAAAGGCGAGGAATCCGTGGCGGTTGCCGCCATATTCCACGAATGCGGCCTGCAGGGACGGTTCGACCCGTGTGACCTTTGCCAGATAAATATTGCCAGCGAGCTGGCGTTTATTCAGAGATTCAAAGTCAAACTCGTCAACCTTGGTTCCGTCTGCCACCACGACCCGGGTTTCTTCCGGGTGGGTGGCATCGATGAGCATTTTCTTTGCCATTGGGTCTCATTCTCGCACGCGCTCTCGCGGCCGATGTGACGGCCTGGTCCGGGCGTGGCTTTCTGGTGGGAGCGATCCCTGGCGCGCCAACCATAGACCGCGTGCGAGGGTCGGATGACCCTGAGGCGGCTGGTTGCAGTAATGCGCGTTTCATCGCGTTGTTTCTCCGGCACTTTTGCGATCGCAAAAGCGATTTGGCCGAACTGTCTCGGCGGTGTGCTGGCACGAGGCCTGTCGCGGTCGAAGCGGTGTCAGGCGCACCGGCCTCTTTGGAAGGAACCGGTCTCAACCGACGACGAATTTTCTATCGGGGACGGGACGCATCTCACGACCCCTTCTTGCGTAGATAGACGCGGCCTTGGGGAAATACAATTGTTTTTGCGCCTTTCATGAAGTGTTAGATTGCGGGTGAAAAACGAAAAGGCGGACGCAGATGCCGCCGGTGTGAGGTAAGACGTGGTCTTGGAGCAGTGCACGCGCAGCGTGTGGAAGCCCTTCTTGGGTGTCGTTTTGGTTGCTCTTGCAGCCGTGCTGATGTCAGGCGGCGCTGGAGCCCGTCAGGCCACCCTCGAACGTGTCACGGTTGCAGCGGGGTGGATGCCCGGCAGCGCGACCCGTGTGACATTCGAGGTGAGCGCGGATGTGCCCCTCGCGATCTACACCGCCGCCGGTCCGGATCGAATCGCCATCGATCTGGAGGGGGTCTCTTCTGCCGGGGTCATTCTCTCTCAACCCGAAGGTCAGATCGCCGATGTCAGGGCAGGATGGATCGCGCCGGGCACGACCCGGGTGCTGCTGATGCTGCGCCGACCGGCGAAGGTGGCACGGGTGGAACGCTCCACGGTCAATGGGGTGACGGAGGTCGGGCTCATCCTCGCGGAAATGGACCGGGCCGCATTTGATGCCCGGGCGCAAGGGGACGCCGCGCGGTGGCCCGCCCCGCGCAAGCCGCGCCTTTCGGTTTCCGGCGCACCGACCCAACCCCTCGTGATGCTCGACCCGGGCCATGGCGGCGTGGACCCCGGGGCAATCCGGGAGGAGGTGGCGGAAAAGGATATCGCCCTGACCTTCGCCACCGAGTTTGCCGCGGCACTCCTATCGTCCGGGCGGTATCGGGTCGCGCTGACGCGGGAAACGGACGTTTATGTGGGTCTCCGGGATCGGGTGTCGCTGGCGCGGGAGGCGGGGGCGGACGTCTTCCTGTCGCTCCACGCAAACACCGTGACGGTGGGTTCGGTGCAGGGGGCCGCGGTCTACACCCTGTCCGACACGGCCAGCGACGGGGAGGCGGCGGCGCTCGCCGCGCTGGAAAACGGGGCCGACTTCTTTGGCACACCGGATGGTGGTGCGGGGGAGAGCGACGTCACCCGCGTCCTGCTCGACCTTGCCCGGGCGGAGACGGACACACGTTCACGCACCCTGGCCCGGGCCATGGTACCTGCGCTCTCCCAGACCGCGGGCATCGTGCCGCGCAACCCGCACAAGTCCGCGGGCTTTCGCGTGCTGAAGGCACCTGACATCCCGTCGGTGCTTGTCGAACTGGGCTTTCTGTCGGACGCCGCGGACCGGCGCCGTATGCAGTCCCCGGTCTGGCGCGCGCTCGCCATCGAGGGATTGATCGACGCGCTCGACGCCTGGACGATCGAGGATGCTCAGATGCGAGCGCGGGCGCGGCAGTGACCGACGGCGCCCGCAAGAACGTCACGGACATGTGCAGGCCGGATTCGGTTCCGGGCCTGACACCCCCGTTGCGGAGTGCTATCAACACCGGGTCGGACGGCGTGAGGAAGGACTGACATGATTTATGTCGCGCGGTTTTTCGGGTTTCTGTTCAGCTGGGCGGTCACGGGCAGCATCTTTGCCGTGCTCGTGCTTGGAGGAATCCTGTGGTCATACGGATCCGACCTGCCGGATCATGAGGTGCTGTCGCGCTACGAGCCCGACACACTGAGCCGGGTCTATTCCGGCGAGGGCGAACTCATGGACGAGTTCGTGCGCGAACGGCGCATCTTCACCCCCATCGATGAGATCCCGGACGTGGTAAAGGCGGCCTTCATCTCTGCGGAGGACAAGAATTTCTACACCCACTGGGGGTTCGACCTGCGCGGCATGGCCTCCGCCGCCCTCGACGCGGCCCAGGGTGCCCGTCTGCGCGGGGCCTCCACGATCACGCAGCAGGTGGTGAAGAACTTCCTCCTGTCCGGAGAACGTGAGGTGGAGCGCAAGATCAGGGAGATCCTGCTCGCGGTCCGGCTCGAAGGTGTTCTGACAAAGGACCAGATCCTTGAGCTCTATCTCAACGAGATCTTCCTCGGGCAGAACTCCTACGGCGTGACCGCCGCGGCCCAGAACTATTTCGGCAAGACCCTTGAGGAACTGACACCGGGCGAGGCGGCCTACCTCGCCGCCCTGCCGAAGGCGCCCTCGACCCTCCATCCGGTTCGCGCGCGCGACCGCGCGACCGACCGGCGCAACTTCGTGTTGCGGGAAATGGGGGAGAACGGGTTCCTCGGGCCTGAACGGGTGGCCGAGGAGCAGGGGCGCCCGCTTCTCACTGTGCAGTCTGGCGACATGGAGCCGACCCGGGGCACGCTGCCCGGGCGGGACTACTTTACCTCCGAAATCCGGCGCCAGCTCATCACCCAGATCGGGGAGGAAAACCTCTTCACCGGCGGGCTGACGATCCGGGCCACCGTGGACCCGGCGCTTCAGGAGGCCGCTCAGGTGGCCTTGCGCACCCGGCTCTGGGAGTACGAACTGGAGCAGGCGCGCTATCGCGGCCCGTTGGCAAAGATTGATCCCGAGGCGCTGGTTTCCGAAGTACTCTGGCGGCGCAGCCTGCGCGAGGAGGTCGTGCCCCGGGACATCGAGGGCTGGCATGCCGCGGTCGTGCTCGCGGTCGGCAACTCCTCGATCCGCATCGGTATCGAGGATGTGGAGGAGGATGAGGATGGACACTTCCTCTTCATCCGCGACGCGCAGTGGGCGCGTCCGGTCCGGGAGGATGGCAATGTCGGCCCGCGTCCGCAGAGCCCCTCCGACATCTTCGCCCTTGGTGACGTGATCCTGACCCAGGCGGTGCTCAACGACGAGGGCAGCTTCGACCATTGGGGGCTGCGCCAGGTGCCGGAACTTCAGGGCGGGTTCATGGCCATGGACACCCAGACCGGCCGGGTGCTGGCCCTGCAGGGCGGCTTCTCCTACGACGCCTCCGCCTTCAACAGGGCGACCCAGGCCACCCGACAGCCCGGATCGAGCTTCAAGCCCTTCGTCTATGCCGCCGCTCTCGATCAGGGCTTCACGCCCGCGACGATCGTGATGGACGCGCCGTTCGTCTACGATCCGGGGCCGGGGCAGGACACCTGGATCCCGAAGAACTACACCAACCGGTTCTACGGCCCGTCGCTGATGCGGGTCGGGATCGAGAAATCCCTCAACCTGATGACCGTGCGCATTGCCGATGCGGTGGGGATGGACACGGTCGCCGACTATGCCGAACGGTTTGGCATCTACGATGAAATGGGGCCCTACCTGCCGCTTGCGCTCGGGGCAGGTGAGACCACGCTCTACAAGATGGTGGCGGCCTACGCGATGTTCGCGAACGGCGGCCAGCGGGTCGAGCCGACGCTCGTGGACCGGGTTCAGGACCGGCGGGGCCGCACGATCTACCGCCACGACCAGCGGGTCTGCGACGGCTGCGAGATTACAGCCTTCTCCGGCCAGGCCGAACCGCGCGTGCGCTCGGAGGCGGAGCGGGTGATGTCCTCGGTCACCGCCTACCAGCTCATTGACATGATGGAAGGGGTCGTGGACCGCGGCACCGCAACCGCCCTCGCGGACATCCCGGTTCCGCTTGCGGGCAAGACCGGTACGACGAACGACAACAAGGATGCATGGTTTATCGGCTTTACACCCGGGATCGTCGCGGGCTGCTTCATCGGGTTCGACAACCCCCGGGACATCGGCTACGCGGGCGGCACGATGTGCGTCCCGGTCTTCAAGGAGTTCATCCAGGCCTACCTCCAGCACGAAATCGGCGATCCGGGCCGGTTCAAGGAACCGCTCGAGGCGGTGATGGTCAAGGTCGACCTCGACACGGGCATGCGCCTGCCGGACGACACGACCGAAGCGTTTGCCTGGCAGGCGTTTGATCCGGGCTCCGTCCCGGACGTGTATGAGAAGGTGACCAAGGTCATCGGCAAGGGCCTGAACCAGGGCTTTTCCGACCTGCCCTCCACCCTCGGCGGCGACAGCGACGATGCCTACGTCCCGCCGGGGCAGGGCGGAGGCGGCGGCGCCGCCCCGCTGCCGACCCCGCCCGCGGGCGGGCTCGACGATGGCGGGCTCTACTAAAACCCGCCCGTGCCCGGGTCCACTGTCGCGGTGTGCGCCTGACGGCGCGTTCCCCTGAGCCCTGCGGGCGGTTGGCGCCCTTGGCTGGTCGCGTCGCCCTGTCGCGACCCGGGCACGGGGGGCGCGGGGCGGGTGCCTCCGGCGGGGATATTTGACGCCAGAAGAAGCGTGGGGCGCGGTCGAGCCCAGATCGCGGCTTTACGCTCCGCGCCCCGGGGATTATGTAAGCGTCTCACCCGTTTGGACCGGAAGGACCACGAGATCCGATGCGCGCAGAAACCGAACATTCCGTGGAGGCGATCCGCAAATCCGTGGAGCTGCTGAAGCAGCGCCTCGGCTGGGAGACCGCCGCCCACCGGCTCGAAGAGCTCAACGCCATGTCCGAAGATCCGGATCTTTGGAACGACCCGGCGCGGGCGCAGAAGCTGATGCGGGAGCGGCAGAAACTGTCGGATTCCATCGACACGGCCACGGGCATTGCGCGGGAACTGCAGGACAATATCGATCTCATCGAGCTCGGCGAGATGGAGGAGGATGCGGAGGTCGTCGAGGAGGCCGAGGCGGCCATCATCGCGCTCGAGACCCGCGCCGCCCAGAAGGAGATCGAAGCGCTCCTCAATGGCGAGGCGGACGGCAACGATACCTTTCTGGAGATCAACGCCGGCGCGGGCGGGACCGAAAGCTGCGACTGGGCCTCGATGCTCGCGCGTATGTATGTCCGCTGGGCGGAGAAACGGGGCTACAAGGTCGAGCTCATCTCCGAAAGCCCCGGGGACGAGGCGGGGATCAAGTCCGCTACCTATCAGATCCGGGGCGAGAACGCCTATGGCTGGTTGAAAACCGAGAGCGGTGTGCACCGCCTTGTCCGCATCTCCCCCTTCGACAGCGCGGCGAAGCGGCACACTTCCTTCAGCTCGGTCTGGGTCTATCCGGTGATCGACGACACGATCGAGATCGAGATCAATCCCGCGGACATTCGGACAGACACGTTCCGGTCCTCCGGTGCCGGAGGCCAGCACGTGAACAAGACGGATTCGGCGGTGCGGATGACCCACATCCCGACCGGGATCGTCGTCACCTCTTCCGAGAAATCCCAGCACCAGAACCGGGCGAACTGCCTCGCGGCGCTGAAGTCCCGGCTCTACGAGCTGGAAATGCGGGAGCGCAACCAGGCGATCCAGGATGCCCACGAGGCCAAGGGGGACGCGGGCTGGGGCAACCAGATCCGCTCCTACGTGCTACAGCCCTACCAGATGGTGAAGGATCTGCGGACGCGGGAGGAGACGTCGGACAGCCAGGGGGTGCTTGATGGCGCGCTCGACCCTTTTATGGCCGCCGCACTCGCCCAGGAAGTGACCGGCAAATCCCGCGGAGAGGCGAACGCCGAATAGCGGTACCGGGGGCGCGGCGCGACCGATGGACCACTTGGGACAGCCCGCCATTGTCCCACCCCGGCGGAGGGCGCTGGGATCGGCGGCCAGGTACTCATCAACGGAAGAGATGTTGGCAGTAGGCCAGCAGCCGTGGGACAGGCGGAAGCAGGTCGCGGGTTCGGTTTGGGTGCGAGCTCGGGGGTTTGCGGTTCGTCCCGCCCGCAAGTGCACTGCGTTCGTGGGGCGATGGGCCTTCGAGGTCGACGGTCAGCGTATCCGGCAGGCGCGCCCCGGGTGCCTCCTCATCCGGCACCGCGCTGTTCTTCCCACCGAGTGGTTCGACATGGGTCGGGTTTTCCGGGGCCCAGCATCTCCTCGTCGATCGCGTGGCGCAGGGTGACGGCGCGTATCGCGCGATTCCGGTAGGTGGTGCGTGGATGTTTCTGCGTGATTGGGCCGGTCTCTTCCGGTGCAGGGGAGGCCGAGATGCCGAAGTAGACGTGGCGCAGGCCTTTATCTCGCCCCTCCGGGCGCTGAGGCTGGTGATCTTGATCTGGTCGTCATAGATAACGGCACGAACGAAACCTTTAATCGTGAGCTGCTATTTCCGGAGCTGCGCAACCGGATAGGTGAAGAGCAGACGGATCGTGACGCGCTGCGCGCTGGTCCCCGGGCCTTTCAGGTGGATCCTGCATCCGCAGTGTGTTGATCTTTGGGAACGCCGTGGCCACCTTCTGATCGACAACTGCGCTTGGAGTGGTGCGCCCCTGCGCCAACGCACGGGCAGGCGGGAGCGCGAGGCGCAGCAGAGGTCGCACGGGACCTCCGGGTGAGGTGGGGCCCGCCTGGCCGCGGCTCAACAGTTCCTTAAGGGAGATCGCCGACGATCCGCTCAGGATGGGAGGCCGGGTGATGGGCAGATGGGCTGTTGCGACTGCGTTCGCACTTCTGGCCTGCGGGGGCGCCTCCGATGCGCCGCGGGTGACGGAAATTTCCGGACGGGAGGATCGCGACGCGGTGCGCGGCGCGTTCATCCAGCAGACCAATGTGCGCCTTGGAACCGTGTGCCTGACCCTGGAGCAGGGTTCGACCTGCCGGGGTATGGTGGATATGGTCGACCTCTCCCAGACCCAGACCGTGGTCCTCGTCTGCACCGATGGGCGGCGCGCGGCGCTGTCGGTGAACAACGCGGCACTCCAGACCGGAGGCCGGGACATGGCGGTGCTGGCGATCGCGGATCAGCGTCTGCCGCTGAACCTCTCCACGCCGGACCGGCGGGAAAGCCCGTGCTAAAACGCCTGAAAGGTGAGTGTTGTGAGAGACCGGTCGATGTTCGGGATATCGAGGATCATGGCGTTGATATACTTGCCCACATCCTCGCCCTTGGGAATGTAAAGCTTCAACAACAGGTCATACTCACCTGATGTTGAATACATTTCAGATACGATCTCCTTTTCGTAGATCGCATCCGCCACCTCGTAGGTGGTGCCGGGTTTGCACCGGAGCTGGACGAAAACGGCGCTCATAGATCGGTCCTCACATGCCAGAGTTCGGGGAAGAGCTCGACCTCGAGCATCCGCCGCAGGTAGCTGACGCCGCCGGTGCCGCCGGTGCCCCGCTTGAAGCCTATCACGCGCTCCACGGTCGTGACGTGGTTGAACCGCCAGCGGCGGAAATAATCCTCGAAGTCCACCAGCTTCTCCGCCAGTTCGTAGAGCGGCCAGTGGGTTTCGGGATCGCGGTAAACCTGCGCCCAGGCGGCCGCCACGCCCGGGTCCGCGGCGTAGGGCGCGCGCGGGTCCCGCTCGAGAACTGCCTCTGGCACCGGGATGCCGCCCAGGGAGAGCCTGCGCAAGGCCGCGTCATAGAGGCTCGGGCGTGCAAGCTCCGCCTCCAGCGCCTCGGTCAGGTCCGGGCGGTGGGCGTGGGGGCGCAGCATCGCAAGGTTGCGGTTGCCCACGGTGTATTCGATCAGACGGTACTGGTGGGACTGAAAGCCGGAAGACTGCCCGAGGCTCTCGCGAAACTCGGTATACTCGCTCGGCGTCATGGTGCGCAGCACGTCCCAGGCGGAGTTGAGCTGTTCGAAGATCCGGGCGACCCGGGCGAGCATTTTGAACGCGCCCGCGAGCCGGTCCTCCAGGATCGCCGCCCGCGCCGCGGTCAGCTCGTGCAGCGCCAACCGCATCCAGAGCTCGCTGGTCTGGTGCTGGACGATGAACAGCATCTCGTCATGGGCATCGGAGAGTGGCTTCTGCGCGCCCAGAATGCGGTCAAGCTGCAGATAGTCCGTGTAGGACATCCGCCCGTCGAAGGACATCTGCGCGCCGTGCTGCTCGGGATCCGTGCTCACGTGACCGCGGCCCGCCGGTGGTATTCCGGGTGGTCCCAGGCCCGGGTGTCGATGATCTCGGCGAGGATCTCCGCCGCGCGCGCAACCTCCGCTTCATCGAGGTAGAGCGGTGTGAAGCCAAAGCGCATGATGTCCGGCGCGCGGAAGTCCCCGATCACGTTCCGCGCGATCAGTGCCTGCATCGCGGCGTACCCGTTCTCGAACCGGAAGGAGACCTGGGAGCCGCGGGCGCGGGGATCCCGGGGGCTCGCAAGCTCAAGGGTCGGGCAGCGCGCCTCGACCTCTGCGATGAACCTTTCGGACAGGCGGATCGAGGCTGCCCTGATCTCCCCCATGTCCACCCCGTCCCAGGCATCGAGTGCCGCGTCGAGGGAGGCAAGCTGGATCACCGGCGGCGTGCCAACGCGCATCCTGTCGATGCCCGCGCCGGGGCGATAGTCGAGATCGAACGCGAAGGGGGACTCGTGACCGAGCCAGCCGGAGAGCGCAGGCCGCGCCACCTCCGCATGCTCCGGGGCCACGTAGATGAACGCGGGCGCACCGGGCCCGCCGTTGAGATACTTGTAGGTGCAACCGACGGCGAAGTCCGCCTTGGCCGCAGTCACATCCACCTCAATCGCGCCTGCGGAGTGGGCAAGGTCCCAGACCGTGAGCGCGCCCGCCGCGTGGGCCCGACGGGTCAGATCGGCCATATCGTGAAGGCGCCCGGTGCGGTAGTCGACCTCGGTGATCATCAGCACCGCGACCTCGTCGGTGATCGCCCCGGCGACATCCCCGGGCTCCACAACCCGCAACTCGTGTCCGCGGTCGAGCGTCCGGACCAATCCCTCCGCCATGTAGAGGTCCGTCGGAAAGTTACCGCTGTCGCTGAGGATGACCCGCCGGTCCGGGCGCATCTCAAGCGCGCTCGCGACCGCTTGGTAGACCTTGACCGAGAGCGTGTCGCCCATCACGACCGTACCCTCCGCCGCGCCGATGAGGGCGCCGACCCGGTCGCCGATGCGGCGCGGGGCCGCCATCCAGCAGGCCTCGTTCCAGCCGCGGATGATCATCTCGCCCCATTCGGCGCGCATCACCTCTGCCACCCGGGCCTCCGCTGCGCGGGGCAGGGGGCCGAGGCTGTTGCCGTCGAGGTAGATTAGGCCATCGGGCAGGTTGAAGAGGTCGCGACGGGAGGGGAAATCACGCACGCTTTATCTCTCCCCCGATCTGCAGTCATCAAATATTCCCGGCGGCGATGCGCGCGCCACTGACTGCGCTGGCACCGCCCGGGGTGGTCTCAGCCCGCGTCCGCCGCGGGTGCCTTCGGCGCGGTGCCGGTGCTGAGCGGATCGTCGCTGCGCTGGACGGAGCCCTCAAAATGCGCACCGCTTTCGATCGCGATCGTCTTGTGGATGATGTCACCCTCGACCCGGGCGGAGGAGGTGAGGCGCACCTTCAGGCCCCGCACCCGGCCCACGACGCGGCCATTGACCACGAGATCGTCCGCGACCACCTCACCGCGCACGGTCGCACCCTCGCCGACGGTCAGCAGGTGGGCGCGGATGTCACCCTCCACGGTGCCCTCGATCTGGATGTCGCCGGAGGTCTCAAGGTTGCCCTTGATGGTCAGATCGGAGGACAGGACGGACGGGGCCGGCTTGGGCTTGGGTGCCGCCGCGGGGGCAGGCGCGGGCTTCGACGCGCTCGCTGCCGGTGCGGGGTTCGGCGCAGGCGTGGCACCGGGGGATTTCGGTTCGATCGGGTCGTTGATCTTGCTCTTAGAGAACATTGCGTGCTGCCTTTAGATAGTTCAAGGGATCGACGGGCTTGCCGTCGAGATGGACCTCGTAGTGCAAATGCGATCCGGTGCTGCGGCCGGTGGAGCCCATGTCGCCGATCCGGTCACCCCGGGTGACGCGGTCTCCCACCTTTACCCTGATCCGGCTGAGGTGAGCATACAAGGTCTCATAGCCGAAATCATGCCTGATTTTGATCAGGTTGCCAAAGCCGCGCTGACGCTCCGCGGACACGACAGTGCCATCCGCCGGTGCGAGGATCGGCGTGCCGGTGCGGGCGGCGAAGTCGAGCCCGTTGTGCATGCGCGTGCGCCGGTTGATCGGATCGCGCCGCGGGCCAAAGCCGGAGGTCTGCCGATAGCTCGCCTCGACAGGGGTCGCGAACGGCATGTTCCGCGCGGCCACCGTCATCATGTTGAGCCGGTCAAAGCCGAACAGAAGATCGTGAAGGCGGCTGCGCTGTGGATCGAGTTCGAGGGTTGCCCCCTCATCATCCCCGGGCAGCAGCGGGATGTCGGGTCCACCGGTGCCGGAATAGTCGTCGCGCACGGTTGCCAGGATGTCATCGAGGTCCGCGCCGGACCGGGCAAACATCCCCTCCAGCAGGTCGAGGTTCGATTGCACCGCACCTTCGAGCCGGGACATCACCCGGTCGTGGCGCTGCTCGGTGAGGATGAGATCGGCCTCCAGCGTCTCCACCCGGTCCGCAAGCTCAGCCCGGTCCGCGTCGAGCACACCCCGCGTGTCGGCGGCGGTCGTGAGACCCTTGGCCAGATGGCCGACCGTTGCTTCCAAATTGTCGTGCGCGCCGGTGAGCGTGGCAAGCTCAGCCTCCCGCACCGCGAGGGCGGTTTGCGCATGTTCCAGATCGCGGCGCAGCTCGGTCACCTGTGCGGTCTGGGCTGCGAGCCTGCGGGACAGCGCGTCGCTTTCCGTCGCGTATTGCGCCTCCATCTGCGTGCGTGTCTCAAGCTGGCCCTGATAGGTGCCCAGCGTCGCCACGGCGGTATCGAGCTGGGTGCGCAGTTCCGCCTGTCCGGCGAGCGCCATGTCCCGGTCTGCGGCAAGCTCTTCGATCCGGCGTTCGTAGGCGGAACGCAGCACCGCGCCCTGCGCGCCAGCGACCGGCGTCTCGATCTGACCGACGAAGCTGTCGACGCTCGCATAGACGGTCCAGCCCAGAAGCGCGAAGGCGGAAAGGCCGGTCAGAAGCTGCCCTGTGGCGCTGAACCTGTAGGAGCGCGTGCCCGTGGATGTCGTCACCTCCACCGCGCGCGGAGATACGACGCGGGATGCGATCCGCTCGGTCACACTCATGTTCAGCTGGCCCCCTGTCGTCCTGTCCCTGGCACCTCTTTGAAGGGTGCGATCTCCATCCGAGTAGCCAATTTGAACCACTGTTTCAACGGGATTCGCCTGCTGCGACGTCAGGTTCCCCTTGGGCAAGCGGCCAGTAGAAATCGAGCGGGAGGCCCGCCTCCGCCCGCTTTTCGTCGTTGAACGGCGCCTTGAGCCCGCCGCGGAAATAGGTCCGGACAAGGTCGTGGAATGCATCCCGCGGGTCCCGATTGTGCCGCCCGCACAGGAAGTGGAACCATTTCGAGCCGTAGGCGACGTGTCCGACCTCCTCTGCGTAGATGACCTTCAGCGCCTCGACGCTTTCGTCATCGCCCGCCTTCTCGAAGATCTCGATCATGCCCGGTGTGACGTCGAGCCCGCGGGCCTCGAGCACCATCGGGACGATGGCAAGGCGCGCGTCGAGGTCGTGGGCGGTTTCCGCCGCCGCGCGCCACATGCCCGCGTGGGCGGGCAGGGCGCCATAGTGGCTGCCCATCGCCTCCAGTCGGTCCGCGATCAGGTTGAAATGCTTGCTCTCCTCGTCCGCCGCGCGCACCCAGTCGTCGCAGAATCCGGGCGGCATCGGCACGCGGGTGAAGCGGGCGAGGATGTCCCAGTGCAGATCGACGGCGTTGAGCTCGATATGGCAGATCGCGTGCAGGATCGCGATCCGTCCCTCCGGAGAGCCGGGTCGCCTGCGCGGAACGTCCCGCGGGTTCAGGAGCACGGGCTCGGCCGGCCGCGCAGGGTCGTCGGGCGGGGTGGCGGAGCCGAGGGGCAGGGGCGCGCCCGCAGCAACGCTGTCCCGCCATTTCGCAGCGCACGCGCGGGACAGGGCGGTCTTCTCCCGCGCATCCGCCGTGCGCAGGATAGCTTCGGCGCAGCCCGCGAGCGTGTCGGGCAGGTCCCTCACAGGGCCTTCACCGCCTCGAGCACCTTGTCCGCGTGACCGGGCACCTTCACCTTGCGCCAGATCTCCCGCACGGTGCCGGTGCCGTCGAGCAGGTAGGTCGCCCGTTCGATGCCCATGTAGGTCTTGCCGTACATGCTCTTTTCGACCCAGACGCCGTAGCGTTCGCACATGTCGCTCTCCGCGTCGGACAGCAGGGTGATGCCCAGATCGTGCTTGGCGATGAACTTGTCATGCTTGGCGACCGGGTCCTTGCTCACGCCGAGGATCACGGCACCCGCATCCTCGAACGCCTTGGCCTGCTCGGTGAACGCAATCGCCTCCTTGGTGCAGCCCGGCGTGTCGTCTTTCGGGTAGAAATACACGACCACCGCCTTGCCCGCGAAATCCGACAAGCTGACCGTATCGCCACCGTTGGCGGGCAGGGAGAAGTCCGGGGCGGGGCTGCCGATCTCAACGCTCATGACACATCCTTTCCGTGTGCTTATCTTCTCCGGTGCAGATAACACGGGTGCGGCGAGGTCAAGGGGCGCGGGCGCCACAGACGCATCAGACGTTTCCCGGCGCCTTACCCGCGAAATTCAACCCATGCGTGCATTGCCCATTGACCCGACCGGAAAAGCCGGTACGAGGCAGGGGAAGACCGCACCCCGAGAGTTGCCAGATGCATCTGAGTGATTTCGACTTCGAGTTGCCCGAAGACCTCATCGCCCTCCGTCCGCTCCGCCCCCGTCCCGCATCCCGCATGCTGGTGGTTAGGCCGGACGCGCAGACCGACGCCCATGTGCGTGACCTGCCGCACTATCTGCGCGCGGGCGACATGCTCGTGTTCAACGACACCCGCGTTATCCCGGCGCGGCTGCGGGGGGAGCGGCGGCGGGAGACGACGGATGGCGCAGGTGTCGCCCAGATCGAGGTGACGCTGGCGGAACGGATAGGCCCGGACCGGTGGCGCGCGCTCGCAAAACCGGGAAAGCGGCTGAAGGCGGGGGACCGCATCACCTTCGGCGATGGGACCTTCAGTGCGGACGTCGCCGAGAAGGAGCCCGGCGGCTTCATCCTGCTCGCCTTCTCCCTTTCGGGTGATGCGCTCGACCGGGCGGTGGAGGCGGCAGGCGAGATGCCCTTGCCTCCTTACATCGCCGGGCGTCGCGCCGCTGACGAGAGGGATCGGGAGGACTACCAGACGGTCTTTGCCACCCGGCCCGGGGCCGTTGCGGCACCGACGGCTTCGCTCCATTTCGACGCGGATCTGCTTGCGGATCTTGCCGGCCTCGGTGTGCTGAGCACCCGGGTCACGCTGCATGTGGGCGCGGGCACGTTCCTGCCCGTGACTGCGGAGCGTCTCGACGATCACCAGATGCACGCGGAATGGGGTGAAGTGACCGAAGAGGCCGCCCGGGCGATCACCGCGGCGAAGGCCGCGGGCGGGCGCATCATCCCGGTGGGCACGACCGCCCTGCGCCTCATTGAAACGGCGGCGGAACGGGGTGTCCTGTCCCCCTGGCAGGGGCCAACAGACATCTTCATCCGCCCGGGCTACCGGTTCCAGATCGCGGACGGGTTGATGACAAACTTTCACCTGCCCAAATCGACGCTGATGATGCTGGTCTCCGCCCTCATGGGGCTCGACCGGATGCGCGATGTTTACGCCCACGCAATCGCGGAGCGCTACAGGTTCTTCAGCTACGGCGACAGTTCGCTGCTGTTGCCCGACCCTAAAAAATAGTCCGCCCGGGTCGCCAAAAGCGACAGAGATGGCGATTTTGGCCGCGCGGAAATCCCGCCCTTGTTCCTATGAGGGGCTTTGGGGTGCAGCCTTGGGGAATCTGCCATGCTGACCGTTCTCAACAACTCCTGGGCGCTTCTGCTGGGCATGCTGCTGCTGATGATCGGCAACGGTCTGCAGGGCACGCTTCTCGGCGTGCGCGGGGCGCTGGAAGGGTTCGACACCAACACCATGTCCTGGATCATGGCGGCCTATTTCGTGGGCTTCCTCGGGGGCTCCCGGATCACGCCGCGGCTGATCCGGCGGGTCGGACATGTGCGGGTTTTCGCAGCCCTCGGCTCGCTGGTCTCTGCCGCCTTCATCCTTTATGCGGCCGTGGCGGACCCGATCGCTTGGGCAGTGATGCGGCTGCTCGTCGGCTTCTGCTTCTCCGGTCTCTACGTGGTCGCGGAAAGCTGGCTCAACGACAGCGCGACGAACGAGACGCGGGGGCAGGCGCTCTCGGCCTACGTGATCATGCAGATGCTCGGCATCGTGACCGCGCAGGCGCTGGTCAATTTCGGCGATCCGGCGGGCTATGTCCTGTTCGTCGCCATGTCCGTGCTGGTCTCGATTTCCTTCGCGCCGATCCTGCTGTCGGTGAGCCCCGCACCGGTGTTCCAGACCACCAAGCCGATGGGGTTGAAGGAGCTCTTCTCCACCTCTCCCCTCGGTTTTGTTGGGACCTTCTTTCTGGGGGCGATCTTCTCCGCACTCTTCGGCATGGCGCCAGTCTACGGGACCGAGAAGGGATTGAGCGTGCCGGAGATCTCGGTCTTCGTCGCCCTCATCTATCTGGGCGGGCTGGTCGCGCAGTTTCCCATCGGCTGGCTGTCGGACCGGATGGACCGGCGGCGGCTTATCTTCGGTGTGACCGCGGGCGGGGCGGTGCTGACCGCGGGCGCGATGATGCTGCCCTCGACCTTCCTCGTGCTGGGCTTCACTGCCGTCGTGATCGGGGCGGTGTCGAACCCGCTCTATTCCCTGATGCTTGCCTACACCAACGACTTCCTCGACCATGACGACATGGCCGCCGCCGCGGGGCAGCTCATGTTCGTCAACGGCTGCGGCGCGATCATTGGCCCGTTCATCGTCGGCTGGGCCATGTCATCCTTCGGCGCGGACAGCTACTTCTGGTTCATCGCCGCCATGCTCGGCATGGTCGCGGGCTACGCGCTCTATCGGATGACCCAGCGGGCCGCGCCGAACGCGGACGAGACCTCTACCTACGCGGCGGTTCTGCCCACGGCCTCGCCCGTTTTGGTTGAGGTCGCGCAGGAAGTTGCCATCGAAATGGCGGACGATGCGTCGGATGAGGAAGAAACGGCGCAACACGAGGGCGCCTGAGGACTGCAAGTGTTGACACGACTCAGGCGATGCATTGCACTTTTATGACAGGGGGTGGCAGTAAACGGGTGTGTGTGATGATCGTATCCAAAGTAGATGTGTTGAAATTCTGGTTGGATGATGTTGGACCCAAGGGCTGGTACAACGGGGCAGAAGCACTCGACGAGGAGATCCGCAGGCGCTTCTTCGAAACCTGGGCGGCGGCGTCCCGGCGGGATCTCGAAGACTGGAGCCTGACCGCGGACGGGGCGCTTGCGCTCCTGATCGTGCTGGATCAATTTCCGCGCAACATGTTCCGTGGCACGGCACTTGCGTTCTCCTCCGACGCCTGCGCGCTTTCGATAGCCAACCGGGCGATCGCGCAGGGCTTCGACATGGAGACCGATGAGCCGCAGCGGCAGTTCTTCTACCTGCCGCATATGCATTCGGAGAGCCTCACCCAGCAGGAGCGAGGCGTGCGGCTGATCCGGGAACGGATGTCCGAGCAGAGCACCAACCTCCTGCATGCGAGGGCCCACCGGGAGGTCATCCGCCGCTTCGGCCGGTTCCCGTTCCGCAACGAGGCCCTCGGCCGTGACGCGTCACCGGCGGAAGAGAGCTATATCTCCGAAGGCGGCTACGGCGCGACGGTCCGGTCGCTGCAGTCCTGATTCGGACGCCGGGCGGCGGTTCGCGCCGCACACGCAACATTCCTGTCGCGGATCGGGTCGCGGGGTACTTATCCTGCCCGCCCGTCGACCGTTTCGCGGGAAAACCGCGACGCATGGCAGCCATGCACTGAAACCCTTGGGGAATTTCCGGCGGTTTGCTTAGGTAAGGGGAACAGACCCTATACCGGAGGACGCATCATGGCCGCTGAACAGTTCGACGTTGTTGTCATCGGAGCCGGGCCCGGCGGCTATGTGGCCGCGATCCGGGCGGCGCAACTGGGGCTGAAGGCGGCGGTCGTCGAACGGGAGCATCTGGGGGGCATATGCCTCAACTGGGGCTGCATCCCGACGAAGGCGATGCTGCGCTCGTCCGAAGTGTTCCACCTGATGCACCGCGCCAAGGAGTTCGGCCTGAAGGCGGAGGGCATCGGCTACGACATCGATGCGGTCGTGAAACGGTCCCGCGGGGTGGCAAAGCAGCTCAGCTCCGGCGTCGGGCATCTGCTCAAGAAGAACAAGGTCACCACCGTGATGGGGGAGGCCTCGATCCCTGCGAAGGGCAAGGTCACCGTCAAGACGGAGAAGGGGACCCAGGAGCTCATCGCCAAGAACATCGTGCTGGCGACAGGCGCCCGGGCGCGGGAGCTGCCGGGGCTCGAGGCGGATGGGGAGCGGGTCTGGACCTACAAGCACGCGCTCATGCCGCCGCATGTGCCGAAGAAGCTGCTCGTCATCGGCTCCGGCGCCATCGGGATTGAGTTCGCGAGCTTCTACAACACGCTCGGCGCGGAGACGACGGTGGTCGAAGTCATGGACCGGATCCTGCCCGTCGAGGATGCGGAGATCTCCGGTTTCGCGAAGAAACAGTTCGCCAAGCAGGGCATGACCATCCTCGAGAAGGCCATGGTCAAGCAGCTCGACCGGGCCAAGGACAAGGTAACGGCCCATATCGAGACCGGCGGCAAGGTGGAGACCCACGAGTTCGACACGGTGATCTCCGCCGTCGGGATCGTGGGCAACACCGAAGGGCTGGGGCTCGAGGCGCTTGGCGTGAAGATTGACCGGACCCATGTGGTGATCGACGAGTTCTGTCGGACCGGGGTCGACGGGCTCTACGCCATCGGAGACATCGCCGGTGCGCCCTGGCTCGCGCACAAGGCCTCCCACGAGGGGGTGCTGGTCGCGGAGCTGATGGCGGGCAAGAACAACCTTCACCCGGTGAAGCCGGAAGCCATCGCCGGATGCACCTACTGCCATCCGCAGGTCGCCTCCGTCGGCTATACGGAGGCCAAGGCGAAGGAGCTGGGCTACGACATCAATGTCGGCCACTTCCCCTTCATCGGCAACGGCAAGGCCATCGCCCTCGGCGAGCCCGAGGGGATGGTGAAGACGATCTTTGACAAGAAGACCGGTGAGCTTCTGGGTGCCCACATGGTCGGTGCGGAGGTGACCGAGCTCATCCAGGGTTACGTGGTCGGGCGGGCGCTGGAGACCACGGAGGAGGATCTGATGAACACGGTCTTCCCCCATCCGACATTGAGCGAGATGATGCACGAGAGCGTCCTCGACGCCTATGGCCGCGCGATCCATTTCTGAGAGAATGTTTCGCGCGCGAAACATCTGCGTTTCTTAACAATGTGTTAAGGGGCGTTATTCAGGCTTAAAGGGCGATGTGAGCGTCGGTTCACGCGCCCGGATCGGGCACGTCGACCCTGCCGCGGGCGAGACAGGTTACAAACCGCGCCCGCAGACGTATATGTGTGCGGAAGCACGAAGGAGAGCCCCATGCGTGACCTGAAGGACCGCAGCCAACGCCACCCGGAAAAGGCCCACAAGGCCGACGCGCCCCTGTTGCGCAAGCCGGACTGGATCCGGGTAAAGGCGCCGACGTCCCAGGGCTACCGCGACACTGCGAAGATCATGCGGGAAAACCGTCTCGTCACCGTGTGCGAGGAGGCGGGCTGCCCCAACGTGGGCGAGTGCTGGTCCCAGGGACACGCGACCATGATGATCATGGGCGAGATCTGTACCCGGGGCTGCACCTTCTGCAACGTGGCGACGGGCCGGCCCGACGCGCTCGATGTGTTCGAGCCCGGGCGCGTGGCCCACGCGGTCGAGACGCTGGGACTGAATCATGTCGTGATCACCTCCGTCGACCGGGACGATCTGGAGGATGGCGGGGCGGAACATATCGCCCAGACCATCCGCGCGACCCGGCGTAAATGCCCGGACACGACCATCGAGGTGCTCACGCCCGACTTCCTCAAGTGCCCGGACAGCGCGCTTGAGGCGGTCGTGGAGGCGCGGCCCGATGTCTTCAACCACAATCTGGAGACCGTGCCCGGGCTCTACCCGGAGGTGCGGCCCGGGGCGCGCTACTTCCATTCCCTGCGGCTTCTGCAGCGGGTCAAGGAACTCGACCCGTCCATGTTCACCAAGTCGGGCATCATGGTCGGTCTGGGCGAGGAGCGTCAGGGCGTGCATCAGGTGATGGACGACATGCGCTCCGCCGATGTGGATTTTCTGACCATCGGGCAATACCTGCAACCCTCGCCGAAACACCACGCCGTCGCCCGCTATGTGACGCCGGACGAGTTCGCGAGCTATGAGAAGGCCGCCTATGGCAAAGGCTTTCTGATGGTCTCCGCCACGCCGCTCACCCGGTCGAGCTATCACGCGGGCGATGATTTCGCGAAACTGCGCGCGGCGCGGCAGGCGGCGCTGTCCCGCTGAACGCGATCCTCATTTGAGGCGCGAAAAGCCACTGAAAAAGTGCGATACTGTTCACACAAGAAGTATGGGTGAGGGTGGATCGGCTTATGAAACGGCTTGTACTGATTTCGACACTTCTGTTTTCAACCAATGCAATTGCGGCCTCTCCGGATGATTGTGGCCGGAATTACAAAGTTTTACCCGGGGAGACGCTGAGCGTCATTTCCCGGGACGTCTATGGCACCGTCGACAGGTACCGGGACATCTATGTTGCGAATCGTGCGGCGATCGGCACCTCTCCCGACAACCTTGCGGCGGGTATGGAGATCTTCATTCCCTGTACGAGCGAGCGCCCGGTGCGCACCGCGGGGATCAATCTGAAGCCGCTGACGCCGGTCAGCGCAGAAGGTGCGCCGCAGCCGAGCGGTATCGCGCCCCTGATGGAGGGGGTGGATCTGCTCGCCCTCCTGGGAACACGGAACCTGCAGGTCATCGACCTGCGCACGGAGAAGGACGCGCTGGAGGTGGGGTATGTCCCCGGCTCGACGGCGGTGCCGTTCAGCGCGTGGCGCGGGCCGCAGGCGGACCCGGGACGGCCGCCGACGGACGCGGATCTCTCCGATCTGCTGAGCACGGCGGGCCTGCGTCCCGGCCGCCCGACGGTGATCGTGCCCGCCAAGGATCATGTGATGCACTTCGCGCGGGCCTCCTACGTCTACTGGATCCTGAAATCCGCGGGGTTCGAGCGGCTCGGGATCCTCGACGGAGGTGCCCAGCGCTGGGAGCGGAGCGGGTTCGACACCGCGGCCCGCCCCGTCGAGGCGCGCTCCACCCGAACATTCGTCACCCTTTCCGATACCTGGCGGGCAAACGCGCTTGAGGTTGCGGCTGTTGCCTCCGGCCAGAAGGAAGGCGCCCTGCTCGATGCGCGGCCTGAAGGGTTCTTCCGCAGGCAGAAGGCGGGCGTGCTGGTCCCCTCCACCCTGCACGGGGCGCAGAACCTTGAGAGCATCAAGCTGCACAAGGCGACGGTGAACGAGGCGGACACGGACCTCTCGATCCTGTCGAAGCTGAAGGCGCAGCGTGTCGATTGGGAATCCGTGCCGGTGATCAATTTCTGCTCCGACGGCACGCTGGGGGCGGTGAACTGGTTCTTCGCCTCTGAGGTTGCGGGGATCCAGAACGTGAAGCTGTTCCCGGAATCCATCAGGGGATGGCAGGGCGACGGCAATCCGGTGACCATCGGCACGCTCGGCGACCGGCTGAGCCCCTGAGCACCTGAACCGGGCGCCCGGGCGGAGTTGCGCCGCCCGGCCCTCCATCGTATCAGGACGCTCCGCAAAGCAGGGGAGTGTCGAACGTGTCCGGAACCGATCGTCGGGGTGGTGTCGCTTGGCGCGGGCAGGGTCCCGCGATGGTGCTGGTGCGCCCCCAGATGGGGGAGAATATCGGCGCCGCCGCGCGGGCGATGCTGAACTTCGGCCTCGACCGCATGCGCCTTGTCGGTCCTCGGGACGGGTGGCCCAATCCCGCGGCGGTCGCGATGGCGAGCGGGGCGGGTCGCGTGCTTGACCACGCGCAGGTGTTCGAGGACACGGACGCGGCGATTGCGGATCTCAACTACGTCTTTGCCACCACCGCACGGTCCCGCGATCTCACCAAGACGGTCATGACACCTGAGCGCGCGATGCAGCACGCCCACGCACTGATGGCGGAGGGGCAGCAGGTGGGCGTGCTGTTCGGGCCGGAGCGGGCAGGGCTCGAAAATGACGATGTGGTGCGGGCGAACGCCATCATCTCCGTCCCGGTCAATCCGGAGTTCGCCTCCCTTAACCTTGCGCAATGCGTGCTGCTTACGGGCTACGAATGGCTGCGGCAGGCCACGCAGGCGGAGGGCGAGGTGGATGTGATTGCCCGGGGCGGACGGGCGACGATGGAGGATGTGGCCCGTTTGGTTGCGCACCTTGATGAGAAGCTCACGGCGAAGGGCTTCTTCTGGCCGGAGAGCAAGGCCGCCTCCATGCGTGCGAACCTCGAAAACCTGTTCCGGCGGGCGCCGCTGACGGAGACGGATGTGCGCACCCTCCACGGCGTGATCCGGGCGCTTGCCGAGTGGCGGCAGGATCGGGACGCGCCGGGTCCGAAACCCGACTAGCGGCCGCCGACCCAGCGGTAGAAGATCGGCAGGATCGCGATCATCGCGAAGATCCGGTAGAGGTGATGGGCCGCGATGAAGACCGGGTCGTACCCGAGGGAGAGCGCCATGGCCGACATCGCCTCCACCCCGCCGGGCGCGTAGGCGACCCAGACCTGCGCGAAGGGCAGATCGAGCCAGCGGGCCGTGCCCATCGCCGCGAGTGCCGCGAGACTGCTCGACAACACGAAGATCACCAGCGCGGCACCAATCAGCCGCCTGAGGATCGAGAGGCTCATCCCCACGAACCGGGTGCCGAGCAGGGCGCCGACGATGACGAGTGCGGCGGCCTGCATCAGATCCGGCGGCGGCCCGGACACGAGCCCGGTCGCGTGGCAGACCGCGGAGAGACCAAGCCCCGCGATCAGCATCGCCGCGGGCATCCCGAGCCTGCCGAGACCGTGGCCCAGACCGGCTGAGATGGCGAGGAGCAGCGCGACCTCAAGCAGTGTCAGCACCGGCTGCGGCGCGTCCGCGGTGCCAAGGGTCGCTGCCCCCTCCAGCCCGCCGATCACGAAGGGCAAAAGCGCCGTGAGAAGCAGGAGCCGCAAGCTTTGCAGCGCGCCGACCATCGCGGGATCGGCCCGGCCATCCTCCGCCAGCGCGATCGCATAGGAAAGCGCACCTGGGGTGGCCCCCAGAAACGCCGTTTCCGCGTCGATCCGGTAGAACCGGACGAGAAGCTGCATCACGATCACAAGGGTCACGCCCGCGCTCAGCGTCAGCATGAGGAAGCTCACGGGCCAGCGGGCCATGAGGGCGAGCGTGTCCGGCGTCACCCCGCTGCCCATGCTCAGGCCGATCATCAGAAACCCGATGTCCCGGACACCCGTTGGCAAGAACAGGGGCACCCGGCGGCTGAGGGCCGCGAGGGTGACCGCTGCGGTCGAGCCGATCAGGATGCCCGCGGGCACACCCGCAGCCTGACCGACGGCTCCCCCGACGGCGGAGATAGCAAGCGTGAGCAAGAGGCGGAGAAACGGCGACGCTGGAGACACGTGGCCTGTCTAGGAGATCGCGAACGATCAGGAAAGGGGGCAGTGGATCGGGCGGAGAAGGCGTCTTCGCCAGCCCCGCGCGGCCCCGACAAGGATCATGCGTCGATAGAACAGGAGGAGGGCAACAGGGTCGGGAACTTGTGGCCCGCCATCGCGTTAGGGTGCTATGGAGGGGCTATGACTGTGGCGGCTGAACAGCACGATGGACAAAGCCCGACGCTCGGCTGGTGGAGCGTCACTCGAATGCTCTCGAGCCGGCTCGCGCGGGACCGCGCCTCTCTCATCGCGGCGGGGGTCACATACTTTGCCCTTCTGTCCATGGTGCCCGGGTTGAGCGCGCTTATCTCCGTCTATGGCCTGCTGCTGGACCCGACGACGCTGACGACCCATCTGACGGCTCTTTCGGACATTGTGCCCCGCCAGGGGATCACGCTGATGCAGACCCAGCTTCAGGCGCTGATCGACCGGGGCAGCCAGGCGCTCGGCTTCGCCTTTGCCGTGTCCCTCGGACTGGCGCTCTACTTGTCGAGCCGGGCGACGCAGGCGATCTTTCAGGCGCTGGAGGTGGCATTCAAGGCGCCGGAAACACGCGGACCGGTGAAGTTCAATCTGCTCGCGATCTCTTTCACCATCGCCGGGATGGTCGGGATGGTGGTGTTCATCACCGCGACCGTGGCGATCCCGGCGCTGTTTGCATTTCTGGGTGCCGCGGGGGGACTGGCGCTGCTGATCCGCGTCGTCTCGTTCCTTCTGCTGGTGGTGATGCTGCTGACCGGGCTCTGCGCGCTGTACTACTGGGGCGCACCCCGCCACCGGGGACGACGGCGACGTGTGGTGCCGGGGGCCGTGGTTGCGGTTGTCCTGATGATCGGGATGTCGGTCGCGTTTTCCTTTTACGTCTCGAACTTCGCCAATCTCAACCAGACCTATGGCTCGCTTGGCGCGCTCATCGGCTTCATGACGTGGATCTGGCTTTCGGTACTTGCCGTGTTGGTGGGAGCGGAACTGAACGCGATCCTGAGCGAGGGCACGGACGATGTGCCGCCGATCGCGTGGGGCACGCTCTACCTCGCGGTGCCCGCGACGCTGATCGCCTATCTGCTCACACGCTCCGCCTTTCGCGGCTGAGCAGCCTGCGGCAAGCCTGCCCTTGTTGACCGGCGCGGGCCGCGATAGGTCTCGGGGCGCTGCAACGGAGGCTGGTATGAGTGGCAAGCGGAGCATCTTTGAAGAGGTCTCAACGGACGCGAAACCCGCGGCCGCCCCGCAGGCGGGCGTGGCCGAGCTTGCCCGCGCGCGGGCCCGGTCGGCGATCGCGCTCTGGCTCAAGGTCCTGTTTGCCCTTGTTGTTGTGATGATCGCCGTGGGCGGGCTGACCCGGCTCACGGACTCGGGTCTTTCGATCACCGAATGGCGTCCGCTGACCGGCGCGCTGCCACCGCTGAGCGCGGAGGCCTGGCAGATCGAGTTCGACAAGTACCGGCTGATCCCGGAATACCAGATCCAGAACCGGGGCATGACCCTGGCCGAATTCAAGGTGATCTACTGGTGGGAATGGGGGCACCGACAGCTGGGCCGGGTGATCGGCCTGGTCTGGGCGGCGGGCTTCTTCTGGTTCCTGCTGCGCCGGCAGATCCCGACGGGATGGACGCCGCGCCTGCTCGCGCTCGGTGTTCTCGGCGGGCTGCAGGGGGCGATCGGCTGGTGGATGGTGTCCTCGGGCCTCACCGGGACCATGCTCGATGTTGCGAGCTATCGCCTGGCGACCCATCTGGGTCTCGCCTTCGCGATCCTTGGGCTGATCGCATGGTACGTCTTCCAGCTGTCGCGGAGCGAGGTGGAACTGCTGCAGGCCCGCCGCGCGCGGGAGGGCGGGCTCATGATCTTCACCGCGGTCTTCATCCCGCTTTTGTTTGCACAGATCCTCATGGGGGCGCTGGTCGCGGGCATCGACGCGGGCCGGACATATACGGACTGGCCGCTGATGGCGGGGCAGTTCTTCCCCTCCGCGGCCTTCGATCTTGAACCGTGGCTCTCGAACTTCTTCGAGAATGCGGGGTTGGTCCAATTCAACCACCGTATGCTGGCCTACCTCGTCTTCGCCGTCGGGATCCTTCTGTGGCTGCGGGCGCGCCGCTCTGTCTCAAGCCAGGTGCGGCTCAAATTCGGGTGGATGATGCTGGCGCTGGTGCTGCAGGTGGTGCTGGGAATCGTGACCGTTCTTTACGTCGCCTGGTGGCCGCTTGCGCTGGCGCACCAGTTCCTTGCGGTTGTGCTCTTCACCCTTGCGTTGCGCGCGCGGTTCGAGGCGGGCTATCCGGTTCAGGATCGCATTTCCGCAGCGTAAGGTATTTTACATCTGAAAGTCGGCGGAAAGGCAGACGTCCTGCATTGACTGGGCTTTCTGTGGATTTTTGACGAATTGAAAGTTAACTTTCATTTATGAAAGAAAGTGCATAGAAGCCTTATATATTTGTACAGATTGCCCCTCTCATCCCGTAATCTCAGGTCTCGTTGAAGTAAATCTGTGTTTACGGAGTAACCATGCCAAAATACTGATGTTGAGTGTCGCGTTGATCAGCGCGGCGTCGATGGCGCAGGCCGCCTCGGTCAATCTGATCACCAACGGTGATTTCGAGGCGGGGGATACGGGCTTCACCACTGAGTTGACCCTTGGCGGTGGCCTTGCGCAGTACAGGATTGCGACGACCCCGAAGGCTGCCAACAGCGCCTTCATCAACAAGGGTGATCACACGTCGGGCACCGGCAACATGATGGTCATCAACGGGTCGAGGGACACGGACACGATTGCCTGGAGCCAAACGGTTTCCGTCGAAGCCGGAGCGACCTACGAGTTCTCCGCCTACTCGATCACCGCGTTCAACGGGCCGCTTGGCAAGCTCGACTTCGTGGTCGACGGGTCGAGCATCGGGATGAGCGACACGCCGGCCTTCGGCGATGATTGGACCGAGAGCTCGTTCAGCTGGACCGCGGGCGGGACTACGTCCGTCGTGCTGTCCCTGCTCGATGCATCCACGGAGTTTGGCGGCAACGACTATGCCATCGACGATCTGAGCTTCGTGAAGACCTCCGGTCCCATCGGTCCCGCGCCGGTTCCGCTGCCCGGTGGGCTGCTGCTGCTGGGCACGGCACTTGCTGGTGGTCTGGCGCTCAAGCGGCGGCGCCGCCACTGATCGGGCGGGGCACGCGCCCCGGCCTACTGATCCCAGACCGGGGTTTCCTTGTTGAGGAAGGCGGCGATGCCTGCCTCGGTCTGGGCATCTAGCATGTTCTCCGCAATTACCCGGCCCGTGTGGGCGTAAGCCGCGTCGAGGGGCATCTCCAGCTGTTCGTAGAAGGCGCGTTTGCCCCGGGTGACGGCGCTGCCGAGTTTGTCAGCGAGGGTCTGCGCAAGGGTGGCAACCTCGTTGCTCAGGTCGTTGGCGGGAACCGCACGGTTGATGAGGCCGAGCTCGACCGCCTCCGCCGCGTCCACGAACCGGCCCGTGGTCAGCATCTCGAACGCCGCCTTGCGCCCGATGCTGCGGCTGAGCGCGACCATCGGGGTCGAGCAGAAGAGGCCGATATTCACACCGTTGACGCCGAAGCGGGTGTCGTCGGCTGCGACGGCGAGGTCGCAGGAGGCGACAAGCTGGCAGCCCGCCGCGGTTGCGATGCCATGGACCTGTGCGATCACCGGCTGGGGCAGGCGGGGCAGGGTCGTCATCATCCGTGCGCACTGGGCGAAGAGCGCGTCAAACGCCGCCTTCCCGCCGTCGGGCGCCTGCCGCATCGCCGTCATTTCCCGCAGATCGTGCCCGGCGCAGAAGGCTTTGCCCGCGCCGCGCAGAATGACGGCCCGCACCGACCGGTCGGTCATCAGACCGTCGAACGTGGTCTGCAGCGTCGCCAGCATTCCGGTGCTGAGCGCGTTCAGGCTGCCGGGGGTGTTCAACGTCAGCGTCAGGACCGCGCCGTCCTGGTCGCTCGTCAAGATAGGCGTGCTCATGCTGTCCCTTTCCCAAGGCCGTGGCACAGCATAGAAGGGAGGGCCGAGCGCTGCCAAGGGGAAGGAGAGCCGATGCGTGAGCCTGTGATGACCGTCGAGGAGGTGTCGGCGTTCCTTGCCGAGGTGTTTCCGCAGATCGACGGGAATTTCATCGTCGAGGATGTGGGGCCCATGTCCGCCCGGGTGCGGATGCCGATGCGGGAGGAGAAGCTGCGCCCCGGGGGAACCGTTTCCGGGCCCGCGATGTTCGGTCTCGCGGACTGCGCCTTCTACGTCGCGGTGCTGGCGATGATCGGGCGGGAGGCGCTTACGGTCACCACGAATTGCTCTATCGATTTCATGCGCAAGCCAGCGGCGGAGGACATGGTGGCGGAGGTGCGGTTGCTCAAGCTTGGCCGGGTGCTCGCGGTCGGGGATGTGATGCTCTATTCCGAGGGATCGGACGATCCGGTGGCGCGGGCGAGCCTCACCTACTCGATCCCACCGACACGGTAGGCGGATGCGTCACTGGTCGGTGATGCCATGTATCGCCACCCTCCCGCAGGGGTCTCCACAAGCGGGTGCCTGGATGACCCGGCGGTCGATCAGGAGCATATCGCCGAAGCGAGCTTTGAGCGGGATATCGGCGGGGCTCGTTGCGTGAACTGTGTGGTGGCATCGCGGATTCCGATCCCACCCCCGCGGTAGCGGAGGACCGGGCCGTAAGATCGATGGTGCTATGCACGGCGGCCTAGCCACCGTGAGGGTCCATTGGGTTTGCCGTGAGAACCCGTCCGGCAGGTTCGAGCCGACGAGTAATGGCTCATCGTCGAGGCGGACGGCAAGCGGGAAGACGGGAGTGGCCGGTTGGCGCTCTTTTCAGGGCCTCAAGCTTGGCTAGATTGCAGACGTCGTTGCCACCAGCGCCGAAGTCATAGACCTCACCAAGGGGACAGCGTCGTTCTGAGAAGGGGACTCTTTCGTGGTTGGAAAGCGCAGAAGCGGCCGCGCGGATGTGCTCAGAAGACCCGCTGGTCGATCAGAAGCACTTCGCCGAAGCGGACGGCGAGCAGGATGACGGCGGGGCCGGTCGGGTCTCCGGCAAGGGGCTTCAGCGTCGCGGCGTCGCAGATGTCGATGGACTCAATTTCCCCGTCCGGAGCCTCCGCAAGCATTGCGCGGATACGGTCCCGACGCGCCTCGACGGTCCCCGTCATGTGCGCAGCCGCCTCCATGGCGCGGTGCAGGACCTTCGCCTGCGCCCGATGGGCAGGTGTGAGGCGCGCGTTGCGGGAGGACATCGCAAGACCGTCCGCCTCCCGCACCGTGGGGCAGCCGATGATTTTCACGGATTGATCGAGGGCGTCGACCATGGCTCGGATCACCGCGAGTTGCTGGAAGTCCTTCTCTCCAAAGTAGGCGCGGTCGGGCTGAACGATGTTGAAGAGTTTGGTCACCACGGTCGCCACCCCGCGGAAGTGCCCGGGCCGAAGCGCGCCCATGAGAACGGCGCCGAGCGTGCCGGGGTCAACGCCGAAGTCCGTTGGCCGGTCGTACATGACCTCCGGCGTTGGGGTGAACACAAGATTGACGCCTGCAGCCTCGAGC
>JBCBAP010000042.1:0-30108 GCA_038532435.1 Pseudomonadota bacterium | reverse complement strand
ATCGTGCATGCGGACAGCATCGACATGAGCCAGGCCTGGTTCCAGTCCCGCTACGACAAGGGCGAGACGGAGGAGGAACGCCGCGCCTATCTCAACTGCCCGATGACCGAGGCTCAGTACGAGGCGTTCATCGACGCGCTGCTCGCCGCGGACAAGACCGAATTCAAGGAGTGGGAGGCGGACACCCCCTATTTCGAGGCCTGCCTGCCCATCGAGGTGATGGCCGAACGGGGGCGCGAAACCCTCCGCTGGGGGCCGCTGAAGCCCGTGGGCCTCACCAACCCGCACCAGCCGGACGTGAAGCCCCACGCGGTTGTCCAGTTGCGGCGGGAAAACGCGCTCGGCACGCTCTACAACATCGTCGGCTTCCAGACGAAGATGAAGTACGGCGCGCAGAAGGCTGTTTTTCAATCTATTCCCGGCCTTGCGAATGCGGAGTTTGCGCGCCTTGGCGGCATCCATCGCAACACGTTCCTCAATTCCCCGAGGTTGCTAGACGACCGGATGCGCCTGCGGGTTCGCCCTTCCCTGCGCTTTGCCGGGCAGGTGACCGGAGTGGAGGGTTATGTGGAAAGCGCGGCGATGGGCCTGCTCGCCGGGCGTCTCGCGGCCTATGAGCGCCTCGGGCTGGAGATCGCGACGCCGCCCCCCACCACCGCCATCGGCGCGCTTCTGACCCACATCACCGGAGGGGCGGAGGCGGAGACGTTTCAGCCCATGAACGTGAATTTTGGCCTCTTTCCTCCGCTCGAAGACGTCCGGAAGGGGCGCCGGGGCAAGAAGGATCGGAAGATCGCCTACACCGACCGGGCGAAGGCGGACTGGCAAGCCTGGCTCACCGCCTTGCCCGCCCTTGGCACGACAGCCATACCCGCCTAAGCTCGCCCCGTCCCCGAGGGAGGGGGACAGGTGTGACGGAAAAGTTCCTCGATAAGGTCTACGATATCGGCGGACGGGACGCGACGCGGGACCTCTACAATGACTGGGCCGCGAGTTATGACGCGGAAGTCTCCGAAAACGGTTACGCGACCCCCGCCCGATGTGCCGCGGCACTCGCTGAGTTCGTCGAGGACGGGAGCACACCGATCCTCGACATCGGCTGCGGTACCGGCCTTTCCGGTCTTGCCTATCGTGCGGGGGGATTCACGGTCCTCGATGGTCTCGACCTGAGCCCTGAGATGATCGCGCAGGCCCGTGCCCGCGGCATCTACCGCACCCTGCGCGAGGTGGATCTTGAGGATCCACTTCCAGTGCCCGAGGGCAGCTACACAGCGGTCTCCGCCGTTGGCGTGCTGAACCCGGGTCATGCCCCGGCGGAGACGCTGGATGCGGTCATGGGCATCTTGCCCGCGGGGGGACATTTCGTGTTCTCGCTCAACGACCACGCGCTTGCGGACTGGACGTACGAGGGCCGTATCTCCGGCTGGGTCGATGAGGGCGGTGCCGACCTGGTGTTCAAGGCCTATGGCGAACACCTGCCAAAGATCGACCTAAAATCAACGGTCTATGTGCTCCGCAAACGTTAGGGAACGGTTCGCCCCATCGCCGACGGGCCCCCTGCATCTGGGCCACGCCTTCTCTGCTCTTACGGCGTTCGAGGCGGCGGAGCGAACGGACGGCACCTTTCTCCTCCGCATCGAGGATATCGACCGGAGCCGGGCGCGGCCGGAATGGGAGGCGCTGATCTACGACGATATGCGGTGGCTGGGGCTGCGCTGGGAGGAACCGGTCATGCGCCAGTCAGAACGGACGCATGCCTATCGCGCTGCCCTGGCGCAGCTCTGGTCCCTCGGCGTCCTCTATCCCTGCACCTGCACCCGGCGCGACATCGAAACCGCCGCTTCCGCCCCGCAGGAGGGCGCGCCGCTCATCGGGCCGGACGGGATCGTCTATCCGGGGACATGCAGGCATGTGCCCTCCGGACCGATGCCGGTGGACGCGGTGCTTCGCCTGAACATGGGGCAAGCCCTCGATCACGTTGGGGATCTGTTGTTCGCAGAGATCGGAACACGGGATATCGCGCGATCCCGCAACACGATCGGTAAGCCCACGACCGTGCACCTCGCAGCTCAAACCGTACGGCGGGAGGTCGGCGATGTGGTCCTCGCGCGCCGTAACATGGGCACCTCCTACCACCTGAGCGTCGTTGTGGACGACGCAGCGCAGGGCATCACCCACGTGACCCGGGGGGAGGATCTGTTCGATGCCACGGCGATCCATGTGGTCCTGCAACGCCTGCTCGACCTGCCGACGCCGGTCTACCGCCACCACCGGCTTATCCGTGATGAGGCAGGCAAACGCCTGGCGAAGAGAGACGATGCGCGCGCCATCCGGCTCTACCGCGCGGAGGAGTGCAGCCCCGAAGAGATCCGCGCGCTAGTCGGTCTCCGGTGACATGAGTTCCACCTCCGCGCCGTCCCGCACCGCCGTGTAGAAGCAGGTCCGCCGGTTCGTGTGGCAGGCCGGGCCCACCTGTTCGACCAGCATCAGGATGCAGTCCCGATCGCAATCGACCCTCAGATCGGTCACCGTCTGCACATGGCCGGAGCTCTCACCCTTCCGCCAGAATGCCTGCCGGGACCGCGACCAGTAGGTCGCGCGGCCGGTCTCAAGTGTCTCAGCGAGGCTCTCCGCGTTCATCCACGCCATCATCAGCACCTCACCGCTTTCGTGATCCTGCGCGATGGCCGGGATCAGGCCCGCCTCGTTGTACTTTAGTGCGGCTGGATCAAAGCGCGTCATTTGAGCTCTCTTTGCAGGGAAGATCGGACGGTCTATCTATAGCGCAGGCGCGAGCAGGGGAAGACCAGCATGAGCACCGATGACGACCTGATGAAGCTCTACTCCCAGCGCATCCTGGCGCTGGCCACCGATATCCCGCACCACGACCGGCTGGCGGGCGCGGACGCGACCGTCATGCGCCGCTCACCCCTGTGTGGGTCGACGGTCCATGTGGACGTGACCGTGGAGGATGGGGTCATCACCGGTTTCGGGCAGGACGTGAAGGCCTGCGCGCTCGGTCAGGCCTCCGCCGCGGTCTTCGCCGGGCAGGCGATCGGCAAAACGGTCGAGGATGTGCGCGCCGCCCGCGATCAGCTCAAGGCGATGCTCAAGGCGGAGGGCCCTGTTCCCGATGCGCCGTTCGAAGGGTACGAGGCACTTATGCCGGCCCGCTCCTACAAAAATCGCCACGCCTCGATCCTTCTCGTGCCGGAGGCCACGCTCGAGGCGATGGAAAGCCTCGAACATAAAAAAGTCGCCGCAACGTCGGGGTGACGCGCGGCGACAAGGTGGCGATCAAGGTCGAACCCGTGGGACAGACGGTGTCTGAGAGGCAATCAGACAGCGATAACACCTTCACCGGGACAGAGTAGAAGGCTGGGGGGCCGGACCTTTCGGGACCGCAGGCGAAACTGTCAGATCATGCCGGGGGCGAACATCGCGCCGACGACCAGCACGCAAAGCGCTGCAAAACCAAGCGTATCTTCGATGATATGACGGGCGGGCAGCTTCTGGGTCAGGCGAGCAATCATCGGAACATCCTCGGTGTGTTCTGCTGTGTTGCCCTAATGTTCTCTTTTCGACCCAATTCTGTCAACACAAAATGGGAACATTATCGGAACAAAATGCTAAGCCATGGTTAACCAACGGAAAGTAGACGGATCGCCTGATCCCGGTCCATGAGGTAGAGCAGCGTGCGCAGGGCCTCGCCCCGCGCGCTTTCGAGTTTCGGATCCTGATCGAGGGCAAGCCGGGCATCCTTCTGCGCGGTGGCCATAAGGTCCCCCTGATGTTCGAGGTCCGCGATCTGAAACCGTGGCAGGCCGGATTGCTGAACGCCGAGCACGTCTCCCGCACCGCGCAGCCGCAGATCCTCATCGGCGATCCGGAAGCCGTCCTCCGTCTCCCGCATGATCTGCAGGCGGGCGCGGGCAGTCTCCCCGAGGGGGCCGCTGTAGAGCAGAAGGCAGGTGGAGGCCTCACCGCCGCGCCCCACCCTGCCCCGCAACTGGTGCAGTTGCGCGAGGCCGAACTGTTCGGCCTGCTCGATAACCATGATCGTGGCCTCAGGCACGTTGACGCCCACCTCGATCACCGTCGTTGCCACCAGAAGCTTGGTGCGACCGGCGATGAAGTCCTCCATCGCGGCGTCCTTTTCGGCCGGAGGCATCTGGCCATGGACGAGGCCAACAGCTCCCTCGCCCAAGGCGGCACGCAGGTGCTTGAACCGGTCCTCAGCGGCGGTCATCGCAACGACCTCGCTTTCCTCCACCAGCGGGCAGACCCAGTAGGCGCGGCGGCCTTCGGCGATCGCCCTGCCCATCCGCGCGACAACCTCGGACAGACGCTCCGCACTCACGAGCACGGTCTCGATCGGTTTCCGGCCCGGCGGTTTTTCGTCGAGGATGCTGAGATCCATGTCGCCATAGTGAGCCAACGACAGGGAGCGTGGGATCGGTGTCGCGGTCATCACGAGGATATCGACCGCCGCCCCCTTTTCCCCCAGATCCATCCGCTGCCGGACCCCGAACCGGTGCTGTTCGTCGATGATCGCGAGGCGCAGATCCGCGAACACCACCGCCTTCTGGAACAGCGCGTGGGTCCCGATCAGGATATCGATCTCTCCTGAGGCGAGTGCCGCGAGCCGTGCGGCCCGCTCCGCCCCCTTGTCCCGGCCGGTCAGGCACTCCATCCGAATGCCGAGATCCCGCGCAAGCGGGCCAAGCCCCTCCATATGCTGGCGCGCGAGGATTTCCGTTGGGGCCATTAGCGCGGCCTGACCCCCGGCCTCGACCGCGGCGAGCATCGCAAGCATGGCCACAAGCGTTTTTCCTGATCCGACATCCCCTTGCAGCAGGCGGTTCATGCGATGGGGGGCCGCGAGATCCTCGACGATCTCCGCCACCGCGCGGGTCTGCGCGCCCGTGGGTGCGTAGGGCAAGGAGGCGCGCAGACGATCCCGCAACCGCCCGTCACCCATGGTGCGCAGACCCGGTTTGCGCCGTGCAGACGCGCGGGCGAGGCCGAGCGCCATCTGGTGAGAGAGCAGTTCGTCGTAGGCAAGCCGCGCCCGAGCCGGATGGGTCGGCGCCACATCCTCCTGCCGCGTCGGCGCGTGTACGGCCCGGACTGCCGCCCGCCAGTCCGGCCAGCCCCGGTCCGCAAGCACCGTCGGATCGATCCATTCCGCAAGCTCCGGCACCCCCGCAAGCACACCGCCAGCGGCCCGGGCAATCCCCTTCTGGGTGATCCCCTGGCTTAGCGGATAAACCGGTTCGAACTCCGGCAGGTCCTTGAGCTCTTTCGGTGGCAGGATGTGATCGGGATGGGCCATCTGCGCGCCCCCATCGAAGTGCTCGAGCTTGCCCGAGATCACCCGCCGCCCACCAACGGGAAGCTGGCGGGAAAGCCAGTCCGACCGTGCGTGGAAGAATATCAGAGCAAACTCCGCCTGCCCGTCGGAGACCCAGACCCGGTGCGGCCGCCCCTGCTGGCGAGGCGCCTGATGATTGAGCACCTCCACCTCCACGGTCACCACGCTGGGCGGGTGACCTGCCACCGTTGGGCGTAGTCGCCTGTCGATCCCGCCTTGCGGCAGGGTGAAAAGCAGGTCCCGGGGCCGGGTCACCCCGAGCCGTTCGTAGTTCGTCACGGATTTCGGCCCGATCCCAGGGAGGGTCTGAAGGTCTGCAAAGAGCGGGAAGAGGATCTCGGGCCGGGGCATCAGGTCACGCGATCAGCGCAAGCCAGTCGTCCTCGGTGAGGATGTCGATGCCCAGCTCTTCGGCCTTTTTCGCCTTCGACCCGGCTCCCGGCCCCGCGATGACAAGATCGGTCTTCTTGGAGACCGAGCCAGCGACCTTCGCGCCGAGCGCTTCTGCCCGCGCCTTCGCCTCCGCCCGGGTCATCTTCTCCAGCGTGCCGGTGAACACGACCGTCTTGCCCGCAACCGGGCTGCCTTCGGTCGCCGGTGCCTCGACCGCTTCGATGTCGAGATGGGCGATCAACCGGTCCAGTGCTTCCCGCGCCACCGGTTCGACAAAAAAATCGACGATCGCCCGGGCCATTACGTCCCCCACGCCATCGATATCGACGAGCTCTGCCCAGGCAGCACTTTCCGCCTCCGCAGCCTCCTGCATCGCGGCCGAAAACGCCGCCCAGGTTCCGTAGCGACGGGCGAGCAGCATCGCCGAGCTTTCGCCCACATGGCGAATGCCAAGGCCGAAGATGAGCCGGTTGAGCGGGATGCGCCGCTTCTCCGCAATCGCCGCAAAGAGATTGTCCGCGGATTTCTGCCCCCACCCCTCCCGGTTCCTGAGCTGCTGCAAGCCGTCGCCGAACCGCTCCTCCAGCGTGAAGATATCTGCGGGTGTCGCGATCCAGCCGTCGGTGAAAAAGGCCTCGACCTGCTTCGCGCCCAGCCCCTCTATGTCGAAGGCGGCGCGGGAGACGAAGTGCTTGAGCTTTTCCACCGCCTGCGCGGGGCAGATCAGACCACCGGTGCAGCGGTGCACGGCCTCGCCGGGCTCACGGACCACGTGGCTCTGGCATTCGGGGCAGAGTGTCGGAAACTGATAGGGCCTCGCATCGACGGGGCGGCAGCTCAGGTCCACATCCTTGACCTTCGGGATCACGTCGCCTGCGCGGTAGATCGAAACCGTGTCGCCCTCACGGATGTCCCTGCCGTCACGGATCGGCTGGCCCTTGCTGTCCACGCCAGCGATGTAGTCCGCGTTGTGGAGCGTTGCATTGGAGACGACGACGCCGCCGACCGTCACCGGGCGCAGGCGCGCGACCGGGCTGAGCGCACCGGTCCGCCCGACCTGGATCTCGATCTTCTCCAGCACCGTGGAGGCGACCTCCGCCGGAAACTTGTGCGCCGTGGCCCAGCGGGGATTGTTCGAGCGGAAACCGAGCCGGGTCTGCAAGGCGAGATCGTCGACCTTGTAGACGACGCCGTCGATGTCGTAGCCAAGCTCGGGCCGCATCTCGCCGATCCGGGTGTAGTGCGCGATCATCTCTTCCACACCGGTGCAGAGCGCGGTGAGGGGATTGGTATGGAACCCGAGAGACGCCAGCCGGTTGATCGCGCCCATCTGGGTGTCGGCGAGCGCCGCGCTCACTTCGCCCCAGGCATAGGCGAAGAACCTGAGTGGGCGTGCGGCTGTGATCGTCGCGTCGAGCTGGCGGAGCGAGCCTGCCGCCGCGTTGCGCGGGTTGGCGAAGATTTTCTGCCCCGCCTCCTCCTGCCGCACGTTGAGCGCGCGAAAGGCATCGTGGGACATGTAGACCTCGCCGCGCACCTCAAGCACGTCCGGCGCACCGGTCAGCTGCTCGGGAACATCGTCGATGGTGCGGGCGTTGGCGGTGACGTTCTCACCGACCTCCCCGTCGCCTCGGGTTGCCGCCTCGACCAGCGCACCGTTTTCGTAGCGCAGGCTGAGCGAGAGCCCGTCGATCTTCGGTTCCGCCGTGACGGCAATCGGATCGTTCGTGCCGAGAAACCGTGCCACCCGCTCCACGAATTCGGCCACGTCCGTGTCGTCGAACACGTTCGAGAGCGACAGCATCGGCACCCGATGCCGGACCTTCGCGAAACTGTCAGACGGCGCTGACCCGGTCTTGAGCGACGGACTGTCGGCCCGGACAAGGTCCGGAAACCGTGTTTCGAGTGCGAGGTTTATCGCCTTGAGCCGGTCATATTCCGCGTCGGACATGATCGGATCGTCGTTGCCGTGGTAGCCCACATCCGCCTCGGCCATCCGCCGGGCAAGGGCCGCGAGGATCCCGGCCGCATCGGTTTCGGAGACCGCGTCCGGGTCCACGCCCGCAAGATCGATTTCCTGTGATGGAGCCATCGCGCCCTCCCCGACCAGTGTTGGTCAGAGATACGGCGCGGCCCGCGCCCCGTCCAGCCCTCAGGCGGACTGGGCGATCGGCTCTCCTTCATGTTCCATCGGCACCGGATCGCGCAGGACGTAGCCGCGGCCCCACACCGTTTCGATATAGCTGTCCCCGCCGGTCGCGGTCGCAAGCTTCTTGCGCAGCTTGCAGATGAACACATCGATGATCTTGAGCTCCGGCTCATCCATGCCCCCGTAGAGGTGGTTGAGGAACATCTCCTTGGTAAGGGTCGTGCCCTTGCGCAGCGAGAGAAGCTCCAGCATCTGGTATTCCTTGCCGGTCAGATGCACCGCGCGGGAGCCCACCTCCACGGTCTTTGCGTCGAGGTTCACGCGCACCTTGCCCGTTTCGATGACCGACTGCGCATGCCCCTTGGACCGTCGCACGATCGCATGGATGCGGGCGATCAGCTCTTCCCGATGGAAGGGTTTTGTGAGGTAGTCATCCGCACCGAAACCGAAGCCCCTGATCTTCACATCCGCCGCATCCTCACCGGAGAGGATCAGGATCGGCGTGTCGATCTTGCCCACCCGCAGCGTGCGCAGCACATCGTGCCCGTGCATGTCCGGCAGGTTCAGGTCGAGGAGGATCAGGTCGTAGTCGTACAGCTTCGCCAGATCGATCCCTTCTTCGCCGAGATCGGTGGTGTAGACGTTAAAATTCGCGTTCGCGAGCATCAACTCAATGTTCTTGGCCGTTGATGCATCGTCCTCTACGAGCAATACGCGCATTCGACTGCCTCCTAAACAAAGTGGTCGGGCTTCTGCCTCGCCCAATTAATGTTTATAAAAGTTAACATGGCCTTACCGTTACCCGCGTAACAATCTAAAATTGAAAATATATTATCTGTATCTCTGAAGAGTTGTAACCCGCAACGCACTCGCGCCGTGTTTTTCGAGAGATTCTTGCCAGCTTTGCAGCTCTTCCGGGGAAAGATCATAAAGGGAACAGGCCTCTTCGGCTGTAATGATGCCCCCTTTAACGGCTGCCACGACAACCGCTTTCCGTCGTGCGACCCAGCGTACCGTATCGGGGGGCGGCAGATCAGCCCTCGATATGGTTTTGCCCTCATGATCGGTCGCGAAGACGGGCTTATTGCTCCGTCGGATATACATGTTGCACCCTCCTGTGCCTCCCACCCTCTGGGTAGGGAGGTGCGCTTAAGCGGAGGTAAAACGGGCCATTGTGCTTGTGGACAATTCGATTATATGTCCGATCAAATCACTCAGAACCGGACCCTGACTCATGCCCGAGCTGAACAGCCTTGGCTTCGACCGCGCGCCCGCCGACACCCGTGTCGTCGTGGCGATGTCCGGTGGCGTGGACAGCTCCGTCGTCGCAGCGCAGCTCGCCGATGAAGGCTACGACGTCGTCGGTGTGACCCTGCAGCTCTACGATCACGGGGCAGCGTTGGCGAAGAAGGGAGCCTGCTGCGCCGGGCGAGACATTCACGACGCGCGCCGGGTGGCGGAAACCATGGGCTTTCCCCACTACGTTCTCGACTATGAGAACCGGTTCCGCGAAAGCGTCATCGACGAGTTCGCCGATGCCTACCTCGCCGGGGCAACCCCGATCCCCTGCATCCGCTGCAACGAGCGGGTGAAGTTCCGGGATCTGCTGGAAACCGCGAAGGACCTCGACGCGGACTGCATGGCCACGGGACACTACATCCAGCGCAAGGTCGGGCCCGCGGGCGCGGAGCTTCACCGCGCGGCGGATTTCGACCGGGATCAGAGCTATTTCCTCTTCTCCACCACGCCGGAGCAGCTCGACTATCTGCGCTTCCCGCTTGGCCATCTGCGGTCGAAGGCGGAGACGCGCGCCCTCGCCGCCCAATACGGGCTCAGCGTCGCGGACAAGCCGGATAGCCAGGACATCTGTTTCGTGCCCAACGGCTCCTACGCCGCGGTGATCGAGAAGTTGCGTCCGGGGGCCGCGGAGCCCGGGGAGATTGTGCATCTCGACGGGCGCGTGCTCGGGGAGCATGGAGGCGTCATCCACTACACGATCGGGCAGCGCCGCGGCCTCGGCATCGGCGGCGGAGAGCCGCTTTATGTGGTGAAGCTCGACGCGGACACGCAGCAGGTCGTCGTCGGCCCGCGGGAGGCGCTCGCGACCCGGACGATCGCGATCAAGGAAGTGAACTGGATCGGCGATGCGCCGTTTGACGCGGCGCCGGAGGGCGGCTGGGATCTCGAGGTCAAGGTCCGCTCTACCCGCCCGCCGCGGGCAGCGCGCCTGCGCCCCACCGGCGCGGATACTGCCGAGGTGGACCTGATTGTCGCCGAGGAAGGCGTCGCGCCCGGTCAGGCCTGCGTCTTCTACGAAGGCGAAAGCAGCCGGGTGCTCGGCGGCGGCTGGATCACCCGCTAGGGGTTCGAAAGATCACGGCGTGTCTGTCCGTATCGGAGCACCGCGCCATCGGAACGGCCCGGCGGCCAGAATTGCCTCGATAGATGCGGCGACAGTCCCCCTACCAAGGTACCCGGCCTAAGCTGGATCAGTCGAAAACCGTCGGCAGATCCGGCCCCTCTGCGGCAGCGAACGCCCGCTCCACATCCGCGACGGTGACCCGTCCCGTTGAAAGCGGCGGGAGCCCGTCGCGGGCGAAGGTGCCGATGTCGAGCACCTCGTGTCCCGGCGTCGGTAATTGCGCACCCTCCGCCTCGCACAGAAAATAGAGCTTGTAAAAGTCCCGCATGTCCGGCTCGCCGGGGCCCTTCGCCTTGTGACGCAGGTGATAGAGTCGACGGGCCGACACGGCGAGACCGGCCTCCTCCGCCACTTCCTTGACCACGTTTTCAGAGGCTGAAAGCCCGATATCCGCGTAGCCGCCCGGCATGGACCAGAGCCCGTCCTGCCGTTCGCGGACAAGCAGGATCCGACCGTCGAGGAACACAGCGCCACGGACATCAACCTTCGGCGTGGCATAGCCGATTGACCCGGGAGCCAGCAGGCCCGCGATCTGAGCGACAGGGGCATCGGCAAGCTCTGCCAGCATCGCCTCGGCGATGCCGCGCAGCTCCTCGAACCGTTCGATATCAAAGGGATCGCGGCTGAAGCTCAGACCGGTCGTCGCGAGTGCATGCACACGCTTTGCCCGGGCCAGCCAGCGGTCCTCCATAGCCTAGCGCGGCGGCGGGGGGCCGCAGCGCGGGGTACCGTCCCGGTTCAACCGGTTGGTGAGGTAGCCCTCGACGCCATCGTCGATAAACCAATGCTCGCAGCCATAGGGATCGACCCAGATCGACGCACGCATGTCCGAAAGGCGGTGTGCGTCGATGCCCCGGTCGATATCCGGATCCCCGTCCGCGTACTGCTGGCTGAAAAAGCCTGTGCACCCGCTCATGACGAGGGCGGACAGCAGGATCGCTGATGTTCTGACGATATGCCTCATGCTCTCCTCCTCAGCGCAGCGGGCGCAGTTCGACGCGGCGGTTGGCCGCGCGTCCCTGCTCCGTCACGTTGTCCGCCCGCGGGCTGCTTTCGCCCTTGCCCACCGCGCGGGCCTCGAGCCCGTAGCGCTCCGCAATCGCGGCTACGGCGAGCGCGCGGCGCAAGGACAGTTGCAGATTATAGTCTTCGGACGATGTGGAGTCCGTGTAGCCTTCGATGAGCACAGACCGGAACCCTTCCTGATCGAGGAAGCGGAAGAACCGCTCCAGATCGCGGAAGGCGGCGGGTTTCACCACCGCACTGTCCACATCGAACGTCGCATCGGCAGAGAGGGCGAACCGGTCGTTCTGCGCCGCAAGCCCGCGTACGATGCCAAAGGTGAGCGGCCCGGGCACCTCGCCCGCGGTGGCCGCGGCCGTGCTCGTTTCGGAGCAGACCGGCCGCCCGTCCCGGGTCAGCTTCGGGGTGATGAACCCCTCGACCCCGGTGTCGAATACCCAATGCTCGCAGCCATCCGGATCGACCCAGGTGGCAGCCGGGATATCCACCAGCTCCCCCCCTTGCGTCCGGTCCGTCGCGGAGGGTCCCTGCGACAGCGAACAGCCCGCCAGCAGCAGCGCCACACCCCCCAATTTCACCATGTATCGTCCCACGGTCATTGCCCGCCTCTCTTGCGCGGTTCCCTACCCGGTCCGCGTTTCATTAAGGCACAGAAGTAAAGGAATTCCCTACCCTGATAAACCGTTTTCTCGATAAGGCTGGGCAACCAATCTCCGAAAGCTCCGAATCGAAAGGACCGGCCATGACCCAGCTCGATGAAACTCTCCTTGCGGTGGATAACGGGCTGGAGGAGACGCTCGAGCGGCTGTTCGCATTGCTCCGCAAACCCAGCATTTCCACGGATCCCGCCTATGCCACCGCGCTGGGAGAAACCGCTGACGGTCTGGTCGCGGACCTTGCCTCCATCGGGTTCGACGCCTCCCGCCGGGACACGACCGGGCACCCGATGGTGGTCGCGCATGGGGGTGAGGGGGACCCACATGTCCTCTTCTACGGGCATTATGACGTTCAGCCCGTCGATCCGCTGACGCTCTGGCACCACGATCCCTTTGACCCGGCGATCGAGGACCGTGCCGGCGAGCAGGTGATCCGGGGGCGCGGATCCTCCGACGACAAGGGACAGCTCATGACCTTCGTCGAGGCGTGCCGGGCGTGGGTCGCCGTGCACGGCGCGCTGCCCTGCCGCATCACGATCTTCCTCGAAGGTGAGGAAGAGAGCGGTTCCCCCTCCCTCATCCCCTTCATGAAGGAGAACGCCAAAGAGCTGACGGCCGACATCGCGCTCATCTGCGACACGGGCATGTGGGATCGGGAGACACCGTCGATCTGCACCTCCCTGCGCGGTCTGATGGGGGAGGAGATCATCATCGAGGCCGCGTCCCGCGATCTCCATTCCGGCGCCTATGGCGGCCCAGCGGCGAACCCGATCCGGGTACTCACGAAGATCCTCGCGAACCTCCATGATGAGACCGGACGGGTCACCCTGCCCGGCTTCTATGACGGCGTCGTCGAACCCTCCGACGATCTGCTTGCCCAGTGGGACGGTCTGGGCTTCGACGAAAGCGCCTTCCTCGGCGCAGTCGGCCTCGCCGATCCTGCGGGAGAGAAGGGCCGCCGCGTGCTCGAGATGATCTGGACCCGCCCGACCTGCGAGTTCAACGGCATCACGGGTGGCTACACCGGTGACGGCTTCAAGACTGTGCTGCCCGCCCAGGCCTCGGCAAAGGTCTCCTGCCGCCTGGTAGGCGACCAGGATCCCCATGCGATCCGCGCGGCGCTCCACGCCCATGTTGAGGCGCACCTGCCCGCGGACTGTTCCGTGCGCTACATCGAACACGGCTCGTCGAAGGGCACGACGATGCGCATCGATGATCCGGCCTTCGAGAAGGCGCGCGGCGCGCTGTCCGACGAATGGGGCAAACCGGCGATCTATGAGGGGGGCGGCGGCTCCATCCCCGTGGCGGGCCATTTCAAGGACATACTCGGCATGGATTCCATGCTCATCGGGTTTGCCCACGCGGACGACCAGATCCACAGCCCGAACGAGAAGTACAACGTCACCAGCTTCCACAAGGGGATCCGCAGCTGGGTCCGCGTGCTCGCCGCCCTCTCGGCGGACTGACACACGCTCAGCGCAGAGGAATGGACCCAGTTCCCTTCCGCGCCTGATACTGCGCCGACAGATCCGCATAGAGCGCATCGATCCGCACGGCCCGTTCCTGCAGACGGGACTGTTCCGCCCCGCCGGTCCGGTCGATCTCCGCCCGGATCCCGTGGGCGGACCAGTACGCGTTCGTCGTCCGATAGCCGCCAGGCTCGACCGCGAACACTTCCTTCAGGATGTTCAGATCGTGCGGAATGGCGAAGCTGTCCCGGCTGTCCTGATGGCTGAAGAAGTAGAAGAAATTGTCGAAACCCGCCCAGGTGATCGCCGACAGGCAGAGCGAACAGGGTTCGTGCGTGGTCAGAAAGATCAGCTCCGACGGGTCCGGTCGGCCCGCCTCGGGTCGCTCGTAGAACCGCTTGAGGCAGTGAATCTCCCCGTGCCAAAGCGGGTTCTCGACCTCGTTGTTGGTCTCTGCCAGCACCAGCGAAAGGTCGGATTTTCGCAGGACTGCCGCGCCGAAGATCTTGTTGCCGCGGAGCGTTTCTTTCCGGGTCAGGGGCGCGATGTCCCCCTCGATCACGTCCATGAGACGCGTGAGCAGCTCCGCTGAGATCGCGGGTGTCGCGCTCATGTCGTGATCCGGGACGCACGCCCGCCCCGGCGCCGGGGTCCGCCGCTGTCACCGAGGCCCGCCCGCAGAACCGCTGTCATCGGATGATCCGGCTGCGCGGCCCCGTAGCGGGCGAGTGCTGCCGCGATCGCCTCACGCGGATCCCCGGCAGGCGCATCGACCAACGCCCAATCGAGAAAGATCGACCGCGCATCCTCGATCCCTATTTCCATCGCATAGGCCTCGTGGATGAGGCCCCGCGGATCCTCCGCAAGATAACTGGTCATTTGAGCGCCCCCCGCGTCGCGGCCAGCGTCCCGTCGAGCGCCATGCGCAGGGCAATCACGTCGCTTGCCATCGCCACATGGGTATATCCCATCTCAACCAGCACCGGTGGCGAGACCTTCGGGAACAGCACCGTGCCTGCGGAAAGCCCGGCGGCGTGGGCGGCTTTCGCGATCTGTCGGGCCGCGTCCGATATCTCGGGCGCGTCCTCGGTGTAGCCGCCCGCCGCGGTGAAATCCGTCGGGCCAAAGAACAGCATCGTCACGCCGGGCACCGCGGCAATCTCCGCAACGTCGGCCAAAGCCTCCGGCGTCTCGATCTGCAGGATCAGCTGATGATCTCCGGGCCAGTCCGCGATGTAGGCGGCATCCCTGCCATAACCGGTCGCCCGGATGATGTCGGGCGCGCGCCCCCGCCGCCCCGTCGGCGCATAGTGGAACCATGACGCAATCGCCCGCGCCTGCTCCGAATCCTGCACGTTGGGCACCATAATCCCGCCGGCGCCTGCATCGAGCGCGCGCTTGATCCACGCCTCGGAGGCTTCGGGAACGCGGACATAGGCAGCCGTGCCGGTCCCCTTGAGCGCCATCAAGGCAAGGCTCGCGCTCTCGATGCTCATCATCCCGTGTTCGAGGTCGAGCACCGCGAAATCGAACCCCGCCCCGCCGACGATCTCCGCCACATGGGGGCTGGGCAGATCTATCCAGCATCCCAGCTTCGCCCTGTCGTCGCTCATCCCGTTCCCGTCCCCTTCATGCCGCAAGCCGCGCGGCCTCCTCGAACATCAGCGCGTGGCGTGCCGCCACCTCCGCCGGGTCCGTTGAATACCCGCCCCCGAGCACGCCGACCACCGGAACGTTGCGCCTCCGGGCCGCGGAGAGCACCTGCCGGTCCCGCTCCCGCAGACCCGCATCCGTCAGGCCCAGACGCCCCAGCCGGTCATCCCGGTGCGGATCCACCCCGCCGTTGTAAAACACAAGCTCCGGCCGCACCCGGTTCCAAAGCGGCGTCAGGTGGTGCGAGAGCGTCTCGAGATAGGGCGCATCGGCCAGGTTGTCGGGCAATGGCACATCGAGGTCGGAGACCGCCTTGCGCGCCGGATAGTTCTTCTCCGCATGGAAGGAGAGGGTGAAGACCCGGGGCACATCAGCGAAGATCCGAGCCGTCCCGTCCCCCTGATGGACGTCGCAATCCACGATCAGGATGCGCCGGACGATCCCCTCATCGAGCAGCGTCCGGGCGGCCACGGCGACATCGTTGAACACGCAAAAGCCCGCCCCGCCATCGGGCCCGGCATGGTGCGACCCGCCCGCCGCGTTGCAGGCAATGCCGTGTTCGAGGGCGAGCCGCGCGGCGAGTGTCGTTCCCGCCGCCGACAACCGCGCCCGGCGCACCACGCGTTCCGTGTTGGGCAGGCCGATCTGGCGCGCCTCCGCCTCCGTCAGGCGGGTGGCAAAGGCACGCTCCACATAGCCAAGATCGTGCACCGCCGCGATCTGGCCGAGGGAGGCGGGCGCCGGGGCAAGGTAGCCACCGGTGTGGGGAAGCAGCCCCGCACGGGTCAGCGCCGCCCGCAGGTACCCGTACTTCGACATCGGAAACCGGTGCCCGTGGCGGAGCGGAGCCATGTAGTCCGGATGATAGACAATGGGCAGCGTCATGCGGGGCGATCTGTCCTTGCGTCATCCGGGGTCAAGCCCGTCCCGATCCGCCGGTCGATGAGCGTCGCAGCAGCGCCCGCCGTCGTTTCGAGAGCTGTGGTGAGTTCCTCAAGGCTACCGTGCCCCGTTGCCCCGGTCAGCACCTCCGCAAGCCCCGCACCGGCCGCGGACGGATCGAACCGCCCCTCGACGCAGAGCCGGGCGAGCGCCTGCACATGCGCGTGCAGTCCGAGAGCGTCGACGACCGTCCGGTGTTCCTCCGTGTCGAGCCAGTCCGCCTGCCGCAGACGGTCCGGCGTGTTTCCGTCCATGGGCCGGTCCCCGAGGCCGCAGATCAGCACCCCGGCCTGCAGGAAGAGGTCGATGTCGAGCAACCGGCCCGGGCCCTGCTTCACTTCCCAGGGGTCGCCCTGCCCCTCCTTGCGCGCCTCCGCAAGCCGCGCCCGCATCGCGGCGGTGTCGGCGAGGATGCGCTCCCGATCCCAGGGCATCAGAAGCACGTCGGCGATCGCCTCCGTCACATCCCGTCGCAGGTCCGCTCGCCCCGCAACGGCCCGCGCACGGCACAGCGCCAGATGCTCCCAGGTCCAGGCTTCCTGCGCCTGATAGGTGCGGAAACTGGCGAAGCCAGTCGCGACGGGTCCCTGCTTGCCCGAGGGACGCAGGCGCATGTCGACCTCGTAAAGCCGCCCCTCCGCCGTGGGCACCGTGAGGGCGTTGACGAGCGTCTTGGTGAGCTTCGCATAGTACTGTGCCGCCGGGATCGGCTTCGGACCCGCGCTCTCGTCCGCCGGATCGGCGTCATAGATGACGATGAGATCGAGATCGGATGTCGCCGTCATCGCCCGGGTCCCGAGCTTGCCCATGCCAAGCACCGCGGCACCCCGCCCGGGCGGCGGCCCGTGCCTGCGCGACACTTCGGCGATGACCGGAGCCATCAGCCCGTTGACCGTGGCCTCCGCGATGTCCGCGTAGGCAACCGCAACCTCCTCCGGACTGCTGATCTGCCGCAAGAGGTGCACGCCCACCTGAAACCGCGCCTCCTTGTTCCACAATCGCACCAGATCGAGCGCATCCTCGAAATCCCCGGCCCGGTCCAGCCACTCCGCCAGCCGCGCCTGATACCCGGCAAGATCGGGCAATGCGGCGTAGAACCGGGGATCGAGCACGGCGTCCAGCACGCCCGCGTTTCGCCCCAGATACCGCGCCAGCGCCGGCGCGGAAGAACAGATCTGCACAAGAAGATCGAGGAGCGCCGGACGCTCTTGAAAGAGCGAGAAGACCTGCACACCGGCGGGCAGACCGCGCAGGAACGCATCGAACTGCGCCAGCGCCGATCCGGGATCCGCCGCCTGCCCGAGCCTTCGCAGCACCTCCGGCTGCATCCGCCCGAACATCGCGGAGGCCCGGTCGGAGCGTGTCGCGGGCAGGCGATGCCAGCTCTCCACCATCGCCTCGCTCGCCGCATCCTCGAAACAGACCGGAGTGGCGGGCTCCGCGGCATGTTCCTGAACCACGTCCCCGCCAGTGATCGCGTGCACGGTTTCGAAGCGCCGCGCGAGCCCGGCCTCGAACACCGGCAGATCGTCGGTGCCGCACAGCGCCGCAAGCGCCGCGAACCGTGCGTCGCCGCGGGGCACCCAATGGGTCTGCGCGTCCTCGAGCATCTGGATCCGATGCTCCAGCGTGCGGTGGGCCATGTAGGCCTCCTGCAAGGCGTCATGCTCTGCGGGCTCCACCCACCCGGCATCACGCAGCGCGGTGAGCGCCTCCTGCGTTCCTGGTGCCTGCAGATGCGGGTCCCGCCCGCCGCAGATGAGCTGCTGGGTCTGGGTAAAGAACTCGATCTCCCGGATCCCGCCCCGCCCGAGCTTCACATCGTGACCGCGGACCGTGATCGGCCCGGTCAGCCCCTTGTGATGACGGATCTTGCGCATCATCTCCCGCGCATCCTCGATCGCGGCGAAATCGAGATGACGGCGAAAGACGAAGGGCCGCATCCGGGTCAGAAACGCCTCCCCCGCCGCGCGATCCCCCGCGCAGACCCGCGCTTTGATGAAGGCGGCCCGCTCCCACGTCCGCCCATGGGCCTCGTAGTACCGCTCCGCCGCGAGAAGGCCGACGCACACCGGCGTCACCGCCGGGTTGGGCCGCAGGCGCAGGTCCGTGCGAAAAACGTAACCTCCGTCGGTAACATCGGAGAGCATGCGCACGAGCTTCCGCGTCACCCGCACGAAACCGGCCCGCGCCTCCCCGTGATCCTCCGGCGCGAAACGTGTTTCATCGAAGAGGACGATGAGGTCGATGTCCGACGAGTAGTTGAGCTCGAACGCGCCCATCTTGCCCATCGCGAGCACGAGATACCCGGCATCGCGGGGATCGAGACCGACGTCGAGACCCGGCAGCCCCCCCCGCGCAGCCTCTTCCTGCAGGAGCGCTCCCGCAGCCGTCTCCACCGCCCAATCTGCAAACTCCGTGAGCGCCCCGGTCACCTCGCTGAGCGCCATCGCCCCCCCGAGGTCGCCGAGCGCAAGCAGGAGAGCCGTCCGCCGCTTGGCGGTCCGAAGCGCGGCCCCAAGGGATTTCAGATCCGCCCCGGCCGTGGCGTCCCGTGCCGCGGTCAGCGCATCGGGCAGCGGCGTGCTCAGTTGGGAGGAGAGCCACTCCGCCTCCCGCCGCAGAAGACCCGCAAGGTAGGTCGAGCTTCCCCCCGCACCGCGCACCAGCTCCGCGACCGGTCCCGCAAGGCCCGGATAGAAAGACAGGCACTCGTCACCCGCCACGGTATCGAGCGCGAGGGGGGCGGTGCGGGTCAGACGGGTGAGGCTCATGCCCCGCACCCTCGCACGCCCCGCGCCGAGGTCAAGCACACGGGGATGCGGGCCCGGGCGCACCACGGTTTCGCCCTGCGGCCCCGAGGCCGCTTGCCCCGGACGGGCGAAGCGGGTAGCGATCGGGCATGCTTCGCGCCCGCCTGCACCGTCTGATTGTTCTCTGCGCCGTCCTTTTCGGCGCGCTGAACGCGACCGCGGGTCATGGCCACCACGTGCGCATGGCCGATCCCGCGCTGCAGAGCTTCTTTGCCACCGGTGGCACCATGGAGGATCTCTGTGGTGAGGGCGCGGAACAGGTCGGGCCGGACTGCCCGGCGTGCCTCCTGTCGAAGGCACTCGATATCGGCGGCGCCACCCAACCGGCCGTGCCGGTCCGTCAGGTCGCGCGCATTGCGCGCCCCGTCGCTGCGGATGTCGTCCCCGCGCGGCCCTGTCTGCGCCCGAGGTCCCGGGCACCACCCCTCCCCGTCTGACCCAAACATCCCTTTCAGACAGGCAGCACACCCTGCTGCGAACGGAGGAAGTCCATCCAATGAAAACCCTTCTGATGATGGCGGGCGTCGCGCTCTGCCTCGCGGGGACCGCTCAGGCCCACGACTACACCGCCGGGGCGCTCAACATCGCGCATCCCCATATCTTCGAGACGCCGCCAACGGCGCGCACTGCCGCGGGCTACATGACCATCACCAACACCGGGACCGGCGATGACAGGCTTCTGGATGCGCAAAGCACGCTGCCCAACACCATGCTCCATCGGACGGAGACGGACGCGAACGGCGTGTCCCGGATGATCCACCAGATGGCCGGGGTCCCGATCCCCGCGGGCGAAGCGGTGACGTTCGAGCCGGGCGGGCTGCACGTGATGTTCACCGGGCTTGAGGCCGCAGTGCAGGACGGCCAGCAGGTCCCCGTCACCCTCACGTTCGAGGATGCGGGCACCATCGAGGTGATCTTCTCGGTGCAAAAGCGGAATGCCACGAGGCCCGCTGAGGACCATAGCGGTCACTCGAACTGATGGGTGGATCAGCGCCCCTCGTACTGCGCGGGGCGCTTTTCCAGAAACGCCATGACCCCTTCCATGAAGTCCCGGGTCTTGCCCGCACGGCCCTGCAGCTCCGCCTCGAGGCTGAGCTGATCGTCGAGCCCGTTGTCGAAGGACGCGCGCAGCGCCTGCTTCATCATGCGGTAGCCTTCGGTCGGACCCTTGGCGAGCTGGGCCGCGCGGGTCGCAACCGTCTCGGCAAACGTATCATCGGGAACGGCGGACCAGATCAGACCCCATTCGTCCGCCTGACGGGCCGAGATCTTGTCGGCGAAGAGTGCGGCCCCCATCGCCTTCGCAAACCCCATCTGACGGGGCATCCAGTAGGTTCCGCCCGCATCCGGGATCAGGCCGATCCGGGCGAAGGCCTGAAGGAAATAGGCGCTCTCGGTTGCGAACACGACATCGTGGGCCAGCGCGATATTCGCCCCTGCCCCCGCCGCCGGACCGTTCACCGCGGCCATCGTCGGGATCGGGCAATCGTAGATCGCCTTGAGCAGCGGTTCGTACTCGTCGCGCAGCGTGCGCTCGAGGTTCACGTCGGCGGCGGACGTCCGGTCGCCGAGATCCTGACCGGAACAGAAGCCCCGCCCCGCGCCGGTGGTGACGAGGACCCGCGCCTCGTCCCCGGCCCGCTGCACCGCGTGGGTGATGTCGATCCGCATCTGGGCGGTGAGCCCGTTCATCACGTCGGGCCGGTTCAGCGTGAGGCGCGCGACATTGTCCTCCACGACATAGGTGATTGTTTCGTAGGTCATGGCCGCTCCCGTCCTCTATGGTTGCCCTCAACCTATGCGAATTGAATGGCGGCGCAAGCGTTGGAGGGGGCGGACACCGCCACGTCATGCAGGCCCGAAGTGCCCCGCTCAGCCGGTTTGGGAGACACAGGGCGGTGACGGCGCGACCCGGCCGGTCAATCCTTCAGCACGTCGTCGAGCCGGGCCTTTTCCTCAGCACTCAGCGGCGCGTCGGACGCAGCCGGTCGCCTGCGGATGAACGCGAACGACAGCGCAGCCCCGATCAGCAGCAGCACCGGCCCCGCGAGCCAGAGTGCCGCGTTGCGGGCCGAAAAGACCGGGCGCAGCAGCACGAACTCCCCATAGCGCGCGACCATGAAGGCCTTGACCTCCGCATCCGTGTCCCCGGCCACCAGACGCTCCCGCACCAGAAGGCGCAGGTCCCGCGCGATCTCCGCACTCGAAAAATCGATGCTCTCGTTCTGGCAGACCACGCAGCGAAGTTCCGCACTGATGGTGCGCGCCCGCGCCTCGAGCGCCGGGTCATCGAGCACCTCGTCCGGCTGGATCGCCTGCGCGGGCACCGCCAGCATTAGGAGGATGAGAAGCGTCCGGATCATTCCGCAGGCACCGCCGACGCCTTGGGTACCCTAGGCTGCACCGCGCCAACCCGGTAGCGCCGGTCCGTGAGGCTCAGAAGCCCGCCGAGCGTCATCAGGATGCAACCCGCCCAGATCCAGTTCGCGAAGGGTTTGATGTAGGAGGACACGGCCCAGCGGCCATCCTCCTGCCGTTCGCCGAGCGACACATAGACGTCGCGCCAGATCCCCCGGTCGATCCCGGCCTCCGTGGTCGGGAAACGCTGCACGGGGTAGAACCGCTTCTCCGGCGAGAGCGTGTTGATGAGCGTGGCGTCCCGGGTCACGGTCACCGTCGCCCGATCCGCGACATAGTTCGGCCCCTGAAGGCGGTCGACCCGCTCGATCCGGATCTCGTACTGGCCAAGCGGGAACGCCTCCCCGATCCGGGCAGCGCGGATATCCTGCACCTCCCACGCGGTAATGGCGGCCGCCCCGATGAAGAGGATGCCGAGCCCGCCGTGGGCGGTCATCTTGCCCCAGTCCGCCCGCGGCAGGTTGCGCAACCGGCGCAGCGTTTCCCCCGCACTGACCTGCCCCGCCTTGGCCCGCTGGCCCAGATCCATGAACGCGCCCAGCACGATCCACGCGCCGAGCGCCAGCCCGATGGGGCCGAGGAACCCGGTCCCGGTCTGCAGCATGTAGACGAAGGCGCCGAGCACGACGCTGAGCACCAGCGCACCGGTCAGCGGGCGCCCCGCCTTGCCCAGCTTGCCCCGCTTCCACGGCAGGGTGGAGCCGAGCGGCAGCAGCATCGCCAGCAACACCATGAACGGCGTGAACGCGATGTTGAAGAACGGCGGTCCGACGGACAGCTTGACCTCCCCGTCCGTTGCCATCTCCACGAAGAGGGGCCAGAGCGTGCCGATGAACACCACCGCCGCAGACACGGCGAGCAGGAGGTTATTCATCACCAGCGCGCTCTCCCGGCTCACGGTGCCAAAGGCGGAGCTCGACCGCAGCTCGTGCGCCCGCAGGGCGTATAGCGTCAGCGCGCCGCCAACGCTGACCCCGAGGATGGCGAGGATGAAAACGCCCCGGGTCGGATCGCTGGCAAAGGCATGGACCGATGTGATGACCCCGGAGCGCACGATAAATGTGCCCACGAGGCTGAAGGAAAACGCGAGGATCGCGAGCAGCACGGTCCAGGATTTCAGCGTGTTCCGTTTCTCGACCACGATGGCCGAATGCAGCAACGCCGCGGAGATCAGCCAGGGCATGAAGGAGGCGTTCTCGACCGGGTCCCAGAACCACCAGCCCCCCCAACCGAGTTCGTAGTAGGCCCACCAGGAGCCCATGCCGATCCCGATGGTCAGCGTCGTCCACGCAAGCAGCGCCCAGGGGCGCACCCAGCGGGCCCAGGCCGGATCCACCCGCCCCTCGATGAGGGCCGCAACCGCGAAGCTGAACGTCATCGAGAGCCCGACATAACCCATGTAGAGAAACGGCGGATGGAACGCGAGGCCCGGATCCTGCAGCAGCGGGTTGAGATCCCGCCCGTCGATGGGCGGAAAATCGAGCCGGGTGAACGGGTTCGACGTCCACAGGATGAACGCATAGAACGCAACGGAGATCAGCGCCTGCACCCCCAGCGTCCGCGCCTTCAGCGACGGGGGCAAGTTCGACCCGAGCGTTGCGACCAGCGCGCCGAAAAGTGCCAGGATCAGCACCCAGAGAAGCATGGACCCTTCGTGGTTCCCCCACGTGCCGCTGAGCTTGTAGAGCATCGGCTTGGCCGAATGAGAGTTGTCCGCGACAAGCTGGACAGAGAAGTCCGAAGTCGCAAAGGCGATCGTGAGCATCGCGAAGCTTACCGCCACCAACAGGAACTGTGCCTGCGCCGCCGGTACGGCCACCCGCATCCAGTCTCCCCAGCCGCGGGATGCGCCCACCATGGGAACGATCCCCTGCACCAGCGCAATGGCAAAGGCGAGGATCAATGCGAAATGGCCCAACTCGGCGGTCATCGGGGTCTCCTGCACTCGGTTGGATGCAGTCTACTATGCGCACCGTCGGGGGCAACGCGCTTCTCCGTGATCTGCCTGCGACGCACGCGCCCGCGTCAGCCCGCCGCGCCCCGACCCACACCGCACTTCATCCGGATCGGGCAAGCCATGCCGCGACGACCGGGTTTTCATCGGCCTCCGCGGCATCACGCGGGGCAACAGCGGCCGGACGCATCCCCTCAATATCCCGGATCGTGCGCGCAACGTCCCGCGCCACGGTCACGCCGGGCACACCGGCCCCACGTGCGTGGTGCAGCTCCCGCGCCCCGAAATAGAAAGAGATAACTGCCCCGGCGAGCCACCAGAGCGGCTCCGGCACGAGCGCAAGCCCCTGCATCCGGGCGGCAAACCCGATCGGGTCCGCCATCGCGTAGGCAAAGAGGCCGAGAGTGGCCAACGCAAGCGCCGGCCGCGGCAGGCGGTTGGCCCCGTCGATCAGCCTGTCAAACGCGGTGCGCTGCCCCTGGGCGAACTCCGCCCCGTGCTGGCTGATCGCGGCGATGAAGGCTTCATGGTCCGCACGTGCCCGCGCGGTCTTGTTCTCCGTGAACACCTCCGCCACACCGCCGACCGCGGCGCCGACGCCGCGCGCGACCTCGCCCAGTCCGAAAAGGCGGGAAATCAGACCCATTGGGACACCCGCTCCGCATGCGCCTCCGCGCTCAAATGGTAACGTCGGGAGATGAATTCCTCCGCCCGCAGGATCCAGCCGCCCTTCCCGCCGTCCCGACGCCGTGCATATTTGCGCGATGCGGCACGCCGGTCGCCGATCCGGTAATAGTATGCGCGCCGTTCGATCCCGTAGGCATCGGCGAGCGCCTCTGCTCCGACGATGTCCGCGACCCTGCGGGCGGCGGCAGCGGTCTGGGGCCCGATGACGCCATCGGCGGTGACGTCCTCACCGAACCGGGTCAGCAGGGTCTGGAGGAGCCGTACCGCCCCGCTGCCCGCGTTCACGTACATGTCGTAGACCGTCGCGTGCAGCGCGTCTGGCAGCGTGCCAATCCGGGGCTTGTGAAAGTAGTGCCGTTCGAGGATCTGCGCGGCCTGCGCCTTCGTCAACAGACGCACGTCCGCACGGTCCACGCCTCCATCCCCGTTCAGATCAAGGCCGAGCCTGCGCATGGTGTGCACCGTGACGCCGTGTTTCGTGGCCCCACCCGGATCATCGGGATCGTCCACGAACCCGCCCTCGCGTCGCAAAATCTCTGCCGTCACTTCCGTCACCGAAACCATAGCAATCCCCGTTGCCGCCCGCTCCGCAGCACGGTTTCACAAATTGCTTAAAATTCGATTGAACCGGAGGGCCTAGCTGCCCGTTTCGGCCTGGTAGACGCCCTTTTCCTTCAACACGTCGACGACTTCCGCGGGCATGTAGGTCTCGTCGTGCCGGGCGAGCACTTCCGTCGCGATAAAGACCCCGTCGACGATCTGCCCGGTGACGATCGTTCCCGTCCCTTCGCGAAACAGGTCCGGGACAATGCCGACGAAGCTCACGGGGAAATCGAGTTCCGTGTCCGTCACCAGAAACGCGTGACGCTCCCCGTCCCGCTCCCACGACCCTTCCTTCACGAGCCCCCCCAGACGGAAGACTTCGCCATCCCGGGGCGCGGCTGCGGCAATGTCCGTGGGCGAGCGGAAAAACTGTCCACCCTCGCCGATCCCCACGATGATCAGCCCGGTCGCCGCGATCAGCAGGGCAAAGCCCAGCACGATCAACTGGATACGGCGTTTCTTTCGTGGGCTCATCATGGCGCACTCTCCCGGCGGTTTTCGCTGAGATATGTTACGGCACAGCGGCGCAAAAGGGGGTGCGTCAATGACCGTCCTCGAACTCGAACCCGTAGCTCAGATCGTCAATCGGCTCCGGGCTAAGCCGGTAAGTCTCGGCGCGCAGATAGTCCATCATGCCTCGCGGGTCCCGCGCGCGGGACTGGATCTCTTCCGATGGCAACGGCTCCCCGACCACCACGGGAACCGACCCACCGACCCGCGTCTTGAACTCGTTGATCAGGAGCGCCATGCGCAGCGTGTAGTGCAAGTGGCTCGCGAGCTGGAACCGGCGCGAGTTCGCCCCATGGAAGTAGACCGGCACGACGACCGCGCCGGACTTCGCGATCATCTTGGCGGTGAAGGTCCGCCACCCCGGGTCCATCGGCCGGCCCAGCGGGCGGTTGGATGTCGACACCGTCCCGCCTGGGAAGATACCGATGCACCCCCCGTCCGCGAGGTAGCGCAGCGCGGTCTTGCGGGTTTCAAGGTTGAGCTTCACCGCCTCCTTCGTCTCGTCGAAAGAGATCGGCAGGATGATCCGGTTCAGATCCTCCGCCTTGCGAAACACCTGATGCGCGAGGATGCGAAAGTCACCCCGGGTCTGGCTCAGGATGTGACCGAGCATCAGCCCGTCGAGGATCCCGAACGGGTGGTTGGAGATCACCACCAGTGGCCCTTCGGAGGGGATGTTGCGCAACGCGCCGCCGATCACATCGAGCTTCAGGCCATAGCGGCGCACCATGACTTCCCAGAAGTCCGCGCCCGCCGCGACTTCCTTTTCATAATCCTTGGCCATCTTGATCAGGCGCACCCGCCCGGTGAGGTTTTCCACCGTCCGGATCATGGCGCGTCCGGCGCGGGTCTGCGCCGAGTTGGCATAGGAAATCTCACGAACAATCTTGCGCGAGGACGACATCATGGGCTGCGGCTCTTCCCAAAGCTCTTTGTTGTGGCAGGCAAGTTAGCGCCGACCCCCCGGCGCAGCAAGGGGATGATCGCACCCGGTTGATCCAGGGCGCGGGGGGCAGTATGCGCAGCATATGGCCCTGCCCCCGTCTCCTTCGATCCGGTTCACCAATACCGAGGTATTCCTCCCCGATGGCCCCGAAATCGGGGCAATCAGCGTGCAGGACGGGCGGCTTTCGTTTGGCGACGGCCCCGTGCGGGACGTGGCCCTGCCCGATCACATGATCCTGCCGGGTATCATCGACCTGCACGGCGATGGGTTCGAGTGGCATCTCGCACCGCGCCGCGGCGCCGTGTCGGACAAGGCGCTCGGCCTGCGTGCGCTGGAGGCGGAGCTTGCCACCCACGGGATCACCACCGCCTGGCTCGCGCAGTTCTTCTCCTGGGAAGGGGGCATGCGCGGTCCGGACTTCGCTGAGGACCTCACCAATGCCCTCGCGCGCTATCGCACCGATGCGCTTCTCGACCTCAGGCTTCAGCTCCGCTTCGAGGTGTCGATGCTGGACCAGTATGACCGGTTCGCGCATCTCGCGCTGGCCGGGGTCGCGGACTATGTCGTCTTCAACGACCACCTGCCCCATACGGAGCTCGCGGCAGGCAAGCGGCCCCCGCGCCTGACCGGTGCGGCGCTCAAGGCGCGCCGGTCGCCGGAGGATCACCTCGACCTGCTGAAGGAGCTCCACGCCAACATTGCCAGATGCGAAGCCCCCCTTTCCGCCCTCGCAGCCCGGTTGGGGGAGGGCGGCTTGACCCTCGGTTCCCACGATGATGAGACCTGTGCGGGGCGCGACCGCTATGCCCGCTTGGGCGCCCGCATCGCAGAATTTCCCCTGTCCCGCGAGGTGGCCCGGCACGCCCGGGACAGCGGCTCACCCATCGTTATGGGGGCACCCAACGTGGTGCGCGGGGGCAGTCACAAGACCAACGTCTCCGCCAGGGACCTCATCCGCGACGGGTTGGTCGATGCGATGGTATCGGACTATCACTACGCGGCCCTCCCCCAGGCGGCCTTCACGCTCGCCGACCGGGGCGACATGTCGCTCGCCGATGCCTGGGCGCTCATTTCTGCGGGTCCGGCACGCATCCTCGACCTCGATGACCGCGGCGCGCTCAGAGAGGGCTACCGCGCAGACCTCACAATCGTGGAACGAAAGACACGGCGGATCGAGGGCTGCTTCGCGGCGGGGCGTCCGGCCTATCTGTCCGGTGCGCTCGCCGCGGCCTTGATGGCAGACGCTGCACCCTGACGGATCCGGCGCGGAAACACCGCGTCCAATTTCGCCTCCGTCTCAGGATCATGCACCAGCCGCTCCCGCGGCGGCAGTCCTCTGCCGGACTTCCAGTGCGTGGTGATCTGGGCGCAATGCAGATACCGGATGTCCGGGCGGATGAACTTTTTCTTCATGAAACCCTTCACCACCCCGTGCACCTCCCAATGGATGAAGCCGAAAGGGCGGCGCGGGCAGATGCAGTACTTCGTCTCCGGGCGGGAGGACGAAGGATCGCACCGCACATGATCGCGGAACGACGGGCGCGGCCCGGCAACCTCCGGCGCATAGCGCCACGTCCCTTCAAATAGGGCATAGCCGAACGGCGAACGCGTCGCCGCGTCGAATACTGTATCCTCCCCGTACGAGACGAAGAGCTCGTCGATGTCCGCCTGCAGCACCACCTCTGCCCGCGACAGGAAGCGGACCCGCGCGAGGTTCAGAAGGGCCGGCTGCAGGAAGTTGGACCGGAACGCGTGCGGCGCGTGCCCGTGGGGACCGAACCGGTGCGGGGCGGAAACCACCCGGTGTGCCTTCAACCCAGGGATCCCTCCCAGCATCGCAGCGAGGTCCTCCACCCCGTAGCAATCAGAGCCGTTGTCATAGACCAGCATGCCCTCCAGCCCGTGCATCCGCACATGCCAGGTAACCCAGTCCCGGATCCATTCCAAATCGTTGTTCTTCGACAGCGTGGTCGCCGTGCGCAGGCCGCGAAAGATATCCCGGTTCTGGGGCGTAACCGCGCAGGTGATCTCCAGATCCCCATGGGTGAAGGTCAGCCGCCGGGGCGTGCGCGGCGCCCAGAGCCAGACCTCATCATACCGGCGCAGACGGTGGATCTTCAGGATCCGGTGGCGCCCGTGTTCGGAGGTAAACCGGCCCGCCCGCAGCAGCTTTTCCAGATTGAACAGGCGCGGACATATCAGGCAGACCGCCCTGAACTGAGGCAGGGAAACGACATCGTAGGCCAGCGTGTGAAAGTCATACCGGTCGTCATAGTCCCGCTCCCGGGAGCCATCGGGGATCGCGTGGTCCCGCATCCAGGGCCCGCCGTCGGGCAGAACAAGACTGTTGATCGAGGCGATCGGCACGCAGACTCCCTTCGATACGCTACAGCCTCCAGGGGCGTCACAGTGTGACGGCGCTGATGGATTGGTGCAAGGGGGGGATGGTCAGAGAGCAAAAGGCCCGCACACTGGCGGGCCCCCTGAAAGTAAATTGGTCTGTAGGATCAGCGCTTGGAGAACTGGAAAGACCGGCGTGCCTTGCGCTTGCCGTACTTCTTCCGCTCCACCACGCGGCTGTCACGGGTGAGGAAGCCGGCGGCCTTCAGGCTCGGACGCAGGGACGGCTCATAGAGCGTCAGCGCCTTGGAGATGCCGTGGCGCACAGCGCCCGCCTGACCGGAGAGGCCACCGCCCTTGACGGTCGCGACCACGTCGAACTCGCCCTCGACACCGGCCACGGTGAAGGGCTGGCCCAGCAGCATCTGCAGCACCGGACGCGCGAAGTAGACGTTCATCGGCTTGCCGTTGACGGTCGCCTTGCCGGAGCCGGGCTTGACCCAGACCCGCGCGATCGCGTCCTTCCGCTTGCCGGTCGCATAGGACCGGCCCTGCGCATCGCGCACGGGCTCGTAGGAGGGTGCGGTATCGACAACCGCCTCCGGCGCATCCGCTTCGACCATGTCCTTCAGGTCGTCGAGGGATTTGATTTCGTCAGCCATGCTCATGCGCTCCGGGTGTTCTTCGGGTTCATGGACTTCAGGTCCAGGACTTGCGGATCCTGCGCCTCATGCGGGTGTTCCGTCCCGGCATAGACCCGCAGATTGGTCAGTTGCTTGCGGCTCAGCGGGCCGCCGGGCAGCATGCGCTGCACCGCTTTCGTCACGACGCGCTCCGGATGCGCCCCTTCGAGGAGCTGCTCCGCCGTGCGGGACTTGATCCCGCCCGGATGACCGGTGTGCCAGTAATAGGTCTTGTCGGTGCGCTTGTTGCCGGTCAGCTGCACCTTGTCCGCATTGATGACGATCACATTGTCGCCCATGTCCATATGCGGGGTGAATGTCGCCTTGTGCTTGCCGCGCAGGCGCATGGCCACGATCGTCGCGAGGCGGCCCAGCACGACGCCTTCGGCATCGACGATGATCCACTTCTTCTCGATATCGGCCGGTTTGGCAGAATAGGTTTTCATTTCGGTTCCGTCCGTCTGATGGAGGGCCTCAGCGGGCTCCATGGTCAAACCGCCTCCCCCGGCCGGGCCGGATCAGCGAATGGCGTGGTTTTAAGGATTGCGCACGCAACGTCAAGCGCCAAACGTTCAATATATATGTTTAAAAACATGTGTTTATGATTTGGGTATTAATTTACCCCACTTATTTCACTCTATCTACCCCTGAATCACGTCAGGGGCGATCCGCTGCGGCATGGCGCGACGTCTTTCCGGCCGGACCGCCAAACGACCTTGCCTTCAGACCTCCGAAATTCTACCCCCTCGCCCAAAACGGGGAGCATCATGGACGTTGTCACCACAAAAGCGGATCTGCGCGCCGCGCGGGCCGGTCTGAGCGGGCCCGTGGGGTTCGTGCCAACGATGGGGTTCCTGCACGCGGGGCACATGTCGCTCGTCGCACGATCGCGGGCGGAGTGCACGACGACGCTCGCCTCGATCTTCGTCAACCCGACGCAGTTCGGCCCCAATGAGGATCTGGACGCCTATCCCCGCGACATGCCCCGGGACCTCGCGATGCTCGAGGCTGCAGGCGTCAATCTTGTGTTCACCCCAACGCCGGAGGTCATGTATGGTCGGCCAACGGACTTC
>JBCBAP010000041.1:0-31730 GCA_038532435.1 Pseudomonadota bacterium | reverse complement strand
GGACGCCGCCCTTTCACGGCGGAAACACGGGTTCGAGTCCCGTAGGGCGTACCACTTCCCCCTCTCCCGGATATCGGTCGTCGCTTTGCGTTGACTGACAGCGGCGACGCTGTAGGTTTTCCCAAAAAACCTAGGGAGGAACATCGTGGATCCGAGACTGTCCACCGGTCTGGTTCTGGCCGGGCTCGTCCTATCGGGCCTGCCCGCGGTGGCGGAGAAGGCCCTACCCGTCCCGATCTCCGACGCGGACTATCGGACCATCGATCCGGACCGCGCAGCCCTCGGGCAGCTCCTGTTCTACGATCCCATCCTGTCCGGCAACCGGAACATTGCCTGTGCGACCTGTCACCATCCCCGGTTCGGGACCGCGGATGGCGTATCGCTGTCCTTCGGGGAAGGGGGCGTCGGCCTTGGCCCGGAGCGGCGCATGGATCCGGACAACCTGCCGGAACAGCGCATCCCGCGCAACGCTCCGGGCCTCTTCAACCTTGGCGCCCATGAATTCACGGTGATGTTCCATGACGGTCGCCTGGAGGTGGATCCGGACCGGCCCGGCGGCATGCGCACCCCGCTCGAGGCGGACATGGTCGCGGGGTTCGACAGCGTCCTCTCTGCTCAGACGATGTTTCCCGTTCTCAGCGCGGACGAGATGGCGGGCCACTACGGGGAGAACGATGTCGCGAAGGCTGTCAGGCTCGGCCGGATCACCGGCCCCGGCGGCGCGTGGGACATCATCGCCGGGCGGGTGCGGGAGATCGAGGAGTATGTCGCACACTTCGCCACCGTCGAACCGGAGATCGCGGCGGGACGGGAGATTGCGTTCACCGACATCTCGAACGTGATTGCCGACTTCATGGCGCTGGAGTGGCGCGCGGACGACAGCCCCTTTGACCGGCACCTGCGCGGCACGGAGGCGCTGGCGGGCCCGGCCCGCATCGGAATGGACCTCTTCTACGGAAAGGCGCAGTGCGCGGCCTGTCACAGCGGACCGTTTCAGACCGACCACGGGTTCCACGCGCTCGCCGTGCCGCAGTTCGGCCCGGGGAAGGCCGCGCGCTTCGAAGATCACAGCAGGGACGACGGGCGGGCACGGGTCACGGGAGCGGAGGAGGACCGGTTCCGCTTTCGCACCCCCTCCCTGCGCAACGTAGCGCTTACCGCACCCTACGGCCATACGGGGGCATTCCGAACGCTGGAGGACATCGTGGCGCACCACGGCGCACCAGCGGATGACTACACGCTGACCCGTGCGGTTCTGCCCGAACCTGACGTCTTCGCGGCACGCGACGGCCGCGCGCTGAGCGACGCAGCGGCCATGGCCAACCTGCGCGGTGTGCGGGACAGCCGGGTTCCAGCGCTCGACACAGGAGAGATCGAAGCGCTCGTCGCCTTCCTGAACGCGCTGACAGATCCGGGCGGAGCCGAAGGGCGGCTCGGAATTCCGAACGCGGTGCCAAGCGGCCTGCCCATCGACCGCTGACGTCAGCCCGGATCGGCAGAGACCGTCCTCACTCCGTGGCAATGGTCTCTCGCGCGATAACATGATGCGTGTTCGCAGCAAGGGGCACCCAGGCTCCCGTCTGTCCCCCGGGCCAGATGACCCGCGCTTCCGCCACGTCCGCGGACCCGAGGCCGAAGTGAAGCGGGCCGGAGCTTCCGCCCGCGTGCCCTCCACCGACCGTGACCTCCTGCGCCGCCTGGCGATCGCCCCAACGCACCTCCACCCACGCACCGACGGCAAACACATTGGGGGCAGGCTGACGCAGCGCGACACTGATCCAGTTCCCGGCAACCTCTGTCACATTCTCGAAGATCTCGAGGGGCGCGCGACGGTTGACGACGACGATGTCGTTGAGCCCGTCCTGGTTCAGATCCTCGACCGCAGCCCCCCTGCCCCGGTGCATCGAGGTGATGCCAGCGGTTTCTCCCCTTTCGTGAAACCGCCCTTCCTCGTCGAGCATCAGCAGGTTGTTGGGATCGAACATCGCCGCGTCAGGCATCTGGTCCACGTTCCCCTTGCTCAGGAAGAGATCGGGCAGACCGTCATTGTTCACGTCGCCGAACTCCGCATGCCAGCCCGTCGACGGACGCCCGTCATCGCCCATGTAGGGGCGCTGCGCGGCGGCGCCGGTGGCGAAGGGTACGGTTTCGAACGCAGCCCGTCCCTTCTCCGGCACCCTGCGCTGCAGCTTCTGATCGCCCATGGAGGTCAGCATGACCTCCGGAAAACCGTCGCCGGAAATGTCGCGGCTTGCGATCCCCATGCCCCAGAGCGCGTGGGACTGCCAGCCGTCGGCAGCACCCAACAGGCGAAGCTCCGGCGCCATCTCCCACATCTGCTCTTCGCCGCCGCGCAAATAGTAGTGCCGGTCATTGCTGACCCGGAGCGCGGCCCGACCCGCCCGGTCCCAGTCAGAAAAGAGCATGGAGAGCGTGCAGTATCCCGGATCGAGCCGGGTGGGAGGTCCATAGCCCTCCGCTGTCGGTCGGAACAGATCATGGGTGTCACAGGTGCCGAAAGGCCCCTCCGGATCTTCGCGGTCGACGTAATTGCCGAAGACAAGGGTCGGCCATGCCGCCCCCTCTTCCCATGTCGCGCTGAAGGCGGTCGTCCAGCTGGACCCGGGATCGATCCCCCACGCCGCCGTCGCATCCTCGAACTGGCAGTCCCCGAGCCCGCGCAGTGCCACGTTCGGGCCAACCCTGAGCACCGCAAGGTCCTCGATCCCGTCGCTGTCGATGTCGAGCGGGTACGCTCCGGTGACGCCCATGAGTGCCGGGCCGTCCGCACGTTCGAAGCGGATCGGGCTGCCGGGCCCGCTCGTGCGGTTGACGAGGAGTGAGGTCGGGTTCTCTCCGCCCGCGGCGAAAAGATCGGGAAAGCCGTCCACGTTGCAGTCAAGCACGGCAACGCCGCCACCGACGAAATGTTCCCATCCTCCCACATAGCTGTGGGCGAACGGCTGATCGCCCGTGCGGTCCGCGAAGCTCTGCCCGTGTGCGGCGGTCGCCGCACAGACAAATGCGAGGGTTATCTTACGCATCTGCCGCCTCCGCCTGCGGGCTGGCGAAGCCGTCAGCCGTCGTCTGTTCCATGGCGAGCGCCGCCGCGCCCTTGGCCCAGAGCAGATCACCCCAGCGCCGCACCCGGATTTCCGGCAGGTCGATGTCGTGGCCGAGGATGCCCCGGGCGATCTCCGCCCGTGCGTCCTCGCTGTCGAGCGTGTCGTACTGCATCCGCTCCCCCGCGAGGATGATGAGACCCGGATCGAAAATGTTGATCATGTTTGCAAGCCCCACCGCGAGCATCCGCCCCGCACGGGTGAAGATCGAGAGCGCGGCGGCGTTTCCCGCGCGCGCCGCGGCATAGAGCGTCTCCAACCGTTCCCGCGGATCGGCCGCGCTGTCGAAGGGCAGGTTCATCGCTGCCTCCGCCTCCCGCAAAAGCGCATAGTCCGCGACATAGGCCTCGAGGCAGCCGCGTTGCCCGCACCGGCAAAGCGCACCGTCGATCTGCACCTTGGTATGGCCGAACTCGACACCACGCCCCCGCGTGCCCCTGTACACCTTCTGCCCGAGCACCAGTCCCATGCCGACCCCGTGCTCGATGGTGACGACGAGAAAATCCTCCGCCTCCCGTCCTGCGCCGAACCAGAGCTCCGCCAGCGCCACCAGATTCGCATCATTGTCGACGAAGACCGGGAGCCCGAGACGCTCGCTCAGCGCCCGGCGGACATCGACACTTCGCTCCTGCAACAAGGGCGACCAGTGGGACCAGCCGCTGGAAGCGTCGATGAAACCCGGGATCCCGATCCCGATGCTCGAGAGGTCCGACCGGGTGAGACCGGCGGCCGCCACGCCGTCATCGACCATGCGGGAAATCTCCTCCACCACCATGGCGAAAGGGCGGGGTGCCTGGGTCACAGGGCGGCTCAGATGACCGATCTGACGCCCCTCGAAATCAAGGATCACAAGAGTGTTCTCGTGGGCGGAGAGCTTGATCCCCGCGAAGAGTATCGCCGATCCGACCAGTTTCAACGCCACCCGCGGCCGCCCCCGCGGCAGATCCTGACCGGCGCTTGCGCGCGGCAGGGTGGTCACTTCCTCGATCAGCCCGGAGGCCATGAGATCGCCGGTGATCGCGGTGACGGTCGCGGGGCTCACCCCGAGCCGTTTCGCGATGTCGATGCGGGCGATCTGCCCGGCAGACCGGATCAGGCGGATCACCGCGTCGCGCGGTGTATCCCCCGAAGATGGACCGGCGGGCAGTTTTGGACCGTATCCGTCACGCATATCCAAAGCGCTTTCGGATGCAGTGCAGCATATTTCTTTTCGCCGCAAAAATTAAACTGGGCGCATGATTTCGAATTTGGACCATTAGGTCAGAAGTCTCCTCCAGATCTGGCCGATATACTAGGCTTATGCCTTTCGCGTGGTCAAATTTAATTTGATTTCCAAAATTATTATGGCATGAACTGCGCAGCGAACCGGTGTTCGACTGCGAATCGGGACGGGTTCGGCACCACTAGGGAGAACAGAATGAAACCCATCTTTTACGCTGCCGCGCTGGCCGGTGCGGCGTTCGCCACCTCGGTCTCGGCACAGAGCCTCACCGTCGGTGTGAGCTGGTCCAACTTCCAGGAAGAGCGCTGGAAGACCGACGAGGCCGCCATTAAGTCCGCGCTCGATGCCGCGGGTGCGGAGTATGTGTCCGCCGACGCGCAGAGCTCCTCCTCCAAGCAGCTTTCCGACATCGAGAGCCTGATCGCCCGCGGCGTCGACGCGCTGATCATCCTCGCGCAGGACACCTCGGCCATCGGCCCGGCGGTTGATCAGGCAGCGGACGAGGGCATCCCGGTCATCGCATACGACCGTCTGATCGAGGACAGCCGTGCATTCTACCTCACCTTTGACAATGTCGAAGTGGGCCGGATGCAGGCGCGCGCGGTGCTCGCCGCTCAGCCTGCTGGCAACTACGTGATGATCAAGGGCTCCCCGACCGACCCGAACGCGGACTTCCTCCGTGGCGGTCAGCAGGAAGTGCTTCAGGCGGCCATCGATGCCGGCGAGGTCAACATTGTGGCAGAGGCCTACACCGACGGCTGGCTTCCCGCGAACGCCCAGCGCAACATGGAGCAGATCCTGACCGCGCAGGATAATAACGTGGACGCGGTCGTCGCCTCCAACGACGGCACCGCCGGCGGTGTTGTCGCAGCGCTTACCGCACAGGGCATGGAAGGCACCCCGGTCTCCGGTCAGGACGGCGATCATGCCGCGCTGAACCGCGTGGCAAAGGGCACGCAGACCGTCTCCGTCTGGAAGGACGCGCGCGACCTCGGCAACGCGGCAGGCAAGATCGCCGTGGCCCTCGCCGCCGGTGTGCCGATGGAAGCGATGCTGTTCGCCCAGGGCTGGACCTCCCCGGCCGGCACCGACATGAACGCGATCTTCCTTGAGCCGATCCCGGTGACCCAGGACAACCTGTCCGCCGTCATCGACGCTGGCTGGATCTCCAAGGACGCGCTGTGCCAGGGCGTGACCGGCGGCGTCGCGGCCTGCGAGTAAACCGACCCGCACCGGCCCGCGGACCTGCGGGCCGGTGCACAAGAACCGCCGGAGTGGCACAGCCCCCCGGCCCTTCCTGACCAGACCCGGAGATCCCTCAGATGGCCAATCCCGTTGGCAAGCTGGCGCGGACATTGCAACTCGACGTGCGCCTGCTGGGCATGATCGGTGCATTCATCGTGCTGTGCGTCGCGTTTGACCTCTACACAGGCGGGCGGTTCCTGACCCCGCGCAACATCTTCAACCTGACGATCCAGACCGTGTCGGTCGCGATCATGGCCACTGGCATGGTCTTCATCATCGTGACCCGGCACATCGATCTGAGCGTCGGTTCCCTGCTTGCCACCTGCTCCGCCGTGATGGCGATGATGCAAACAGTGGTCCTGCCGGAAACCCTGGGGCTCGGGCTTGGCCATCCGATGATCTGGGTGCTCGCAGCACTCGCAGGTCTCATCGTCGGCACCGCGATTGGCGCTCTGCAGGGATACCTCGTGGGATACCTCGCCATCCCGGCCTTCATCGTGACGCTCGGCGGCCTTCTGATCTGGCGCAACGTGGCCTGGCACCTGACCAACGGGCAGACCATCGGCCCGCTCGACAGCACGTTCATGATCTTCGGCGGGATCAACGGAACGCTGGGCACCTCTACCTCCTGGATCATCGCCGGCATCGCGATTGTCGCCTCGATCGTGGCACTCTTCCAGTCCCGCAGGCGGAAGGCCGCGCACGGTTTCGACGTCAAACCACTCTGGGCCGAGGCCCTGCTCGCCGCAATCATTGCGGGCGCGATCGCGGGCTTCGTCGCAATCCTGAATGCTTACATGATCCCCTCACGCCGCCTGGAGCGGATGTTCGAGGCGCGGGGTGAGGTCGTGCCCGAGGGCTTCACCGCAGGATACGGGCTTCCGATCTCTGTCCTCCTCCTGATCGTGGTGGCGATCGCCATGACGGTGCTGGCACAGCGCACCCGGCTTGGCCGGTACATCTTTGCCACCGGGGGTAACCCGGACGCGGCGGAGCTTTCCGGCATCAACACACGGATGCTGACCGTGAAGGTCTTCGCCCTGATGGGCGCGCTGTGCGCGCTCTCGGCAATCGTCGCCTCCGCGCGCCTGGCCAACCACTCCAACGATATCGGCACGCTCGACGAGCTTCGGGTCATCGCCGCCGCTGTCATCGGCGGAACCGCGCTCTCCGGCGGGCTTGGCACGATCTATGGTGCTATCCTCGGCGCGTTGATCATGCAGTCCCTGCAGTCGGGCATGGCGATGGTCGGGGTCGAGGCTCCCTACCAGAACATCGTGGTGGGCTTTGTCCTGGTCCTCGCGGTCTGGATCGACATCCTCTATCGCAAGCGGATCGGAGCGAAATGATGAGCACACCTCTCGTAGAAATGCGCGACATCTCGATCTCCTTCGGCGGGATCAAGGCGGTCGACCACGTGAGCGTGGACCTCCACCCCGGCGAAGTCGTCGGTCTGCTCGGCCACAACGGGGCGGGCAAATCCACGCTGATCAAGGTTCTCTCCGGCGCCTATCAGGCGGATGCGGGCGAGATCCTCATCAACGGGGAGAAGGCGGTCATCAACTCGCCGCGGGACGCCCGTCGCTACAATGTGGAGACGATCTACCAGACGCTCGCGCTCGCGGACAATCTCGATGCGGCCTCCAACCTCTTCCTGGGGCGAGAGCTTGTGAACGGGGTCGGCTTCGTCGATGACGACCGGATGGAGGCGGAAACCCGCGCGATCATGGGTCGGCTCAACCCGAATTTCCAGAAATTCGCAGCTCCCGTCTCCGCCCTGTCCGGGGGGCAGCGCCAGTCCGTCGCCATCGCCCGGGCTGTCTATTTCGACGCCAAGATCCTGATTATGGACGAGCCCACCGCGGCGCTCGGCCCGCAGGAGACGCAGATGGTCGCCGAGCTGATTCAAGAACTGAAGAAACAGGGGCTCGGGATCTTTCTCATCGACCACGACGTGCACCAGGTCAAACGCCTGTGCGACCGCGCAGCCGTCATGAAGAACGGAAAGCTGGTTGGCGTCGTCAAGGTGGACGAGGTGACCGAGGATGACCTTCTCGGGATGATCATCCTCGGCAAGCAACCGGAGAGTGCGTCGGCCTGACGCCCACTCCGTCAGCCGGGCGAGGGCCACCCCACACGGGGATCGCCCGGCTGACTCACCATTCGCCGCGACTGGGAGGAACGCGAGATGTATCTGGGGCTCGACCTTGGCACATCGGGGCTGAAGGGACTGCTGATCGATGAGGATCAGGCTGTCGTTGGCAGCGTGACCGCGCCGCTGACCGTCAGCCGTCCCCATCCGGGCTGGGCTGAACAGGATCCCGCCGACTGGATCGCGGCGGCGGAGGCAGTCCTGTCCGGCCTGAAGGCGGACCACGGTGCCGCCCTTTCCGCCGTGCGCGGGATCGGCCTTTCCGGCCAGATGCACGGCGCGACGTGCATCGACAAGTTCGACGCGGTGCTGCGCCCCTCGATCCTCTGGAACGACACCCGCGCCAGCGTGGAGGCCACGGCTCTCGACGAGGATCCGCGGTTTCGCGACATCACCGGCAACATCGTCTTTCCAGGCTTCACCGCGCCCAAGCTTGCATGGATGAAGGCGCAGGAGCCCGATCTCTTCGCCCGCGTTGCCAAGGTTCTGCTGCCCAAGGACTATCTGCGCCTCTGGCTGACCGGCGCCCATGTGGCGGAGATGTCGGATGCGGCTGGCACAAGCTGGCTTGACGTCGGCACCCGAGACTGGTCAGACGCCCTGCTCGCGGCAACGGACCTGTCCCGGGACCAGATGCCGGAGCTCGTGGAGGGATCCGACGCATCGGGTACCCTCCGCGCGGACCTTGCCGCACGGTTCGGTCTCAGCACGGATGTAGTGGTGGCCGGTGGCGGTGGCGACAATGCAGCATCCGCTGTCGGCATGGGCACAGTCGCCGCCGGACAGGCCTTCCTCAGCCTCGGCACCTCCGGGGTCCTCTTCGCCGCCAATGCCGCCTATCAGCCGAGCCCGGAGACGGCGGTCCACACCTTCTGCCACGCCCTGCCGGGACGCTGGCACCAGATGGGGGTGATCCTTGCGGCCACGGACGCGCTCAACTGGTACGCGGACCGGGTCGGGGCCGATGCGGCCACCCTGACCGGCGAACTCGGACCCGTGGAGCGACCGGGCCGGACGCTCTTCCTCCCCTATCTCGGTGGGGAGCGCACGCCCCATAACAGCGCCGCAGTGCGCGGTGCCTTCCTCGGCCTCGCCCACGAGGCGGACCGGCCCGCGCTCACCCGCGCGGTGCTGGAGGGTGTCACCTACGCCTTCCGCGACAGCCTCGACGCGCTGAGGGCGACGGGCACCCAGGTCGACCGCGTGATGGCTGTCGGCGGCGGCTCGCAATCGGACTTCTGGCTCGCCCTCGTCGCAAGCGCGCTCGGGATCATCGTTGACCGCCCTGCGGACGGCGAATTCGGCGGCGCGCTCGGCGCCGCCCGGCTCGGACTTCTCGCGGCCACGGGCGCTGATGCGGACACGGTCTGCACACCCCCGCCCGTTGCCCGCAGCTTCACACCGGATCCCGCCCTTGCGGACGCCTTCAGCGACGGTCACGCCCGCTACGCCAGGGCCGCCCGGGCCCTTCTTACAGGAGACTTCTGATGACCAATTTCTTTGGCGACCTCAGCCCGGCCACCTACGAAGGACCGGACAGCACGAACCCGTTCGCCTTCCGCCACTACAACCCGGATGAGGTCGTCATGGGCAAGCGGATGGAGGATCATCTGCGCTTCGCGATCTGCTACTGGCACAACTTCGCATGGCCCGGAGGCGACCCGTTCGGTGGCCAGACCTTCGAGCGGCCCTGGTTCCCCGCAGACACCATGGATCTCGCACGGATGAAGGCCGACGTCGCCTTCGAGATGTTTCAGCTCCTCGGCGCGCCCTACTTCTGCTTCCACGACGCCGACGTGCGGCCGGAAGGTGCCAGCTTTCCGGAGAACACGGCGAACCTGAACGCCATCACCGACTATTTCGAAGGCAAGATGGCGGAGACCGGAGTCAAGCTGCTCTGGGGCACCGCCAACCTCTTCTCCCACCGCCGCTACATGGCCGGTGCCGCGACCAATCCGGATCCGGAGGTCTTTGCCTTCGCCGCCGCCACCGTCAAAACCTGCATCGACGCGACCCACCGGCTCGGTGGGGAGAATTACGTGCTGTGGGGAGGGCGCGAGGGCTACGAGACGCTGCTCAACACCGACATGGGCCGGGAACTCGACCAACTCGGCCGCTTCCTCAACATGGTGGTGGAGTACAAGCACAAGATCGGCTTCACCGGCACGATCCTCGTCGAGCCAAAGCCCCAGGAACCGACCAAACACCAGTACGACTATGACGTAGCCACGGTCTACGGGTTCCTGAAGAGATACGGGCTCGAGAACGAGGTGAAGATGAATATCGAACAGGGTCACGCGATCCTCGCCGGGCACTCCTTCGAACACGAGCTCGCCACCGCCCGCACCCTCGGCATCCTCGGCTCCATCGACATGAACCGGAACGATTATCAGTCCGGCTGGGACACGGACCAGTTCCCCAACAACGTGCCCGAGGTGGCGCTGGCCTACTACGAGGTGCTCAAGGCCGGCGGATTCACCACCGGCGGCACGAACTTCGACGCGAAACTCCGCCGCCAGTCCCTCGACCCGTCGGACCTCATCGCCGCCCATATCGGCGCAATGGATGTGTGCGCCCGGGGGCTGAAGGCGGCCGCAGCCATGCTCGAGGACGGCACGCTGGAAAAGATGCGGGAGGCACGCTACGCGGGCTGGACCGGTTCGACCCTGCTGGCAGGCGATCTCGAGGGCATCGCCACCATGGTCGCGGCGGACGATCTCCGCCCCGAACCCGTCTCGGGACGTCAGGAAGTCCTGGAAAACATCGTCAACCGTTTCGTCTGACAAGGCAGACCGACGCACTGTTGCAAAAAGCCCCCCACTTCTTCTGGCCACAAATATCCCCGCCGAAGGCTCCCGCCGCGGCAAGCGGCACCACCGGTGGGGGCTCTCGTGCAACACCGGCCAGCGGCGCAGGAAGGGGGGCGGGCGGGGCCACCGCCCGTGAGGGCAAATCCACGTGTTCAGCCCCGCGCTGCCCGCGATCTCCCTCCCCATCCGCCGTCGATGGTTCAGGCCCGCGCGATTCTGGTCTAGGCTTGGGGTGAACATCCCAGCATAGGACTTCCACATGCAGATGAACCCCCTCGGGCGGACCGGTGTCTCCGTGTCCGCCCTTTGCTACGGCACCATGTGTTTCGGGCGGGAGGCAGACGAGGCGGAAAGCGCCCGGATGTACGCCGCGTGCCGGGACAAGGGCATCAATTTCTTCGATTGCGCGAACGTCTACTCGAACGGCCGGGCGGAGGAGATCCTGGGCCGTCTCATCGCCCACGAGCGCGAGGAGCTTGTGATCACGACCAAGTGCGGCATGGGCCCGGACGGGATCAACACCAGCGGCGGGAGCCGGCGGCACGTCACCCGCAGCGTCGAGGCGAGCCTGACGCGCCTGGGCACCGACCGTGTCGACGTGCTTTTCATGCACCGCTGGGACGACGGCACGCCAGTGGAGGAGACCCTGCGCGCGCTGGAGGATCTTGTCCGGGCGGGCAAGGTCCTCTATCTCGGCGCGTCCAACTACGCGGCCTGGCAGGTGGCCAAGGCGCTCGGCATCAGCGCTCGCATGAGATGGAGCCGGTTCGAGGTGATCCAGCCCATGTACAACCTCGTAAAGCGCCAGGCTGAGGTGGAACTGCTCCCCCTTGCCCTGTCCGAAGGACTCTCCGTCACCCCCTACTCGCCGCTGGGTGGAGGGCTTCTGACCGGAAAGTACCGGACAGGAGGGGCGGGCAGCCGTCTCGACACGGACGGACGCTACGCGCGGCGCTACGGTGAAGATTGGATGAAATCAGCCGCCACCAGCTTCGCCGATCTTGCCGAGGCAGAGGGGGTGGACCCCGTCACACTTGCCATTGCTTGGGTGATGTCTCACCCGGCGGTGACAGCCCCCCTGATCGGGGCGCGCTCGGCAGATCAATTGGCCTCTTCACTGGCGGCGGCCGACTTGGTCGTCCCCCACGGACTTCTCGAAAAAGTCACTTCCGTAAGTCCCACCCCTCCCCCGGCCACGGACCGGATAGAGGAGCGGGTCTAGTCTCGCCGTCCCGGCGCGACCATGCACCAGGGCATGTCATGGTCGCGCCGGGTACAGCAGCCAGGCTGGCCTTCGGGTGCCGCAGGTCCCACCCCGCGGCCGAAGGTCCAGTTCCCCCCCGGTTTGCTTAGTAACGCTTCTTGATCAGTTCCCAGATGAGGCGGCGCGTATCCTCCGCCTCCGAAGGATCCATCGAGGTTTCGATCTGCTGGCGGAGGTATTCCCGCAGTTCAGGATTGCGGATCAGTTCGATCTCCGCCGGCAGTTCTGTGAGCGTGTGCATGTCTACTAGGTCCACTTTTTTATGTGTGCAGTTGTGTCTTCGTTTCGGGTCAGGCTGCCAAAGGTGCCAGCAGCTCTGCTTCGGTCACGTTCTCGGGCAGGAAGACGTCATGCTCGATGCCCGCATAGTCGCGGATCGACCGGATGCGCTCTTCCGTGCAGTCCATGAGGCCGGCCATCGCGACGACCTTGCCCATGTCCTTCGGCGTGCCGAGATAGTCGTAAGGTCCGTTGCCCGAGCGGCGCAGGACGCGGTTCATCACCGGATCGATGACCGCGACAGCATCCGTCACGCCAGCCTTCATGGCGTACTCGAACGCACCGATCATCACTTCGCTGGTTACGTAGGAGATGGTCCCCCGACCGTCGCCACGCGTGCAGCGCTCCGTGTCCACGCAGAAGCGTGTCGCCTCCCAGATCGTCGAGCTGCGCAGCGGCGGCTCACCATCGAGAATGGCGGAGAAAACGTCGGACAGCATGTGCGGTCCCGTGGTTTGAAGAAGCCGCATGCACCCCACAACACGCTGCTCATCATCAAGGCACACCACGTGCGCCGGATACAGCCGATCAAAGTCATCGATCTCACGGCCGTTTTCAACCTGGACATCCCAACCCAGGCGATCCTGAAAAACGCGGGCCCGCAACTTGAACATTTCGTCAAGGATTGTCGGGTAGCGATCTTCATTAAGTCCATCGATTACGAGAATCATCTCAGTCTCCCATGTCAACACCACGAATGAGACTGAGCGACCGGATCAGATCGTGCCATACGGGAATTCCCGTAAGGCACCCTAAAAGGTGTGCGTTTCCGTACGGGAATCCCCGTAGTTGCGTGAAAAAGTGCCTAAGAAGGCTGGATTAGACCCGCCGAAACGGCCCTACCGATGGCCTGCGGCGTGGTCAATGCACCGAGTTTTTCCCGTGCAGAGCGTAGGTGCACCTCGACCGTTCGACTGGAGATTGTAAGGATCTCCGCAATGTCAGCCTGGGATTTACCCGCCGCGATCCATTGAAGCACCTCGGTCTCCCGCATGGAGATCTGCGGCGCGTAGAGAGCGCGGGTCACGACACCGTCCTGCATGACCGAATCGTGCAGATGGACAGCGACCATCTGCAGCTCGGTCATCACATTCTTCTTGAGCGCGTCCCATTCGTTGTCCGAACAGGAGCGTGTGACGCTGAAAAGGGCGCAATCGCCGTAGGGACCCCGAACCGGAACGGTCAGGCCCCTCGGGGTCACCCCGAAATCGGATGCATCCCGGAACACCGCGTGGAATTTATCATCGCGGTCAAAGCGTTGCCAGTCCACCGGCGCGATGCTGCGGGCGGACTTATGCAGGGTCGGATCGACCCTGTGCATCTCCCGCTGCATGTAATGCAGCTTCCAGTCGTCGGAGTAGTTTGCGTAGCCGTGAACCATCGAATTCGGCAGGTTGATCGCCGCGTAGGAGCCGTAGTCGAACTCCAGCCGGTCGCACACGCTGCTGATGAAGGCGACATAGTCGTCCTGCGCGTTTGGCAGCGATGACAGGTCGACAATCGTCATGACCGCAGTCGGCCTCCTTCAGGTTCACGCCACTCTGGACGCAGGGTTCGGTTCATAGAGTGGGAAGGGAATCCCACTCGATCAATCGAAAAAGCTCGGTTGAATATATTAAACTGAACCCGGCGCGGACCGGAGTTTGAACTTATCCGCTTAGGACTCGCTCAGTACCCGGGCCAAATCAAACAGACGACGACGCTGTTCTTCTGGGATTTGGTAGTACGAGCGTACGAGCTCTTGTGCCTCGCGATCAACCAGCAAGTCACCGCGCGGCTTCTCCTGAAGCGCTTCGAGTGCGTCATGCTGATCGTCCGGGTCAAGACCCTCGAAAAAGAAGCTCACCGGCACATCCATGGCATGCGAGATGTCCCAGAGGCGGGATGCGCTCACCCGGTTTGTGCCGGTTTCGTATTTCTGGACCTGTTGAAACTTGATGCCAATCAGCTCTGCCAGCTTTTGCTGGGTCATGCCGATCATCCAGCGGCGATGCCGGATCCTTTGTCCCACATGTTCGTCTACGCGATGTTTCATTGGTCCCCCAAGCTTCTTATTTACTGCGCCCGTGTCTCATCAAGTCTGCCCCTGAGCGAGCGCTGCATATCGGCGGAACACCGCCGATGCGGATGACACTGCGACACGCATCGCTCGTAACTCAAGCAATAAATGAAAAGAATGTGCTGATTTTGCGGCATAGTTGCGCCCTTGCGCGTCCAATTTCGCACAGTGAAAGTAGCGATACGCGAATGAAACTGACTCAAAGAGCGGCAAGAAGCCTGCGTTGTTCTCCGCGATCATCGCTCCTGCTCAGCGCTTCGCACAACGCTTCGAGGGAGGCGATGTTGTGCGCCGCACGAAAGCTGTCGACATTGGGCAGGAGAGCCCGGATACCCTGAGCCTTCGGCGCGAATTGGTCGAACCTTAGGAGGGGGTTGAGCCAGATCAGCCGGCGTGCGGACAGGCGCAGACGCTCTGCCTCCCGCGCCAGTTCGTCGGGATCATCCCGGTCCAGACCGTCGGTGATCAACAACACGACAGCCCCCTGACCGAGCACCCTGCGGGACCAGTCGCGGTTGAACGTATGCAGGCAGGCACCGATCCGCGTACCGCCTTCCCAGTCGAGCGCCTCCGCCCCGCAGGCCGCAAGTGCGGCATCCACGTCACGGTGCCGAAGGTGCCGCGTGATGTTGGTGAGTCGCGTGCCAAAGGTGAAAGCGTGCACCTGGGCCCAGCCCGCCCCCTTCTGATTCGCCGCCGTATGAAGGAAGTGCAGAAGCATCCGGGAGTAGCTGGACATGGACCCTGAGATATCGCAAAGCGCGACAAGGTTCGGCCAACGCTCCCGCCGTTCCCGCATGACGAGCCGCTCGACATCCCCCTTGCGCAACGCCTCCCGCAGTGTCCCGCGCCAGTCCGGCACCCGCCCGCGAGGCGACGGGCGCGTGCGGCGAGAGGCGATCGGCTCGACCGGCAGGTCGAGGCGGGCGATCGCACGCTTTGCCTCCGTAAGTTCGGCGACCGTCATCTGATCGAAATCCGTCTGCTTCAGCTTCTCCTCCGCCGAGAAGGTGAGGGTCGCGTCGATCTCGACGACCTCTCCTTCCTCCTCCAACGCTTCGACAGGCGGCGGCTGGTCCGCCTCGTCGAGGATCGCCTCCGCCGCGCGCCGCTCCGCCGCCTTTGCGTCGGGTTGTTCGTTTACCCCGCGCACCATGGGAGTGAGCATGGACATCATATGTTCGAGGAACTGGGGATCCCGCCAGTAGAGCCGGAAGATCTGTCCGAAAACCTCCCGCTGCTCCGGCCGCCTCACAAAACAGGCGTGGAGCGTCCAGTAGAAGTCCCGCTTTTCGGAAAACCCCGCCGCTTCGACAGCGCGGATCGCGTCGATCACCTGACCTGGCCCGACGGGCAGACCCGCTTTGCGCAACGCCCGGGCGAAATGGGTGATGTTCTGGGAGAATTTGCCCTCCTCCGGGACGGGAAGGTCCGCAAACTCAACCATGGGGGCGGCGATCCCCTGCGCCTGTCCGCGATTGCGTCATCGGCACGCTCATGCGGGCGCAAGCTCCGCCCGCGCCTCCTCGAGGATGCGTTTGGCCTCGGAGCCCTGGAGCTTCTGGATGTCGTCCTGATACTTGAGGATCGCCCCGAGCGTGTCGGAGATCACTTGCGGGCTCAGTTGCAGGGCGTCGAGCGCGACCAGGCATTTCGCCCAGTCGATCGTCTCCGCGACGCCCGGTTTCTTGAACAGGTCCTCCGTGCGCAGACGTTGGACGAAGGCAACAATCTCCTTGCTCAGGGTCTCCTGAGCCTCCGGAGCCTTGGCGGAGATGATCTCCATCTCCCGGTCGAAGGTCGGATAGTCGACCCAATGATAGAGGCAGCGCCGCTTCAGCGCGTCATGCACTTCCCGCGTGCGGTTCGAGGTGAGGATAACAACCGGCGGTTCAGCGGCCTTGATCGTTCCAAGCTCCGGCACCGTCACCTGGAAGTCCGAAAGCGCCTCGAGGAGGAACGCCTCGAACGGCTCGTCGGTCCGGTCGAGCTCATCGATGAGAAGGATGGGGGCCGCTCCCTCCTCCGCCTCCATGGCTTCGAGGAGCGGACGACGGATCAGAAACTCGTCGCTGAAAAGCTCACGCGTCAGACCCTCGCGATCTGCGGAACCCGCCGCTTCAGCCGTGCGAATCGCCACCATCTGGGCCGCGAAATTCCACTCGTAGACCGCAGATGCAGCATCGAGACCCTCGTAACACTGCAATCTGATGAGTTTTCGACCCAGTCCTGCGGCCAAAGCCTTTGCAATTTCTGTCTTTCCCACGCCTGCCTCGCCCTCGAGGAAAAGCGGCCTTCCCAGCTTGAGGGACAGGAACACCACGGTGGAAAGCGCCCGCGACGAGACATATCCGACGCGCTGCAGCATGGCTTCAGTTTCATCAATTGAACCGGGGACTTGGGTCATGTTCTGCGCTTCCTCTTTGCTGCGCTCACTGGACCCGTGCGGGGGGCGGGCGTCAAGGGCGACCAGAGTCGCAAACCGGCCCACCACGCGTGCGATCCGCTTTACCTGGCTCGCATTTTTGCCACAGGTGCACGGCCTTACCGTGCAGGAACGTCTTGAAACCGTAACCGACTTGGCGGATCATCAAGGCAGTTTTGGGGGAAGTAACGTATCTGCGATTAGGAGACCACCACATGATATCCAAAATGACGGGCTATTGCACTGCGGCAGCAGTTGCAATGACGCTGACGGCTGGCGCGGCGAACGCGGCGTCCATCTCGGTCAGCGGTTTCTATAGCAACCTGGATACCTACCAGTTCACGGAAGGCACCTACACTGCGGAACTGCTTCCCGATCCCCTGACCACCTACACCGGTGTGAGCGTTTGGGAGGCGGGGTACTCGCTGACACTGTCGTCGCCCTCTTTCGGCACGTTCTCGAGCGATGACAGCATTGTCTTCGGTCCGACAACGCTGATCGACACGATCCCCGACGCGCTTGCCCTTCTGACATCCGCGATCCCGACCCTCGGCCCGGCGGAGCTTGGATTCCTTGGTGGCGTCGCAATCGACGTCGCGGCTGAAGCGATCGGCAACCTCGGCCCGGGCACGACCACGGACTTCGAGACGTTCGGCTTCGTCGACGCGGACACCGATGGTTTCGACGATTTTTACTTTGAGGTGGACGGCGATGTCGGTCCCGGCATCGCGGTGTCGGGCTCCTACTTCATCGAAGCGCTTCTCGACCTGACGCCGTACATCGCAGCCCTTGGTGGCGAGTATCTGGATCCGGTCTTTGGTGCCGGCACCGGCACCTTCCTCGCATCCATCGAAGAGCTTGAGTACACGCTCGAGGCATTCGTGCGCCCTGCGCCGATCCCGCTGCCCGCCGGTGCGGTGCTGATGGGGACCGCGCTCCTGGGCCTCGGCGTTGCGGCACGGCGGCGCAAGCAGATCGCCTGAGCTCAACGCTTTTGACCTGATCGACGGCGGCTCCGCGCGGGCCGCCGTTTTTCTTTGGATCAGAGCAGGATCAACGCGGCGAGCCCCAGAAACGCGAAGAACCCGACCACGTCGGTGACCGTCGTCACGAACGCACCGGACGCCAGTGCCGGGTCGGCTCCGATCCGGTTGAGACCGATCGGGATGAGAATGCCCGCAAGCCCCGCGACGATCATGTTGATGACCATCGCAACCGCGATGACAAGGCCGAGTTGCGCAGTGCCGAACCACAGGATCCCGATCGCCCCCATCAGCACCGCAAACGCAAGGCCGTTGAGCCCGCCCGCGAGCACCTCCCGCCGTACGACCCGCCAGACGTTCGCACCGGTGAGGTCCCTTGTCGCGATGGCGCGCACCGCGACGGTCAAGGACTGCGTGCCCGCGTTGCCCCCCATGGATGCAACGATCGGCATGAGGACCGCGAGCGCGACCACCGCCGAGATCGTATCCTCGAAGACCGAGATCACCAGCGAGGCGAGGATCGCGGTCACGAGGTTCACAGCAAGCCAGGGGAACCGCTGACGCGTCGTCTCCCACACAGTGTCGGAAAGCTCCTCCTCCGCGTTGAGGCCAGCAAGGCGCATCATGTCCTCCTCCGCCTCGTCCTCGAGCACCTCCATCGCGTCGTCGATGGTGATCGCCCCGACGAGTCGCCCGTGTTCATCCACCACCGGCGCCTGGATCATGTGGTACTGGTTGAAGGCGTAGGCGACATCCTCCTGGCTCTGATCGACCGGGATGGTCCGGAAGTCCTTCTCCATCATCGAGGACAGTTTGACTGTGCGGGGATGGGCCATGACCTTGCCCAGCCGCACCTCGCCTACCGGTTTGAACATCGGGTCGACGATGACGATGTCGTAGAACTGTTCGGGCAGGTCGTCGGAGGCGCGCATGTAGTCGATCACGTCCCCCACGCTCCAGTGCGTCGGGGCGGAGACCACGTGCCGCTGCATCATCCGCCCAGCGGAGCCTTCGGGATATTGCAGCAGTTGTTCGACCGCCGCACGATCCGAGTCCTCGAGCGCGTCGAGAACCCTCTCCTGCTCCGGCTCCTCAAGATCCTCCACCAGATAGACGACGTCGTCGGTCTCAAGCTCGTTGACCGCGGCGGCGAGCTGTTCCTCCGACAGCACCGCGAGGATCTGCTCGCGCACGCCGTCCTCAAGCTCCGACAGCACCTCCGCGTCGAGGTCGACGCCCCAGAGCTTGACGAGCCGCACCCGTTCCGTCGGCCCGATCTGTTCGAGAAGGTCAGCGATGTCCGCCGGGTGGAACGGCTCGAGGGCGGCAACGAGCCTGTCCCGGGCACCCACCTCGATGGCCGCGAGGATCGCATCGACGGTTTGCGCATTCAGGGCATAGGCGTCTTCCGGTTCCCCCTCGGGGGTCTGATCCTCGGCCATCATCTCACCTCCGGACTGCGCACGTCCCCTTGTTCTAAGCCCCCGGACAGCACACGCAACCGCCGCGTACCCGCGCGCTGTCCTCCGGCGGGTGCCGCGCCGTTTTCCATGCTCAAACATCGTCCGTTTCGGCTCCCCGATCTCAACGGGGGATGTCCGGCCCATGGAACCGCACTAGTCATCACGGGCGCCAATCGCCCGAAGGGCTCAGAGGAATGCGGCCCCGCCCCGCGGGCCGCCCCGCTCGACAGTGGCGACCTGGGCGCTTCCGCTCCCGTGGCGCGCGCTGTATAGACCGGCCATGAGCCAGAACCCGCCAGACCTCCGCCCGGACCTCGCCCCCAGACCACAGATCGGCGAGGTCGCCCGTCCGGGCCAGCCCGCCATCGGCATGGTGTCCCTCGGATGCCCCAAGGCGCTCGTGGACAGCGAGCGCATCCTCACCCGTCTGCGGGCGGAGGGCTACGCGATCACCGGCGACTATGCGGGAGCGGACGCGGTGATCGTGAACACCTGCGGCTTTCTCGACAGCGCGAAGGCCGAAAGCCTCGAGGCCATCGGCGAGGCCCTGAGCGAGAACGGCCGCGTCATCGTCACCGGATGTCTGGGGGCGGAGGAGGAGTATATCCGCGGCACCCATCCTTCGGTGCTCGCGGTCACCGGCCCGCACCAGTACGAGCAGGTGCTCGATGCGGTACACGGGGCGGTGCCGCCGGACCCGGATCCGTTCGTGGATCTGATGCCCGCGGCGGGGCTGAAGCTTACGCCGCGCCATTTCGGCTATCTCAAGATCTCCGAAGGCTGCAACCATGCCTGCCGCTTCTGCATCATCCCCGACATGCGCGGCAAACTTGCGAGCCGCCCCGTCCACGCGGTCCTGCGCGAGGCGGAGAAACTTGTCGAGGCCGGCGTGCGGGAACTTCTGGTGATCTCCCAGGACACATCCGCCTACGGCGTCGACCGCAAGCACGACACCCATCCCTGGAAAGATCGGGACGTGGAGACCCGCATCGCACCCCTCGCGCGGGAGCTCGGGCAGCTCGGCGCCTGGGTCCGGCTGCACTATATATATCCCTATCCCCACGTGGATCGGGTGGTGGCGGAGATGGCGGAGGCGGGAACCGGCCTTCTGCCCTATCTCGATGTGCCGTTCCAGCATGCCCATCCGGACACGCTGAAGCGCATGGCCCGCCCCGCGGCAAGCGCCAAGACACTTGATCGCATCGCGGCGTGGCGGGGCATGGTGCCGGACATCACCCTCCGCTCGACATTCATCGTCGGCTTCCCCGGCGAGACGGAGGCGGAGTTTCAGACCCTGCTCGACTGGCTGGAGGAGGCGCAGCTCGACCGGGTGGGCTGCTTCAAGTACGAAAACGTGGATGGCGCCCGGTCCAACGCCCTGCCCGACCATGTGTCCGAAGAGGTGAAGGAGGACCGCTATGCCCGCTTCATGGAGGTCGCGCAGCGCATCTCCGCGGAGAAGCTCGCGGCGAAGGTGGGCCAGCGCCTCGACGTGATCGTCGACAGTGTCGATCCGGAAGGGGCCGTAGCCCGGACAAAGGCGGATGCGCCGGAGATCGACGGCAACCTCTTCATCGACGAGGGTTTCGAGGCGCTGGCGCCCGGGGACATCGTGACGGTCGAGGTGGACGAGGCGTCCGAGTACGACCTGTGGGGCACCCCGGTGTGAGCGCGCCACTCCCTTATCTTGGGAACAAGGCCACCGCGGTCATCACCGGGGCGGCCATGGGGATCGGCGAGGCCGCGGCGGCGGCACTCGCCGCCCGAGGGATGGCGCTCGTCCTCGTCGACCTTCCGGGTGCGGGCCAGCGCGAAACCGCTGAGAGGCTCGGCTGCGCCGACGAGCTGCTCACGGTCCTCGAACTCGACATCACCGATCCGGATGCAAGCACCCGGATCAGAAGGGCCGCCGAAGGGACGGGGCGCCCGGTTCGTCTGCTCCTCAACAACGCGGTCACCCGGATCGGCAAAGGTCACGACGCCCCGCTCGACGATTGGCGGCGGGCGGTGGAGGTCAACCTTTGGGCCCCGGTGACGCTGTGCCGGGACCTGCTGCCACTGCTCACGGAGCCCGCTCACATCGTGAATGTCGGCTCGAAACAGGGGATCACCAACCCGCCCGGCCATCCGGTCTACAACATGACCAAATCGGCCCTTAAAACCTACACCGAGGCACTGGCCCACGAACTGCGCACATCCCGGCCGAACGTGTCCGTGCACCTTCTCGTTCCCGGATGGACGACCACCCAGCGCAAGGCACACCAGCCCGGTGCGTGGCTCCCGGAGCAGGTGGTGGCCGAGATGCTCGAAGGTGTGGCGCGAAACGACTTCTACATTTTGTGCCCGGACAACGAAGTCACGCTTGCGCAGGATCACCGCCGCATCCGCTGGGCCGCCGATGACAACATCGAGGGCCGCCCCGCACTTTCCCGCTGGCATCCCGACCATGCGGATGACGCGAAGGACAAGGGCGTCTGACGCGCCACGGGCCATTGACCTCGACCTCCGAATCCCGCGGTGATGGAGCGGATCAGTTGAGGAGGCCCCATGTTCACCATCGACCACGAATTCGACGCGACCGTCATCACGCTGGTGGACGAGGGCGACGCCTACCTTCAGGACGATGTGACGATCAACGCTTTCGAGGACTGCATAACTGTCGCCCAGCATGATGGACGGACCGACCGTCGACACACCATCACGCTCTCCCTTTCTCAGGTGCGCGATCTCGCGGCGGCGCTCAACCTGCCGGAGGGGAGCTACCGGCTGAAGCGCCCGAAATAGCCCGGCCCACCTGCCGAACGCCGTGACCGCCCTGCCGCCCGTTGCAAACCGGCTGCGACCCATCCAATACTCACCGAAACAGGAGGCGGCATGGGCAAGATCATCGCGTTTGCGCAGCAAAAGGGTGGGGCCGGCAAGACGACGCTGCTGACCCAACTGGCCGTGGGCTGGACCCGGGCCGGTAGGTCGGTCGCCCTCATCGACCTCGACCCTCAGCGATCGCTGCAACGCTGGACCGCGACACGGGGCGACGGAGACCTCTCCTGCATCGCAAGTTCCGACTGGAAGGCATCGAGCGACATGCGCAGCGCCGCCCGGTCCCACGATCTGGTGCTCGTCGACTGCCCGGGCAATGCGGACATCCTGCTCAGGGCGACGATCCGGGACAGTGACGTGGTGCTCGCGCCCTGCCAACCCTCCGCCATGGACGTCTGGGCCCTCCCCCCGGTGATCGAGATGGCAGGAAAGGAGCGCACGCCGATCCATGTCGTGCTCAACCGGGTACCGCCTCGCGGTGGCGCGGTCGAGGCGCTCGCGGCCCAGATCGAGGCGCCGGTTCTCTCTACCCGGCTCGGCAACCGGGTTGCCTTCTCCACCAGCTTCCTGTCCGGGAAAACCGCGCAGGAGGTCCAGCCCCGCTCCCGCGCGGCGGAGGAGGTCGCGGCACTGCTGGCGGAGCTCGATGGCGTGATCGCCGATGTCTGACCCCTCCGTCGGGTTTTTGTGGGACGAACGCTGCTTCTGGCATTCCGGGGGCAACTATGCGCTGACCGCACCGGTGGGCGGGCTGGTTCAACCCCTCGCCGCCGGAGGACTGCCCGAAAGTCCGGAGACCAAGCGCAGGCTGAAGAACCTGATGGATGTGACCGGCCTGAGCGGTGAGCTGACCTACAACTCCGCACCTCCGGCCACGCGTGAGGATCTGTTGCGCGTGCATCCGCCCCACTATCTCGACAAGTTCGCGGAGCTGAGTGCCGCGGGCGGTGGGGAGCTGGGCGAGCGGACGCCCTTCGGCCCCGGTGGATATGACATAGCCGCCCTCTCCGCCGGGCTGGCAACCGAAGCAATCCGCGAGGTTCTGGCCGGGCGGCTTCGCCGCGCCTACGCCCTCTCCCGCCCGCCGGGGCATCATTGCCTGCCCGACCGGCCCATGGGGTTCTGCCTGCTCGCCAACATTGCGATCGGGCTGGAGGCCGCCCGCGCGGCAGGGCTGGTGCGGCGCATCGCCGTTGTCGACTGGGACGTGCATCACGGCAACGGGACGGAGGCGATCTACCGCGACGATCCCGATGTCCTGACGATATCTCTCCATCAGGAGAGCAACTATCCGTGGGCGACCGGCGCGTTTGACCCCTCGGAGATCGGCAACGTCAATCTGCCGCTGCCGCCCGGCGCGGGACATGACACATATATATATGCAATGGACAATGTGGTCGTTCCGGCGCTGGAACGGTTCGCGCCGGACCTCATCGTCGTCGCCTGCGGCTACGATGCCTCCGGCGTGGATCCGCTCGCCCGGATGCTCGCAGGCTCCGACACCTTTGCCCGGATGACAGCGCAGATGATGGCGGCGGCAGATGCGCTTTGCGATGGACGCCTCGTGCTGGTGCATGAGGGCGGGTATTCGGAGGTGCATGTGCCCTTCTGCGGGCATGCTGTCCTCCAGACACTGGCGGGTAGCGATGTCACGGCGACGGATCCGCTTGCCCCGCGCATCGCCGCGCACCAGCCGAACGCGGCGATGCGCAACGTCTACCGTGGGATCATCGACGGTTATCGGCGGGAACTGCGGCTGTGATCCCCCTCGTCCTCGTCCCCGGCCATCTGTGCGACGCGCGGCTCTACGCGCCGCAGATCGTGGCCCTCCCCGCTGATGTGGAGCTGCGGATCGCGGACACGGGCCGGGACGCCACGCTTGTCGGGATGGCCGAACGCATCCTGAGCGATGTCCCCGGCCGCTTCATGATCGCAGGCCTTTCTCTCGGCGGGATGGTAGCCATGGAGGCGATGGCCGCGGCCCCTGATCGGGTGCTTGGCGCCGGGCTTTGGAGCACGGATCCCCTGCCCGCCTCCGAAAAAGAAGTCGGATGGCGCGCCCACATGAAGAAAGGCGTCACCGCGGAGGGGCTCGACTATTTCGTGGGGCGCTTCGCGGCGAACTTCTATCGACACGATGCGGAGCTCTCCGCCCGGCTGCTCCCGGACAGCACGGCCATGATGCTTGAGGCGCCTCTTGCGATGTACCTGACGCAATCAGACGCGCTCGATACCCGGCGGGACATGCGACAGATGCTGGACGGGTGGGCCGGGCCTGTTGAACTGGCGGTCGGAACCGAGGACCGGATCTGCCCGCCCGCACCTCACCACGATCTTGCGGCCCGCCTGCCCGGCGCGGCACTCACGGAAATCCCCGGCTGCGGGCATATCAGCACGCTCGAAGCACCGGAGGCGGTGAATGTCAGCTTGCTCAGGCTGATCGACCGGGTCCGCTCATCCCTCGCCGAGGGCGGTAGATGAGAATGTGCAACTGTCCCGCACGCCGACAGGCGGGACGAGACAGAGGCCCCGCGCAGCCTCCCACGCGGTGAGAACCTTCGGCACATAGTCCCGTGTTTCCCGAAACGGCGGCACAGCCCCCCGGGTCAGCACCGCATTCTCTCCCGCATTGTAGCCTGCGAGCGCCAGCAGAACGTCATCCTTGAAGAGCTGCAGCAGAAGATCGAGATAGGTCGCCCCGCCGCGAATGTTCTGCCCCGCATTGCGGCTGTCCTGCACGCCAAAGCGCGCTGCGGTGCCAGGCATGAGTTGCATCACCCCAACCGCACCGGCGGGGCTGACCGCAGCGGCCTGACCGCGGGATTCGACATAGGCGACCGCCAGCAGCAGCGCCGGGGAGACCCGCGCCGCCCGTCCCGACCGTTCGAACTCTGCGGAAAAGCGGGAGGCGATGCCCCGCAGGACCCCCGTGTTGACCCCCGAACCGGTGTGCGCAACCGCGTGCGCAACCGCATCGGGCAGCCGGGAGGGGGTCGCCGCAGACATGTCGGCGGACACCGTCGTCCAGAACCGGCCCTCAGGCGGGCGACTAACCTCGCGGCTCACCGGAGGCGGCGCATCCTGCCCGCCCGACGTGTCCCCCACCGAGCCATCTCCGATAAAGATGTTGATGCGTGGTCCGTCGCCGGGGCGCCTCGGCGTCACCTTGCGGATTCGTGCAGGGGGTGCTGGCGGCGTTTCCGCACGCGCACTGCCCGAATCCAGCCCCAGGATCGGGAGATAAATCGGGCCGGAAACCAGTATCGCGACAGCCAGACTGCCCGATTTGCCGATTCCCGACGCGAGATGCCTGCTTAAAGCTCCCGCCATGCCTGCCTCATTCTTGCCGCAATTGAGCCCGAAATATGTCAGCGAAGCTTAGAGTGCTTCGCATTTGTCTTGTGTTTTAAGAACATAACGCCATATGCGAGCGTAAATGAAGCCACAAAGTGGCCAGAGTCTTCCTGATGTTGGCGAACGGGACGCGGATCAGGTGATGGAAAAGGGAGTGCCCTATTGATGTCACAAACGAAATCTAAACATTCATCACTCGCCGCCGGAACGGCAGGGCAGACGCTCACAACCGGCTCACTATGGAAAGCATCCTTTGGAGGGGATCGAATGTTTACGAAGTTCAAGAAAGACGAAGACGGCGCAGTGACCGTGGACTGGGTTGTGCTCTGCGGCGCGATCGTGGCTGTGGCTCTCGGCGTTGTGACCGTGGTTCAGACCGCGCTCGAAGGTTCGGCCGAGTCCGTCGGCACCAACCTGACCAACGCAATCACCTCTGCCGATCCGGGCACGGGTGAGGGCGAAGGCGAGTAAGCCTTCTCGATACGAGGTCAGGTGGCGGGGGGTCGCCACCTGACTTTCACGGGCAGCCGTGAAACAATTTCCCACCGGGTCTAACCCGACAAGAAAGCCGGAATGATGAAAGCACCATTCAAAATTCAAATCAGCCACTTCGCCGACGACGAATCGGGGGCAACGACGGTGGACTGGGTGGTGTTGTGCGGCGCTATCGTCGCAATCGGGATCGCTGCCGTGACGGCGATCACCACAAGCCTTGAAACCAGCGCAACCTCGTTAGAGACCACAGTGTCCAACGGCGTGAATTTCAAGCTGAACGAGCGCCTCGCCGGCGATGGTGGTGGCGAATAAGACCTGGGTCGCCTCCCCGGAGGCGACGTAATGTCATGCAGCGTCCGGTTGCAGCGCTCGGTCTGAGAAGGTAAGGCTGAGGGCCTGTTTGGGGGACTACGCGCATGCGCATTGTATTTTTGTTCGTGCTGTTCTTGGGCATTTGCCTCGCTGGCTTTGCCGTTTACATCACGATGCAACGCTTCGGACAGTATGAGCAGGCGCTCGCGCGCCAGCAGCGGGTGACCGTACAGCAGCTTGAGACCATCCAGGTCGCGGTTGCCACGCGGGACCTAGTCTACGGCGATGTGCTGAGCCAGGACGATGTACGCCTGGTCTCCTGGCCCGCCGACGCGCAGCCCGCCAACATCTTCAGCGCAACCGATGAGCTCTTCTCTGGCGACCGTCGGGTTGTTCTGCGCACGATCGACCGCAACGAACCCATTACGAAGACCAAGATCACGGGCTTTGGCCGTGAGGCCGGTGTGGCCTCCCGCCTCGATGAAGGAAGCCGCGCATTTGCAATCCGCGTCGATGTCGCCAGCGGTGTCTCGGGCTTCCTGACGCCGAGCGACCGGGTGGACGTGTTCTGGACGGGTCGGGACCGCGGCGCCGCCGTGACGCGGCTCATCATTGAAAACCTTAGCCTTCTCGCGGTCGACCAGGTCGCCGACGAGGATCGGAACCGACCCATTGTGGCACGCACGATTACAGTGCGCGCGACGCCGGAGCAGGCTGCCATCCTCGCGCAGGCACAAACGACCGGACGTCTCTCCCTGTCCCTACGGGGTCTGGGCGACAATTCCGGCATCGGAGCCGTCGAGATCAGCCAGGATGATATTGTGGGTCGCGAAGAAGTCGTCGCAGCGCCGGAACCGACCAAGGAGCCCGTGCGCACGATTCTGATCCGGCGCGGCAGCGGCAACGTCGAGGAAGTTCGAGCCGACTAGCGAGTGTTGCTAAAATCCCATAGTAGCAACAGCCAGTAACGCCTTGATTCTTGCGTTATTTTTCAGTTCTGGCAAACTGACCTTAATAAGCGCCCCGAGAATGAAGGGCAGACACAATAACTTGTGGGTCAGGAGAATACGGCAACATGTCCTTGAACAGGCTGATTCGGACTGCCGTGCTGGGGGTGGCATTTGCTCTGCCCCTTGGTGAGGCAGTGGCACAGGACGGATCTGGCACGCTCAGAGTGGTGCGCGGCGCCACGTCCGACGCAATTCAAGTCGCTATCGACCGGGCCATCGTTCTGGAAACGGAACGGCCGGTCGGTGAGCTTTCCATCGCAAACCCACGCATTGCGGACGTCGCCGTTATCGGTGACTCCAACCTATACGTGCTGGGCCGGGCCACGGGCCGGACGACGCTGACCCTCATTGGTGAGGACGGATCGCTCCTCAGCAATGTGGACATCGCGGTTGTCCCCGACCTTCAGGAGTTCAAGGAACGCCTGGGCGAGATCCTCCCCAATGAGGAGATCGAGGTGCGCACCGCGAACGACGGTATCGTGCTCAGCGGTACAGTCTCCGGCGCGCGCAAGGTGGCTAAGGCCGTCGAGCTTGCCAACCGCTACGCCCCCGACAATGTGACCAACCTGCTGACCGTCGGCGGTTCGCAGCAGGTCATGCTGCAGGTGCGGTTCGCGGAGATGCAGCGGTCAGTGTCGAAGGAGCTTAGCTCCAGCCTCGGCTTCAACTTCGTCAACGGCAACTTCGGCGGCGTCGGTGGTGGTAACCGTCTGATCCAGAACAACAACCTGGTCAATCTCTATGACGGCGACGCCGACACCAACGTGACCCTCGGCGACGGGCAGAACGGCGCGGCGTTGATCGGCTTCAGCGCCGGCGGCCTTTCCGTCGATCTGCTGCTTGAGGCGCTCGAGACCAAGGGTATGGTGCGGACGCTGGCGGAGCCCAACATTGTCGCGATCTCCGGCCAAGACGCGGATTTCCTCGCGGGCGGCGAGTATCCGATCCCCGTTGCCGACAATGATGGCTCAGTGACGGTTGATTACCGGCCCTTCGGTGTCGAACTGGCCTTCTCTCCAACCGTGGTGGACGAGGACCTCATTAGTCTTAGCCTGCGCACGGCGGTGTCGTCGCTCGACACCACCACTCAGGTGACGGTCTCCGGCATTACGGTTAACGCGTTCTCCGTCCGCCGGGCGGAAACCACCGTGGAGATGCGGGACGGGCAGAGCTTCGCCATCGCGGGCCTGCTCCAGGACGACTTCAACGACTCCGCGGGGCAGATCCCCTGGCTGGGAGATATCCCGGTGCTCGGCGCGCTCTTCCGCTCCTCCAGCTTCCAGCGGCGGCAGTCGGAGCTTGTGGTGATCATCACGCCCCATCTCGTGACGCCGACCGAGGGCGACACCCTCGCGCTGCCGACCGACCGGGTCCGCATTCCGAACGAGCGTGAGCTGTTCCTGCTCGGCCGGGTCGAGGGTCAGTCCGATGTGCAGAGCATCGCCAACCAGGATTTCGAGGGGAACTACGGCTATGTGCTCGAATAAGACCACCAAAGTTGCGCGGTTCGGCGTCGTTCTGATGGGCCTCGCCGCCCTTGCCGCCTGTGACCAGCGGGCCGGGGCGGAGCTTGAGAACGTGACGTTCGGGGAGAGTGTGGCACTCAACGCTGTGACGCAGATCTCGTCCGGGGACGGGGGCGCACAGCTCATCAACCTGTCCAACCGCTTCAATACCGAAGTACCGACGACCGTCACGTTCGATTTCAATCGCTCCACCCTTACGCCGGAGGCGCGGTCAGTCCTGATCCAGCAGGCGGACTGGCTGCGGGCGAATCCGCGGGTGCGCCTGCGGGTCGCCGGACACACGGACGCCGTGGGCGGCGAGGCGTTCAACAACCGCCTCGGCCTGCGCCGGGCTCGTGCCGTCGTCGCCTTCCTCGTGGAGCGCGGCATCGACGGGGACCGCCTCGATGCGGTCGATACGTTCGGCGAAAGCCAGCTTGCGGTGCAGACCGCAGACCGCGAACGCCGCAACCGCCGGGCGGTCACGTCCGTTGCAGGCTTCGTCAACGCGTTCGGTGAGGGGGAATTCGACGGACGCCGGGCACAAGAGGTCTACCGCGCCTACCGTACCGGAGAGGCAGGGATTTCCACCGGGGGTGGAGGAGAGACCAGCGCAACTGAATAGAGTTTGCCGCAAATTCGCCACAGGTCTGTGGCACGTCTAAGCGCGTTGTTTTTCATTTGTGAAGCATATGTGCTAGATGTGGAAATCTAGAATCGCATGCCACAAGAGCGAGGGGGTCGCACGGTGGGGGGAGCTATAAGGCGCTCCGTTGCGCGATTCATCCGGGATGCGGGTGGGGCCGTCACGGTTGAGTTCGTCGTAACGCTGCCAATTCTGTTTGCGGTGCTCGCATTCGCATCGCAATACGGGCGCGCCATGCAGGTGCGCAACGCGATGGACGTCGCGGTTCGCGACGCGGCACGCTATGTGGCGCGTGCGCCGACTGTGTCCGGCGTCATTCCCAATGAGTTCACCGCAAAAGCAACCGATCTGGTGACAGCCCGCATCATTTCCAGCGGAGATGCAGTCACCGCGGTCAACAAGGTCAACATCACCACCACCACGACCGACATCGTCGTCGACGTCGAGGTGCTGGTCGAGTTTCCGTTCCTGTCCGCCATCGGCACGTCCGATGAGGTGGACAAGGAACTCACGTCCATCACGATGGTTGCCAGCGAAAGCTGGCCAAGGACGGAATGATGCGTCGGCTTCGCTTGTCCCTTTCCCGGTTCCGGCGCGACACGGACGGTGCGGCGACGGTCGAATACGTCATCCTGTTTCTGCCCTTTATCTCATTGATTTTCTTCATTTTTGAAGTTGCGATTGCCTATCACTGGGCGCTTTCCGCGCAGAAGGCTGTCGAACAGGGCGCGCGCGCGGCGACCGTCCGCGCGCCGGTGGCGACACCTCTCGTCCGCACGACAGGCTTCGGCGACGCCGTCATCCAGCGGCCGAAGACGGCGGGGGCAATCGATGGCGGAGCCTGCTACCTCGGCAACTGCGAGGCGGTGCCGACCATAAGCTGCACCGGTGGCACAAGCCTCGATGCGACGGCCTGCGACGCGGACCAGTTCAACGAAATCTTCCAGGTTGTGCGCAAGCTTGCCTACAACATCGATCCGGAAGACGTGACGATCACCTACGAAGATGTCCTGCTCGGTCATGCAGGAGATCCGTATGTGCCGCTCGTCACCGTCTCCATCCGTCAGCGGGAGCGGACGGTCATGACGCTCGGTCGGTTCTTCTTCCGCACCGATACGACCAAAACCGTCGATACCTCGGCGGGCGAACGGGATCTTTACGCTCTTCGTGAAGAAGACGAGCAGTATGATTTCGCCGCCAATCTGCCTATGGTTTCGGCAAGTCTTGTGGCAGAAGACCTCAAAGACTGATCACATCACGGGGGCACGCCTGATATGGCATGGTTGAAGCGCGATGGCGCTGCGATCGAAGCAATTGCAGTGGCTGCACAGATCGAAGACTTCGATCTGCTGACAGAGGATCTCGAGGCGGAGTACGAAGGGGCGTGGGCTGGCTTCGGTTTCGATTCGTCCCTCGACGCGATCCGGAAGGCTTCCCCGGACGAGACCGAGGTTGTCGTCGTGTGCGTCAGCCGCGAGGATGAGGACATTCTCGATCAGCCTATCTCCGTCGTGAAGGCGGCGAAGGAACAGGGCATCAAGGTCCTCCTGATCGTCGATGAGATCTCCCCGAAGTCCATGCACACGCTGATGCGCGAGGGAGCGGACGATTTCACGCCCTACCCGCTGCCCGAAGGTGTGTTCGGCGACACGATGCGGGAGTTGCGGGGCAAGGTCTCCAACGACACCGCCGGTCCGCGGGACAAGCGGGCCCCAGGGGTTCTTCTGCCGGTCTACAGCGTGGGCGGCGGGGTCGGCGGCACGACTTTCGCCGTCAATCTCGCTTGGGAGATGGCCGTTCATCTGCGCAAGACCGAAAAGAAGGTCGCGATCATCGACCTCAATCTGCAGTACGGCTCCGTCGCATCCTACCTTGATCTTGCCCGCCGGGACGCGGTGTTCGAACTCTACTCGAACCCTGCATCGCTCGAAAAAGAGAGCGTGATGCAGGCCATGCAGCACTATAAAAAGCGCCTGTCAGTGATGAGCGCGCCGCCCGATGCGCTGCCCTTGGATTTCCTCGCAGCGGACGATGTGGAAAAGCTGCTGGTCACCGCGAAGGAAGCGTTCGACTTCACGATCGTTGATCTGCCGCCTCAGCTGGCAAACTGGTCGAGCAACGTTCTGACAATGGCGGAGACCTACTTCGCCGTCCTTGAGCTCGACATGCGCTGTGCGGACAACATGTTGCGGTTTCTGCGGGCACTGAAGTCGGAGGATCTGCCCTTCGAGAAGATCCAGTACGCGCTCAACCGCGCCCCCGCCTTCGGCGATCTGAGCGGCAAACGCGCACGGATGAAGCGGATGGCGGAGACGCTAGGCATCGAATTCAACATGCTGCTGCCCGATGGTGGGAAGGCCGTCGGCAGCGCAGGGGATCACGGTATCCCGCTGGCGGAGGCGGCCGCGAACAATGCGCTCCGCAAGGAAATGAAGAAAATCGCTGGCTCTCTCATCAAAATTATGGAGACTCAGGCTACGGCCACATTGTGAACACAGCCTAAGGGTAGTTTCAAACCGTTAGGGGGAGGTTTGGGGCATGTTTTCTCGCTTTCAAAAGGGCGC
>JBCBAP010000040.1:0-33231 GCA_038532435.1 Pseudomonadota bacterium | reverse complement strand
ATGAACCAGATCCCCTCCCCCCGCGCGGGCACGGTGAAGCGGATCCTGATCGACGATGCCTCCCCGGTGGAGTTCGGTGCCCCGCTGATGATCATCGAGTGAGGGGGCTATGTTCAAAAAGGTTCTGATCGCCAACCGTGGCGAGATCGCCCTTCGCATCCACCGCGCCTGTCAGGAGATGGGGATCGCGACGGTCGCCGTGCACTCCTCCGCCGACTCGGACGCAATGCATGTGCGGCTCGCCAACGAGAGCGTGTGCATCGGCCCGCCATCGGGCACGCTGAGCTACCTGTCCATCCCCAACATCATTTCCGCGGCAGAGATCACCGGCGCTGACGCGATCCATCCGGGCTATGGCTTTCTCAGCGAGAACGCGAGCTTTAGCCAGATCATCGCAGACCACGGGATCACCTTCATCGGTCCGTCCGCCGAGCACATCCAGGTGATGGGCGACAAGATCGCGGCGAAGGACACGATGAAAAAGCTCGGCGTTCCCTGCGTGCCCGGCTCCGAAGGCGGGGTGGAGACGCTTGAGGAGGCGCGCGACATCGCCGCTGGCATGGGCTTTCCTGTCATCGTGAAGGCGGCCGCCGGCGGCGGCGGACGCGGCATGAAGGTTGCCACATCAGCCGACGATTTCGACATCGCCTTCCAGTCCGCACGGACGGAGGCGAAGGCCGCCTTCGGCGACGATGCGGTCTATATCGAGAAATACCTGCAGAAGCCCCGGCACATCGAAGTTCAGGTCTTCGGCGACGGGCGCGGCAACGCGGTACATCTGGGTGAGCGGGACTGCTCGCTCCAGCGACGTCACCAGAAGGTCTTCGAGGAAGCGCCCTCCCCGGTCATCGACGCGGAGATGCGGGCGAGCATCGGCAAGACCTGTGCCGACGCGGTCGCCGAGATCAACTACATAGGCGCGGGCACGATCGAGTTCCTCTACGAGGATGGTGAGTTCTACTTCATCGAGATGAACACCCGCCTGCAGGTGGAGCATCCGGTGACGGAAGCGGTCTTCGGCGTCGATCTGGTTCAGGAACAGATCCGGGTTGCGGCGGGCCTGCCCATGTCCTTCTCTCAGGAGGACCTGGTTCCCGACGGACACGCGATCGAATGCCGGATCAATGCGGAGAAGCTTCCGGACTTTCGCCCTTCCCCGGGCAAGATCACGGCGTTCCACGCGCCGGGCGGTCTTGGCGTGCGGATGGACAGTGCGATCTACGCAGGCTACGCGATTCCCCCCTATTACGACAGCCTGATCGGAAAACTGATCGTTCATGGCAGTAATCGGGCAGAAGCGCTCGCCCGCCTGAATCGTGCCCTTTCCGAATTCGTTGTGGAAGGAATAGACACGACATTGCCTCTATTCGCACAACTTCTAAACGAAAAAGACATCCATACAGGCGAGTACAATATTCACTGGCTCGAAAAGTGGTTGGAGGCGCAATCCGACCCTGAGACCTAGAACAAAGCAGCGGAATGGGCACGTCATCACAGGCAAGCACCGAAATCACCTCTGATCTGCTGTTGCAGGCCTATGCGGTTGGCGTGTTTCCGATGGCAGAAAGCAGGGAAGGTGAATTGCGCTGGGTCGATCCGGATCGGCGCGGGATCCTGCCCCTTGACAGGTTTCACGTGTCCCGGACGACACGGCGGGTGGTCCGCCGGGGCGGTTTCCGTGTCACGATGAACCGGGCGTTCGGCCAGGTCGTCGCCAAGTGTGCCGCGCGGCCGGAGACCTGGATCAACACCGAAATCTCTCGCCTCTACATGGAGCTGCACCAGCGCGGCTTCGCCCACTCCGTCGAGGTGTGGGACAGCGAGGATGACGTCCTTTTCGGTGGCATCTACGGTGTTTCGCTGGGCGCTGCGTTCTTTGGCGAGAGCATGTTCTCCTCACGCACAAACGGGTCGAAGCTTGCACTGATCTGGTTGATGGCGCGGTTGAACGCGGGCGGGTACATGCTGATGGACACCCAGTTCGTCACGTCTCACCTGGCCGGGTTCGGAGCCGTGGAAATCTCACGCGGGGAGTATCGGGCGCGGCTCGCGCACGCGATCCAGCATCATTCGGACTGGACCGCATTGTCCGAGGATGCGTCCTCCGACGACATCCTGCATCTCAGCACCCAGACGTCGTAGCGGGGGTGGTCCATCGCCGACAGCGCGGGGCTGGAGGCGAACATCCAACCCGAAAAATTCGGCGTGTCCTGCCGGATGTCGCGCACGGTGAGGAAGCCGTAAGCGTCCGGCTTCTCCCCTTCAACGGTGCCGCGACAGGCCTCCACGAGGATTTCCAGCCGCTCATAGCGGATCTGTTCGCCCACGGGCACCGTCAGGTCGGTGACAATGCCGGTGATGGTATCGAGGGCGCGCAGTTCCGCAACGTCCATCGGGCGGGACGTGTCCGATGGGCTCTGCGCCAGCGCGGCGGAGGCGGCGAGGAAGGGGATCAGCCACTTCATGTGCGCACCGCGCGGAACCGCAGGCGGACATAGTCCGCGGTCCAGTTGCCCTGCCCGTCCTGCAATGCAGGGGCGAGAAGCGCGACGGCCCGGTCAAGGAGCGTCTCGCGCTCCGCCTCGGCAACCTCCGCGGTCACGGGGGCGGCCAGCGTCTCGATCCACGCGCGCATACCTGCGGGCACAGGTGTGGGGCGCGGGATGAGGTCAATGGTCTCGACAGTGAAGCCCGCCTCCTCCAGCCGCGCACGGTGCTCCGCGACCGATGGGAAGTACCAGATGTGCTTGAGGTCCGTTGTATGTCCACGCTCGGCCAACACGGCAATGAGCGCGGTGCGAATGGCAGCAACGTTGCCCATCCCGCCGAACTCCGCGACGAACCGCCCGCCCGGACGCAAGGCACGGTGAGCACCGGCGATCACCCGGTCGGGCTCCGTCATCCAGTGGAGCGCGGCGTTGGAGAACACCGCGTCGAACGTGGCATCGAAGGCGAGCGCGTGGCAGTCCGCGACCTCCGCCGTCAGGCCCCGGGCTCGTGCGGCCGCGACCATGTCGGCGGAAGCATCCACGCCCGTGACATGCGCCCCTGCGGCCACCAGCAGTTCCGTCAGAGCGCCGTCGCCGCAGCCGATATCGAGGATGCGTTCGCCCGGCTGTGGGTTCAGCAGATCGAGCACCGGCGCGCCAAGGTCGGAGACGAAGCGGGCCGCGCTGTCATAGCGCGCCGCGTTCCAGTGGTCGGTCTGCGCCATGGATCAGCTGCCCGAAGCGCTGGACCCGAATTTCAGAATGAGATCGAGCAGGCTTACGGACCCTTGAGTGTTCAGGATCTCCTCACCCGGTTCCAGCATAAACTCGGATGCGCCGGGGGTGATGGCCACATAGTTGCCGCCGAGGATCCCCTCCGCCTGGATGGAGGCGTCCGAATCCTCCGGTACCTGCACATCGCGGCTGACCGCGAGGCTCGCAACCGCCTGAAACGTGGTCGGATCAAGCTCGAGCGCCGTGACGGATCCAACCTTCACCCCGCTGACCCGGACATCCGTACCAACGGCAAGGCCGTCCGCCTTCCGGAACTTCGCCTCGAGCATGTAGGACGAGCCGCCGCCGCCAAGGTCTGCGGTCTGAGCCGCGTAGACAAGGAAGCCGCCCGCCACGGTCAGGACGGCGGCACCAATGAGCGTTTCAACAACATTATTGGCCATGGGTCTATTCCGGTTGCCAGGCTTCATAGTCGCCGCTGACGGGCTTGCGCGCCGTCGGCGTCAGGATCGATCCCGGGGGGCGATAGGCGCCGTCTGTCCCGGTGAGGTTCTCCTTGTGGGGTCGCTCCCAGGATTTACGCTTCAGCGGTGCCTTGGTGGGTGGCTCGTCGAAGGTGAAGTGCAACCAGCCGTGCCATTCGGGAGAGACGCGGGAGGCTTCGATCTCCCCATTATACATCACCCAGCGCCGCTTTCCGCCATCCTTCTGATAGAACACGTTGCCCTGATCGTCCTCGCCCACCTTTTCCCCGTGGCGCCGGGTGAAAAGCTGGGTGCCGAGGGTGGCACTGTCCCACCAGGTAAGCAGACGCAGGATGGGGTTCATCAGACAGTCTCCGACCGATACGCTTTGGCTCTCATATGCACCAGCATATGGGGGCGGGTCCAGCGGAATACACCGCTGGCGCCCGGTTTAGGAGGCGGAGGCGGGCTCCGTCTTCTCGTCGCTGTAGATCATCAGCGGCTTACCCTCACCGGCGATGGCATCGTCCTTGACCACGACCTCGGTGACGGAGGTCTGGCCCGGCAGATCGAACATCGTGTCGAGGAGCACATCTTCCATGATCGACCGGAGGCCACGGGCGCCGGTCTTGCGCTCGATCGCCTTGCGGGCGACGGCACGCAGCGCGTCCTCGGTGAAGGTGAGCTGCACATCCTCCATCTCGAAGAGGCGCTGATACTGCTTGAGAAGCGCGTTCTTCGGCTCGCTCAGGATTGTTACGAGCGCATCCTCATCAAGATCGCGCAATGTGGCGATAACCGGCAGACGGCCAACGAATTCCGGGATCAGACCGAACTTGAGCAGATCCTCCGGCTCAAGCTCCGTGAAGAGATCGCCGATGGACTTGTCCTCGTCCGATTTCACATCTGCGCCGAAACCCATGGCCGAGCCCTTGCCTCGCTGGGCAATGATCTTGTCGAGCCCGGCGAAAGCACCGCCGCAGATGAAGAGAATGTTCGTCGTGTCCACCTGCAGGAACTCCTGCTGGGGATGCTTGCGGCCACCCTGCGGGGGCACGCTCGCCACGGTGCCTTCCATAATCTTCAGCAGCGCCTGCTGCACCCCTTCACCAGACACGTCCCGGGTGATGGAAGGGTTGTCGGATTTGCGGCTGATCTTGTCGACCTCGTCGATATAGACGATGCCCCGCTGTGCCCGCTCCACGTTGTATTCGGAGGCCTGCAGGAGCTTGAGGATGATGTTCTCCACATCCTCGCCCACATATCCCGCTTCTGTAAGCGTGGTCGCATCCGCCATGGTGAAGGGCACGTCGAGGATGCGCGCAAGCGTCTGCGCGAGCAGCGTCTTGCCGCAGCCCGTTGGGCCGATCAGCAGGATGTTGGATTTTGCCAGCTCCACATCCCCATTCTTCGCCGCATGGTTCAACCGTTTGTAATGGTTGTGCACTGCGACGGAGAGGACGCGTTTCGCGACCGCCTGCCCGATGACATAGTCGTCGAGCACGTCGCAGATTTCCTGGGGCGTGGGGACACCGTCGGAGGACTTCACGAGCCCCGACTTCGTCTCCTCCCGGATAATATCCATGCAGAGGCCCACGCATTCATCACAGATGAACACTGTCGGACCCGCAATGAGTTTCCTCACCTCGTGCTGGCTCTTTCCGCAGAAAGAGCAGTAGAGCGTGTTCTTCGAGTCGCCGCCGCTCGATTTGCTCATCAGGTCCTCCTCAAACCGGAGACCCCTCCCCGGCTGGTCATACAATCTTCCTATCGAACACCGCGTCGGCGACAAACACAAGGTCGCCGAAGGAGAAAATTTGTCCCGTCACGTGGGATTGTCTGCACGTGATTGCGCCGACTACTCACCTTCGCCCGGGCGGCTCGACATGATCTCATCGATCAGGCCAAACTCCTTGGCAGCCTCGGGGGACATGAAATTGTCGCGCTCCAGCGCAGCCTCGACGGTGTCGTAGTCCTGGCCGGTATGCTCGACATAGATGTCGTTGAGGCGCCGCTTGAGGTTTTCGGTCTCCTGCGCGTGGATCAGGATGTCCGTCGCCTGCCCCTGGAAGCCGCCGGAGGGCTGGTGCACCATGACCCGGCTGTTGGGCAGCGAGTAGCGCATGCCCGCATCACCTGCCGTGAGCAACAGAGCCCCCATCGAGGCCGCCTGCCCGACACACAGAGTCGATACCTTCGGCTTGATGAACTGCATCGTGTCGTAGATCGAAAGGCCGCTCGTCACCACTCCCCCGGGGGAGTTGATGTACATCGCGATTTCCTTCTTGGGGTTGTCCGCCTCAAGCCACAGAAGCTGTGCGACGATCAGGGTCGACATGCCGTCATGGATCGGACCGGACACGAACACGATCCGCTCCTTCAAAAGGCGGGAGAAGATGTCGTACGCACGCTCGCCGCGCGCCGACTGCTCCACCACCATGGGCACGAGACTCATATATGTTTCAAGGGGATCTTTCATGCTCATGCCACCTGTATTGTGGACCGTTCGAGGATGCGAAGGTCCGGTCTGTAGCCCCTTTCGGGCCGCTCGTTTCCTGCCCCCGCGCGGGGCTGATATCGTCTCGGTTCCGATGGATGATGCCCAGGCCCTGCACGTTCCGGCCGTGGCGTTGGGCCCCACCGGACCGTGTTCCTGAAGGTTTAATGCTCGACCGGGGGGTCTGCAAGGGCAGCACCATAATATAGCCAACGCTCCCCTTAAGGATCCGGGGTCAGCCCCGGGGCTACTGGAGACGTCTGGCGAAGAGCAGCCCGGCGAGCAGGAGCGGCGGCGCGGTGAGCAGAACCGCGAGCGCCCGGGCCTCCGCTGAGCCCGCGCCGAGGAACGAGACCGCCACGAGCCCCGTATAGCTTTCCGGCCCCCGGGCCAGCATCAACGGCCATAGATACTGGTTCCACCCGATGACGAAGGTGACGGTGAAGACCGCCGCAACCGCCGGCAGCGCTGCGGGCAGGACGATGTCCCGGGTGATGCGCAAGGGTCCTGCACCGTCGAGGCGCGCCGCCTCAACTACCTCCCGCGGGATCTGCCGCAGCCGCTGACGGAAGAAGAACATGCCTATCGCTGTGTTAACCACGGGCAGGATCATTCCCGCAGGGTGGGATATCAACCCGAGGGTTCCGAGCACCTGACGGGTCGGGATCATCCGCGCCTCGACCGGGTAGAGCAGCGTCAGCAGCGAGAGCCAGAAGACCAGTGTCACACCCGGCACCGGCGCGAACACTAGAACGCTGGCGGCGAGGAAGGCGACAAGCGTCGAGACCAGTGCAACGCCCGCCGCCAGCGTCAGACTGTTCGAGAGAACGTCAAACAGTCCCACATCACCGCTGAACCCGATCGTGAGCGCTGTCAGACCCGCGAAACCGGGCAGCGAGGACATCACCAGCCACAGGGTCGGCCCGGCCATCAGGAGGACACCGGTGATCAGGATCGCGTGGGAGGTGAGCGTCAGGATGCGCATCCGCCTCTCCTACGCGCTGCCTCGCGTCACGGCAATCCGGTCAGGGCGTCTCGCCGCCAAAGCTTCCGACAGAGGTGAACGTCTGGGAGGCTGACGTGCGATCCATCTTGAAGACGCCTGCCGCCTCTTCCGCGGCGGGTCCGAAGAGGTCACCAGAAAAGGACGCGAGGAGACCGCCACTGTTGAGGCCGCCGGAGAACCCCGAAAGCGACCCGCCCGCAAATGCCCGACCCAATCGTCCGGATGCAGAAAAGTCCGCAAACGGGTTGCCGACCGGTCCGCTGCCGGTCACTCGTTCAATGGCAATGCCGTTGGATATCTCGCGCGTCACGGTCGACGCGCCGCTGAAATCGACGGTCGGTTCTATGTCCGACTCGCTGTCATGACGACCTGTGTCGTTGACCTGGAGTGGGTCGAGTAGCAGATGGCCTTGCCAGTATAAGTCGCTGTCCCCCTGCTCCCCGCCGCGGGCATGCCGGACACCGGTGTTGTCTCACAGGTGAAGGGCACGCGGACAGCACCGGCCGCCGCTCGAACCGCCCCCTTCGCCCATCGGCCGTAGGTCGTGTGGGCAAAGCCACCGTCAAGGCGGCCCTTGCCGCTCATGTCAGACCTGTTCAGGTCGTAGAGGCTGGTCCCGGAGGCCTGGGAGAACGTGTCGCCAGCCGCGCTGTCAAAGGTGACGCTCGCCGAGCCAGCGTTGAGCGCGATGGTCACCGGGTCCGAAAACGCGCCATCGAATGGCGCACTGCCGGACTGGCGCCCGCTGGTCGGACCCAGGCTCTCCGACCACCTGCGCGTGGTCAGATCGGCGCTGATGTAGGTGATGGGAGCACTTCGATCCTCGTTCCCTCCCCCAACGCAGGCACGAGGACGCGGGGCAAGCACCGAACAGCACGCACAACCACGTTCCCAAATTCAGCTTCGCATGGACCATGCGCGGAAAGAGTTCCTGAAAGCACAAAAAAACCGGGCCATTTTCAGGCCCGGTTTCTGGATCTTGTCGAAGAGGGCTTTATTCCTCGTCGAGTGCCTCGACGGCCTTCTGCAAATCGTCCTTGGACACGGACTTTTCGTCCAGCTCCGCAAGCTCGAGGATGTAGTCCACGACCTTATCCTCGAAGATCGGTGCGCGCACCTGCTGCAGGGCCTGCTGGTTCTGGCGCATGAAGTCGAAAAACGCCTTCTCTTGCCCCGGATATTGCTGTGCCTGACGGAAGATGGCCTGGTTGACCTCCGCCTCGGTCACCTCGACCTCGTTCTTCTGGCCCACATCGGCGAGCAGAAGGCCAAGGCCGACACGACGCTTGGCGAGCGTGGTGTGCTCGTCAGTCGCCTCGATCTCCGGATGATCGTGCCCTTCGACGTCAGGGTTTTCCTCGTGCCAGAGCTGATGCGCGATCTGCTTGGCCTCCGCATCGACCATCGAGGGGGGAAGGTCGAACGCAACCTTATCATCCAGCGCGTCGAGCAGCTGCCGCTTCAGGATCGAACGAGCTGCGTTGGAATACTCGGCTGACAGACGCTCCTTGACCTGCTCGGTCAGGGCCGCGAGATCTTCAGCACCGTATTTCTGCGCAAGTTCGTCATTGATCTCGGCTGCTGCGGGAGCGGCCACGGCCTTGATGGTGCATTCAAAGACCGCCGGTTTGCCCGCGAGATGCTCGGCCTGGTACTCTTCGGGGAAGGTGACCTCGACGTTCTTTTCCTCGCCTGCCTTCACGCCGACGAGCTGCTCCTCGAAACCAGGGATGAACTGGCCGGAACCGAGCACGAGCGGGAAGTCCTCGGCGGAGCCGCCTTCGAACGCATCGCCATCAACCTTACCGACGAAATCGAAGGTCACCTGATCGCCATCTTCGGAGGCGGCACCCTCCTCGCGATCCTCGTAGACTTTGGTCTGCTCGGCGAGATTGCCGAGCGCCTCGTCGATCGCGTCCTGCTCAACCTCCGCCACGAGCTTCTCGAGCTTGATGTCGGCGAACTTCACATCCGGGATCTCGGGCAGCGCCTCGTAGGACACGGCGACGACGACGTCGTCGCCCTCTTTCCAGTCCTCGTTGGTCATCTTGACGTCCGGCTGCATGGCCGGGCGGTCACCGGTTTCCTCGAAATGGGACTTGAGGGCGTCGTCGATGCCCTCCTGCATCGCCTCACCGAGGACGGACTTGCCGAACTGCTTCTTGAGCAGCGCCTTGGGAACCTTGCCCTTCCGGAAGCCCTTCATTTCGACCTGGGGACGCGCGGCCTCGATCTTTTCGTCGACCTTGCTCTCCAGTTCGGCTGCCGTCAGCGTGATCTGGTATCCCCGCTTCAAGCCTTCGTTCAGGGTCTCCGTGACCTGCATATCTCACCTCAGCTTCGCGGCAGTGCCGCCTGTCATCTGTCACTTGTGCGTGGTGCGGGTGAAGGGACTCGAACCCCCACGCCTCGCGGCGCCAGAACCTAAATCTGGTGCGTCTACCAGTTCCGCCACACCCGCATTGCACGGCGGGTCCACCGGGTGGACCGCCCAAAACCGTGGCGCTTCCTAGCAGAGGTGTTTGGGCCACGCTAGAGCGAATCTCGCTCCCGTTAGGCAAGGCGGCGGAGGACGCGGGGCACCATCTCCGGCAGATCTTCTGCGATCAGCCCGGGACCGAACTCCAACGCGCATTCGGTGTGGAGCCAGCTGGCAAACGCGGCCGCGGTGGCGGGCGCTGAACCGCGGGCAAGGAGCCCGGTGATCAGGCCCGCGAGCACGTCGCCCGACCCCGCCGTCGCGAGCCAGGGTGCCTCGCGCTCATACATCGACGCGTGAACGAAGGCGCGCCCACCGGGTGAGGCGATCACGGTGTCCGCCCCCTTGAGAAGCACAGTGCAGCCCGCCCGCTCCGCCGCGGCCCGCGTCGCGTCGAGCTTCGAGTAGGCGGGGCCGGTTTGCGGCTTCGCGCGAAGCGTGTCGGCGATGTCCGGGAACAGCCGCGCGAACTCGCCCATGTGCGGCGTCAGCACGCAGCGGTCATGCAGGAGGTCGAACAGCGCATCCGCGTCGTCCTCGAAAACCGTTAGAGCATCCGCATCAAGCAGGGTGGCCCGGTCCGCGGCAAGCGCCACCTCGACCATCGACCGGGTCCGGTCCGTGATGCCCATGCCGGGACCGAGGCAGAGCGCGTTGATCCGCGCGTCGGCGAGCAGCGCCGCCAGGGCATCCGGATCTTTCACCGATTTCAGCATGACCGCGTCGAGCCGGGCCGCGTTTTCTTGCAGCGCCGCCGGGGGGCATCCCACGGTCACCAGCCCCGCCCCGACCCGCAACGCCGCCCGCGCCGACAGCCGTGCAGCGCCGCCCTGCCCGCATCCGCCCGACAGGATCAGCGCATGACCGTGGCGATACTTGTGACCGGGCCCCTTAGCGCTGGGCCATCTGACGTCGAGACCGAAAAGCCGATGTCGCTGATCCTCCACCAAGGGCACCCGGACCACCAGGCCGGTCTGCACCGGCCGGATCGGAGCGGATGGAAACCCAGGCGGTTTGTGCGTTTCGCGCCACTTCGCGATGCCGATATCCACCACCTTGAGCGCACCGCAGCAGGCCGGTCCGTCACCGATGAAATGGCCGATTTTGGGGCTGTCGAACGTCACCGTCAGCCGAACGAGAGGGACCGAGCTTTCGAACGGCCACGGCCCCCCGCCGCCCAGCATCCGACCGCTGTCGAGGCAGAGGCCGCTGGGTGCGTCGACCGCCACCAGTCGGGGATGATAGTGACCATAGTCCCCGCCCGAGCCGCCGAGATACTGAAGAAATGAGGCCAGGTCGCCCTCCGGGCGCCGGTTGAGACCCGCACCGAACAATGCGTCCACATAGATCGCGGCACCGGGTCCCCGGCGAAACGCTTCCTCCGTCAGCGGGTCAGTCGCGAGCGCGCCACCCCACCGGTCATAGTTAACACGGGCATCGGGCGGCAGCCGGTCAGCGTCACCATAGAGATAGACGGTGACGCCCCAGTTGAGCTCCCGCAGAAGGCGGGCGACAACAAATCCGTCCCCCCCGTTATTGCCCGGACCGCAGAGCACAACTGCCGACTGGGGCGCGGTGCGGTATGCGGGCCATTCGTCGAGGATCGCGTCCACAACGCCCTGTCCCGCACGCTCCATCAGCTCAAGCCCGGTGACCTCTCCACTTGCGATCGCGGCCTGCTCGATGGCCCGCATCTGGGCGGCTGTCAGCAGCTCTGTCACCCTGTATCCTTCTCAACTCGCATAGTTCTTGCGCAGACTGCACAAATGGTGAGCATACTTGCGGGAATCGAAACAGCCCACTCCTGCCCCATCTGACCTAGCATTGAATCCCCCGGGACTGGGTGTTGAATACCGCGCAACCACAAAAGCAAAAGGGACGGCCATGAAGAAGATCGAGGCGATCATAAAGCCCTTCAAACTCGACGAAGTGAAAGAGGCACTGCAAGAGGTTGGCGTGCAGGGCCTGTCCGTGATCGAGGCGAAGGGGTTTGGCCGCCAGAAAGGGCATACGGAACTTTACCGTGGCGCGGAATACGTGGTCGATTTCCTACCGAAGGTGAAGATCGAGGTGGTCATCGCCGACGATATGGTCGACGCCGCGGTCGAGGCGATCATCGCCGCGGCCAAGACGGGCAAGATCGGCGACGGCAAGATCTTCATTTCCGACGTCTCCCAGGCCATCCGCATCCGCACCTCCGAAGAGGGTACGGAAGCGCTCTGACCCCCACTGACACCACTCAACACGATACCAACGAGAGGACCCATCCATGAGTGACAACGCCGGTTTCATCAAGATGATCAAGGATGAGGACGTTGATTACGTCGATCTCCGCTTCACCGATCCGCGCGGGAAACTGCAGCACGTGACGGTGATGTCCGATCAGGTGGACGAGGATTTCCTCGATGAAGGTTTTATGTTCGATGGCTCCTCCATCGCCGGGTGGAAGGCCATCAACAACTCCGACATGAAGCTGATGCCGGATGCGAAGTCCGCCTACATGGACCCGTTCTATGCAGAGAAGACCGCCTGCATCCACTGCTCGATCATCGAGCCTGACACGGGTGAGCTTTACGAGCGCGACCCGCGGGGCACGGCAGAGAAGGCGGAGATGTACCTGAAATCCTCCGGCATCGGCGACACGTTCTTCGTCGGACCCGAGGCTGAATTCTTCCTCTTCGACGATGTCCGGTTCTCCAACTCGATCAACAAGGTCTCCTACCAGGTCGACGCGCAGGACGCGTCCTGGAACACGGACACCGAGTACGAGATGGGCAACATGGGCCACCGCCCGGGCGTGAAAGGCGGGTATTTCCCGGTCAACCCGACGGACGCGGCTGTGGACATCCGCTCCGAGATGCTGTCGACGATGAAGCGCATCGGCATGAAGGTCGACAAGCACCACCACGAGGTCGCGTCCTGCCAGCACGAGCTGGGCCTGATCTTCGACACGCTGACCATGCAGGGCGACCACCTGCAGAAGTACAAGTACGTCATCCACAATGTGGCGGCCGCCTACGGCAAGTCAGCCACGTTCATGCCCAAGCCCATCGCGGGCGACAACGGCACCGGCATGCACTGCAACATGTCGATCTGGAAGGATGGCAAGCCGCTCTTCGCCGGGGATCAGTACGCTGACCTCTCTATGGAAGCGCTCTACTTCATCGGCGGCGTGCTGAAGCACGCAAAGACGCTCAACGCGTTCACCAACCCGTCGACGAACTCCTACAAGCGTCTGATCCCGGGCTTCGAGGCGCCGGTGCTGCGCGCCTATTCCGCACGCAACCGTTCTGGTTGCGTCCGGATCCCCTGGACCGAGAGCCCGAAGGCGAAGCGGGTCGAGGCGCGTTTCCCGGATCCGTCCGCGAACCCGTATCTCTGCTTCTCCGCCCTGCTGATGGCGGGCCTCGACGGGATCACCAAGAAGATCCATCCGGGCGAAGCGAACGACAAGGATCTCTACGATCTGCCGCCGGAAGAACTCGAGGGCATCCCGACGGTCTGCGCATCCCTGCGCGAGGCGCTCGACGCGCTGGCGGAGGATCACGAGTTCCTGCTCGCGGGCGACGTGTTCTCCGTGAGCCAGATCGAGGGCTACATGGACCTCAAGTGGGAAGAGGTCTACGCCTACGAGCACACGCCGCACCCGGTCGAGTATGAGATGTACTACTCGGTTTGATCCGGTCGGAACGGATAGGAAAGGGCGCCCCCGCGGGCGCCCTTTTTCATTGCGATCAAAGAAATACGGCGCGGCCCACGCTCACGTCGCGCGACGGTCTAGAACAGGGGACCGTACCTCCAGTTGTCCGCATCGGGGGTGACTTCGTCGAGGTCGTACTCGGCAGCCTTCAGACGCTTGGCGATTTCAAGTCCATCCTCCGCGGCCTGATCCACGAACCGACGGCCGAGCGCCTCATCCCGGGCGATCCCGTGGCCGCGCATGAGGTTCAGGCCGTGGTTGAAGCGCCCCACCGGATCCCCCGCTTCCGCCGCACGGCGGTCCCACTCGGCGGAGGCGTCCGGATTGTACTCCCCGCCCAGACCGTTATTTTCAAGCTGGCTCATCCAGGTCATGGCCTTGGTGTAGCCCGCCTCCGCACAGCGCCGTGTGAGCTTCCGTGCGAGTTCGTGATTGTCGTTCTTGGTGACATTTATGCCCAGGGAACAGGTGACGGAGTCGATCACCCCCATCTCGATCTTCCGTGTCAGCATCTCACGACCCGTATCCTGGGGATTGAGGATGCCAAGCTCATCCTCGACGGTCGCGGGCGGCTCATCCGCCTGGACTACGCCACTGAAGACAAGCAGAGGAAGGGTCAGGATCCATATGCGCATGTGAGCGACCTCCGGCAGGCCCAGAATACCAACTCGCGCCGGGCCGGTCACCGTCACTATGGTCGTATGTCCCGCCTTGGTCAGTGCGTGACGGAGGAGGACATCGTGTTGAGCACGATCACCCCCAGAACGATCAGCGAAATGCCGACGATGGCGTAGAAATCGAGCTTCTGCCCGAACATCACCGTCCCGATCACCGCGATGGCGGCGACCCCTGCCCCGGACCAGATGGCGTAGGCAACACCCACGGGCACGGTCTTCAACGCGACTGCGAGAAAGTAGAAGGCCACACAATATCCCAGGACCGCCACGAGGCTCGCGCCAAGCTGGGTGAACCCGTTCGATGCCTTCAGCGCCGTGGTGCCGACGATTTCGCCCGCAATGGCGAGCGTGAGGTAGAGCCAGTGCATCAGTTCTCTCCGGTCTGCGGGGTCCGTTCGCCCGCGGGATCATGGGACGCTTGACGCAGCGCCGCAAAGCTCCTGATAAACAAGGTGCGTCCATCTGTCTTCGAAAGTGTGTGCCATGTCCCGCCAGGTTCAGATCCTTTACGCCCATCCCTCTCCGGGACGCTCCCACGCCAACGCGCGCCTTGCGGCGCTGGCGCGCAAGATGGATGGCGTGACGCTCGTCGATCTCTACGCCGCCTACCCGGATTATCAGATCGACGTGGCGGCGGAACAGGCACGGCTCAACAGTGCGGACGTCGTGATGTTCCTCTGTCCATTCTACTGGTATTCGACGCCGTCGATTCTGAAGGAATGGCAGGATCTGGTGCTGGAGTACGGCTACGCCTACGGAAAAGGTGGCACCGCGCTGGCGGGCAAAACGTTCCTTGCCGCGATCACCGCCGGCGGGTCGGAGCATGCCTATTCGGAGGACGGCCACAACCGGTTCGAAATCCGGGAGTTGCTGCGCCCTCTTGAGGCGACGGCGAACCTCTGCGGCATGACCTATCTGTCACCGCTCGTCCTCTTCGCCTCCCTGACCGCGGAGCGGGAGGGAAGGCTCGCGGAGCATGAGGCGCTCTTCAGCCGCGCCCTTGACGGGCTCATCGACGGGACCATCGACGGCGGCGGCGGAAGCAGCACGGCACCAACACTCAACGAAACGCTCGCAGGTGCGGAGGTGAGCCAATGACCGGATATCTCCTCGACGCCGTCATCTACCTCATGGCCGCCGTGGTTGCGGTACCTCTCGCGAACCGGTTCGGCTTCGGCTCCGTCCTCGGCTACCTGATGGCGGGGATCTTCATCGGGCCGCTGACGGGGCTTGTGGGATCAGAGACCGAACAGATCCAGCATTTCGCCGAGTTTGGCGTCGTGATGATGCTCTTCCTCGTCGGCCTCGAACTTGAACCAAAGATGCTGTGGAGCATGCGCGCACGCCTCCTCGGCCTCGGCGGATTGCAGGTGGGGGTGACTGCTCTGGCCATCATGGGGATCACCATGATGTTCGGTGAACAATGGTCGGTCGCGCTGACGGTCGGGTTCATCCTCTGCCTTTCCTCCACGGCGATCGTGCTGCAAACGCTGGAGGAGAAGGGTCTGATGCGCACGGAGGGGGGACAGTCATCCTTCACCGTCCTCCTTTTCCAGGACATCGCCGTGATCCCGATCCTTGCGATCATCCCGCTCCTCGCGCTGCCGGAGCTTGCGGCATTGGCCAGCGAGACGAAGAGCGCGTTCTGGGACGCTGCCAACTGGGGGGCGGCCTTCGCCGCCGGGGCGCCGGAAGAAGGGGGAGGCTCCATGAGCCTGGTGGACGGACAGGAACCCTGGGCGGTTGCGCTGATCACGCTCGGGGCCATCGGCGCTGTGATCTTCGGCGGCCTCTATCTCAGCCGACCGGTGTTCCGCTACATCGCCGTTGCGCGGCTGCGGGAGATTTTCACGGCCGCAGCCCTCCTCTTCGTCGCCGGTATCGCGCTTCTCATGACGTTGGTGGGCCTCTCCCCGGCTCTCGGCACATTTCTGGCCGGGGTGGTTCTGGCAAACTCCGAATTCCGCCATGAGCTTGAATCGGACATCGCCCCTTTCAAGGGCCTGCTGCTCGGCCTGTTCTTCATCACAGTGGGCGCAGGTATCGACTTCGACGTGCTCAGCGCCAATGTGGGTATGGTCGTTGGCCTGACCCTCGGCGTGCTCGGCGTGAAGGCGGCCCTCCTCTTCGCCCTCGGCTCCGCCTTCCGCCTGCGGGGGAAAGACAGGTGGCTCTTTGCCGTGGCGCTGGCACAGGCGGGTGAGTTCGGCTTCGTGCTGTTGAGCTTTTCCGTCTCCGCCCATGCCCTGCCGCCGGAGCTAGCACCGATTCTCTCCCTCGTCGTCGCCATCTCGATGCTGGTCACTCCGCTCATGTTCATCGCGTTCGAAGCGGTGTTCGCGCGCAAATCCCTCTCGGAAGCAGAAGAGGAAAGCGACGAGATCCCCGAACAGGGCTCGGTGATCATCGCGGGGCTCGGCCGCTTCGGCCAGGTGATCAACCGCATCCTGCTCTCCCAGGGGCACAAGACCGTCGTCCTCGACCATCAGGCACAGCTCATCGACAATATGCGCAAGTTCGGCGTGACGTCCTACTACGGGGATGCCACGCGGCCCGATCTGCTGCATGCGGCAGGGCTGGGTGAAGCCAAGGTGCTTGTCGTGGCCGTGGACGACCCGGAGCGGGTGATCGAGATCGTGCAGTATGCGCGGCGGGAGCGACCGGACCTGCACATCATCGCCCGCGCCCGCGACCGCCATACGGTCTACGCGCTCTACAATGCAGGTGCCACGGACATCGTGCGCGAGGCCTTCGACAGTTCCGTGCGGGCAGGCAAATACGCGCTTGAGGCGCTCGGCATGCACCGGTTCGAGGTGGAGAAGGCCGCCCATGCCTTCGTCCGGTTCGACCGGGAGAGCCTGCGCATGCTCGCCTCCGCCTGGAAGCCCGACGTCAGCGTGATGAACAATCCCGAGTACCTCGCCCTTGCCAAGGCGCGAAACGGGGAGCTGGAGCGGGCCCTGCAGGGCCTCGACAACGTTCTGCGCGACGACATGGAACGGGGCTGGACCCCGCCGCCCTTGCGCGGCGAGGACGGTTGAGCGCTTGACCTCCCCTCCCGCGCGGCGTATCCCTCTCGCCGCGCGGGCGTAACTCAGTTGGTAGAGTGCCAGCTTCCCAAGCTGGATGTCGTGGGTTCGAGCCCCATCGCCCGCTCCAGTCGCCTTAGAGTTGTCAAATCGGTCTGACGTTACCCGTCGGCATGTGAGCCTCACAATCGCCCAATTCCGGTCCGATTGCGGCTACATCCGAGATCTAACGTCCAGACTATCCGCAGATGCATGCGGCGTTCGTAAACCGTTTGGCAACACTGCGGTGACAAGGATCGTTTGGGGGATCCTCGCTGCGCGCTCGGGGGAGCGTTCGTGATGCCGATGGCGCACGGAGAAGAGGATCGAGAGGGGAAATTTCGATGCAACTCTATGGAATCAGACTGCTGCGCGTGACTGTCGCTCTTGTCGTTGTTGGGACCGGTCTGCTGATCATGACGGGCGCCTGACCGCGCCCTTCGTCTCCTTGACTGCCCGGCGCGGGTGCTGTTCGACCTGTTTCGCAGCACCCTCTTGCCAACGGGCGGAGAATACAGAACATTTCAGGCGCGACCTCACGCAAACGTAAGAATTGTTTGCTGGCTTTGAGCGCGTCTGCGGAATAGGTCCAACCGCAGCCAGTTTGTTGCGGAGACGTCCATGAATAGCCTGCTGCCCGCCGATCGGATGCGCCCTCTGGGCAAGTTTGAGGATCCGGATCTGACCGCGAAGGGCGAGGCACGCGCCGAAGTCGCGCTAACAAATCCCGAGACGATCTGGTTCAACACCGGCACGCTCTGCAACATCACCTGTGTGAACTGCTACATCGAGTCGAGCCCGACCAACGATCGGCTCGTCTACATCACCGCAGATGAGGTGAGCACCTATCTCGACGAGATTGCGGCACTCGGCTGGCCGGTCCGCGAAATCGGTTTCACCGGGGGTGAACCCTTCATGAACCCGCAGATGATCGAGATCGCGGAGCGGGCGCTCGATGCGGGGTTCGAGGTGCTAATCCTGACCAATGCGATGCAGCCGATGATGCGCCCCCGGGTGCAAACGGGGCTGCAGCGGTTGCACGCGGCCCATCCGGGCAAGCTGACCCTGCGCGTGTCCCTCGATCACTTCCGCGCGGACTGTCACGACGAGGAGCGCGGCAGCGGGGCCTACGAAAAGACCCTCGCCGGCATGCGCTGGATCCGGGATGCGGGGCTGACCATGGCCGTCGCCGGGCGCACGCTTTGGGGCGACACGGACGCGGAAAGCCGGGAGGGTTATCGCGCCCTGTTCGCCCGCGAAGGGTTTGACATCGACGCGGCCAATCCGGGGGCGACGGTCCTCTTTCCCGAGATGGACGAGACCGTGGACGTGCCCGAAATCACGACCGCGTGCTGGGGGATTCTCGACAAGTCCCCCACTGAAGTTATGTGTTCGTCAGCTCGCATGGTGGTGAAGCGGAAGGGGGCGGATGCGCCCTCGGTGCTGGCCTGCACCCTGCTGCCCTACACCCCCGAGTTCGAGCTTGGAGCAACCCTGTCGGAGGCTGCGCGGCCCGTGAAACTCAACCATCCCCATTGTGCGAAATTCTGCGTGCTCGGCGGTGCAAGCTGCTCCGCGTGAGGCGGCCCGCACGCCCTGGCTGCCCTGGGCTGCGGTCGTCGTCACGCTCATCATCTGGACAAGCTTTCTGGTGGTCACCCGGGCCGCGGCGCGGGCTGATCTGACGCCCACGGACGTGGGTCTGTTGCGCTTCGTACCCGCGGCGATCCTGTTCGCACCGGTCTGGCTGCGCTCCGGCCCCCTGCCCGGCGGTATCGGGCTGCGAGGCATCACCCATATCGCCCTGCCCGGGGGATTCCTCTTCGTCGGTCTGCTGGCCAGCGGCGCGCAGTTCGCGCCGGTTGCGGATACGGGGATCTTTGCGCCGTCCATGCTGCCGTTCTACGTGGCCGTGCTTTCCTACGTCATGCTGGGCGAACGCTTCTCCCACCTCCGCATCGCAGGCTTCGCGCTGATCCTCACCGGTGCGCTGAGCGTCGGTGGGTGGGAAGTGCTGAGCCGTGCGGGGGACGGCGCATGGCGCGGACATGTGCTCGTGTCGGTGGCCGCGATTTGCTGGGCCTACTACACGGTCAATTTCCGCCTTTCCGGCCTCAGCGCGGCGGACGGGGCCATGCTGATCGCCTTCTGGCCCGCCATCGGCTTTGGCCTGCTGGGCCTCGTCGCACCCACCAACATCTGGGAGGCCGAGATCTCCTTCATCGCGTTTCAGGTGCTGATGCAGGGGGTGCTGGCCGGGTTCGTGTCGACGCTCACCTACAGCTACGCGCTGAAGAACATAGCGCCGTCGAAGGTGGCGGCGGCGGCGGCCCTCGTGCCGGTGATGGCGGCGATAAGCGGCTGGATCTGGCTCGATGAGCCCATCGGGCTCATCAAGTCCATCGGTATTGCCGTCGTCGCCTGCGGTGTCCTGCTCGCCTCCGGCGCGCTTGACCGGCGCGACTGAGGCGACGTTCAGCTCGCCGCGGCGGGCAGAGCCGTCTCGACGATCTTGGCAAAGAAGGACGCCCCGATCGGGCTCACCTCGTCGTTGAAATCATACTCTGGATGATGAAGCCCCGCGCCCCCGCCCGTGCCGAGAAAGAGGTAGGCGCCCTTGCGCTCTTCCAGCATGTAGGAGAAATCCTCTGAGCCCATCATCGGCACAGCGTCCGCAGTGACCCGCTCCGGCCCCGCGATGCCCTCGGCCACGCCCACGGAGAAGGCGACAGCCTCCGCATTGTTGATCGTTACCGGGTAGCCCCGCTCATATTCGAACGTCGAGGTCGCGCCGTGGGCCTTTGCGATGCCATCGGCCACCTCGGCCATGCGCGCCTCAACCATGTCCCGGACATCCGCGTCGAGCGTCCGGACGGTTCCCGTCATGACCGCGTCCTCGGGGATCACATTATGAGTGGACCCGCCGTTGATCGTGGTGATCGAGATCACCGACGACTTAAGCGGATCGACATTGCGCGCCGCGATCATCTGCAGACCCTGCGCGACCTGGCAGGAAACGAGGATCGGATCGACACTCAGATGCGGCATGGCGGCGTGGGCGCCGTGCCCCTTGATCGTGATGCGGAACGTGTCGGCCGCCGCCATCAACGGACCGGACCGGGTTGAAAACGTGCCGAAATCCGCATTCGGCGTATTGTGAATGCCGTAGACTTCGCGGATCCCGAAACGCTCCATCATGCCGTCCTGACACATGGCAAGACCGCCGCCGCCGCCCTCCTCCGCCGGCTGGAAGATCACGGCGACCGTACCCGCAAAGTTCCGCGTTTCCGCCAGGTACTTCGCCGCCCCGAGCAGCATGGTCGTGTGCCCGTCATGGCCGCAGGCATGCATCTTTCCCGGATGTTTGGACTTGTAAGGAAGGTCGCGCACCTCCTGGATCGGGAGCGCATCCATGTCGGCGCGCAAGCCGACCACGGGACCGTCCGTTTTGCCCCGGATCAGGGCTACAACGCCGGTCTGTCCGATGCCCGTCTCGATCTCCTCGACGCCGAACTCCTTGAGCCGGTCAACCACGTAGGCCGCCGTCTCATGACAGTCGTACCCGAGCTCCGGATTCGCGTGGAGGTGCTGGCGCCAGGCCTTCATCTCGTCGTGGTATTCGGCGATCCGGTTGATAACGGGCATCTATGTCTCCTCTGGGCTGGGTGCCACTAACAAAGGGGCGATTGGGGGCGGGGTCAAGGAAGGCTCTTTTACGAATCCGTGTTTACGCGCACTGTCCCGGATATGACCGACCGTGACACGCCCGCCGACGCCGATCCCCTGATCACCGATCCCGACGGCGGCATGCCGCGGCTGCGCGAGATCATGCGCAGATTGAGGAATCCGGACACCGGCTGCCCGTGGGATGCGGTGCAGACCTTCGACACGATCGCACCCTACACGATCGAGGAGGCCTACGAGGTCGCCGACGCCATCGCCCGAAGCGACATGGCGGATCTCTGCGACGAGTTGGGCGATCTGCAGCTGCAGGTCGTCTACCACGCACAGATGGCCGAGGAGGCAGGCACCTTCAGCCTCGACGATGTGGTGCGCGTCATCGCGGACAAGATGGTCCGCCGGCATCCCCACGTCTTCGGCGATCAGAGCCGGGATAAGACGGCGGACCAGCAGACCCGGGACTGGGAACAGATCAAGGCGGCGGAGCGTGACGGCAAGACCGGGACACCCACAAGCGCCCTTGACGGTGTCGCCGTCACCCTGCCCCCCATGACCCGGGCGGTCAAATTGCAGAAGCGGGCAAGCCGCGTTGGATTCGACTGGGCCTCCGCCGAGAAGGTGCTCGACAAGATCGCGGAAGAGGCCGCGGAGGTCGTCTCCGCCCCCACACCCGAGGCCCGCAAGGAGGAGTTGGGCGATCTCCTCTTCGTGCTGGCCAACCTCGCCCGACATCTCGATATCGACCCGGAAGAAGCACTGCGCGGGGCGAATGCGAAGTTCGAGCGCCGCTTCCATGGCATCGAGGCAGCGCTCGCCGCAGAAGACCGCGGACCGGCGGATGCGACGCTTGAGGAAATGGATGCGCTCTGGACCCGGATGAAGCTCATTGAGCGCGGCGAGCTCTCCTGAACCCGCACAGATCGCGGCTGAAAATCACCGTTATTGAGACCCAATCGCGCCACATTTCGGCAGCACTCTCTTAATCGTGGAGATCGGGGGGTCTTCAACACAGGCTGCGCTAGTGACTGCTCGCTAGGTGGTGGAGCGTGTGAAACTGTTCTTGGCAGAGAGTTTCACACGCTCCGGATCTTACCACTGCACCGGTAAGACCGTAGCCTAGTAGGGGGGTACTCAATCAGGCACGCTTACAGTCAACTCACTCGCACACATGTTTGCTCCTGGGGGGAGCTACTCTCACTGGCGACGACTCATGCCCTAAACCGTCCTGATGAATATCACACAATTTCGCCGTAATTTCCACTAGAAACTTTAACGATGATAACAACTTAGGAGATTCAACCACCGCGTGTGCAAGGTCTCTTTCAAGCACAGCGGTCTCCAAAATCGCCACGGTTTTTCAGGTGGCAAATGAATATTAACCAGTTGGACAAACTTGGTTTTACCGCCTCGGGGCCGTTCGGTCCGTTTTCAGGTGCAATCAACCACTGCGCACTTATCACCGCGCCCGGGATGGTGTAGGGGGACCGAAATTCCGCTTTCCCTGTTGCGTAATTGCGACTCGCCCAATCAAGAGGACTGCCCCATGACCGCCATAATCGACATTTCCGCGCGCGAGATTCTCGACAGCCGGGGCAACCCCACCGTGGAAGTCGACGTGATCCTGGAAAGCGGAGCGATGGGCCGGGCCGCGGTGCCTTCGGGCGCCTCCACCGGCGCCCATGAGGCGGTGGAGCTGCGCGACGGCGACGCAACCCGCTACAAGGGAAAGGGCGTGCTGCAGGCGGTCGACAGCGTGAACGGGGAGATCGCCCAGGCCCTGCTCGGCCTTGATGCGACCCGGCAGGTGATGATCGACGACGCCATGATCCGGCTCGACGGGACGGAGAACAAGGGCAGGCTCGGGGCCAACGCCATCCTCGGCGTGAGCCTTGCGGTCGCGAAGGCCGCGGCAGACGCGCTCGGCCAGCCGCTCTACCGCTACGTGGGCGGCACCTCGGCGCGCACCCTGCCCGTCCCGATGATGAACATCATCAACGGGGGGGAACACGCGGACAATCCGATCGACATCCAGGAGTTCATGATCATGCCTGTCGCCGCCACCTCGATCCGGGAGGCGGTGCGCATGGGCTCCGAAGTGTTCCACACGCTCAAGAAGGAGCTGAGCGCGGCGGGCCACAACACGGGCATCGGCGACGAGGGCGGCTTCGCGCCGAACCTTTCCTCCACCCGCGACGCGCTCGACTTCATCATGGCCTCGATCGAGAAGGCAGGGTACGCGCCGGGCACCGACATCTACCTCGCCCTCGATTGCGCCGCGACCGAGTACTACAAGGATGGCGCCTACGTCCTTTCCGGCGAAGGCAAGACCCTGACCGCGGCGGAAAACGCGGACTATCTCGCGGCCCTCGTCGACGATTACCCGATCATCTCCATCGAGGATGGCATGTCCGAGGATGACTGGGAGGGGTGGACCCTGCTGACGCAGAAGATCGGCGACCGCTGCCAGCTCGTCGGCGACGATCTTTTCGTCACCAACTCAACGCGCCTCGCCACCGGCATCGAGATGGGTGCGGGCAACTCGATCCTCGTCAAGGTCAACCAGATCGGCAGCCTGACGGAGACCCTGGAGGCGGTCGAGATGGCCCACCGCGCGCGCATGACATCTGTCATGTCCCACCGGTCCGGGGAGACCGAGGACGCGACGATCGCTGACCTTGCGGTGGCGCTGAACTGCGGACAGATCAAGACGGGTTCGCTCGCACGGTCCGACCGGCTCGCCAAGTACAACCAGCTCATCCGCATCGAGGAGGAACTGGGCGACGCGGCGATCTATGCAGGCACCTCGATCCTCCGCAGCTGACCCGGTAAACCGACGGGAGGGGCCGGGCGTGCACCCCCATTTTCTTCTGGCCACAAATATCCCCGCCGGAGGCTCCGCCGCCGCCAAAGGCAATGCATCATGGTCCCGGGCAGACCGCCCGCAAGGAGCACCAATCGCCCGCAGGGCTCAAGCGGATTGCGCACCGCCGGTGCGCCCATTTCGACAGCGGCTGCGGGTGGGATCGGCACGGGCCGTGCGCGCTGGACAGAACGCGCACGGCCCGCCGGTGTGATGGAAGCGGATGGTGCCGGAGGGCATGACCGACACCCGACCGGTCAGTGAGCCATCAGCACCGGCACCGTCAGGGTCCGCAGCATGTCCCGCGTGGCCCCGCCGATGATGTATTCGCGCAGTCTTGAATGGCCGTAGGCGCCCATGACGATCAGGTCGGCGCCCACCTCCCCCGCCCTGTCGCGCAACGTCTCCGCCACCCGTTGCCCGCCGGAGGCGAGCGTCTCCACGGTGACCGACAGATCGTGACGGGAAAGGTAGGTGGCCAGGTCCCGGCCCGGCAGCACCTCCGTGTCGCCGTCCTGGGGGTCGATCATCGCAATCTCGATCCCCCGCGCCCTGCGCAGGAACGGCATCGCCTGACGCACCGCGCGGATCGTCTCCATCCGCCCGTTCCAGGCGATCAGGACGGAGGCGCCGACCGTTTCAACCGCGGCGCATGGCAGCACGAGCTGCGCCGTCTCCCCACCGAAGAGCGAGCGCTCGATAAGCCGCTCGAGCGTGTCCTCGTAGGCCTCCCCCGCGGGGTCGCCATGCACGGCGAGATCGCTGACCCGGGCAAGTTGCGCGAACCGGACCGGGATCAGGTCAACAGTGGTGAAGCACGGGACAATGTCGAAGGGCACGCCCGTAGGCTCGAGCCGCTTGGTCAGCGCCCGGACGCGCCCGTCGAGCCGCGCCTCGGTCTCGGTGTAAAGCGTGTCATAGACCCCGACGAGGGAGGCGGAATGGGCATAGGTCGGCACCATCATCTCGATCTCGAAAGGCATGATAGTCAGATGTGCATCGTGCACCTCCGCCAGCCGGACAGCGCTCGCGACCCGCTGATCGCTCCGGTCCGTGCCGTCGTCGTGGGTGAGAATCGTGCGGAACTCCATGGCCGGCCTCCTTCTTCCCGAGCCTCGGACGCAACGAAGTTGCGCCACCTGACCCGTCCGAACCCTATCGGTTGCGGACGCATGCGACCTTGATCCCGATCAAGCGGATCAAATACGCACCTGCACGGCAAAACCCCGCCGACCCGCTTGAGACACCGCGGACCCGCCCCTATAAGCGGGGGCAGCCAAGGCGCCTTGAGCGAGGGCTCGGCGCCCCCAGACCCACCCCGGCACAGGGAGAGGCCACATGACCGTCCGTCAGGAGCTTGCGACCGTCACCCGGCGCATCATCGAGCGCTCCAAACCCTACCGCGACCCCTACATGGACCGCGTCGCCGCTGCCGCAGCGGATGGCGTGACCCGAAAGCACCTTACCTGCGGAAACATGGCCCACGTCACCGCGGCGACGTTCGGCGACAAGGCGGCCATCGCCACCGGATCGTCGGGTCATATCGGCATCATCACCGCCTACAATGACATGCTGAGCGCGCATCAGCCTTTCGAGACCTATCCTGAGATCATCCGTCAGACGGCACGGGAGGCGGGCGGCACCGCCCAGGTCGCGGGTGGCGTTCCTGCCATGTGCGACGGGGTCACCCAGGGCCAGCCGGGGATGGAGCTGTCGCTCTTCTCCCGCGATGTGATCGCGCTCGCCGCGGGCGTGGGTCTCAGCCACAATGCCTTCGACGCGGCGGTCTATCTTGGCGTGTGCGACAAGATTGTGCCGGGCCTCGTCATCGCCGCGGCCACCTTCGGCCATATCCCCGCGGTCTTCATGCCCGCCGGGCCCATGACCTCGGGCCTGCCCAACGACGAAAAGGCGAAGGTCCGCCAGCAGTTCGCCCGGGGAGAGATCGGGCGGGAAGAGCTCCTGGCCGCGGAGATGAAGAGCTACCACGGGCCGGGCACCTGCACCTTTTACGGCACCGCCAACTCCAACCAGATGCTGATGGAGTTCATGGGTCTGCACCTGCCCGGCGCAAGCTTCGTCAATCCGGGCACGCCCATGCGTGACGCTCTGACGAAGGCGGCGACCAGGCGCGCGCTCGAGATCACCGCACTCGGCAACGAATACACCCCGTGCGCGGAGGTGCTCGACGCCAAAGCCTTCGTCAATGGCATGGTGGGCCTGCACGCCACGGGCGGATCCACAAACCTCGTCCTGCACCTCGTTGCCATGGCGCGCGCCGCGGGCGTGATCATCACGTGGGAGGATATGAGCGCCCTTTCCGCGATTACGCCCCTCATGGCCAAGGTCTATCCGAATGGTCTGGCCGACGTGAACCAGTTCCACGCGGCTGGCGGGCTTCAGTTCATGATCCGGGACCTGCTGGCGGAGGGGCTGCTGCACGAAGATGTGCGCACGGTCGCGGGCGATGGCCTTTCGCGCTACGCGCAGGAGCCCGTGCTCGATGACAACGGGGAGGTTTCCTGGACCGACGCGGCGGACGCCCCCCTCGACGACATGATCCTGAAACCTGCAAAGGCACCGTTCCAGCCGACCGGTGGCCTCACGTTGCTGAAGGGCAACCTGGGCACGGGCGTCATCAAGACCTCCGCCGTGAAGCCCGAACGCCGGATCGTCGAGGCCCCCGTCCGCATCTTCCACGACCAGGAGGATGTGAAGACCGCGTTCAAGGCGGGCGAGCTTGAGCGGGATTTCGTCTGTGTCGTGCGGTTCCAGGGTCCGAAGGCGAACGGCATGCCGGAGCTGCACTCCCTGACCCCGCTTCTCGGCGTTCTGCAGGACAAGGGGTTCAAGGTTGCCCTCGTCACCGACGGGCGCATGTCCGGAGCCTCCGGCAAGGTCCCCGCCGCGATCCATGTGAGCCCGGAGGCCGCGGATGGCGGCGCGATCGGCCGTCTGCAGGATGGCGATGTCGTGCGGGTCGACGGGGAGGCCGGCACGCTTGAGGTACTGCTCGACCCGGCAACCCTCGCTGCACGCCCGCGCGCGGAGGCGGACCTGTCCGCCAACGCCTACGGCATCGGGCGTGAGCTCTTCGCGCTTTTCCGACAGAATGTGGGGCCCGCCGCAGAAGGCGCCTCGCCCCTCTACGCCGCCGAATGAAGGACGACACCATGACCCTCTCGACCCTCGAGCTTTGCCGCAGCGCGCCCATGATCCCGGTGATCGTGGTCGACGAGGTCGATGACGCGGTGCCGCTCGCCCATGCGCTCGTCGCGGGCGGGATCAAGGTGCTCGAGGTAACCCTGCGCACGCCCGTGGCGCTGGACGCGATCCGCGCGATCAAGGCCGATGTGCCCGGGGCCATTGTCGGGTCAGGGACCGTGCAGACGCCCGCGGATCTTGCCGCCTGCGTGGATGCAGGGTGCGCGTTCGGCGTGAGCCCTGGCTCTCCCGCTCGCCTCATCGACGCGGTCAGGGAAAGCGGTCTGCCCTTCCTGCCGGGTGTGAACACACCGAGCGAGGCGATGCACCTCGCGGATCAGGGGTTTGAGGTGCTGAAATTCTTCCCAGCCTCCGCCGCCGGCGGCGTGCCGATGCTCAAGGCGATGGCCGCACCCCTTCCCAACATCCATTTCTGCCCGACCGGTGGTGTCAGCCTCGACAACGCGAAGGACTACCTCGCCGTACCCACGGTCGTGACCGTAGGTGGCTCCTGGGTCGCCCCGAAGAAGCTGGTGGATGCGGGCGACTGGGCAGGGATCGAAGCGCTGGCCCGGGATACCTCCGCGGCGCTCGGGTAACGCCTCCCCGACCTCCAACAGTACGTCGCACCGGAGGGATCCTTCCCCCGCCGCGGCGCCGCCCTCAGTCCGTGAGCATGCCCGACGGAACCAGGTTCAGCATGCCGATCGCCCGCTGCACATCGTCGGGCCAGAGCCACAGGCGATAGGCCTGGGGAATGTCGAAATAATCCTCCGGCCCGTGCAGCGTGCGGTCGCGCATGTCGGCGCAGTACCGGGTCCGCCACGCGATCCGGTCCGGATAGGACAGGTCATCCCCGCTCGCGATCTTTTTCGTGATGCCGTGGAGCTTCTCGCACATCCGGTACTCATAGCCTGGCATCGACAAGGGATCGGCATACTGCCCGCGTCCCGCCGCTTCCGCCTCCGCCACTGTCTCGACGAAGATCGGCAGGTCGAGCTCTCCGGGGATGCTGGGGAAGATGATGAACGGGGCCGCCCATCCGCTCTCTACAAGGTCGAGGTTGAAGGTCGGACGCTCCCGCCGGGTGAGTGCCTTCAGCTCCCGGGAGCTGTAGGAGGGCGCGACATAGGCAAGCAGCCGCCCGTAGCCGTCGAAGGGCTGATCCGCGGTGCGGACAAAGAGGTTCCGGCGCCGGCCGTTCGGGCGGCGCAGCCGCTCATCCACCTTTGCCTTGTAAAAGTCGCTCGCCGCCTTGCCCTGTTCATATTGCAGGGTCCCGGCAGACCGGTCCTTGAGCTTCGGCAGGATATAGTCACGAAACCTGCGGGACACCGGGGCGATCCCCTCTTCGATCCAGCCGACAAGCTCCTCGAACTCCCCGTCCACCTTCGCCGCACCCCGTTCGGAACGGGCCGTGACCTCCGGCGTATCGATGGACAGCATGCGGATCGGCATGCGGATGTTGGGGGTATCCCCGTCGGAGACATCCACGAGGGATCGCGCCCCGAGAGAGGGCAGATTGACGCCCGCAGGCGTCCAGAGGACTTGCAACGGATCGAGCATAACACACCTATTTTATTGCCGCCTCGCACGCGCGGCCCTGAAACAATTACAAAATTTCGCGAATTCTCAACCACTCAAAAGGGGAAAGTGGTTTGTCGGGCTGCGGCTAAGACCTTTTGGCAGGTGACGGCGATGGGTCGCGGGAGTAGCGTTGGGTATTGGTAGTGCATGAGGCGACACATGGAGCATGCAGAGCTTTCCACAGCGTTGATCATTGATGACCACCCGCTGTTTTGCGATGCCCTGACCATGACGTTGCGCACCATCGCCGGGATCGAAAGCATCGAGACGGCGAACTGCCTCGGGCAGGCGCTGGAAAAGGTGGACAGCCTTCCCCGTCCAGACGTGATCGTCCTCGACCTCAACCTTCCGGACGTGAACGGGCTCGACGGGCTCATCCGGCTCAAGACCGCCGCGAACGGTGTGCCGGTGATCGTCGTCTCCTCCATGGCGGACAACCGGGTCATCGGCTCGGCCGTGAAGGCAGGCGCGGCCGGTTTCGTGCCGAAACACAGCCAGCGCGAAGTGTTCCGCGCGGCCCTCGACACGGTTCAGCGGGGCGAGACGTTCGTCCCCGACGGCTATGTCGATGTCAGCGACACTGACGACGCCGCAACCCCCGCGGAAGAGGTGATCGAGCGCCTGTCGCTGCTCACCAAACAGCAGTCCCGCATCCTCAACCTCATCTGCGAAGGGCGGCTCAACAAACAGATCGCCTACGAACTCTCCATCGCTGAAACGACCGTGAAGGCGCACGTCACCGCGATCATGCGCAAGCTCGGCGTCCAAAGCCGCACCCAGGCGGTTCTCATTGCCCAGAAGGCGAATTTTGCAAATTACTTGCAAAGCTGACGTTCGGCTTAAATAGTCCACAAAAAGAACGTTCAGGGAGAACCGCCATGGGCCATCCAAAGGGTCCAAAACTGGCGTCGCAGCTTGCGACGCTGGTCAGAAGGGCGCAGGTGCCACACGAGGTCAAGAATCCGGTCCGACATCTCGCAGCCCAGCTTGGCGGCGGACCGCTTGACCTCGTGATCCTCTTCGTCACGCCTGCCGCGGATATCGACGCGCTCGCTGCGGATGCCGCGAGTGCGTTTGACCGTGCGACTGTCATCGGGTGCACCACCGCAGGCGAGATCGGCGCGCAGGGCTACACGGAAGAGGAGATCGTCGCGATCGGGTTGCCCGCGGGTCATTTCTCCACCGAAACCCTGCTCTTCGAGGATATCGGCGCGCTCGACCGGAAGGAACTGACGGATCGGGCGCTGAGGGCGCGCGGCAGGCTTGCTTCAGATGCGCCGCTCTGGACCCACGAATTTGCCTTCCTGCTCATCGACGGGCTGTCGATGAAGGAGGATGACCTGACCGACGCGCTTTCCATCGGGCTCGGCCCCGTGCCCCTCTTCGGCGGATCCGCCGGCGACGGGACCCGGTTCGAGCAGACGTTCCTGATCCACGACGGGACGGTCTACCGGGACGCAGCAGTGCTCACAGTCGTGCGGACCGACTGCCCGGTGAAGGTGTTCAAGCTCGACCATCTGGAGCCGAGCACGGAACGGATGGTCGTCACCGATGCGGACCCGAGCAATCGCGTGGTGCGGGAGATCAACGCGGAGCCCGCAGCGCGGGAATATGCCCGCATCCTCGGCAAGGATCCGGACCAGCTCACCACATTCACGTTCGCCGCACACCCGCTCGTCGTCCGCATCGGCGGTCAGCACCACGTGCGGGCCATTCAACGGGTGGCGGAGAACGGTGATCTGGTCTTTTTCTCCGCCATCGACGAAGGGCTCGTGCTGACGCTCGCGGAGGCGAAGAACATCAACTCCCACCTCGAGACGGAGCTGACCGCCCTGTCAGAGAGGGAAACGCCCGAGGTGATCCTCGCCTGCGACTGCATCCTGAGGCGGATGGAAGCGCAGGAGAACCAGGCGATCACCGCCCTGTCCCGCACGCTCGCCGCGCACAACGTGGTCGGCTTCAACACCTACGGCGAACAGCTCAACGGGATGCACGTGAACCAGACGCTCACCGGGGTCGCGATTTACCCGCCGGATCTCGAGGAACGGCATGACAGACACGTTGATCAACCCGACTGACAGCCTCGCACGGCAAAACGAGAAGCTGCTCAAGATCAGCGCCGCACTCATGCGGCGGGTGGAACAGGCGACCAACGACAGCGGTGCGGGATACCAGCAGTTCCAGCGCGCGGCGATGCTGGAGGAACAGGTCAGGGACCGGACGCGGGAGCTCGAACGCGCGCTCGACCTGCTCAACGAATCGAACGGCCAGCTGGCGGAGGCGAACCGCGCGGCGGAGATCGCACGATCCGACCTGTCCAACGCCATCGAGACCGTGCAGGAGGGGTTTGCGCTCTTCAACGCGGACGAAATGCTGGTCATGTGCAACAGCCGTTTCGGCATGCACATGCCGGACATCCGGCAGAGCCTGATGCCCGGTCTCTCCTTCGAGGCCTATGTGGAGCTTGTGAGCCGCAGCCGGTACCTCGCCCTGCCCGAAGGGGACACGCCGGAGGGCTGGGCCCGGTCGCGCAAGCGGCGGCACACGGACAGCCACGTGATCTTCAACGTCCACCTGACCCTCGACCGCTGGATCCAGGTGAGCGAGCACCGCACCCAGGATGGGGGCACCGTCATCCTGCAGACCGACGTGACGGACATGATCCGGCTGGAGCGGCAGGAACGGGAGCGGATGCTGGACGATCAGGCCCGGATCATCCGCGCCACGCTCGAACACATCAATCAGGGTGTGTGCATCTTCGACAAGGATCTGCGGCTCGTGGGCTGGAACCAGCGGGTCGGCACGCTTCTGTCAATCCCTGCCGGACGCTTCGCGCTCGGTACGGGGTTCGACAAGCTGTTTGCGAAGGTGCAGGAGCGAATCACGTTCTCCGACCCCACCATGCCCGACCGGCTGACCGCCTGGGTCTATCGCCAGACGAGCCGTCCGCCGCTGTCGTTCGAGGTCACCCGGGGCAGCACGCTGGTCCTCGACGTGTTCGGGCAGGAGATGCCGGACCGGGGCTTTGTGATCAGCTTCACGGATGTGACGGCGGAGCGGCACGCGATCCAGGCGCTTTACGAAGCCAACGAGTCGCTGGAGCAGAACGTTCTGGACCGGACCGTCGAGCTTGCCGAGGCGCTGAAGGATGCGGAGCGGGCGAACGCCTCGAAATCCCGTTTCGTGGCGGCGGCGAGCCACGACCTGCTGCAGCCGCTCTCTGCCGCGAAGCTCTACATCTCCTCCCTCGACGGGGCGGAGCCTCACATTCAGGACATCGCCAACCGGGCGCGCAGCGCACTCCACAGCGTCGAGGGGATCCTCGAGGCGCTGCTCGACATCTCAAAGCTCGACAGCGGACGGTCCGCTGTCGATATCGCCCATGTTCCACTGGCCCGGGTCTTCGATCAGATCCGCGACGAGTTCGCCCCGCTGGCGGCGCAGAAGGGGCTCGACCTTTCGGTCATCCCCTGCTCCGCCATCGTGCGCAGCGACGCGACTTACCTCAAGCGCATCCTCCAGAACCTCACCGCCAACGCGATCCGCTACACGCAGAAGGGCCGCGTAGTGGTCGGCGCCCGGCGACAGGGCAACACGCTGCGGCTGGAGGTGTGGGACACGGGACCCGGCATCCCCGAGGAGGCACAGGCCAAGATATTCCGCGAATTCCAACGCCTCGACGCCACTGCCTCCGCCAGCGAGGGGATGGGGCTCGGCCTTGCCATCGTCGAGCGGGCCTGCGCGCTTCTGAGCCATCCGCTCAGCCTCTGGTCAGTGGTCGGCAGGGGCACGGGCTTTTTCGTCGTGGTGCCCGCGGTGGACGAGATCGGCCCGGCGCAGGGTGTCAGCCGAGCGACACCGGCAGCCATGGCCGTGCCCCGCGCAAACCTGATCGCCCTTCTGGTGGAGAACGACGCAGACGTGCGTGCCGCCACCGCCATCGTGTTGGAAAACTGGGGCGTCAACGTGCTCGAGGTCGCGTCGGAGGCGGAGGCCCGGGACCTTTTGCAGGAGATCGAGATCGCCCCGGACGTGATCCTCGCGGACTATCATCTCGACAACGGCGCGCTCGGTACCGACGTCATCCGCGCGATCCGGGATATCTACGGCCCTCTGCCCGCCTGCCTTCTCACCGCCAACCGATCCCCCTATCTGAGGACCGCCTGCAAGCGCGAAGACATCGAGCTGATCTGCAAACCGGTCGACGAAACGCGATTGCGCACGTATTTGAGCAATATAGAGCCAGATCAGCCCGTGATTCCCACATGAGGTCTCATTATCGAGACTTCTGGTCTCACTGGAGTTACAGCTTGATCCATCTGGCCCTATACTTCACCCCCCGTATGACGCCAATTTAGAGCACCGAAGTTGCGGAGGCACCCTCGCGCCGTAACGCTCTGCCAGATCATTGCCAAGGAGCCTGATCCAATGAAAATGACCACCGAGGAAGCGTTCGTCAAAGTCCTGCAGCGGCATGGCATCGAAAACGCCTTTGGGATCATCGGATCGGCGATGATGCCGATTTCCGACCTGTTCGGAACGGCCGGCATCACGTTCTGGGACTGCGCCCACGAAGGTTCCGGCGGGTTCATGGCCGACGGCTACACCCGGGCAACCGGCAAGATGTCGATGATGATCGCCCAGAACGGACCGGGCATCACCAACTTCGTCACCGCGGTGAAGACCGCCTACTGGAACCACACGCCCCTCCTGCTCGTCACGCCCCAGGCGGCGAACAAGACCATCGGCCAGGGCGGCTTCCAGGAAGTCGAGCAGATGAAGCT
>JBCBAP010000039.1:0-33603 GCA_038532435.1 Pseudomonadota bacterium | reverse complement strand
GCGCCATGGGAAGCAACATGGCCAGCGTGGGAAGCAGATGATCGAGTTTGAGCGCAGGGGCGCACCGAACGGTTCGAGAAGTAAAAGCCAGTTGTACTTACGAGGCCCCTTCACCCCACAGGGCGTTACCCCCAAAGCATTTTCCAGCTTCGGCCCCTCCTAAAAGGCACCCCACCCACTGCACTCCCCACCTCGCTCCGCTCAGTGGGGCCCCAACCAGGGGCGCAATACACAAGATGGGCCTTTGGGGTCACGGGAAACGGATCGATAATAAATGGGGGGGATCGAACCCCAAGGCCTTTCCGACCGGGTGGGCCAGGGTCTCGTAACTTCTCTCACCCTACACGGCGGAGGATGTGGTGCTGGGCCATCTGTTGAACAATAAGATCGGGTGCTTGGGAATTGCCAACAATCTGGTTCCAATGACCCGCAGCGCCCGCGCTGTCCTTTCCGCAAAAGTTGAACATCCTGTGCAGGCCTGGTTGCAGAAGGATGCGTTTAACCTCGTCGACTACAAAGTCATGGCCAAGTACGGAGGCGCCCACGCGAAGATGAAAGCGAAAGCGAACGCCGAGCATAACAACGCAGTGACAGTTGGAACGTCCAATACCACCGTAAGCCTGCTCAAGTGGATCGGAAGCTACATCGACGACACCTTTCCCTCCAAGCTGGATATCGAGACACGATTTGGGCAACGCAATCCAGCGACGGGTGCCGTTCGCTTGAAACCAAAGCTTCGGGGCACTCTGGCCAATACGTACGCTGCATCGTACGCGGGTGACTTCATGTCGTACAACGCCAAGAAAGAGTACTCCAAATGGCAATTCGCATTCTTGGACAAGGTCTCGACCGGGGGCACCGGCCCCTATAACACCAGGCTCTGGGGCATGCTGAACGGATCGACAAAAAGCACGTGGGTGGTGCAGTCGGCGGGCATCGACCGAACGATTTGGTCAAGTTCACGACGCTGGTTGGACCCGACACGGTGAGCGGACACGTCCAGGGGCATCAACGAAATCGGATCTGTCAAAAGGAGAGAACAGGTGGCTGATTGAGTGACCTTTGTGCGTTTGCGCGGCGTTGTGATTTGAGCCTACCGGTCGGTTCGAATGCATGTCCGACAAGGGTAGAGTTCAGCACGTTGATTGGGGCGATGTCCGCAGACCGCACCACCTCGACTGATCGGTCACGCGAGGCCAGCATTCCGATGTCTGCGACCTCACGAACCACCTGCCGAGCCTGGGACGGGAAGGTCCTGCACCTCATGGACCGCATTCATCTGCGCACGCCGCGCCTTGATCTGGCGAACGACGCAGCGGATCTGGTGGACAGGCAGCGGACTGCATCAATCGCTGATCAGCCACAGCTTAACTCCTGTCCGCTACCTAATGGCGACGAACTCTGTTCGAGGGCCGTGACTTCAGTGCCTCACGCGCGGAGCACCAGATCGAAGCAGTCCGGTTCGACACCGTGCGAAGGATCGCCTGGTCCGATCCGATGCGCGAGAGGTTGCCAGCTCAGGCCAGACCCCGCGTCATCCCTTTCGTCAGCTCGGTTTTATGCTTGCCGTGACGTAGTTGCAGCTCAGGTCTCGGGCGGAGAGGCCCCAGGTCCATGTGACCGGATTGAAGATGAAGCCGGTCTTGTCGACCGGGTTCAGTCCAGCCTTCGAAATGAAGCTGTAAAGCTCGTCAGGTGTGATGAACTTCGACCATTCGTGGGTGCCTTTCGGCAGCCAGCGCATCACGTATTCCGCGCCGATGATGGCCATGACGAAGCTTTTGGGATTGCGGTTGAGGGTCGAGCAGACCATCAGGCCGCCGGGCTTCAGAAGGCTCGCACAAGCGTCGAGATAGACCTGGGGATCGGGCACATGCTCGACCACTTCCATGTTCAGGACGACATCGAAGACCTCCCCCGCCGCGGCGAGGTCCTCCGCCGTTGTATGCCGGTAGTCGATATCGAGGCCCGACTGTTCCGCATGGATGCGCGCGACGGGAATGTTCCGCTCCGCCGCATCCGCGCCGACGACCTCGGCACCGAGTCGCGCCATTGGCTCGGACAGGAGCCCGCCACCGCAGCCGATGTCGAGAATCCGCAGCCCTGCGAACGGCAACGGATCCGACAGGTTGCGCCCGAATTCGGAGGCGATCTGGCGGGTGATGTAATCGAGCCGGGTGGGGTTGAGCATGTGCAGCGGCTTGAATTTGCCCTGAGTGTCCCACCACTCCGCCGCCATGGCTTCAAACTTCGCGATCTCGCCCGCGTCGATGGTGCTGGTTGCGGTCATCATGGCCTCGTCTTTTTCACTGGTGGCGTGGATTTCCATCCGGTTCGCATTAGGACATAGTGCGATCATGAGAGAAAACGCACATCCATCAGGCGCGTCACCTCGGCGCAACCTTTATCCGGGCCGCGAACCCTTCGCGCAGCTCTACATGGATGTGCCGGGCGGGCACAGGCTCTACATCGAACAGTCCGGTACGGTGCGGGGCGTGCCGGTGGTCGTGCTTCATGGCGGACCCGGGGGCGGGTGCAGCCCGGCGATGCGACGCTTCTTCGACCCGTCCCACTACCGTGCTGTGCTGTTCGATCAGCGCGGGTGCGGACGCTCCACGCCCCATGCAGAGGTTGACGGTAACACGACCTGGGATCTTGTGGCGGACATCGAACGGATCCGGGAGCATCTGGGCATCGACCGCTGGTTTGTCTTCGGCGGCTCCTGGGGAGCGACGCTGGCGCTGCTCTATGCAGAGACCCATCCGGAGCGCGTCATGGGCCTCATCCTGCGCGGTGTGTTCCTGATGATGCGGCGGGAGCTCGACTGGTTCTACAACGGGGGCGCAGGCCAGTTCTGGCCCGACGAATGGGAACGGTTTGCCGCTCTCGTGCCCGAGGGGGAACGCGGAGACATGATCGCCGCCTATCACCGCCGCCTGTTCGGCAGCGATCGGGCGGAGCAGGTGCGCTACGCCCGCGCCTGGGCGGCGTGGGAATCCAATCTCGCCGCCCTCGACGGCAACGGCCGCTCCTCCGGCGGATCCGGGGAGTACGCGCGTGCGTTCAGCCGGATCGAGAACCACTATTTCACCAATCAGGGCTGGCTTGAGGAGGATCGGCACATCCTCAACAGTGTCGACCGGCTCAAGGGCATTCCGGGCTACATCGTGCAGGGCCGCTACGACATGATCTGCCCGCCCCGTTCCGCCTACGATCTCAACCGGGCGTGGCCGGACAGCGAGCTGCGCATGGTGCGGACGGCGGGACACGCGCTCAGCGAACCGGGCATCGCGGCGGAACTCGTCTCGATCATGGACGAGTTGCGGAGCTGATTGACCGGCCAAATTCTCGCCACCTTCACCGCCTATCGCCACGATGTTTCAGATCAGACGGCGGGGGCCACATTGAAGACTTCCATTTCACTTCTCTGCGCGGCGAGCCTTCTGGGCGCGTGCGGATCAATCGTTCGTGGCGGAGACCAGGATGTCAGCTTCACCTCTGAACCTTCCGGCGCGCAGGTTCTCATGTCCAACGGACAGCGCTGCATCACGCCGTGCGCCCTGCGGCTCGACCGCAACGACAATCACGACGGACGGGTATCGCTCGACGGTCAGAGCGAACCGGTGGACATCGACAGCACGTTCGGCATCGCGAGCGCGGGTGTCCTCGTCTCCAACGTCCTGCTCTTCGGGGGCGTCGGGATCATCATCGACGCGGTGACCGGTGCGATGTTCGAACTGGACCGGGATGAGGTGGAGGTCGATTTCGTCGGCGCTGACCGTATCCCGTCGACCGGGACGGGCGTCACCTTCACCGACCGCACGGACACGCCCGCCGGTCTTTCGTTCTACGAAGGGGCATCGCTGTCCGCCATCCCGGAGGATGTTCGCCTGAGCTATTGCGATGCGGGCTGGGACCAGCGGATCGACCAAACCAACCGCACGGAGTACAATCCCTGCACACAGTCGCGGTACTACACGCGCTAGACCGATCAGAAGGGGGACGACCGCAATGAAGAAGACACTCTGCTCCGGGCTCCTCCTGCTTCTCGCCGCATGCGGCGACAACCGCGTCGAATTCGTGTCGGACCCCGCGGGGGCAGAGGTCCGGCTGATCGACGGGCGGCGCTGCGTGACGCCGTGCGCCTTCGAGATCAACGATCGCGACAGCCAGAGCGCCATCGTCCGTGGCAAGCGGGAGGCGCGGCGCCTCGATCTAGGCGACGACAACATTTACGACGCATCGGGCAGCCGGATCTTCGTCTTCTTTTCCCCCGAACCGGAGGCGCCAAGCCGCGTCGCCCCCTTCCCCAACGGCCCGACGTCGGTGACCGCACCTGCGGATCTGCCGGACTGAGGTCAGGTTTCGTTCACGCAAGACTTCGGGATATTGCAAATCCGGGGCGTTGACCCGGCGTCCGCGAACGCTTTCGTGAATTTTCCCCACATAACGGCTCTCTCACGGCTTCGTGTCGTTTGGCCACTGACGCGATCCTCTATATGAGAGGGCACAGTTGAGGGGAGACTGACACATGACACTGACTACCAAATCCATTGCGGCGATCGCCGTGTCCACCATCGCGCTCGCGGCCTGCACCCAGAACCCGGACGGGACCACGGGCGTGAACCGCACCACGACAGGCGCGGTTGCCGGTGCGGTTGCGGGGGGTATCCTCGGGGCCGCCGTGTCCGACGACAAGCGTCGCGGGGCCGCCGTGGGGGCGGTCGCGGGCGGCCTGACCGGCGGCATCATCGGCAACGTCCTCGACGCACAGGAAGCCGCGCTTGAAGAGGATCTCGCGGGTTCCGGCGCGCAGATCGAGAACACCGGGCAGAACCTCGTCGTCACGCTGCCGGAGTCGATCACGTTCGACTTCGACAGTGCGGTTGTGAAGCCGAGCTTCCGCGACGACCTGATCCGCCTGTCGCAGAACCTGCAGGAATTCCCGAATTCCCGCATCGAGGTCACGGGCCACACGGACAATGTGGGCGACGAGGCCTACAATCAGGCCCTGTCGGAGCGGCGCGCACTCGCCGTTGCCAACGTCCTGCGCAGCGCAGGTGTGGCATCGAGCCGGATCGTGACCTCCGGCGTCGGGGAATCCTTCCCGATCGCGACCAACGCGAGTGCCGCGGGCCAGGCGCAGAACCGCCGGGTCGAGGTCGTGATCACGCCGACCGGCTAACCGCGCTCTACTGCAGCACGTTGCGGAAGACATTCAGGTAGTTCGCCGCGTTCGGCACCGCCGTGTAGTCTTTCGCCAACAGGGTGTTGAGCATATTGATCATGCGCCTATCCGCTGGATCCAGCGGGTGGGTGTTATCCCGCTGCGCACCGGGATCGCGCATGTAGCGGTTTGATACCCGGATCAAGAGCGCGTTCAGGCTCTGCACGCTGAGCGGATGGCTCGGATGCTTTGTCCCAGCAGCGGGCTGCTGATTGGCGAAGAAGGTATCGGCGGCGGATCCGATGGTCGCCTTGTCCGTCGCGCTGAAGGCACCGGCCCAGTTATTGTCCTGCAGGTTTGTTTCGTTGTGGCGCTCATCCTTGATGAACGCACGGCCATAGCTCGCGCCCAGCGCCCGCTCCAGCTTCGACCCCCGCTCCCACCCTTTTGAGGTGTTGCCCTGCTTCTCCGGCGAGATGTCGATGGACAGGATCTTGAAACCGGCCAGCGCCAACCCGTCCATGACACCGCTGCGCATGCCGACGGCGCCGATGACGTTGTAGTTCTCGTTGAGATAACGTAGCAGCCCCGCCTGCTTGCGCCGGTCTCCGGCGACCGCGGGCCACAGGAAGTAGTTGTGCAGGTTCGCGTTCTGCGCCGGGAAATTCGCGGGCAGCACCTCGCCCATCGGCACGATAGTGGCATTGTTGAAGCGCTGAGTGACCTCCGCGATGATGTCCGCATAACCCGTCGTTCCGGTGTCGAGCGCCGGTGCAGTACCACCGTTGTGCCCGGACCGCCGGAAATTCACGATGATATAGGGCGTGTTCGCGGCGAAGCCGTGCTGGGTGAGCGCTTGGTCGAAGGCCTGCTCTTCCTGAGCGTTTCCGATCGGCGCCGTGCCCGTCCGCATCGCGGCACGTTCCGTATTGCCTCCATTGTTGGAGTTTTCCGTGGCGTAGAGGATCACCGAAGACGACCCACCCTCGTCGATCCACTTGTTCCAGCCGATCGCGTTGCCGTGGGTCAGGCCCTCATACTCCTGCCGAGACGGCTTGTTGTTCCCGGGCTTGCCCCCGGCAGTGTAGTAGGTGTGCTGGCTGTCGTTGATGTAGCTCGCGATCTGGTAGGCCGAGTTCACCGTCGCATGGTTGTCCGAAACGGTTACGCCCCACAGAAGGACGTTCAGGCGGGGGAAAAGCGCCTTCGCTCCCATCAACTGGTACATGTCGCCCGTGTGCGTCGCCCCGACGGTGAGTGTCGCGTAGTCGGTGCGCACGCTATCAACGTTCTGCGGTGCGGGCTGGGCATAGTTGCCAAGTTCCGCCACGGTCTTGCGCTGAATAACGCCGTCCGCGGCAGCCTGAAGAGCTGCGACACGCTGGACCGGCGCGCTGCTGTCCGCTGCCGCCTGCAGACCGGCCAACCCTTCATTCGCGGGCGCCCGCTGGGCACCAGCGGGCCGGTTGGGCATCGTCTGCGGATCTGCGCGCCGGGCGCTTTGGTGCATTGCTGGCCTCCGGACCGTTCCGGGGACCCTATCACAACCTCAGGTAACAGGTGTTACCGAGGTGTCAGACTGCGGCCTGGCTGACCCCGCCATGGGCCGTGGACCATTCCAACGGCGCGTTAAGGAACGCCTCAACCTCGTCGAGCGTGCCCGCATCAAAAAGGCCCTGTGCCCGCGCCTCCGCCAGCACATCCCACCAGGTGCCGAGATAGTGGAGCTCCAGCCCCTTCTCCCGCAGCTTGGCCGGCGCATCCTTGAAGATGTCGTAGTAGAAGAGCACGACGGTGTGGTCGCAGACCGCGCCCGCGGTGCGGATCGCCTCTGCGAACTTGACCTTGGAACCGCCATCGGTGGTCAGATCCTCGACGAGGAGCACGCGCTGCCCCTCCCGGATGTCCCCCTCGATCTGTGCATCCCGGCCAAAGCCCTTGGGCTTCTTGCGCACATACTGCATCGGCAGACCCATGCGTTCGGCGATCCAGGCGGCGAAGGGGATGCCAGCAGTTTCGCCACCCGCGACCGCGTCAAACGCCTCGAACCCTGCGGTGCGCATGAGCTTCGCAACGGCGAAATCCATCAGTGTGGACCGGATCCGGGGGTAGGAAATCAGCTTGCGGCAGTCGATATAGACGGGGGACGCGAGGCCGGAGGTGAACTTGTAAGGCTCATCCGCCCGGAAATGCACTGCCCCGATCTCCAGCAGCATCCGCGCCGTGATCCGCGCCATGTCCGTGTCGCTCACACCCTGACCCATCCGCTGACCTCCCTTGCTGTGTCGAGCGCTCCTACCACCGGGCCGCGTTTGGGAAAACCCCGAAGCCTGCGAAATCCTCGCCGGGCCGCAACTCCCCCCCTAGCCACAGACGCATGCTGCCGGGAGGCTCCGTCCTCAGCCGCGCACAACCCGCCAGGTGAGCGGTGCGCCGGAGTCGAAGACCGTGATCGTGGTGTCCCCGGCGGCGATCTTGGGTTCAGGCCTGTAGGGCGCGACCTTTTCCAGCACCGTCACCTCCTCATTCACGGGCAGGCCGTAGAAGCCCGGTCCGTTCCTGCTGGTGAAGGACGCCAGATGGTCGAGCGCGCCTTCCTCCTCGAATACCTGCGCAAGGCAGGCGAGGGCGACCGGCGCGGAGTAGACGCCTGCACAACCGCAGGCGGTTTCCTTCGTCGGATCCACGTGGGGCGCGCTGTCGGTCCCGAGGAAGAACCGGGGATCCCCCGATGTGGCTGCAGCGCGCAGCGCTCTCCGATGCTCCTCCCGCTTCAGGATCGGCAGGCAGTAATAGTGGGGCCTGATCCCGCCCACCAGCATCGCGTTGCGGTTCAGCATCAGGTGCTGAACCGTGAGCGTCGCGCCGAGACCCTGCTGCGAGGAGGTCACGTAGTCGATGCCCTCCCGCGTCGTCACATGCTCCATGACCACCCGCAACTCTGGCACCCGACGGCGCAGGGGATCGAGCACGCGGTCGATGAAGACGGCCTCCCGATCGAAGATGTCGATGTCGCCATCGGTGACCTCCCCGTGCACGCAGAGCGGCAGGCCGATCTCCGCCATGGCTTCGAGCACCCCGATCACCTTCTCCACATCGTGCACGCCGGACGCGGAGTTGGTCGTCGCCCCTGCCGGATAGAGCTTCACCGCGGTGATGCGCCCGCTTTCCGCAGCGATGCGAACGTCATCGGGGTTCGTGTCTTCGGTCAGGTAGAGCGTCATCAACGGGTCGAAGGACATGTCCTCCGGCAGCGCCGCCATGATCCGCTCCCGATAGGCGGCAGCCTGTGCGCCGGTGACGACCGGGGGCACGAGGTTCGGCATGATGATTGCGCGGGCCATGTCCCGCGCGCTGTCGGGCAGGACCGCCCGCAGCACATCCCCATCGCGCAGATGCAGGTGCCAGTCGTCGGGGCGGGGGATGGTGATCTGCATGGGCAACTCCTGTGGCTCGGGGCGGCTTACCGCAAAACCGAGACGGGGTGAATGCCCGCCTACCTCTCCTCCGCGGGCGACCGACAGACCGGGAAGGGCGCGCTGACCGCCGGTAGATCCCGCCGCCCCCGCATCTTGCGTGTCCGGCTGTCGGGCGCGACTCCATGTCGATCCATCCCTGTCGATGGTGGAAGGTGGGCTGGACACGCCAAACCGGGCTGTCCCTCCGGAACCCACAGATCCCAGGTTTGCGGTCTGTGCCGATCGGACAAAGAGGGTCAGCGGAGACAGATGCCCAAGCCCTCCTGACCATTCACGACCGCCTGCCGAAGCCGTGATGGATCGTGTCCCCCACCACTCTCGCCTGTGCGACATTCTGTCCCCATATCAATTTCATCAACAGAAACAGGGAGGACGCCATGACCGTACAGGATCTGATCGCCAACATCGCCCGCAGCCCGATGCTCCGCGCCGAGCCGAGCCGCTGCACGCTCCTTCACCGCCAACACGGAATCGACGGGGAGGCATGCGGACATGTGTCTCTCGCAGATCTGCGGGCGCGCGAACAGCGCGATGTCTGGGCCGAGGGGCTCGACCGCTAGGGCCTCGCGGCTCAACCGAAACACAGGGGGTCTTCGCCGCGGCAGAACCGCGCCCCGGGGGCTGGGAGGACCCCGGTGAGGCCCGCGGATGCCGCGGCGAAGGCACACGCAGCAACCGGTTCCGCAGGGTTATTCTGGACAGCCACCGGCACCCGCGTAGGGTGAAGGCAAAATGCTTTCCGGGAGGCTGCCTTGACCGACTATCCGCACCTGCTTGCCCCGCTCGACCTCGGCTTCACAACCCTCAAGAACCGGGCGATCATGGGGTCGATGCATACCGGCCTCGAGGAGGTCGGCGACTTCCACCGCATCGCCGCCTATTTCGCCGAGCGGGCGGAGGGGGGCGCGGCTCTCATGGTGACCGGCGGCATGGCCCCGAACGAGGAGGGTGGCGTGCTGCCCGGCGCTGCCGGGCTCTTCACCGACAAGGATATCGAGAACCACCGGATCGTGACCGACGCGGTCCATGCAGCGGACGGCAAGATCGCGATGCAGATCCTCCACGCGGGGCGCTACGGCTACAGCCCGAAATGCGTCGCACCCTCTCCGGTGAAATCACCCATCTCCCCCTTTCCGCCTGCGGAGCTGGACGAGGAAGGTATCGAGAAGCAGATCGCCGATTTTGTCACCGCGACCCTGCGCGCGCGGGAGGCTGGGTACGATGGTGTCGAGATCATGGGCAGCGAAGGCTACTTCATCAACCAGTTCCTCGTGACCCACACCAACAAGCGTGAGGACCGCTGGGGCGGGGCCTACGAAAACCGGATGCGCCTGCCCGTCGAGATCGTGCGCCGCTGCCGGGAGGCGGTAGGGCCCGATTTCATCATCATCTATCGCCTGTCGATGATCGACCTGATCCCGAACGGCTCGACCTGGGAAGAGGTGGTGCAGCTTGCCAAGGCCATCGAGGCGGCGGGCGCGACCATCATTAACACCGGCATCGGATGGCACGAGGCCCGGGTGCCGACGATCGCGACATCGGTCCCCCGTGCCGCGTTCGCCTGGGTGACCAAGCGGATGATGGGAGAGGTCTCGATCCCCCTGATCACCACCAACCGGATCAACACACCTGACGTGGCAGAGGAGGTGCTCGCCGAGGGCTGCGCGGACATGGTGAGCATGGCGCGGCCCTGGCTCGCGGACGGGCACTTCATGAAGAAGGCCGCGGAGGGTCGCGGCGATGAGATCGTGCCCTGCATCGGTTGCAACCAGGCCTGTCTGGACCACACCTTTTCCATGAAGCTCACGTCCTGCCTGCTGAACCCCCGGGCCTGCCATGAGCGGGAGCTGACCTATCCGGCGACGGACGCTCCGAAGAAGGTCGCCGTGGTGGGCGCGGGGCCGGCGGGCCTCGCCACCTCCATTGTCGCGGCGAACCGGGGGCACGCGGTGACGCTCTTCGACGCTGCGGCGGAGATCGGCGGCCAGCTCAACATGGCCAAGCAGATCCCTGGCAAGGAGGAGTTCTGGGGCATGGTGGATTACTACCGCCGCGCGCTCGACGTGGCGGGGGTGGAACAGCGGCTCGGCACGAAGGCGGATGCGGCAGCACTCGCCGCGTTTGACGAGGTGGTGATCGCCACCGGTGTCTCCCCGCGCGACCCGCAGATCCCGGGTCAGGACCAGCCCCATGTGCTGAACTACATCGACGTCCTGCGCGGCAAGGCAGAGGTGGGCAAGCGGGTCGCCGTGATCGGCGCGGGCGGTATCGGTTTCGATGTGTCCGAATATCTCGTCCATGAGGGCGAAAGCCCCACGGAGGATCTGGAGCTCTGGAAAGCCGAGTGGGGCGTGGGCGATCCGGCGGATACGCCCGGCGGCCTCGCCCCCGAAGGTCCGAAGCCCGAGGCACCGGCCCGCCACGTGACGCTCATGCAGCGCAAGGCGAAGAAGCCCGGCGCGGGCCTGGGCAAGACCACCGGCTGGATCCACCGCGCCTCCCTCAAGATGAAAGGCGTGGAGATGCTCGCCGGGGTGAACTACGAGGAGATCGTGCCGGAGGGCATCCGGGTCTCCACCGGCGAGGCGCGGGAGAACCCGCGGGTGATCGAGGTGGACACTGTCGTGCTGTGCACCGGACAGGAGCCGGAGCGGAGCCTCGCGGATGCGCTCGAAGCCACCGGCGTCACCCCCCATGTGATCGGCGGCGCAGACGTCGCGGCGGAGCTCGATGCCAAGCGGGCGATAAAGCAGGGATCGGAGCTTGCTGCCCGACTGTGACCGCTTGAGGAGGCCGAGGCCTCCGGCGGGGATATTTCCGGCCAGAAGAAGGGGGCCCCGTTCGTTTCTATTCGAGACGGAGAGGCTTCCATTGCCTGTTGTGAGATCCGTGGCGGAGTTCAAGGCCTCTTGAGGGCTGCCAGGAGGTATTCGGTGTTGCCGTCGGAGCCGGTGATCGGGCTTGTCGCAAGATCGGTGACGGACCATCCCGATGCTTCGACAAAGGCGGCGATGCGGTCGCGGGCAGCGGTGCGCAGGTGCGCATCCTTCACGATGCCCCCCTTGCCAACCTGGCCGGGCCCGACCTCGAACTGGGGCTTTACGAGGGACACGAGGCGCCCGCCCGGACGGGCTGCCGCAAGGCTGGCCGGGAGGGCCTTCTCGAGGCTGATGAAGCTGATGTCGCTCACGATCCAGTCCGGTGTGCCCACAAGCGCCGGTGTTGCGTCCTTGGCGTTGGTGCCCTCCAGCACCGCGACCCTAGGATCGCCGCGCAGCTTTGGCGCGATCTGGTCGCGACCGACATCGAGGGCAGTGACGTGTGCGGCCCCACGGGCAAGCAGCACCTCCGTGAAGCCCCCGGTCGACGCGCCGAGATCGAGGGCCCGGGCCCCCTCCGGCGACAGACCGAACCTGTCGAGGGCGTGCACGAGCTTGAGCGCTGCCCGGCTCACCCAGGGGATCGGATTCTCCGTGAGCGTGAGGTCGGCGTCCGCGGCAACCTCCTGCCCGGGCTTGCCCGCTGCTGCCCCATTGATCCGGACCACGCCCGCCCTGATGAGCTGCGCAGCCCGGGACCGGCTGGGGGCGAGGCCCACGGCGACGAGGGCCCGGTCGAGCCTCACAGGCCCGGGGTTCCTGCCGCCCCCGGGTTGTCGGCCACGTAGCGCGCCTTGATCTGCGCGCTCGTCTGGCGGCTGCCATCGTGGCTCCAGCCCGGGGGCTCCGCCAGATAGCGCCACCTGTCGCGCAGGGAGATCCCGGGTTGCACCACGTCCCGGGCGATGCCGACATATTCGTGGAACGCGACGCGGAGCGGGTTGAAGGTGCCGAGGTTGTGGACCAGCCCGTACTCGACCTTCTCAGCCTCCAGCTCGGGCACGAAGGTGCCGAACATCCGGTCCCAGATGATCAGGGTCCCCGCGTAGTTCGCGTCCAGATACCGGGCGTTGCGGCCATGATGGACCCGGTGGTGGGAGGGGGTGTTGAAGAGGTACTCGATCGGCCGCGGCAGCTTCCCGATCGTCTCCGTATGGATCCAGAACTGGTAGACGAGGTTCAGGCCGCCGACGAAGAACACCATCACCGGATGAAAGCCGAGCAGCACCAGCGGCACCTTGAGGATCACCAGACCGGTGAGCGCGCCGGTCCAGCTCTGCCGGAGGGCGGTGGAGAGGTTGTAGTGCTGGGAGGAGTGGTGGTTCACGTGGGACGCCCAGAACCAGCGGGACGTGTGCCCGAACCGGTGCGACCAGTAATATCGCAGATCGTCGAGCAGAAAGCAGAGCAGGACCACGTACCAGGCGGATCCGAGGTCCCAGAGCCGGAAGTCCCACGTGACATGCAGCACCGTCCAGGCGATGAAGCCGAGGCCGATGCCCGCGGCCACGTTGCCCGCGCCCATGATCAGCGAGGTCAGCGTGTCCCGCGTCTCGTAGCGTCCCGCCTCCGGCGTGCGGCGGATCCACAGCACTTCCGCAGCCATGGCGATGATGAAGAACGGGATCGAGAGGGAGACGATGTCCGGATAGCTCAAGCCGTCGGTCATGCTGGCACTCCTGTGGGGCGCGGGTCGGGCAGGGTACGGGCCAGGAGGGGCGCCCACCGGTCCCTTTCCCGCGTTGAAAGGGCGAGCCGGACCGTGGGCGCGTCAAAGGCCGCAAGGTGCAGGGTCAGGCCCGTGTCGGTCGGAATCACCGCGCGCAGGGAACCGGGTGACAGGGTGCGGACAACGGGATCGCCGCCGACCAGCCAGAAGAGGCCGAGCGCCTCGCCGTCATCTGACACCAAAGCGGAGCATCCGTCCTTCGCAGGGATGATGCCGGCGCGTTGATCCGGGGCGGTCTCGCGCCACAAACGCTCCAGCGTATCACGATCGGGAAGGCGCGCGGGACGTCGGTCCCGCGTCACATGGACGAGCAGGACAATCCCGATAATGCCGCCGACAACCAGCGGCAGGAGCAGGGTCAGAGGCACCTTTTCCTCCCTTGCGGCGCTTTTGAGCAAGGGTGCCGCAGGCGTGGGCGTGCTGACAAGGTGGTCGTCGCGTCACGTGAGCGCCGGTCGCCTCGCCCGCTACTCCGCCGCCTCGGTCGTCTCGACCGGTTCGGTGCGCAGGAAGCCGCCGGACTGCCGCGCCCAGAACCCGGCATAGAGCCCGCCTGCCGCGAGGAGGCTGTCATGGGTCCCCAGCTCCGCGATACGTCCATCCTCCATGACCACGATCCGATCCATATGGGCGATCGTGCTCAGGCGATGGGCGATGGCGATGACTGTGCGGCCCTGCATCAGACGCTCGAGCGCGGATTGCACCGCCGCCTCCGTCTCGCTGTCGAGTGCCGCCGTCGCCTCGTCGAGGGCGAGCACGGGCGCGTCCTTCAGGATCGCGCGGGCAAGCGCGATGCGCTGCCGCTGACCGCCGGAGAGCTTCACCCCCCGCTCGCCCAGATGGGCGTCGTATCCGGTGCGCCCCTTCTTGTCCCGCAGGGCGGTGATGAAGCCGTCAGCCTCCGCCTGCCGGGCCGCAGCGAACACCTCCTCCCGGGAGGCTTCCGGACGGCCATAGGCAATGTTGTCGTAGGCAGAGCGGTTGAACATGGCCGTGTCCTGCCGAACCATGGCGATCTGCCGGCGCAGGCTGTCCTGCGTGAGGTCCCGCACGTCGTGCCCGTCGAGCCGGACGGAACCACCTTCGATATCGTAGAGCCGCAGCAGCATGGAAAGGGCCGTGGACTTGCCCGCGCCGGAGCGTCCGACGAGGGCCACCTTCTCCCCCGGGGCGATGGACAGGGTGAGGTCGCGCACCCCGCCTCCGTCCTCCCGCCCGTAGACGAAGGTTGCCGCATCGTAACTCACCCGCCCTTCGGCACGGTCGATGTCTGCGGCGGTGGGACGGTCGGTCAGCTCGTGCTGCGGCGCCAGGGTCCGCATGCCATCCTCGATCTCGCCCACATCGGCGAACACACCCATGGCGACGAAGCTTACCCAGCCCGACATCTGCGCGATGCGGGTGGAGATGAGACCGGCGGTGGCGATCTCCCCGGGAGTTGCGATACCCCCCTGCCAGAGCCAGAGCGAGGTGCCGATCAGCAGAACCGGCAGCGCACCCGCGAGGAACATGAGAACGGAGCGGAACAGCACCATCTCCACGGCGAAGGCAATCGCCTTCCGCCGGAAATCAGCCGTCGCCTCCTCCGCGCTGCGTTCCTCCCGCCCCACATGGGCGAAGAGCTTGACAGTCGAGATGTTGGTCAGCGTGTCCACAAGCTGGCCGGTCAGCACGGCGCGGGAGGCCGCGCGGTCCTTTGCCCGGGCCCGAACCCGGGGGATGAAGTAGACCAGCAGCCCCGCCCAGATAACCATCCAGCCCAGCAGGATGAGGGCGAGCGTGCCGTTGATCTCTCCCACAACGAACACGGCGCCAATGACGACCGCGACGGCGAACACCACCGCATTCGCGGTTTCGTGGACGATGTCGGTCAGCGCCCGGGCGGTCTGCAACTGCTTTTGACTGATGCGCCCGGCAAAGTCATCGTCGAAGAACCGCATCGACTGGCCCATTGTGTGCCGGTTCAGGCGCGTCAGCGCCAGGGCGTAGATGTTGGTGACCAGCCCGAGTGAGTTGAGGGCTGAGGAAAAGAACATCAGCGTCGGCCGGACGGCCATGAAGAACGCCGCGCACGCCAGCAGGACCAGCGTATTGCCGGTAAAAAACCCCTCCGGCCCCTCCTCAAGCGCGAAATCGACGATCCAGCCGATCAGCCAGGCACCGACGGATTCGGAGATGCCGACCAGCAGCCCGAACAACGTCGTCACCGCCACCAGCGGCCCCATCCCGCTCAGCGCCCAGCGCATGAAGGGGATGAGGGACTGGGGCGGCGGTCCGTCCGCGAGTGCGAACGGATCCCGGACCAGATCGGCAAAGCGCGCGATCATTCGGCAGCCTCCACGTTCAGGAACCCGCCGGACTGGCGGTTCCAGAAGCTTGCATATAGCCCGTTCTGCGCCAGAAGCGCATCGTGGGTGCCATCCTCCACGACACGGCCCGCCTCCAGCACGATGATCCGGTCCATGGCCGCGATGGTGCTCAGCCGGTGTGCGATGGCGATCACCGTCTTGCCCTCCATCATGCCATAGAGCGCTGACTGGATGGCGGCCTCGACCTCGCTGTCGAGCGCGGAGGTCGCCTCGTCCAGCACAAGGATCGGCGCGTTCTTGAGGACGACCCGGGCCAGCGCGATGCGCTGCCGCTGCCCGCCGGAAAGCTTCACCCCCCGTTCGCCCACATGAGCCTCGTAGCCCGTGCGCCCCTCCCGATCCTCAAGCCCCAGAATGAACTCATGGGCCTCGACCTGCCGGGCGGCGGCAAACACCTCCTCGTCCGTCGCCTCGGGCTTGCCGTAGCGGATGTTGTCGACGACCGACCGGTGGAGCAGGGACGTGTCCTGGGTGACCATGCCGATCTGGCGGCGCAGGCTGTCCTGCGTGACCCGGTGCACATCCTGCCCGTCGATGGTGATCTCGCCCTTCTCCACGTCGTGGAACCGCAGCAGCAGGTTGACCAACGTCGACTTGCCCGCGCCGGAGCGCCCGACGACGCCGACACGTTGTCCTCCGGGAATGGTCAACACCACATCGCTTAGACCCCCGGCATCCTTTCCGTAATGGTGGTGGACACCTTTGAAGGCGATCTCCCCACCCTCCACGGCGAGCGGTGCCGCGTCGGTTGCGTCGGTCAGCGATACGGGCTGGGCGATGGTCTCCATGCCCTCCTGCACCACGCCGAGGTTCTCAAAGAGCGAGCTCAGCGCCCACATGATCCAGCCGGTCATGGCGTTGAGCCGCAGCACCAGCGACCCCGCCGCCGCAATGGCGCCGAGCGACGCGGACCCCGCCAGCCAGAGCGCGATTGCCCAGCCGATCACCCCGACGATCAGGAAGCCGTTGATCAGCAGCAGGCCCAGTTCCATCACCGAGATCAGCCGCATCTGCTTGCCAAAGATCTGCCGGTTATCCTCGATCGCCTCGTTGACGTAGGCCTCTTCCGCCTGCGCATGGGCAAAGAGCTTGACCGTCTGGATGTTGGTGTAGCTGTCGACGATGCGGCCCGTGAGCCTGGAGCGGGTGTCCGACACCTCCTTCGACAGCTTCCCGATCCGCGGGATCGTATAGTAGCAGAGCGCCACGTAAGCCACGAACCAGAGGCCGAGGGGAATCGCAAGCCGCGCGTCGGTCGCCGACAACAGGATCATCGCACCGATCAGGTAGATCAGCGCATAGACCAGCGCGTCGAAGATCTGGAACGCGACCTCCCCCACCGCGGAGGGTGTCTGCATGATCCGGTTGGCGATCCGCCCGGCAAAATCCTCCTGAAACCAGCCGACGGACTGGCGCAGGGTGTGCCGGTAGGCCCGGTAGCGGACCAGGGGCGCGATGTTCATCATCAACGCGTTGTTGAGCAGCATCGCATCCACGATCTGCACGATCGGACGGATCAGCAGGATGAACAACGCGATCAGCACCAGCTCCAGCCCATGGGCGGAGAGCACGTCCGCAGGCGGCGTCGTCTCGAACAGATCGACGACCCGGCCCACATAGTAGATCAGCCCGATCTCCACGATGCCCACCGCGACGGTAAAGAGGCACGTGGCGATCAGGACGGACCTGAACGGCAGCAGATGGTCAGCGAGAAAGCGCCACAGCGCACGGCTGGGGGTGACGCTGTCCCGGTACGGTTGATACGGATCAACCATACGCTCGAAATAGCGAAACATCGGTCGGTTCTCTAGAAGCAGACGGGTCTGGGCTGGGGGTCCGGACCCTACCTCGGTTGGCAATGCCGCGCCCCGATCCGAGGTCTGATCGAGGGGGGAACAGGTTTTCGTTTGAATGAACGCCGGGAGCGTATATCACACCTGTCATGAAATTGGCAGAGGTGAGAATGTCAGGGGAGATGGACGCCGAAAAGGCCCGCGCCGCCCAATGGTTTGTGGATCTGCGGGATGCGATCTGCGCCGCGTTCGAGGCCCTTGAGGACGCCCAGACAGACGGTCCTCACGCGGACCTGCCCGCGGGACGATTCGAGCGCAAGACCACCCATCGGGAAAGCCCCGACGGCTCGGATGCGGGCGGTGGCGAGATGAGCGTCATGCGCGGCGGCCGATGCTTTGAGAAAGTGGGCGTCAATGTCTCCGAGGTTTTCGGTGAGCTTGCCGGACCCGCCCAGCGCAGCCTGACCGCGAGGCGAGAGATCCCGGGCCTCGCGGAGGATCCGCGGTTCTGGGCGTCGGGCATTTCGCTGGTCGCGCACATGCGCTCGCCCAAGGTTCCCGCGGTGCACATGAACACCCGGATGTTCTGGACCCCTGGCGCCTGGTGGTTCGGCGGCGGGTCGGACCTCAATCCGATGCGGGAGGTCGCCGAGGACACCGCGTTTTTCCACGCGCAGTTGCAGGATGCCTGCGACCGGCACGACCCGGGCTACTACCCCCGCTTCAAGGAGTGGGCCGACGAGTATTTCATGATCAATCACTGGAAGGAGCCCCGGGGCGTCGGCGGCATCTTCTGCGATGACCATTGCACCGGCGACTGGGAGGCGGACTTCGCCTTCATCCGCGACATCGGGGAGGCGTTCCTCAAATCCTTCGTCCCGATTGTGGAAAAACGGATGTTCGAGGCGTGGGACGATGAGGACCGGGCCCACCAGCTGTTCCGCCGGGGCCGCTATGCGGAGTTCAATCTGGTCTATGACCGGGGCACCCAGTTCGGGCTGCACACGGGTCACAACCCGGAAGCCGTGCTGATGTCCCTCCCCCCGGTGGCCACCTGGCCGTGAGCGCGGCGGCGCTCGCTCTGTCGGCACATGATCACGCGGTCAGGGGATTTTGGTTACTCGGGAAAGCCGGAAGCCGTAGAGACGCCCGTCCGTCAGGGTGCTTGCGCTATCGGTCCCTCAGCTTCGAGCGTGGCACGAACGAGCGATCCGGGGCGGCGAGCATGCTGACCCGGACCGGTACCCTTCCAATCAGAGGATGCGTCCTTTCCGCTGCCATACCGGAATGCGATCGAGCTCTCGACCCGACGGCTGCCTTGAACCCGGATCAACCGATGATCCTCGACCGGCGTGAGAACCGGGCTTGGTTGCGTGACCGACATGGGCACCACCGCTGGATCCTCCGATGACCATCGCGATCATCGGGTGGGGTTCGCTGATCTGGGATCTCGACGACCTTGCGCCAAAGGTTGCGGGGCCCTGGCAGATGTCCGCCGGACCCGAGTTTCCCCTCGAGTTCTCCCGCATCTCCGACAAGCGCAAACAGGCTCTTGCGGTCTGCATCGACCCGGAACATGGCGCGCCCTGCCCGACCCACTGTATCGCCTCGATCCGGGGGACCGTGCGGGAGGCCATGGAGGATCTTGCAGCGCGGGAGCGGGCGCCACTTGCGCGCATCGGTTTCGTCACCGCTGCGGGAGCGGCCAGCCGCCTGCCCGCCGCCGTGCGGATCGCCCGGGACTGGCTTGCCGACAGCAGGTTCGACGCAGCGGTGTGGACGGATCTGGAACCGGTGTTCGAAGCGCGGACAGGTGTTCCGTTCTCCGTCCCCGAGGCGAAGCGCTATCTCAGGTCGCTGGAAGGCGAAAGCCTAGCCGAGGCCCACCGCTACATCAGCGAGGCACCTGAGGGCACGCGCACACCCCTGCGAACGGCGCTGGAGCGCGACCTGTGGTGGCGCCGGCTCGGCACCGACTAGCACAACGTTCCGGCGCGGGATCCCGCCGGAACCTCCATCTAGACACCAGTCCACTCCGCTGACTGACGATCCTCTTTGGCTACGAGGCTCTTTCACACCTGCTAAACGCCGGAGAGGTTTAGCGCTTCAATCACAGGCAAGGCGCCATTCATCGGACCGGTACCCGAACAGCTCGGTTCCGCGCCTACACAAAGATCAGCGCAGCGCTTGCGGCCATGAGGGCCGACATGAAGGTCATGAATCGCCGCCAGAGACCCTCGTTCGACAACAAACGCCCAAGCAGGTGACCGGCACTCGACCAGAACAGGCAGACGCCGAGATTGATCCCCGCAAACGCGAGCGCCAACTGCGTCCCCGCGCCAACCGGTCCCGCCTCGGCCACGAAGGCAGATGCGGCCACGGCGATGGCCCAGACCTTCGGGTTCACCCACTGAAACAGCACCGCCTCGACGAAGGTGAAGGGCCGGTCACCCACGTCGCGCCGCTCCGCCCGCGTCGCCCGGAAGAGCTTCCAGGCAAGGTAGAGGACCCATGCGGCCGCAACGAGTTTGAACGCGAAGGTCACGGAAGGATAGGCGAGCAGGACCGCACCAAGACCGAGCCCGGTCAGTCCCGCGGTGATGCCCACACCGCCCGCCACGCCCAGCACGTGGGGTACGGTCCTGCGAAACCCGAACCGTGCGCCGGAGGCAGTCAGCAACACCACGTTCGGGCCCGGCGAGAACAGCCCGGCAAAGACAAAGGCGAGGAGGGCTGTCACAGGCTCAGATCGCTCCGCAGCAGCATCGCGATGGATGCCACGATCAGGAGCGCCATGACCGCGTTGAACATCTGCAGCCGCGAGGGCGTGCTCAGAAACCGCTTGAGTGCTGCACCGAACCCGGCCCAGCCGCTTGCAGATGTCAGGCCACAGACCGCGTAAACCCCCGCGCAGATCGCGGCCTCCAGCACCAGCGCCTGTCCGGTCACGAACTGGGAGATCACGCTGATCGCCATGATCCAGGCCTTGGGGTTGACCCACTGGAACGCCGCGGCCTCCAGAAACGTGAACGGACGGGACCGGCTGGCACCTTCCCCCGGCGGGCGGGCATTGAAGGTGCGCCAGGCGAACCAGAGCAACAGCGCGGCCCCGATCCAGCGCAGCACCTCCCCGAGCAGAGGGTACTGGCGGAACACCTCGCCAAGGCCGAGGGCCATTGCAAACACCATCATCGGAAAGCCCAGTGCGACACCGAAAAGGTGCGGCATTGTCCGGCGGAAGCCGAACGTCGCGCCGGAGCTTGCCAGCATCGCGTTGTTCGGTCCGGGGGTCCAAACCGTACCGGCGGCAATCGCGATGAGAAGGAAGAGCGTTTCGACGGGCATGGATGTCCAAGGATGGCAGAGGGTCAGAAGGCGCCGCGACCGTTGCTGCGGCCCGGATCCAAGTCAAGCCTTGGATTGTATCCCAACGGCGAGGAGCGCTGCCTTGTCGAGGAGGAAATCACTGTCGATCCAACGGGTCTCGAGTTCCTTGAGCGCCTTCCCAAGCTCCGGACCCTCCAGATGCGGTAGATCGCTTGCGCGCAAGGGGAAGGTCTGGTCCGCTCCCCGTGCAATCTCCGCAGCGGTGCCCGGAGGAACCGGTGCGGCGAGGAGCGCCGCCTCCATCAGCGCGGCCGTCCAGGCCGCATCCGCACCGTGAAGGTAGGCCCGGGCTGCTGGTGACCGCGTCGTGGAGAGTGCCGCCTCCGCCTGCGCGAAATTCTTCTCGTCAGCCCGGGAAAGGCGCAATCCGTCCCGTTCGCCCCCGAGCGCTGCGATCCTGCGGTGCCAGGAGGGGGCAAGCGCCGCCCCCGCCTCCAGATGCACGACCGGGGCAAGATGGCGTGGATCCGCCCCAGGCAGGATCCGCCCGAGGATGCCGGTGCTTGCCATGGCGGCGACGGCAGGGGCCGGATTGGCGGTGGCGAGGAGGAGCGACATCTCCTGCGTGATCCGCTCTGCGGCCAGTGTGTCGAGCCCCTCCTGCTCCTCCGCGCAGGCGGCGAGACCCTCTGCATCGATTTCCCCACCGCTGAACCGGGCGGAGAAGCGAAAGAACCGCAGGATCCGCAGATAGTCCTCCCGGATCCTGTCCATAGGCACCCCGATGAAGCGGACACGCTGTGCGCGAAGGTCGGGCAGCCCGCCCAGCGGGTCGTGCACGTCGCCTCGGGGATCCACGTAGAGCGCGTTGATGGTGAAATCCCGCCGGGCTGCGTCCTCGGCGATGGTCCGGGCGAAGGCAACCGTCGCCCGCCGACCATCCGTCGCAACATCCCGGCGGAATGTCGTGACCTCGTAGGAAACACCATCGATCACCACGGTGATGGTGCCGTGAGCCTTTCCGGTCGGCACGGTCCGCAACCCGGCCTCCGCCATCAGGCGCTCAACCGTGTCGGGCTCCGCATCCGTTGACAAGTCCACATCGCTGATGGGCAGGCCGAGCAGCGTGTCCCGCACGCAGCCGCCAACGGCGAAGACCTGGTGGCCCGCGGCCTCCAGCACGCCGGTTACAGCACGCAGACCGGGCGCTGACAGCCAGTCATCTTCGATCCGGGTCATGGGCCCAGCCGGTCTGCGAGAACCCGCAGCATCCGCGCGGTCGCACCCCAGATATAGTAGGGCCCCCAGGGCACGGCGTAATAGTACCGTTCGGTGCCCCGCCAGCGGCGCCCGTGGATCAGATAGTTCGCAGGATCGAGCAGGAAGTCGAGCGGCACCTCGAAGGCCTGATCGACCTCCCCCGTTTCGATGACCGGGTCAAAAGGTGCTGAAAGCCGGGCGACAACCGGCGTCACTTCGAATCCGGTGACGGTCTCATGGATCGGGAGCTGCCCGAGCACGGATGCCGCGGCGGGATCGAGCCCCACCTCCTCTCGCGCCTCCCTCAGGGCTGCGGCGACCGGTCCGTCATCGCCCTCATCGAGCTTTCCACCCGGGAAGGCGACCTGGCCCGGATGATGCTTCAGCCGCGCGGACCGGCGGGTCAGCAACACCCGGTCACCGCCGGGCCGGGGCACAAGCGCGATGAGCACAGCGGCGGGCCGCAACACGCGACCGGTCGGCAGCAGATCCTTCGCGCCCGGGTTGAGGTCGTAGTCGGAGCTCGGCTCCACCTGTTGCGCGAGTGCCGCGCTGATCCGTTGCGATATCATGGCGGCTTGTCCCATGACCCTCTGATGACCTAACGTTTTTCCCGGGGCAAGTGCGAACGGGGAATGGTGTGTTTTCAAAACTCTGCCTGACGGTATCGTGTTGTCTCTTCGCCGGTTCTGCCGCTGCGGTGGACCGGATCGTGCTCGACGCGTTCGCGATCGAGGTGCTGGAGGGCATCCAGCTCGAGTCTTTCGAACGAAACCGGGAATTCTGCGGCTATCTGGGACTTGATCCGCGGGGCGTGTTGCGGGCCACGGATGCGCGCAGCACCGCGCGGGACGGGTGCGAGATCGTGCCTGCGCCGAGCGACTGGACGGTGCTCGCCAGCTATCACAGCCACGGCGCCTTCACGCTGGTCGCAAACTCCGAGCTGCCATCCACGTACGACATCATCTCTGATGCGGCGGAGGGGATCTTCGGCTATATCAGCACGCCGGGTGGGCGCGTCTGGTTCGTGGATGGGCCAAAAGGGACGGCGATGGTCCTGTGCGGGCCGGGCTGCGTGACAGCCGATCCGAACTATGACGCGAGCATCTTCACCCAGGTCGCCGACAGCTACACGCTGGAGGAGCTGGAGGCGGAGTTCCAGCGCGGCCCCTTCGTGCGCGACCGCAAGGCCCCCTGAGACACTCTGCTCTCCCATTGGGACTCGCGATGTGGGGGGTGATCAGCTAGGCTTTTACCAATCGGATCCCGGCTTAGATGGAGAAGCGCGTGGCGCGTCATCCCCTCTCCAGGCTCGCTGTCGCCCTGCTGGCGAGCACATTCGTGCCCGCGTTTGCGGTGGCGCAGGAGGCTGCGGAGGCAGGACGGTCTGCGCTCATCATCGGCAACGAACGCTACGAGGACCAGCGGCTCGACGGGGTGGGTGCCGACGCGATCGCGATGTCACAGACGTTGTTCGGCCTCGGCTTCGACGTGACCCGGTGGGAAGATGCCACCGCCTCTGATCTGTCCGCCGCCCGGACTGATCAGGTCCTGCGTGGTGAAACGATTGTTCTCTATCTTGCCGGGCGGATCACCGGGCTCGACGGTCTGATCACGCTGGCTCCCTCGGACGGGGGAGATCCGCTGGACATCACGTCACTGATCGAGAGGACGCGCGCGGGCGGAGCGCAGCAGATCTTTGCAATCCTCGATGTCTGCGCGGAGACGGGCACCGCGGAAACACCCCCAGCCCTGCCAAGTGCGCCCGGCCTCTTCGAGATCCGCCCTACATCGCCGGGCACCGCCTGCCCGATGGAGAAGGCGGACGCACGCCCGTTCCTTGAGACCGTTCTGAGCCAGATCCTCAAACAGGGCACGGATGTGGAGGAAAGCTTCTCCCCCGATGCACTGGAGGAGAGCGGCGTCTGGGCGGTCTCCCACCTCACCGCACCGTTCTTCTTTCGCAAGACGGTCGGGACGGAGCGGTCACTGACCTCGAACGACCTCGACATGCTCGCCGGTCTGACCCCGGCCAAGCGGGACCAGATGATGCAGGTCTGGCGTCGCGGCGGGCTGCTCGGCGGATCGCGGGAACCTGCAACGACCGGCGCAGTGGCCGCGACCCGTGTGCAACCTGTGATCTCCGACCGGGTGACAACGGCCGCGGCCAGCAGGCAGGTGTTCGTCGCCCCCGCCGCACCGAGTGCGGCGCGCACCGCCCGTCAGACCCGTGAGGGACTGCCCGAACCCTCGATCATCGTGGGGATCATCACACCGACACCCGCCGCATTCACGCCCGAAGAGGTGCTGGAGGAACCGGCGGAGATCACGTCCCAGGAAATCACCGGGGACAATCTCGCAGCATTGAGAGCGGAGGATCCGGTCCTCCTCGCCTCCCTGATCGAGGCAGGTGCCTTCGATCCGGCGCCGCGGGACCTGCCGCGGGCCATCCAGGTCGAGCTTGCGCGCATGGGGTGTTACACGGCCAGAATCGATGGCCTTTGGGGGCGCGGCTCCCGCGCAGCGGTGCAGCGCTACTATACCGAGGTCGGGGAAAACCCGCCGACGCTCGATGCGGCGATCCCCGTCTTCAGGGACGTGGCCAAGGCGGACAATGTGACCTGCCCCGCACCAGCGCCGGTCGCGCGGGTCCAGCCGCGGCAGGACCCGGCACCGTCGACCCCGGCAACGCGCCGGGTCGCGACGCCCGCCCCGACGCCGGAGCCCGAACCGACCGTGGCGGCACCCCAGCCGCAACCTGAGCCGCAGCAGCCCGCACAGGGCGGATCCCGGCGGATCAGCAACACGGGCCTTGGCATCGGGACAAGCCGGTAGGACCGATGCAGGTCGATCCGCTGTTTCAGCAGACCAAGCGAAAGGCGGAGGAGCGGCGCAAGCGTCAACGCGCCCAGCGCCGAGTGCGCTTGATCGGCACGCTCGTGGGTCTGGGGGTTCTCGCCATCGTTGCAGCCCTTGTCGTCTGGATCGGAGGCGCGGGAGATACGGAGGCGGATCTCGATGTCGGTCTCGCCCAGGTCGAGACCGAACTCCCGGCGGAGATCCCGAACGCCGTCGCCGCCTTTGTCGACATCGCGGGCGATCCGATGATCCTGCGCCTCGACACTGACGGGAGCGGGACGCGCGCCGAGGTGAGCGGCCCGGACGATCCCGCGCTCTCTCCGTTCGGTCCTCCGAATGCGGAGCGTTTCTCGGTCCTGCGGGAGCGGCTGGCGGCCCCGGGGCAGCAGGTCGCGACCAACGTGCCGTCGAGCCGGGCGGACCTCGCGCTCTTTCAGGCCTACCGTCGCGGTGCGCTCACCCTGGCGGAGGAAGGGTCGGGCGACACGCTCGAACAGGACCTCGACACCCGGTCGGCGAGCGTCTCCCACCTTGTGCCCGCTGCCCTGCGGAGCGCGCCGCAACGGGAGCAGGTCGTCCAACTGCGCAGCGCGCAGCCGCTCGCGACCCTGCTCTCCACCCTCGATCTGGAGGCAGAGGCCGCGACGCGCATCGCGGCAGAAATCGCGGGCGAGCTGCCGATCGTCGATCCCCTTCCTGCAGGAAGCGTCATTGCCCTGCGGACGGAGCGACGGGAGGCGCTGCTGCAGCTCACGGCCTACGGGCCGGATGGCTATCTGGGATCTGTAGCGCGGACGGAGGCGGGGCTCAGACCCAGCGCCGATCCCTGGATCGATCAGGCCGGGATCGCAGCAGCGGTGCGGGAGGCGGAACAGGCGAGCGCCCCGCAGACCACCCGCACGATCCGCCTGCTCGACGCGATCTACAGCGCCGCCCTGCGCGGCGGACTGCCCAGCGCCGCCGTGGGCGAGCTTTCGGTGATGATGGCCCGGCTCCACGACCTCGATCGGCCCGCCGGGGTTCAGGACCGGCTCGACCTCGTGCTCGCGCCGACCCGCCCCGGGGCGCGCCAGATCGCCTATGCCGGCATCAGCACCGCGGAGGGTCGCCTCGACTGCTACGTGGTACCGCGGGAGGATGGCGACGGCTTTCGCTGCCACGATCCGGCGACCTCCGGTGGGGGCGTCGCCGCCTCGCAGGCGGTGCTCAAGCTCGTCGACCAGATCATCCGGGTGGAAAGCGCGGGCGATCCGAACGCGAAGAACACGCGTTCGACCGCCACCGGGCTCGGCCAGTTCATCAACAAGACGTGGCTGCGGATGATCCGCACCTATCGCCCGGACCTCATGGAGGCGCTGAGCCAGGAGGAGGTGCTCGCCCTGCGTACGAACCCCCAGCTCTCCCGCCAGATGGTGGTGCATCTGGCGCAGGAGAACGAGGACTATCTGCGCGACCGGCAGCACGAGATCACGCCCGGGCGCCTTTACCTTGCGCACTTTCTGGGCCCGGTCGACGCTCATCGCCTGTTGGGGGCAGAGGACGAAAGCCCCCTGATGGACGTTCTGAACGCCCGGATCCTCGAGGCGAACCCCTACATCGCCGACTACTCGGTGAAGGATCTGGAGGACTGGGCGGACCGCAAGATGCGCCCACGTCGCAACGCTCCCACAACGCCTTTGCCCGAAGCGGACACCGAGGCGCTGAAGGCCTACCGCGCGGCCATCGACGCGGTGATGGCGCAGGCGGGCGGCTGAGGATCGCAGCTCCAAAAAGACGTTTGACCGGTCGGGAGGTGCCGTCGTCCGATGGCTCCGGCTCCACGAGTGAGGACGTTTCGAAGACGGCGGCCCAAGCAAAGATACCCCAGACTGACTGTTCGACTAAAGCACGCGCGATGGTCGGCTCCGTCTCAGACGCGGCGAGGATCGGCTAGCCATGGGGGGCGATACAGCATGGTGTGACCGGGATGATCTCCTTCAAGGATACGCAGTTTCCGAAGGAGGTCATTCTGCAGGCGGTGTTATTCTGCCTGCGCTACGGAGTGTCGTATCGTGAGCTGGAGGAGATCCTGACCGCGGGTGGCCTGAAGCGACACTCGACAGGGTCGAAGTTGCAAACATAACCGGCAACGGTTAGCCCGGAGAGGGCTGACCATTTGCGATCTTTGCGACGCTAGCGGCGTAAACCACTGTTCCAATTGTGCCTTTCTCGCTAACCCAAAAACCTGCGACAGAGCCATCCGATCTCCCCCAACGGGCTTGCTGCCGTGTTGAGCTGGACTCGCCGACGAGGAAACAAGCGTCTTCGGGCAGGTGCTGCGCGCACCGAGGATAGAGCCGCGATCTCCACGCCTGAAGTGTCGGCGCGCCAAAACTCCAACCCCTCGCAAGACGCATCAGGACTGCCGTTTGCAAGGGCGCATAAAAGGCAACCTTGGTCGCCGCCTAAAGGCATGCGCGGCGCGGATCTTACCTCTCGCGAGAGACTTGATCGTTCAACGACGAACACGAGAAGCGACACGACACACGCCGATCCAGGTGCCCGGGCTCACGCCGTTTGCAGCGCGACACCGGGAGCATGGGCGATGAAGAAGCCGTTGGCGAAGCCTTCCTTGCCGTAGCTGAACGGGGCGTGGTCCTCGAACCGGACCATGTGTCCACCCGCGCCGCGCAGCACCGCATCACCCGCGGCCGTGTCCCATTCCATCGTGCGGCCGAGCCGGGGGTAGAGGTCTGCCTCCCCAGCTGCGACGAGACAGAATTTGAGCGAGGAGCCCGCGCTGACCATGTCACTGGTCCGGTACTTCGCGATGTAGTCATCGGTGGCCTGATCCCGGTGCGACTTGGACGCGACCACCGACAGGGCGGCATTGTCCGGCGTGCTGACCCGCATCGGGGTCACAGCACCGGGCACCGTTCCGAAGTCGCCGGATTCTTCGACGGATCTGCCCTCCGCATCGGTGTAGAAGAGACGCCCGATCGCCGGCGCATAGACAACGCCGCGGGTGGGCACGCCCTCCTCCACGAGGGCGATGTTCACGGTGAACTCCCCGCGCCGCTTGATGAACTCCTTAGTTCCGTCGAGCGGGTCGACGATGAGGAACGTGGCAACCGACAGATCGTGCGTGTCCGCCTGCTCCTCGGTCACAAGCGGGATGTCGGGAAAGGCGGCGCGCAGACCGGCGGAGATCAGCGCGTCCGCCGCCTCATCAGCGACCGTCACCGGGCTTTCGTCATCCTTGGACTTCACGCCGAAATCGTCGCTGCCATAGACCTCCATGATCCGGGCACCGGCCTCCAGCGCGAGACGGCGAAACTGGGCGGCGATCTCGACATAGTCCATAATCTGGTCCAACCATTGGTTCAGGAATGCGCAATCTCTACGCTCTATGCGTGGAAGCTGGACAGGGATCAAGGGCGGACCATCGTGGCGAAGCTGCAGCGCTATCACCGGAATCGCACGTTGTGGGAGGCGACCCAGTCCTTCCTGGATGTCCTCTACATCTCCATCGTGCGGGAGTTTCGCAGCGCAACGGGCGGGGCGATGCTCGCCTTCCTGATGGCGATTGCCCAGCCGATGCTGCTGTTTGCGGTGTTCTGGATCGCCTACACGATCCTCGGACGGACGGGTCTGATCCGCGGTGACTTCCTGCTGTTCATGATGACCGGCATCTTCCTGTTCATCGTCCATATCAAGGCGGTGCAGGTGATGAAGAAGTCGGGCGGCGGCCTGTCGGGCATGATTTTCTATGCCAAGACCTCGGCGATGCTGGGCATCCTCGCAAGCGCGATCCACGCGCTCTACCTCAACATCCTGGCGATCACGGTGATCATGGGCACCGCCTACCTGCTGCGCGGGTATCTGGAGGTCTACGATCCTGCGGGGCTGATCGGGCCGTTCTTCTTTGCCTGGACGAGCGGACTGGCTGTGGGTGTGCTGTTCCAGGCCATCGCCCCGCTGTCGCCCGGGTTTGTCGAGATGCTGTCGAATTTCTATCGGCGGGCCCAGATGTTCGCGAGCGGGAAGATGCTGCTGGGCAACATGGTCCCCGCGGCCATGCTGCCGTTCTTCACCTGGAACCCGCTCTTTCACGCAATCGATCAGGCCCGGGGGGCAGCGTTCATCAACTATCTGCCGCGCAACTCCGACCCGATGTATCCGCTCTATTTCACGCTGGTGGTGATCGTGCTGGCGCTGATCATCACCTTCGGCCTGCGCGCGGCGCAGGATCGCGGGATCGAATAGGCGTCAAACCCGCTGGACAGGCTGTCCAATTCGCGTGACAGTCGGGATCTGACCGTGAGGATCCCATGGCCGATGGCGCGCCACGTCTGACCGCACCGACCCTGACCGGAGGGCCCCGCGAGGGGCTGTGCACGGATTGCGGAGTTTCGCGGCTCGGCGACGGGAAGGCCTGCGGGCGAGCCTGCCAGTTCATCCAGCCGGACTATGATGCGGCGGAGCGTCGGGTACACGGGCGCGTCGCGGGGCAGGGCGACGAGGCGTTCTTCGGCGTGCATCTGGCGATGCACCGCGCCGCCCTCAACCCTCCCCGCAGCGGGGCACAATGGACCGGGCTGACCACCCGGCTGGCGGAACGGTTGCTGGAGACCGGACGGGTCGACGCGGTGCTCACGGTCGCGCCGGATCCGGAGGACCGGTGGCGGCCCGTGCCGGTGATCGTGACCGATCCGGCCAATCTGTCCGCCTGCCGGGGGATGCGCATGGGATACGCTCCGGTGCTCGCCCTGCTGGAGGATGCGATCGCAGCAGGGCACAGGCGCCTTGCCCTCATCGGCATCCCCTGCCAGGTCTACGCGCTGCGCGCGCTGGAGGAGGAGCTGGGCCTCGACCGGATCATCGTGATCGGAACGCCCTGTTCGGACAACACGACGACGGAGGCCTTCCACGATTTCCTCGCGCTGCTCGACCCCGCGCCGGAGACCATCAGCTACCTGGAGTTCCGGGCGGACTACCGGGTCGAGCTGCGCCACGATGACGGGCGGGTTCGGACGGTGCCCTTCCTCAAGCTGCCGATCTCAAAACTGCCGCCGGATTTCTTCCCGCTGACCTGCAAGACCTGCGTGGACTACACCAACCGGCTCGCGGACATCACGGTCGGCTACATGGCCGGTGATGGCGATCAGTGGGTGATCGTGCGCAACGAAACCGGGCGGGAGGTGCTGGATCTGCTCGGGGACGAAGTGCACCACCGCGCGCTCCGGTCCCGGGGCAGCAGGGCGGGCGCGGTGAAAGGGTTCCTCGCGAACACGGAGCGTGCGGCCGGGGGGTTGCCCCTGCGCGCGATGCCCGACTGGGCCCGGCCCATCGTCGCTTGGCTGCAACCCCGGATCGGCCCGCGCGGGCTCGAGTTCGCCCGCGCGCGGGTGGAGATGAAGGCGATCGAGACGATCCTGCACCTGCGGCGCGCGCACCCGCGGCGGGTGAAGAACATGGTGCCCCGCCATGTGTGGGACGTGGCGCGCCGCTACGGCCTTGTTCCTGCGGAGGATGAGCAAAGGTGATGTTTCGCGCGCGAAACAATTTACCAATGTTAACAGGCGTTTGAACGATTTCTACGAGATGTTGTGTGCCCATGGCCTCTCCCCCCACACCGCCGGTAACCAGTCTTAACGGGCGCGCGGTTTCGCGGCCGGCAACGGGGGCGGACCGGGAGGCGATGTACGCAATCTCCCTCGCCACGGGGGACCGCGGAGGGGATGCCGCGCCGCTCTACCAGGATCCGGACCTGATCGGCCATATCTACGCCGGACCGTACCTCGCGCTCGCAACCGGAGGATGCCGGGTGCTGGTCGACGCGGAAGGCGTCGCGGGGTTTGCCGTCGGCGTGAGCGACAGCGTCGCCTTCGCCGATCTGCTCGCGCGCCACTGGTGGCCCGCCCTGCGCGCGCGGTACCCGATGCCGGATCCCGACGAGACGACCGCGGACGCCCGGCGCATCAGGATGATCCACGATCCCGAGCGGACCCCGGCGGAGGTGACCGGCAGCCATCCTGCCCATCTGCACCTCAACCTTCTGCCCCGGGCGCAGGGCCGTGGCCTCGGCCACGCACTGCTCGCGGACTGGATCGCTGCCCAGCGCCCGGGGCCGCTCCATGTCGGCGTCAACCGGGAGAACCCGCGGGCGATACGGTTCTGGCGGCGTGCAGGCTTCGCGGACCTGACGGAGAGGGGCCGCACCCTTTGGCTCGGCCGGAATGACGCGGCCTGAGCGGGTCCGCGCTCACTCGACAGGAATGTCGAAGTGCAGCACATCTTCCCGCGTGCCAAGACCGGTATAGAGCGCGATTGCGGGCTCACTGTCATGGTCCGTCTGCACATAGATGACCCAGGCACCCGCCTCCCGCGAGATAGGCTTGAGCGCCGTGAAGAGCCCCGTCGCCACGCCCTTCCGCTGATGATCGGGAAGGACGGCGAGGTCGTAGACGTAGATCTCCGCCCGCTCCTGCTCGAACTTCTGCATGACATAGGCGCAGAGCGCACCGATCACCTCGCCCCGCTCCTCCGCGACGAGGGGGATGAAGCCCCCGTCGGCGAGCCGGTCGGCGATGTAGGCGTCCGACGGCGGGTTGGTGACGTAGTTCGCCTCATCCTCGAAACCGATGGCAAAGCAGGTGAGCATCTGCCGGAAAGGATCGACATCCCCAGGGCCGAGGCGGCGGATCGTGTAGTCTCGTAGGGTCATGTTCCTCAGTTAGGATCCGGTCAGACGGCCCGCAACCGCCCTCGACGACAGTTTTGCGACCGTCTCTCTCCGCGCTTGGCACCTCGATAAAACCGGCCTAACGTTGCCGCACCGGATGCGTCGCCGGTCCCATGGCGGGTACTTCCAGGATGCTCACACTCCTCCTGTCCGCGGGCAACTTTGCCATTGGCATGGGTGCCTTCGTCGTCATCGGCCTGCTCAATCCCATGGGGGAGGCGTTCACCCTGACCACGTGGGAGGCGGGGTGGATCCTGACGGTCTATGCCATCGCGTACGCGCTGGGGTCGCCGGTTGCCGTGGCACTCACCGGACGGTGGGCGCGGCGGACCGTGCTGCTCTTTGGCCTGATGCTCTTCGCCGTCGGGGCGGTCGCGACCGCGCTGGCCCCGAGCGTGGAGCTTTTGTTCGCCGCCCGCATCGTGGTCGCGGTGGGTGCGGGGCTCTTCACCCCCGTGGCCGCGGGTGTCGCCATCGCCACCGCCGCACCGGAGGTGCAGGGAAAGGCGCTCGCCAATGTCTTTTTCGGCCTCACACTCGCGCAGGTGCTGGGCGTGCCCACCGGCGCCTGGATCGGCTACACGCTCGGGTGGGAGGTCGCGTTCTACCTCACCGCGATCCTGAGCCTTGCCTGCTGGGTCGGGCTCTGGCGCGGGGTGCCGCGGGACCTGCCCAACCAGGTGACGGGCCTCGGTGACCTTGCGGGCGTGATGGGGCGGGGGCGGAGCCTTCTCACCATCCTTTTCACCGCCTCCTTCCTCGGCGCGACCTATGTGGTCTACACCTACATGGCCCCGCTTCTGAGCGCCCGGATGGGCTATGACCGGGATGGGATCACGCTGGTTCTGGCGCTCTTCGGCCTCGGCGCGGTCGTGGGCAACCTGCTCGGCGGGATGCTGGCGGACCGGATCGGACCGTTCCGCACGCTGCTCGGGCTCTGTGTCGCACAAGCAGCACTCATGCCCGCCTTCTCCGCACTGCCGATGCCCCCCGTACTGCTGCTGGCGCTCACCCTGCTCTGGTCGATCTCCGGCTGGTCGTTCATGGCCGCGCAGCAGATCCGGGTCGTACAGGCGGAGCCGGAGCGGAGGTCCGTCGCCCTCGCGCTCAACGCGGCCTCGATCTACGTAGGCGCCTCCGTCGGCGCGGCGCTGGGGGGCTGGGTGCTCGACCGGTTCGGGCTGGACGCCATCGGCATCGCCGGCGGCCTCTTCGCTGTCGCGGCGCTGGCACATCTCGTTATGAGCACACCGAAAGTCAGGGAGACCGCGTGATGGCACAGGATGGTGCGAAGTTTCTCGAAGGCAGCTTGCTGCGCCACGTGTCGGTGATGTCCTTCACCGCTTCCCTCGGCCTGATGGCGGTGTTCCTGGTGGACTTCATCGACATGGTCTTCATCTCCATGCTCGGCAACGCAGCCCTCGCCGCGGCGGTCGGCTACGCGGGGGCGATCCTGTTCTTCACCACCTCCGTCAGCATCGGCATCGCCATCGCGACGGCAGCGCTGACCGCCCGGGCCCTGGGCGCCGGGGACGAGGAGCGCGCCCGGCGGGAGGGGACCCACGCGATGGTGTTCGGCGTTGCCTTCTCCGTGCTCGTGGCGGCCCTCGTCTGGCTCAACCTTCGCCCGCTGGTCGAGCTTGTGGGCGCGCGGGACGAAACGGCGGAGCTCGCGGTCGGCTATCTTGCCATCATCGTGCCCTCCATGCCCATCCTTGTGGTCGCCATGGCGGGCGGCGCGGTGCTGCGGGCCCACGGGGCGGCGCGGGCCTCGATGATCTCCACCGTGGGGGGCGCGGTGGTCAACGCGGTGCTCGACCCGATCCTCATCTTCGGCATGGGCCTCGAATTGCAGGGGGCCGCCATCGCCTCGGTCCTCGCCCGGATCACCATCCTCGTGCTCGCGCTCCGGCCCATCTACCGGGACTATGGCGGCCTCGCCCCGGTGCGCATCGGCGCCGCCTTCGCCGACCTGCGCAAGATCACGGAGCTTGCCTTCCCCGCCATGCTCACCAAC
>JBCBAP010000038.1:0-33662 GCA_038532435.1 Pseudomonadota bacterium | reverse complement strand
AAAACGCTTTCCCCGACTCGCGATGTTAGGATAAGTTGACACTATGAGTGTCAACGTAGACGTACACCCGCTGCGCTACCCGGCCCCGGCAACCGTTCTGGAGTTGCTCAAGCCGATCACGTGGTTCCCACCGATGTGGGCCTACATGTGCGGTGTGGTGTCGTCCGGTGTTGCGATCCCCGACCGCTGGTTCGAATTCACACTCGGTTTGCTCGTGGCAGGTCCGCTTGTCTGTGGCATGAGTCAGGCCGCGAACGACTGGTGTGACCGGCACGTGGATGCGATCAATGAGCCCGGCCGCCCCATCCCCTCGGGCCGCATGCCCGGGCGCTGGGGTCTCTGGATTGCCCTGTCATGGACCGCGCTTTCCCTCCTCGCCGGAGCCTTCCTCGGCCCATGGGGCTTTGCCGCGACGGTGTTTGCCGTGCTGTGTGCCTGGGCCTATTCGGCGGAACCCGTGCGGCTCAAACGCTCCGGCTGGTGGGGGCCCGGCACGGTCGGGCTCTGCTACGAAGGGGTGCCCTGGTTCACCGGTGCTGCCGTCATGGCGGGGGCAGCGGGCGTGCGGTGGGAGGTTGTGCTGATCGCGGGCCTCTATGCCGCGGGCGCTCACGGCATCATGACGCTCAACGATTTCAAGGCTGTGGAAGGGGATACGGAGAAGGGGGTGAAATCCCTGCCCGTCACCCTCGGCCCGGACCGGGCTGCCCGCGTTGCCTGCTGGATCATGGCGGTGCCGCAGGTCGTGGTGATCGTGCTGCTCCTCTTCTGGAATGCGCCGATCCACGCGGCCCTCGTGACCGGGCTGCTCGGCCTTCAGGGCCTCGCGATGCGCCGAATGCTGCGCGATCCCAAGGCGTTCGCGCCCTGGTACAACGGCACCGGCGTCCTGCTCTACGTGCTCGGCATGCTCACGACGGCCTTCGCCTTGGGGAGCATGGCATGAGAGATCTGAGCTGGCTCGGCATCCTCCGGCTCGGCCTCGTCCAGATGGCGCTCGGTTCCATCGTGGTTCTCACGACCGCGACCATGAACCGGGTCATGCAGGTAGAGTTGGCGCTACCCGCAGTGCTTCCGGGCCTGCTGACGTCGCTTTACTATGCCACGCAGATCAGCCGGCCGAAGTTCGGCCACGCCGCGGACGCGGGGGGGCGGCGCACCGCATGGATCGTCGGTGGCATGGCGGTGCTGGCGGCCGGCGCACTCATCGTCGCCTGGTCCATCGGCGTGATGCAGACCGCGCTTTACTCCGGCCTCGCGCTGGCCGTGCTCGGCTATCTCTTCATCGGCTTCGGGATCGGTTCTGCGGGGACGAACCTGCTCGCCCTGCTCGCTGCCCGCGTCTCAAACGAGCGTAAGGCGGCGGCGGGATCCGCGGTCTGGATCATGATGATCGCGGGCCTTGTGGTCACAGCGATCGCTGCGGGAGCGGCGCTCGACCCCTATTCCCACGACCGGCTGTTCACTGTCACAGCAGCCGTGGGTGCGGTTGCGCTCACCCTCACCATCCTCGGCGTCTGGGGACAGGAGCGGGGCGCCCGCGCACCGGTCGCCACCGCGCGGCGTCCGTTCCGCGAGGCACTGCGGGAGGTGTGGGACGACCCGGTTGCCCGCCCCTTCGCCATCTTCGTCTTCGCCGCCATGCTCGCGTACAATGCGCAGGATCTCATCCTCGAACCCTTCGGCGGGCATGTCTTCGGCATGAGCGTGGCAGAGAGCACGCAGCTCTCGGCGAAGCAGCACGGCGGCGCGCTGACCGGCATGATCGTCGTGCTGCTCGCAGGTACGTTCCTGCGCCGCTGGGTGACCGTTCCGGTCCAGGTCTGGGTGGTGGGCGGCTGCGTCGCGTCCGGCCTCGCGCTCGTCGGCATGGGCGTCGGCGGTCAGGTCTCGCCGGACTGGCCGATCTCCGCCAACGTGTTTCTGCTGGGCCTTTCCAACGGCATCTTCGCCGTCGCTGCCATCGGTGCGATGATGACCCTCGCGACAGAGGGCACGGCCGCACGCGAAGGGACACGGATGGGCGTCTTCGGGGCGGCCCAGGCCATCGCCTTCGGCGTTGGCAGCTTCCTCGGCACCGTGGCCGTCGATGTCGCCCGCACCCTGCTGCCCGACCTTGCGTCCGCCTATGGCAGCGTCTTCATCGCCGAAGGTGGGCTGTTCCTGATTGCCGCGGCCCTCGCCGCACGGCTCACCCTCGCGCGGGTCGCCCCGCCCCTGCCAGTTCCGGGAGAATGACATGACCGAACGCTACGATGTTGTGGTGATTGGCGGAGGGCCCTGCGGTGCGACCGCCGCCGCCCGGCTGGCGCAGGAGGGCCTTTCCGTCGCGCTGATCGACAAGGCGGGCCGGATCAAGCCCTGCGGCGGTGCCGTACCGCCCCGGCTGATCAAGGACTACGCGGTACCTGATGATCAGATCGTGGCCAAGATCAACACCGCGCGCATGATCTCCCCCACCGCGAACCGCGTCGATATCGCCATCGAGAACGGCTATGTCGGCATGGTCGACCGGGAGCATTTCGACGAGTTTCTCCGCGTGCGCGCGGCGGAAGCCGGCGCGCGGCGCTTCACCGGCACCTTCCTGAAGGTGAGCCGGGATGCGGAGGGCCGCCCCTCCGTCATCTACCGGCCCAAGGAGAAGGATGCGGAGCCCGCGAGCCTGCCTACCCGCTACGTGATCGGTGCCGACGGTGCCCGCTCCAACGTTGCCCGGCAGGAGATCCCTGATGGCGGCGACATCGACTACGTCATCGCCTACCACGAGATCATCAAGGCCCCCGCCAACGAAGCGGAGGCACCCGACTACCATCCGAAACGCTGCGACGTGGTGTATAACGGCGCCATTTCGCCCGACTTCTACGGTTGGGTCTTTCCCCACGGAAAGCACGCCTCCGTCGGCATGGGAACCGGTGTGCGCAACGTGGACCTGAAGCAGGCCACGGCCGCATTGCGGGAGGCTTCGGGCCTCGCGGACTGTGAGACGGTCCGGACCGAAGGTGCCCCGATCCCCCTCAAGCCCATGAAGCGGTGGGACAATGGCAAGGATGTGGTCGTCGCCGGTGACGCCGCCGGGGTCGTCGCTCCCTCCTCCGGCGAGGGGATCTACTACGCGATGATGTGCGGGGACGCCGCGGCAGATGCGGTGAAAGTCGCACTCGCGACCGCCAACCCGGCCAAGCTGGCACTCGCCCGCAAACGGTTCATGAAGGAACATGGCATGGTCTTCCGCGTGCTCGGCCGAATGCAGGACACCTGGTACCGCTCAGACGATCGGCGGGAACGGTTCGTGACACTCTGCCGCGACATCGATGTGCAGCGGTTGACGTTCGAGGCCTACATGCACAAGAAACTGGTGTTCGCAAAACCCTGGGCACACATTCGCATCTTCGCGAAGAACATTGCCCACCTGACCCGACTGGTGCCCGCCTCATGACCCTGCAGCAGATGATCCCAGCCTACGGCCCCGACGGGCTCGAGCCGGTGGAAAAGCTCGCGGTGCACCAGCGCGGGCTGCGCCATCCGGCGATCTCCGTCTTCATCATGGATGGCCGCTGGACCCTGCTGCAGCGCCGGGCGCTCGGCAAATACCACACGCCCGGTCTCTGGGCGAACGCGTGCTGCACCCATCCCCACTGGGGCGAGCCGGTGGCGGACTGCGCACATAGACGCCTGGGCGAGGAGCTTGGCATCTCCCTCCCGCTCACCCCACGAGGGCAGCTTGAGTACCGCGCCGACGTGGGCGCCGGGCTCGTGGAACATGAGGAGATCAACATGTTCACCGCGGAGGTCGACCGCACCACCCTGCGCCTCGCCCCGAACCCTGACGAGGTGATGGACACCCGCTGGGTCGACCTCGGCACCCTGCGCGAAGACATCGCCAGGGACGAGAGTGCCTTCACCCCCTGGCTCCGCATCTACATGGCAGAGCACGCCCCCCTGATCTTTGGTGAGACCGCCTGATGACCGCCCTAGCGATGCCGACCCCGGCCCCCGAGAAAACGATCCTGCGCACCCTGAAGGGAGAGACCCTGCCGATCCCCCCGGTCTGGATGATGCGTCAGGCCGGACGCTATCTGCCCGAATACCGCGCCACCCGCGCGGAGGCGGGCAGCTTCCTCGAGCTGTGCTACAACCCGGAGCTCGCAGCCGAGGTCACGCTCCAGCCGATCCGCAAGTATGCCTTTGATGCCGCGATCCTGTTTGCGGACATCCTTCTCATTCCACAGGCGCTAGGCGCGGATCTCTGGTTCGTGACCGGGGAGGGGCCGCGCCTCTCGACCATCGAGACTGCGGAGGATCTCGCGAAATTGCGCCCAGTGGGGGACATCCACGAGACCCTGAACCCGGTCTATGAAACTGTCAGGATCCTCTCCCGCGAGCTCCCGGCCGAGACCACGCTGATCGGCTTTGCCGGAGCACCCTGGACGGTCGCAACCTACATGATCGCCGGCCGGGGCACGCCGGACCAGGCGCCTGCGCGGCGGCTCATGTATGGCGATCGCGCGACGTTCGAGGCCCTGCTCGACCTGATTACGGAGGCCACCGCCGATTATCTGCTTGCCCAGATCGCCGCGGGTGCTGAAGTCGTAAAGCTCTTCGACAGCTGGGCGGGCGCCCTGCCCGGCGCCGAATTCCAGCGCTACGCGGTCGCCCCCGCCGTCCGGATCGTGGAGCGCATCCGCGCCGTCCATCCGGACGTACCGATCATCGGCTTTCCCCGCGGGGCGGGCGGCAACTACGCGTCCTACACGGACAGGGTCGACGTGCAGTGCGTGGCCCTCGACACCTCGGTCGATCCCGCATGGGCAAGCGCCCATGTCCAGTCCAAGCTCTGCGTGCAGGGCAACATGGACCCGCTCCTCCTGGTGCAGGGAGGCGACGCACTCCGCGAGGCGACCAGGGCCACGGTCGCGGGTTTCGCCGGCGGCCCGCACATCTTCAACCTCGGCCACGGCATCACTCCGGACGCCTCCCCGGACAATGTCCACCGGATGCTCGAGGCGATCCGCGGCTGACCTCTTCTTCTGGCCGAAAATATCCCCGCCGGAGGCTCCGACCTCCGGATGCGGGTGCTGCCATGTCAGGAAGATGTGTCGGTCGACCGCGGGCGAGCTTCCCGCCCGCGGTCAGTGTCAGTCGGATGGTCCGATCAGCCTGCGGCTTCTGCCGCTGCAACCAGTTCAAACCAGTTGTAGGCATCCGTGCTGAGCAGCACGAGATGGATCATCGCTGCCAGCAGGAAGAGGAAGATGCCCTGTGCGACGAACACACGGCGCGGATCGAAAACGAGCCAGATCTTGTAGAACTTGTCCATTTTCGTCTCCTCACACGAACCAGGGCTTCCAGATGAAGGTCAGGATGTGCGCAACGACGGCGACGGCGGTAAACACTTGCAAACCGCTCATATAGACGCTGTGCAGCTCCTGAGCCTGATCATCAGTCAGCCCCGTGAACGACAGATTGGAATCAGACATTCGCTGTCCTCCAAATTAGAGCCGGCGCCGCAGAACCTCGCGGCCAGGTTGGTGGAGCCTGCGCCCACCCTTCCCCGGATCATCCGGGAAACTCGGATCCACCCGCTGTCAGGTGGAGAAAATCATCGGCGTGACGATATTGGCCATCATCCGCGCCTCGCCCCAGATCGTCCGCCGCTCCCGCGGCACGCCGAAGGATTTGCGCCGTGCGGACGGCAGCAGAACCCGCAGCGTCGCGAGCGGCAGGGAACAGGCAAAGATGAGCCCGAAATAGATCCGGTACTCCCATCCCTCCGCCCGGCGCCTGCGGCGCTGGGTGCCGGCGGGCGTCGCCGTGGCAAGGTCGAAGCTCTTGGGGTCGATCGTACTCATGGTCTCTCTCCCTGTGAGGGCGCGGGGTTGAGCCGCGCCACGGTGTCCGGATCCACGCTGTCGAGGCCGCGGTCGAGTGCTGCGCGCTCCGCCGCGTCCCGCAGGCTCTTTGCGGCAGAAATACGCGTGAGGACCGGATGCGCCGCGACCAGCTCGTCGAGCAGTGCCTGGGCCTCAGGATCCCAGGGCAGGTCGCGGCGCAGGGGTGTGGGCGTCGCACCGCCCGCATCCATATCCGATCCCAACGGCAGAATGTGAAAGAGCGCGTCAAAGAGCCCGTTGCACACTTCCTGCAAAAGGTAGGTCGCCCCGCCATAGCCCATCATCGGGGTTCCCGTGTGCCGTCTGATCGCGGCCCCGGGGAAGGAGGCGGGGATGAAGGCGGGGCGGGGGCCGTGACCGGCCGCCATCTCCGCCATGTACATCTTTTCGTTGATCGAGCCGAGCACGACGAGGGGACGTTTGGCGTGCATCAGTGCCCGCACCTCGTCATTGTCCGTCTTGCGCCCGGCGATCCGCGCCACGGCAAAGGCGCACGGTAGGCCGAGATCCGCCTCGAGGAAGTTGCGGATGCCCCGCGCGTAGGTCTCGTTCGCCACGATCGCGAAATCGGCGGTGGCGAAGAAATCCTGGGTGACCGACCGCCACAGATCCCACACCGGTTTCAGCGTCGAATGCTTCTCCCGCGCGATAAACGGTTCCGGATCGAGGTCGAGGATCCCGCCCAGCACCCGCAGGAACTTCGAGGTGCTCTCCAGCCCGATGGGGGCCTGCAGGTAGGGCTTGTCGAGCAACTCTGCGAGGCCGCGGCCAAACTCGCGATACATCACGATGTTTGCGTCCGCATCCACGAGCCGGCCCGCATCGGCGATGTGGCTGCCGAGGGGCCAGACCATGTTGACCTCGGCCCCGATACCCTCGACGAGCCGCCGGATCTCCGCAAGGTCCGACGGCATGTTGAAGACGCCGTACATGGGCCCAAGGATGTTGACCCGAGGTTTTGCGTCCGCCGCGCGCTTGCGTTCCTTGGGCATCCGCCCCTTGGTCATACCGAATTCGGTGAAGCCCCAGGTCATCGCCCGGTCCGCCGCCTGCCACTGGTCCTCGTCGATGGTCCGGGGCAGGAAGCGCTGGATGTTGGTGCCCTGGGGCGTCACACCGCCCCCGATCATCTCCGCGATCGAACCGGTGACGACAACAGCGGGCAGCACGGGATCGAGGGTGCCCCAGGCGCGCTTCATCGCACCCTCGGTCCCCTCGCGGCCCAGTTCCTCCTCGCCCAGGCCCGTAACCACGATGGGCAGCTCATGCGGCGGCAGCCCATCGGTGTAGTGCAGGACGGAGGTCACAGGCAGATTTTCGCACCCGACCGGCCCGTCGATGACGACCTGCAGGCCCTTCAGGGCACAAAAGGCGTAGACCGCCCCCCAGTATCCGCCCGCGCGGTCGTGATCGGTCACAAGCACGGCGCGCCCCCTTCTTCTGGCGGAAAATATCCTCGGGGGGTGCGGGGGGCAGACAGCCCCCTGTTCCGGACATATGTCAGGCAGGCGCGCATCACATCATCTCCGCGGCCTTCGCCGCGCGCGCCCGTTTCTCCAGCTTCTTCGCCTGGCGCTCGCGGAACTCGTCCTGCACGTTCGGATCGCCTTCCCAGACCCCCGCCGTGTCGCCGGCCCCGACGCCTTCGAAGAACGCCTTCATCCCGTCCATGCGCCCCTTGTTGCCCATGGCCGCCGTGACGACCTGCGCGAGCGACCCGGCACCGGCAGGCCCCATCAGCGGGCGGGCGGAAATCAGGTTGGTGAAGTAAAGGGCGGGGATGCCCTTCTCCTTGGCCTTCTGCACCACTGGTGTGGTGCCGATGGCGAGGTCGGGTCTGATCCCTTCCATGGCCGCGCAATCATCCTCGAGGGAGGCGCGGAACTTCACCGTCGCCCCATGCGCCTCGAGCCAGTCGCGGTCCGCCTCGGACCAGCGGGTCTTCGGGGCGGCCGTGCCCACATAGGGCACGTTCGCCCCGCTCTCGATCAGCAGACGCGCGACCAGGAGTTCCGAGCCTTCATACCCCGAGAGGGTGATCGTGCCGTCGATCCGCGCACCGCTGAGTGCGCCTTTGATCGCGCCGTGCATGGCGTTCTGGGTTTGCGCGACGGTCTCGGGCTTCACCCCGAAGGCGTCGCCGACCGCGGCGAGCCAGGCGTGGGTTCCGTCGGCACCCACCGGTGCCGAGCCGAGCACCGGGCGCCCGGCTGCCTCGAACTCCCGCACGCTGGCGGTGTAGAACGGATGGATCGCCGCCACGGCCCCACAATCGAGTGCCGCGTAAAGCTCCCGCCACTCCCGGCAGGGCACCACGGGCCCCGCGGCGAGGCCCATCGGCGCAATCATCTGGCCGATCACCATCGGATCGGCCGGGAACATCTCGCCCAGCATGGTCAGCGTCGGGCGGTCGGACTTGCCGCCCTCGGGCGCCGCGACCGGTCCCGCCTCGGCCTCCTGCCGGGCGTAGTTGAGCATCGCCCCTGCCAGGATATCCTTCGCCTCCGCGTGGGTCGGCACGCCGAAACCGGGCACATCGATGCCGATGATGCGCACGCCGTCGATCTCATCGGGCAGAAGCCGCAGCGGCACACCCGACGCGCTCGGCACGCAAAGATTGGTCACAACGATCGCGTCATAGCGCTTCGGATCCGCGAGCTTGTAGACGGACTCGCGAATGTCCTCGAAGAGTTTGCCGGTCACCAGGCTTTCAGAGTTGAACGGAACATAGCCGACGGACCTGCGCGCGCCGTAGAAGTGGCTGACGAACGTCAGGCCGTAAACGCAGCAGGCTGATCCGGACAGCACGGTCGCCACCCGCTTCATCCTCAGGCCGACCCGCAGGGAGCCAAAGGCGGGGCACATGGATTGCGGCTTGTCGTGGGGCCCAGTCGGGTAGTCGGCCTTGAGCTTTGCGAGCAGGTCCGAGTTGCCGGACGCTTCCGCCGCCTTCACCATTTCGGATCCCGAATGGCAGCCCATCCCGTCCACGGGCATCGGCGCGTCGGCCCCGGGGCTCGCCTTGCCCGCGATCACCTCGACCTCGCCCGCGGCGTCGTATCTGACCTCCTCGGTCACGCACGCGCCTCCCGGGCGAAGGGGCATTTGGGCGCGTCGTCGGTGTTCGCGGGCTCCCGCCGCTCCGCCGGTTTGCGCTTGAGCGCGTCGCCGATCAGCTTCATCAGCGCCTCTTCGGCTTGGTCCATGTCGTTGAGATCAAACATCGTCGTAGATGACCTCCAGGCTTGCCTTGGGTTTTGCGTTCTTGCCGCACATGTCGGCCTCGGTCGCAGGGACGAGCACGACGCCTTCCCCGGTATCCTTGCCGTCAAAGAGGTTGATCAGCCCGTCCTGGCTGAGCGGATCGGGAAGCACCGGAGGGGCCTCCGCCACGTTGACGCCAAGCTCGGCAAAGAGCGGGCCCCAGTTCGTCTCCATCGACCCGACGATCTCGTAGTTCGCCGATTTCCTGCGCAGATCATCATCCGCAGGGATCGAGGCGAGGACCGGGATACCGACCGCGTCGGCGAACTTCTGCGCCTCGCCGGTCCCGTCATCCTTGTTGATCACCATGCCCGCGACCCCAACATTGCCGCCGAGTTTGCGGAAATACTGCACCGCGGAGCAGACATTGTTGGCGACGTAAAGCGACTGCAGGTCGTTGGAGCCCACGACGATGACCTTCTGCGCCATGTCCCGCGCGATCGGCAGGCCGAAGCCGCCGCACACCACATCGCCGAGGAAATCGAGCAGGACATAGTCGAAATCCCAATCGTGAAAGCCGAGCTTTTCGAGCAGTTCGAACCCGTGGATGATCCCGCGCCCGCCGCAGCCGCGCCCGACCTCCGGACCGCCGAGTTCCATGGCAAAGACGCCGTTCTTCTTGAAGCAGACGTCGCCGATCCGGACCTCTTCACCGGCGAGGTTCTTCTCCGTCGAGGTCTCGATGATCGTGGGGCACGCCTTGCCGCCGAACAGGAGCGACGTGGTGTCGGACTTCGGGTCGCAGCCGATCAGCAGAACCCGCTTGCCCTGTTCGGCCATCATGCAGCTCAGATTGGCGAGGGTGAACGACTTGCCGATCCCGCCCTTGCCGTAGATTGCGATGATCTGGGTCTTTTTCGTGGGCTCCGCTGCGGGAACCTCAAGCGTGGGCGTTGCCGCCTCTTCCCGCAGGGCCGCGTCGCGGGCACCGATGAGGTCGGGGATCTTGTCATCAAGGCTCATTGAACGCCCTTCCAGTCGAGGATCATCTTGAGGCAGGCCGGATCGCTGAAGGCGGTCTGATAGGCCTGCGGTGCGTCGGCGGCCGACGCGCGGTGGGTGATGAGGCCGGAGAGGCTGAGATCCCCCTGCGCGACCAGCATTGCCGTGACCGCGAGGTCCTCCGGCTTCCACTCCGCGGCGATGCGCAGCCGCGCTTCCTTCATGAAGGCCTGGGGAAAGCTGAACTGCACCGGTTCGGGATAGAACCCGGCGAGCACGACCTCGCCTCCCGGCGCGAGGCGGCCGATAAGGCCGTCGAGCAACGCCGCTTTGCCGGTCACGTCGAAGATTGTCTTGTAGTCCCGGCGGGGATCGTCATCGGGATGGATGACCGGATAGTCTTCCGCGCCACCCCGTCGATCCGCCGAGATTTCCCAGACCGTGGGCGGTGGCCCGCCGGCGACGAGCACGAGGCGGGCGATCAACCGCCCCAGCACACCATGACCGACAATCAGTTCCGGCAGATCCGTGTCGAGACCGGCGATGGCGTGGCGGGCGGTGGCGGCGAGCGCCAGAAGCGCGCCTTCTTCACCCAGCATCGGATCCACGGGTTGGACCCGCGTGCCCTTCACCACGACGCGACGGGCGGCACCCCCGAAGAGACCCCGCACCTCGCGGTAGCAGTCGGCACCGGGCACGAACACCGTCTGCCCGACCTTGAGTCCGGAGGCCGATCCGGCGTCCACAACCTCGCCGAGCGATTCGTACCCCGGTACCAGCGGGTAGCCCATGCCTGGGAACGGAGGCATCTCTCCGGTCCAGAACAGCTTTTCGGTACCGGTGGAGATGCCGGAGTGGCGAATCTCCACCACCGCATCCTCATCGGCCGGATCCTTCAGAAGAACCGTCTCCACACGCAAAGAACGCGCGCTATCGAGCAGTATCGCGGCGGTTTCCATTGCGTGCCGCCTCCCATCGGCGCGGTGTTCGCGGTCTGTCATCCGCTCGGGGACGTTGACCAGAGTGAGTGTAATTCTATGCTGACGCTATGTATTGTCAACTTGACTTTACATTTCCATGTGAAACTCTTAGTCGGCACAGGCACTTGGGCAGGTCCGTGGGTCACGGCTTTCGCGCCGAAACCACCTGTGTCACGAAGCTCTGACGGGTGCGGTGGATGGTGAAATCCGCGAATCCGGCCTCCTTGAGCAGACCCCGGTGGTCTTCCGCAGAGCGGGGTTTGCCGGTGCTCATCGCTGCGGTGTAGAGGCCGAAGTAGGCGTCACCGGCCCGCGTCGGTCGCGCACCGCCTGACATGGGTTCGGAGATGAGAAGCGTCCCGCCCTGTGGCAGCGTCCGGTACACCTTTGCCAGCAGGGCTCGAACAACGTCATCGTCGTGATCGTAGCAGACGCGGACCAGCGAGATCAGGTCCGCGCCCGCTGGCAATGGATCGTCAAGGAAACTGCCGCCCGTGCATGTCACCCGATCCGCCACATCCGCAGCCTCGAACCGGGCCGGAGCGCGGGCGACGACCGCGGGCAGGTCAAAGAGTGTTCCGCGCAGGTGCGGATGAGCGGCCAACGCAGCCTCGAGGAAGGCCCCCTCCCCGCCCCCGACATCGAGGTGCCGCGCGAAGCGGTCGAGGGGAAACGCAGCAAGGGTTTCCTCAGCCACCATCCGCTGGCTCACGGCCATCAACGCGGAATAGGGCGCCGCCTCCTCATCCGTCATTCCGTGGGTGTTCGCTCCGCCCACATAGGACCAGTAGCGCGAGAGCGCGGTTTCCCGCTCCCCCCGCAGCAGGGCCACCGGATCCGCAAGATCGGCGTAGAACATGCGATGGTGGCGCACCATCTCCACCACCCCCGGCGCGCCGAGCACGCTCGCGCCACGCAGGGTCAGACCGTAGCGGTCGCCGCGTCGGCGAAGCAGACCGATCGCCGCCGCACCTTGGCAGAGCCGGGTCATCGCACCCTCGCCCAGACCGCAGCGATGGGCGAGCGCCCGGGCGGTCGCGGGCCGGTCCCGCAGCGCGGCAAGCACGTCGAGCTCCACAAGCGCGAAGAGGATTTGCGCATAGACAAAGCCTGCCACGACATCGTAGAGCGCCCCCGCCTCCCGCCGCACGAAGGGGCGGGTCAATGGAAAGCGCACGGCCCAGGCCTGAAAGGACGCGTCCGCAATCAGGCCTGTACGCCAGCGGTAGAACCGTTCGGCAAGGCTGCGCCGGCCCGGTTGGCCCGTGTCCGGCGTCGCCACCATGGTCAGGCAGCGCTCTGGGCGAATTGACCGGGAACGAGGCGCTTGGCCTGCATTTGCACGATCTTCACCAGTGCTGCCCGCCCCGGACAGTCCGGGATGGAGGCGACGGCCCCGCCGAGGATATCGTGGAGCGAGGCAACGGCCCCTTCGACACCGAGTGCGGTGACCGCGTTGGGCCGCTGGTGCATCTCATCCTGCCCCACGGGCTTGCCCAGCTCCTCCTCAGTCAGCAGCGCGTCGCGCAGATCGTCGGCGACCTGGAAGGCCTCCCCAATCCGTGCGCCAAGCTCTGTCCACGGAGCAGGCTCCGCCCCGGCCGCCAGCGCGCCCATGGTGGTTGCGGCGACAAAGAGCGCTCCGGTCTTCGCCTGGTGGTAGGAGGAGAGATCGATCTTCTCCTCACTCTCCCATCCCTGCCCGGCGCAGATGCCGTTGGGCACCCCGGTCGCCCGCGCAAGCGCCCCGACGAGCGCGGCCAGGCGTCCCGGCTGGAAATGCCCCTCCCGCGCCAGCACCTCGAACGCGTGGACGATCAGCGCATCGCCCACCAGCACCGCGATCGGCTGGGAGAAGGCAATGTGGACGGAGGGTTTGCCTCGCCGCACATCTGCATCGTCAAAGCACGGCAGATCGTCATGGACGAGGCTCGCACAGTGGATCATCTCGATCGCAGCCGCGGCCGCATCGCTCAGTTCCGGACAGTCATCGCCGCAGGCCGCGGCGACAGCGAGGCTGAGTTGGGGCCGCACCCGGGCGCCGCCGGGAAAGAGCGCGTGCCGCATCGCCGCGGCGAGCTTGGGGGGGGCATCCCGACCGGAGGCCCGGTCCATCGCCGCCTCCAGGGTGGTTTCGATCCGACGGCTGAAGTCCATACGGCCCTCCTGTGGCACCATGCTGTCCACTTCATGAGACACTACATGTGTAAATAAGTCTGGACAGTTGCCGGTTTCTTGTCAACGATTGTGGACGGAGCTCGGGGCTAAGTTTTAAACTGGTACGGAACAGTGCCGAAGGACCAGACAACAGACATGCGCCCCACGGGTGCCGCCCTGCGGGACAGGGTGCTGGTGGTCGGCGCGGGCATCGGCGGCCTCACCACGGCCCTGGAGCTTGCCCATCACGGCTTCGACGTCACCGTCTTCGATCAGGCATCCGGACCGGGCGGGAAGATGCGGCAGGTGCCCAGCGCCGCCGGACCTCTCGATGCGGGGCCCACGGTCTTCACCATGCGCTGGGTGTTCGAGGCGCTGTTCGACGCCATTGGCGAACGGCTCGAGGATCATGTGACGCTCACACGGTCGGAGACGCTCGCCCGCCACGCCTGGGCGGACGGTACCCGCCTGGACCTCTTTGCGGATCCTGCACGGTCGGAGGCTGCGGTCGCGGACGCGATGGGCGGGGCAGAAGCGGCCCGCTTTGCCGCCTTCACCCGCCGGGCAAACCTGCTCTTCGATGCCTTCGACGCGCCGGTCATGCAGGCCGCGGCGCCCACGCCGCTTTCGGTCACCCGGGCGGTGATGGGCGACGCGATGCGCCTGCTGCCCGCAATGGCACCGGCCTCAACGCTCTGGTCCGCGCTCGGGCGACAATTTCGCGACCCGCGCCTGCGCCAGCTCTTCGCCCGCTACGCCACCTATGTGGGTGGCTCGCCGCTCCTTTCGCCCGCGATTCTGATGCTGATCTGGGCGTCGGAGCAGCGCGGCGTGTGGCTCGTCGACGGGGGCATGCACGCGCTCGCGCGGGCGCTGGAACGGCTCGGCCGCGCCCGAGGTGTGCGCTTCGTCTACGATACGCCTGTGTCCCGGATCACCGTCAGTGCAGGCCAGGTCACGGGCCTTCGTCTGCACACCGGGGAACATGTGCCCGCGCCCCGGGTGGTGTTCAACGGGGATCCCGCAGCGCTCTCCGCGGGGCTGCTCGGCGACGCGGTCCGACCCGCGGTCCGGGCCAAGCGGCCGCGGGACCGGTCCCTGTCGGCCTTTGTCTGGACCTACGCCCCCCACACCTCCGGCTTCCCCCTCGCCCATCACACGGTGTTCTTCGGGGACAGCAGCAAGACAGAGTTCGGCGACATCTTCCGCGCGGGCCGCCTGCCCCGCCAGCCGACGCTCTATCTCTGCGCCCAGGACCGGCGAGAGGCTGCCGCCACCCCCCAGGGCGCCGAGCGGATCCTGATGATCATGAACGCGCCGGCCAACGGCGACACCCACACATACTCCCGGGAGGAGGTGGATATATGCCAGACGACAGTCTTCACGCGCCTGCGCGCGATGGGGTTGACCATGACCCTGCCGGAGCCGCAGGAGCCAGCGCTGACCACGCCGGCGGGCTTCGCCCGGCTGTTCCCGGGGACGGGCGGCGCGCTTTACGGCGCGAACCCCCATGGCCCGCTGAAAACCTTCAGCAGGCCGACAGCGGTGACGCGGATCACCGGGCTGACCCTCGCCGGAGGTGGGGCGCATCCTGGGCCGGGGGTACCGATGTCAACACTCTCCGGCAGGCGCGCGGCCGCGGCGATCTTGGCGGACCGCGCTTCGACGTCGTCGTGGACCGGGACGGGTATGCCTGGTGGTACCTTGACGGGCTCAGCGGCGACGGGCGCTACGGCGTCTCGGTCATCGGGTTCATAGGTTCGGTCTTCTCCCCCTATTATTCCTGGAGCGGGCGGAAGGATCCGCACAACCATGCCTGCATCAACGTGGCACTCTACGGCCCCAAGGGCCGCTGGGCGATGACCGAGCGGGGCCGCGGGGCCGTGACGCAAACCTCCGAGAGCTTCGTCGTCGGCCCCTCCGCGATCCACTGGGACGGGGAGAAGCTGGTGGTGCGCGTGGACGAGCGGTCCAACCCGGACCTGCGGCGGGTGCAGGGCCACATCACCCTCATACCCGACGCGCTGACGGATCAGGAGGTCCTGTTCCATGCCAACCATGTCTGGCGCCCGTTTGCCCCGTCCGCGCGGGTCGAAGTCGCCCTCGATAAGCCGGATCTCAACTGGACCGGCCACGGCTACATGGATGCAAATTTCGGCACCGCAGCGCTCGAGGCAGATTTCCGGTCCTGGACCTGGGCGAGGTTCGAGACCCGCAAGGGTGCGGCGATCTTCTACGATGTGGAACCCCGGCGGGGCAGCCCCGGGGGCCTCGCCCTCTCCTTCGACCGGGCAGGACAGATCGAGGTCATGGACGCGCCCCCGGTCGCCCGCCTGCCCCGCAACCTCTGGGCCGTGAAGCGGGAGACGCGGGCGGATGCGGGCTACAGGCCGCACCGCATCACCCCCATGCTCGATGCGCCGTTCTATTCGCGCACGGCGATCCGCACCCGGATCCACGGGGAGGTCGCGGAGGGCGTGCATGAGGCACTCGATCTCGACCGGTTCAGGAACCGCTTCATCCAGTTCATGCTGGCCATGCGCATGCCCCGCGCTCTCGGGGTCAGGCGCCGGTTCTTCTAGCTCGCACGGTCCGTCGCGGCGGCGCTGACGCACTCCTCGTCGGCGGCGAGAAGCGCTGCCAGTTCCCGTGCAAGCAGGTCGAACACGACCCGCACCCGCGCGCTCGTGTTCACCTCCCGGTGGGCGACGAGCCAGACCGGGTAGGTGAAGGGCTGCATCCACGGCGCCACCTCCTGCAGCATCGGGTCGTCTTCCGCCGCGATGGTGGAGAGCACGGCGATGCCGAGGCCCCGGCGCGCCATTTCCATGTGCACGAGGTGACCGTCGCTGAGGATGCGGAAATGCGCGTTCGTGACCGGCAGGCCAAACCCGTTATAGCCCGCGATCAGCGCGTCATTGTCCACGAACCCGACATAGGCGGCCTTGAGCGCGCTTTGCGCATCGTCAAAAGGCCCCTCCCGGGCGATGTAGTCGGGGCTCGCGTAGAGCTTCGCGTAGCCATCCTTGAACCGTTTGGCGATCAGTTCAGGGTCCTTTGGCTCGTTGTGGCGGATCGCGATGTCCGCCTCCCGTCGCTGCAGGTCGCTGAGCGAGTTGGTCGCCACCACCTCCACCACGATCCCCGGATGATCGCGGCGCAGTTTGGTGAGGATGTCCGGGAGCACGTAGGCGGAAAACATCTCCGTCCCGGAGATGCTGATCTTGCCCTCCACGGTGCGGGACTGCCCGGTCGCCGCGAGCGAAAGGCGCGTCGCCGCCTGACCCATGCCCCGCACATGATCGAAGAGTGCGCGACCGGACGGGGTGAGGATCAGCCGCCGCCCCACCCGTTCGAACAGCACGACGCCCATCTCTTCCTCGAACGCGCTGACCTGCCGTCCCAGCGTCGGCTGGGCCATGCCCAGCGCCCGCGCAGCGGCGGAGAGCGACCCCTCCTCGGCAGTCACGAGGAACGCCCGCGCCCTGTTCCAGTCGAAGGTGACGCTGCCCCAATCCATGCGAATATGCATATCGTTTCGGCGAATCGTGTCAATTCACAGCGCCCATGCGCTCCGGTAGACGGATCGCCGAGACCGGGGACACACTCCGCGCCGCACTGTCCCGCTGCCGGAGCCCGCACCTGTGCCCCGGTCTCTTCACGACCCAGCACAAGGACTGCCCAGATGACGAAACAGGAACGATTTTGGGATTGGATCGCCAACCGCTACGCCAGATCCCCGGTGAAGGACGAGGCCGCCTATCAGCGCAAGCTTGCGATCACCCAGAGCCACTTCACGCCGGAGAGCGACGTGCTCGAATTCGGCGCGGGGACCGGCACCACCGCGATCCATCATGCACCGAAGGTGCGCCACATCCACGCGATCGACATCTCCTCCAAGATGATCGAGATCGCGGAGGAAAAGACCCGCGCCGCCGGGGTGGAGAACATCACCTACGAGCAGGCGAACATGGACAGCATGATCCTGCCCGACGCCTCCTACGATGTCGTGCTGGGCATGAGCATCCTGCACCTCGTCAGCGACCGAGACGACGCGATCAGCAAGGTCCACATGACCCTGCGCGTGGGCGGCGTCTTCATCTCCAGCACCGTGTGCATGGCGGAGAGCTTTAGCATGTTCCGCTTCATCGGCCCTATCGGCTATCGGCTCGGCCTGTTGCCGCTGCTCCGGATCTTTAACAAGGACCAGCTGGAATCGAGCATCCTCGCGGCGGGCTTCGTCATCGAGGAAAGCTGGCGGCAGGAAAACTCACCGGCCGTTTTCATCGTGGCACGCAAGGTGGCCTGACCCGCGGCGTTCAGCCCATGTCGATGTTGAAGGTGGCCACCAGCGCGGCCACCTGCGCGTCGGTCAGCAGCCGGGGCTGCTCTCCCCGCAGCCGCAGCGCGAGGCGCGCGGTCTCCTCGAGCTCTTCCATCGCGTAGACCGCCTTCTCCACGCTGCCGGCGGCCACCACCGGTCCGTGGTTCGCGAGGATGAGAGCGGAGCGCTGGCCGCCGAGGTCCCGAACAGCATCCCCCATCGCCGGATCGCCGGGGGCGATGTAGGGCAGGACCTTGACCCTGCCGAGTTGCATGATCCCGTAGGGCGTGAGCGGCGGCAGCGCATCGTCCCAGTCCGTTTCCGGCAGCATCGAGAGCGCGACCGCGTGGTGGGAATGAAGGTGGACGACCGCTCCCGCCCGACCACCGCGCGTTTCGTAAAGCGCGGTGTGAAGCGGCATCTCCTTGGTCGGCTTGTCCCCGTCCACATGGCGTCCGTCCGCGTCGAACAGGGACAGACGGGCGGGATCGAGCCTCCCGAAACTTGTGCCCGTCGGGGAGACCAGCAGCCCCCCATCCTCCGTCCGGGCCGAGATGTTGCCCGTGGAGCCGTGGGTGTACCCCCGCTCGTAGAGCGACCGCGCAAAGGCGCAGATCTCGTCCCGCAGGCGCGTCTCGCTCATGAAATGATCCCGGCCAGGGTCTCGCCCTCAGTCATGGCCCAGCACCGAGAGCGCGTCACCGAAGAAGTCCGGGCCGCCAAAATTGCCCGACTTGAGCGCGAGTGTCAGCGGGCGATCGGCAGCGCGAACCGCCGGAACGCCGGGCGCGATCTCGGGCCCGATCTCAAGCGCGGTGAGCGCCAGTCCCTCGACCACGGCGCCGGAGGTCTCGCCACCCGCGCTGATCAGCCTGCGGACACCGTCCGTCACCAGCCGTCGGGCGAGTTCGGCGAAGAGCGCCTCGATTGCGCCCGCGACCTGCTCCCGGCCGAACCGGTCCTGGGCTGCGCGCACCGTCGCGGGATCCGCGGAGGAATAGATAAGCGGGGCTGCCTTGTCCCGTGCCCAGGCCGCGAGGCTCTCTGACGTCAGGCTGCCCTCCATGACGGCCTCAGCGGTCACCTCGCACGCTGGCGACCCGGCCGCGTAGCGCGCGACCTGTTCCTGCGTCGCCGTCGAGCAGGAGCCGGAGAGGATCGCGGCGCGCCCGACCTCCGGCCGCCAGTCCGTCGCACTCTCTCCGATCTGGCCCGTCTCGCGGAAGTTCGCGGGAAGGCCAAGCGCCACGCCGGATCCGCCGGTGATCAGCTTTCGTGTCTGCGCCGCGCGGCCGATCTCGATCAGATCCGCATCTCGGATGGCGTCCACGACCACCATCGCCGGTACCTGTGCCGCAAGCGCCCCCGCGATCGCGTCCGCCCCCTGAAACACCGTGTCCGTCCCCACATGCCCGACCCGCCAGCTGGTCTGGGGCGCGAGCCAGCGGCGCAGGTCGGCGTCCGTCATCGGTGTGAGCGGATGGTCCTCCATCCCGCTCTCGCTCAGCAGCCGGTCCGCGACGAAGAGGTGCCCCTGATAAATGGAGCGTCCTGTCGCGGGGAAGGCTGGACAAACGATGACCGCATCCTCCCCCAGACGCTCCGCCAGCGCCTCCGCCACCGGTCCAATGTTGCCTGCGGGCGTCGAGTCGAAGGTGGAGCAGTATTTGAAGAAGATCTGCGTGCAGCCCTGCCCCAGCAACCAGTCGAGCGCGGCGAGGGATTTTTTCACCGCCTCCGCCACGGGAACGGAGCGGGATTTGAGCGCCACCACGCCCGCTTCCACACCCGGGGCCGCGGGCCCCTCCGGCACGCCGGTATATTGCGTGACCCGCATGCCCCCCTTGGCCAGCGTGTTGGCAAGATCGCTCGATCCGGTGAAATCGTCGCCGATACATCCGAGCAGCATGGTTTCAACCCCCGAACGGGGCGTGCGCACCGCGGTCGAGCCGCCAGGCGAACGGTACCGCATCGACTTGCGGGTAGTGTGCGCGGACCAGCGGATCGTGCCCAGGGATCACCAGATCGGACCGGCTCGCGAGCCGCTGGATCGTCCCGAACCCCTCGAGCATAGCCTCCATGTCCACGACGATCGGGAACGGCTTAGCGGTGATGAAATTCTCGCGGTAGTGCGCCGCGTCGGAGGCGAGGCAGAGCCAGCCGCTCTCCGTCTTCACCCGCACCGCCTGAAGCCCGCGGGAATGCCCGCCGACGCAATGAACCGTGACCCCCGGCGCGACCGGGCCCTCGCCATCGTGGAACACCACACGGCCCGAATAGACGTGCCGCACCATCTCGCACACATGATCGGCGGTGAAGGGCATCCGCGTGATCCCGTGGCACATGCACGGGCCGGTGGCGAAGGCCATCTCCGCTGCCTGCAGGTGAAACGTTGCGTTCGGATAGCGGTCGAGACCGCCCGCATGGTCGTAATGCAGATGGGTGATGATGACGGTGGTGATATCCTCCGCCCGTACACCGATGGCCGCGAGCGCCTCGACCGGATCGCGCTGGATTGGCCGATCCCGCCGCTGCGCCTCACGGGTGTCATAGCCCGTGTCCACGAGAATCACATCGGTGCCCCGCCGCAGCACCCAAATGAAATAGTCCATGTCGTGGGGGCCCGTATGGTCATCATCGAACATGAAGCTCTCCACCCGGGTCCGGGTGTTACGCTCCGCATATTTCAGCGCGATGACCTCCCATGTCTGCTCCATCAGGCCTGCTCCCGGTAGGTTGCCACGGTCTTTTCCAGCAGCATGTCGGCGACATCCGCGTCGAACGTCTTGAAATGGTCGGAGGCGAGATGAAGATCGAACGCCTCCGGCGAGACATAAAGCTCGTAGAGGAACACTTCGCCCGGTCGGTTCGGATCCGTCCACACATCGAACCGTGTGCACTCGGTCTCGAGTTTGAGGGACGCCGCGGCGTTTTCGGCCATCCGGGCCATGAATGCGTCGAACTTCCCGGGTTCGACCCGCATCCGCACGGTCACTGCAAACATCCCTACCTCCCCGCGACAAATGACGCATACATTAAAGTATGCATTGATCTGAGGCGCAAGCCCGGTTACACGGACTCCCGATCTCTACGCCACGATAACGACCGGGTGCCATTAATGAAAACCGACTTTGCGATTGCCGTGTTCGACGGGGATGGGATCGGACCGGAGATCATGGCACCGACGGTCGACCTCTTGCGCGGCATGGCCGATGCGGGGAATTACACGCTCACCTTCACGGACTGTCCGGCGGGTGCCGCGCATTACGCCAGAACCGGGGAGAGCCTGCCCGAAGCCTCTATGGAGGTTGCGCGCGCCGCGGACGCGATCCTGCTGTCCGCCATGGGTCTGCCGGACGTGCGCTACCCGGACGGCACCGAGATTTCCCCGCAGATCGACCTGCGCAAACGGCTCGACCTCTTCGCCGGTGTCCGCCCGGTAACTGTGCGGCCCGGCCAGGCCTCGCCCATCCTGCGACCGGAGGGGGCGGCAATCGACTTCGTCCTGATCCGCGAAAGCACCGAAGGTCTCTTCTTCACCCAGGGACGCGGCGAGGTGACGGAGAACGAGGCGCGGGAGACGCTGGTGATCACCCGGGAGACGTCCGAGAAACTCTTCCGCTTCGCCTTCCGCCTTGCACGCCAACGCAAGGATGCGGGCCGCGGGCAAGGCCGGGTCACCTGCGTGGACAAGGCGAACGTTTTCCGCGCCTTCGCTTATTTCAGGGACCTGTTCTATGCGGAGGCAGCCCGCCATCCGGACCTCGACGCGGACCACGCCTATGTGGACGCGACCGCCCTCTGGATGGTGCAGCGACCCTGGACGTTCGACGTCATGGTGACCGAGAACATGTTCGGCGACATCCTCTCCGATCTGGGCGCGGGCGTGATGGGGGGCCTCGGCCTCGCCCCCTCCGGCGACATCGGGGAGGATCACGCCGTGTTCCAGCCCTGCCACGGCTCCGCCCCGGATATTGCGGGGCAGGGCACGGCGAACCCGTTCGCCATGATCCTGTCGGCGGCGATGATGCTCGACTGGCTCGGGCACGAACATGATGCACCCGCCCTGCTGCAGGACGGAGAGCGGTTGCGGCAGGCGGTCGAGGCGGTGGTGGCAGAGGGGGCTCCGCTGACCCGGGACCTCGGCGGCACCGCAAGCACCGATGAGGCCGCCGCCGCAGTTCAGGCACGGCTGTGACCCCCCCGCTCCGCGTCGGCTGTGTCGGGGCGGGGTACTTCGCCCGGTTTCACTATGACGCCTGGGCCCGGATCCCGGGTGCAGCCCCCGTCGCCGCGGTCGACCTCGACCGGGCACGTGCACGTGCAACCGGCCTTGCGGCCTACACCGACCTCGATGCGATGCTGAAGGCGGAGACGCCGGACATCCTCGACATCATCCTGCCGCCGGACCACCACATGGCGAGCATCTGTTCAGGCATCGCCCACGACGTGCGTGCGATCATCTGCCAGAAACCCTTTTGCCGGGACCTTGCGGAGGCCGATCAGGCCATCGCAATCGCGCGGGAGGCGGAAATCCCGATCATCGTCCATGAGAATTTCCGCTTCCAGCCCTGGTACCGGATCATGCGGGACGCGATGTCCTCCGGCGCGATCGGCGAGGTGCATCAGGTGACGTTCCGCCTCCGCACCGGCGACGGGCAGGGGCCGGAGGCTTACCTCGACCGGCAGCCCTACTTCCAGACCATGCCCCGCCTCTTGATCCACGAGACCGGGGTGCACTGGATCGACACGTTCCGCTACCTGCTCGGCGACCCGGACAGCGTCTATGCGGATCTGCGCCGCATGAACCCGGCAATCGCCGGGGAGGATGCGGGCCACATGCTGTTCACCTACGCCGACGGGCGGCGCGCGCTTTTTGATGGCAACCGCCTGCTCGACCACGCTGCGGAGAACCACCGCCTCACCCTGGGCGAGGCATTGGTGGAGGGCACCGGCGGGACCCTCACCCTCAGCGGGGACGGCTCCGTCATTCTGCGCCCCTTCCGCAGCCTCGGTATCGAAACCCTGCTCCCTGCGCAGGACTGGGGGGGCTTCGCCGGCGACTGCGTCCACGCCTTGCAATCCCATGTGGTTTCCGCTCTCCTTGAGGGCACACCGCTCGAAAACACGGCGGAGGACTACCGCCGGGTGCTCGAGCTCGAGGCGGCGGTCTATGCCTCGGACAGAACCGGGAAACGGATACGGGTGTAGGGATGGGACAAACCGAAGGGTCCGGGACGCGCAGCAAGGGTCTGTCGCAAACCCAGCGCGCCGTTCACGAGTTGCGCCACCTCATCTTGACGAACCGCCTGCCCGCGGGTTCCAACCATCTGGAAAGCGAGCTTGCGGCTCAACTTGGCATGTCCCGCACGCCGGTGCGCGAGGCGACGCTCGTGCTGGAAACGCAAGGGTTGCTCAAGGTGCGCCCGCGCCGGGGCGTGCAGATCTCCAGCCTGTCGGCGAAGGATATGGAGGAGATCTATCAGGTGCTGACCGAGCTTGAGAGCCTCGCCGCCGAGCTCGTCGCCCTCTCGGGCCCGTCGGACGAGACGCTCGCCCCGCTGGAGGCGGCCACGCTGGACATGGAGGCCGCCATTGCCGCGGAGGATCGGGAGGCCTGGGCCGCAGCGGATGAACGGTTCCACCGGGAGCTTGTCAGCCTCGCGGGCAATGGCCGGATCAGCGCCATCGTTTCCGCCTTCAACGACCAGGTGAGCCGTGCTCGCGCGCTCACGCTCTATATCCGTCCGCTGCCGGAGGAGAGTCTGCGGGATCACCGCGCGCTCCTCGATGCGTTGCGGACGGGGGATGCGGCGGCGGCGCGAGACGTGCACCGCACGCACCGCATCAAGGCCCAGCATATGATGGTGGACCTGCTGCGCCGCCACGGGTTCCACAGCGTTTGACGCAGCTTTGTCGGCGGGATCCTTGGGTGGCGGATCGCTCACTCCTGAGCATTTGACCTGAGGCAGGCTTCGCCGTGTCTCGCGGATCAAACCAATCGATGAGCGCCACACGTCGGCCCACCTCGTGTCGAGCGGCCCGGCAAAGCGTTTGGATCAACCGGCCTTCGCCACCTCCAGCGGTGCGTCGCCGACGCAGACGCCGAACCGGGCCATGAGCCGCCCCAGCAGGGACCATCGGTCCGGCACACCGCCGGTCCGCGCGAGGTCTCGGCGCAGCACCGGCGCATGCAGATCGATGGCCACAGCCTCCCGCTTGATCAGACGCGCCTCATCGACGGTCCGCGTGAGAAGCTGGTGCCGCTTCAAAAGAGGCACCGGCGTTACTGCGTAGCGGGGCAGCGCATGGCGCCCTTCCCCGCTCGACTGCAAAGCCCGGGAAAGTTCCGCCGCGCCCAGCGCGCCCGGATCGCTCCCGTCGGCGCGGGGGGCAAGCGCGGCGAGTGCGGCGCTATCCTCGGGCAAAGCCAGCAGGGATGTGCCGACGCGGCGGTCGTCTGCCCAGGCAAAGAGCCTGCCCTTGATCGGGGTGAGCGGTGCCAACCGGCAAATCCCCGGATCGACGACCAGTGCCTCCGGGTGACGTCTCAGCACCGCGAACCGCAGCCTGTCACAGGTCGCTCGCGCCGCCAGCTGTATCTCACCCTCCGGCGGGTTCACGTACTCCCGGGCGTCGACCCAGTGAACGCCTGCTCGGAGTTGCAGCGGCAGAGTGAAGGCAACGACGCAAACCTCATAGCCCGCGGCCTGAAACGACGCGAGGCCCGCATGCTCCACATAGCTCATCGCACCGCCGGGCCAGATGCAATAAACGGTTTGGAAAGGGTCGATGGGCTCCATCCTCCGGTGATAGGCCCCGGACCCTGGCCTGACAACCTGTCGAAGGGGGCAGCAAGGCGCCGCCGCTCGACACCCGCGCCTCTGGCGGGTAGGTCTTGGCACCGCCAACGCGAAAGGACCATCGATGCCCGACGCCCCGTTCAGCCACGCGACGCTGGTGGCGACCCGGTTCGATCCGGAGACGGGGCCGCTGCTGCTCGATGCCCGGGTGGACGGGGACGGCACGGTCCTCCACTTCGCCCACGCAGCGGTCAATGTGCCGATGGAGGAACCGCAGATCGCGGGGCCGGATGGCGGGGTGCTGGAGGCTGCCACACTTCCCGGCCCACCGGGCACGCTCACCTCGCGGGTCAGCGGCCACGGCCCCCTCACGATCACCGCCGCTGGGCAGAGCCGGACCGTGTCACCTGCTTTCGCGGATCCGGATCCGTTGGCCGACAGGAACGTCCTGCTGACCGTCGGGCCGACGCCGGACCCGGAGGCGCTGCACCTTTGGCTTACGCACCACGTGGACTGCCACGGTGCCGACGCGGCACTTTGGCTCCGCAGGCTTGAGCAGGATGAGGACGCCGAGGCAGCCCTGCCTGCCCTCGCCGAGGTTGCGGGGCGCGTGGAGGGGCTTGCGCATCTGAAGATCCTCGACGCGGCCGTACCGCTCGGCCACCCGGCCCAGCCGGACGCCCGCCTGGCGCTGGCTGCCCCGGACGCGCCCGGCAAGGTGCGGCTGCCACCGGCCCCACCGGATCCGTGGCGCAGCCCCCTGGGACAGGCGGGGGTTTTCGAGATCGCACGCAGCCGCGCGCTTGGGCGTGCCCGCGCGGTGCTGCGGCTCGACCCGGAGGACTTCCTTTTGCCGCCGCAGGAGGACGGGCAGACCGTCTTCGACGCCGCACTCGCCTGCGGCTCCTATCTCAAGTTTCGGGGCGTACGGGCCTATCCGTGGCAGATCGCCGGAGACCAAGCGACCCTCCATGACCATGCGTGCCGCCGCTTCGACGGTGCTGCCGCCGAAAGCATCTGGTGCGCCCCGGGCACCCTTGGCGGCCGCTGGCGCCCGTACCGTGCCGCGATCCGCCCGCCGGACCCCGCGAGCGCCCAGTTTTCCTTCGTTCGCATGATGGGCCTGCGCCATCCGGACCTTTCCGCCGCCCAGCTTGCGCCGAAATCGAGCCTGATCGCCGATCAACGCGTTGACAACCTCGTCACACATCTGACGGGCAGCCGCCCGGTTCAGCCCCCACAACCGGCGGAGCCGAGCCGGGCGCTGCGCAACGACCGGGTTCTGATCATCACGACGATGAAGAACGAGGGGCCGTTCCTCCTCGAATGGCTCGCCTATCACCGCGCCATCGGCGTGACCGACATGCTCGTCTACACCAACGATTGCGCCGATGGGACGGACGCGATGTTCGACGCGCTCGCCCGGCGCGGCCTGGTGGAGCACCGACAGAACCCCTACCGCAGGACCGGCGAGAAACCCCAGCATGCGGCACTCGCCGACGCCCAGACCAGCGCAGTCGCGCAGGCGGCGGACTGGGTCATCTGCATGGACGTGGACGAGTACATCAATGTCCATGCGGGCGATGGACACCTGCGGGATCTCTTCGCTGCGGTGCCGGACGCGACCATGATCGCGCTCACCTGGCGGCTCTTCGGCAATGCGGACGTGGACACTTACGCGGACCGCTGGATCACCGAACAGTTCATCCGCTGTGCCCCGCAACTGGTCCGCAAACCCCACCAGGCATGGGGCTTCAAGACCCTCTTCCGCCCCCTGCCCCACTACAAAAAGTTCGGCGTGCACCGGCCCAAGGGCCTGCGCCCGGAATATATCGACGCGATCCGCTTCGTGAACGGGTCCGGCGCCCCGATGCCCGCCCCCTATCTGCGGACAGGCTGGCGGTCGTCCCTGTCGAACTATGGCTATGATCTGGTGACGCTCAACCACTACGCTCTCCGCTCCGCCGAGAGCTTTCTGGTCAAGCGCGACCGGGGCCGGGTGAACCATGTGGACCGGGACCAGGGGCTCACCTACTGGTTTCGGATGAACCACAACGCGGAGACGGACCGGTCGATCCTCGCCCGCCTGCCCGCCGCACGTGCGGAGTATGCGGATCTGATGGCGGATCCGGAGATTGCGCAGCTGCACGCACGGGCCGTGGCCTGGCACCGGGACAGGATCAAGAAACTCAAGACCCAGCCCGACTATGCCGCCCTGCACGGAGAGATCACCGGCACCCGCCTCCGGCAGCTTTCAACGCAGTTGCATCGGTTCGGCAGCCGTGTATTCCTCCAGGGCCCGGACGTCATCCCCGCGGACTTCGATCTGCACGGCGATGGAACCGTGGCCGGCTGACGGAGTTGATTGTCTGATGTCCCTGCTGCGCACGCTTCTCGTTTCACTCGCCCTGCTCTGCACGGCCCTGCCGGTCGCAGCACAGATTGACCTGATCCCCGGGCTCAGCACCGGGGGCGGCGGTGAAGGTACGGAGACGGATCAAACCGCCGCGGCGGATCAGGGAACCTCCCCCGCGCTCTCGTCGCTCTTGGAGGTGCTCAAGGATCCCGAAGCCCGGGACGCGCTCATCGCCGAGCTTGAGGGAGCGCTCGCCGCGGGTGATCCGGAGGGCACGGACGGGCCCGCCGACCCCGCCACGGATCAGGAACCACCCCCGGCGGCCGAGCCGCAACCGCCCGCACCCTCCCCCGCGGCTGTCACCATCTCCTTAGCCCGCGAACTTGCTGAAATAACTCAGAAAATCGCGCAGGATGCAGCACAGAGCGCGGACCGGTTCTGGACCGCGGTCAAGCGGTTGCCGACGACCTTGCTCGCGCTCGAGGCGCTGATCGATCCGGAGGTGCTCAGCACCGCGGTCAGCGAGCTTCTCTTCGTCGTGATCGTGACATACGGGGGGTACCTGACCCTGCGTGTCGCGGGGCGCTGGGTCGACCGGCGCATCGCCGCAACGGCGGCGGAGGGCAATCTGGCGACCCGTGTCGGCCTCAGCCTCGTCTCCCTCGTCTGCGATGTAACCGTGGCCGTGCTCGCGTGGGCCATCGGGTACGGCGTCATGCTGGCGCTTTCCGGCGACGCAGGCAGCATCGGCATCCGTCAGAGCCTCTATCTCAACGCATTCCTCCTAGTGTGCGTTGCGCGGGCACTCTTGCGCTGGCTGTTCTCCCCCCGCGAACCCGCCCTGCGCCTCCTGCCGCTGCGGGACAGCCCCGCGCGCAAGCTGATGCGCTGGAGCGGAATCTCCGTCTTCGTCCTCGCCTACGGGCACCTGCTCGCGGTTCCGATCGTGAACCGGACCGTCTCCTACCTCGCCGGGGCCGCCGTTGCCCGGTCGATCTCGCTTCTTGTGGTCCTCAGCACGCTCTTCCTTGTCGTCCGCTACCGCAGGTCCATCGCGGACTGGCTGCGCACACCTGACCCGAAGGGCGCATTCGGGCGGATGCGCAACGGGCTTGCGGGCCTCTGGCACCTGCCCGTCTTGGCGTATCTGCTGTTTCTCTTCGCGGTGGTGGCGACCAGGCCCGGCGGTATCCTGATCACGCTCCTGCAGTCGGCGGGCATCGCCCTGGGGCTTCTGACCCTCGGTGCGCTTCTCGTGAACTGGACGACGCAGCTCATTTCCCGCGGCGTGCGCCTGCCCGGGGCGATCAACGCCCGCCTACCATTGATGGAGCGGCGGCTGAACACCTTCCTGCCCCAGGTCCTGATGGCAGCGCGGCTCATCGTCGTGCTGGCCATGGGGGCCGTTGCGCTCGATCATTTCAACATTGCCGATGTGGGCGGCTACCTCTCATCGCCCGCAGGGCGCAGCACGCTGGCCGTGGGCGCGAGCGTGTTTGTCCTCCTGCTCGTCTCCTTCCTGCTCTGGCTCGCGCTCAGCTCCTGGGTCGACTACCGGCTCAACCCGGACTACGGCTCCATTCCCACCGCGCGAGAAACCACGCTTCTCACCCTTCTGCGCAACGCGGTGACGATCGCGCTCGTGGTGATCACGCTCATGTTCACCCTGTCGGAGCTGGGGCTCAACATCGCCCCCCTCATCGCATCCGCCGGTGTGCTGGGTCTGGCGATCGGTTTCGGCGCCCAGAAACTGGTGCAGGATGTGATCACCGGGATCTTCATCCAGTTCGAGAACGCCATCAATGTGGGCGACGTGGTCACCGCGGGCGGCACCACGGGGGTGGTGGAGAAGCTCACCGTGCGCTCCGTGTCGCTGCGGGACGTGAACGGCATCTTCCATATCGTGCCGTTCTCCTCCGTGGACCTCGTGTCCAACTACATGCGCGACTTCTCCTACCATGTGGAGGATATGGGCGTCGCCTACCGGGAGGATATCGACACGGTCCGCACCGCGATGGAGGACGCGTTCACCGCCCTGAAGGAGCGCCCGGAGTTCGGCCCGGACATCATCGGCGAGATGGAATGGTTCGGCGTCCAGACGCTTGCGGACAGTGCCGTCGTCGTGCGCGCCCGGATCAAGACCATGCCCGGGAAGCAATGGGGCATCGGGCGGGCGTTCAAGGAACAGTGCAAGCGCATCTTCGACGCCCGCAACATCGAGATCCCGTTCCCCCACCAGACCATCTACTGGGGCGAGGATCACGAGGGCAACGCCCCGCCGCTCCGCGTCGCAGGGGCGAGCGACACGCGCAGCAAGCCCGTCGAGGTCACCCCCCAGCCAACAGAGGCGCGCCCCGCGGCACCGGTCACGGAATACGACTTCCCCCGCAGCGACGACGAGGCGACGCCCACCACAACCGCAGACGAGGACAGCCCGCGCTGAGCCCGGACCGGTCCGCGGGACAAGCCGCCTTCTTCTGGCCTGAAATATCCCCGCCGGAGGCACCCTCGTCAGCGGCCTTCGCGTACGGTCCTCGAACGCCGACCAGCTGCACAAGGCGCCAACCGCCCGAAGGGCTCAGGGACGTGCGGCCCGGCACGGGCCGCTCCGGTCGACAGCAGACGCTGGGGTGGTGTCAGGGGGCGTAGTGCACCCGCGCCGGGGTGGGCGCGGTCAGAACGCAGCGCACCGGTGCTTCCTCGACAGTGGTCGCGGCGAGCGCCCGCGCATGGGCCGCGCGCTTCTCCTCCCCGGTGATCAGCAGGTGGATATGGGTGGCGGTGGCCAGGATCGGCGCGGTCAGCGTGATCCGCGGCTCCGGCGCGCCCGGTGCGCGCATGGGCAGGAGCGGCGGCGCGCTCGGGCTCAGAGCCTCGGTCAGCCGATCCGCTCCGGGAAAGAGGGATGCCGTGTGCATGTCCGCGCCCATGCCCAGCACGCAGATATCGAGCGGCAGGGCCCGGACGACCGCGGCCGTCAGGTCGTCAAGCACATCCTCCGCCCGCTCCGCCTCCGCATAGAAGGGCACAAGCTCCGCCTCCGCCGCGGGCCCCTGCAGGAGCGTCTCGCGGAGCAGCCGCGTGTTCGACCGGTCGGAGCTTTCGGGGACGAACCGCTCGTCGGTCAGCATCACCCGCACCTGGCTCCAGTCGAGTGCCGTCTGGCCGAGCAGCCTCAGAAAAGGTCCGGGAGTCGTACCGCCCGGCACGGCCAGCGTCGCCTCTCCCTTCGCCGCGACGGTCTCGCGCAACTGTGCCGCGACCGTCAGCGCGAGCGCCTCCATCAGCGCGTTGCGATCCGCGTAGGTCTCCAGCGTGCTTTGCGGTCCGCTCACGGAGCAATCTCCCGCCAGCGCCGGCCGTCCCGGTGCAGCAGCGCGAGCGCATCGTCCGGGCCGGACCCGCCGCTGTCATAGGCCTGGGGCCGCGCACTTCCGTTTGTCCACGCCTCGATGATCGGATCGGTCCAGGCCCACGCCGCCTCCACCTCGTCCCCGCGCATGAAGAGCGTCTGGTTGCCGCGCACGACATCCATGATCAGGCGCTCGTAGGCGTCCGGCATTCCTTCCACACTCGGGCCCAGTGCCTCGGCAAAGGTCATGTCGAGCGGCACATCCGCAAGGCGCATGCCTCCCGGTCCAGGCTCTTTAATGGTCATGCGCAGGGTGATGCCCTCATCGGGCTGCAACCGGATGATGAGGGAGTTCGTCGTGTGATGCTCCATCTCCGGAAAGATCGAATGGGGCGGCTCCTTGAACACGATGGCGATCTCCGACAGGCGCGCGCGCAGCCGCTTGCCCGTCCGCAGGTAGAAGGGCGTGCCCTTCCAGCGCCAGTTGGAGATGCCGACCTTCAGCGCAACGTAGCTTTCCGTCCGGCTGTCCAGGTTCTCCGCATCCTCCAGGTAGGAGGGGTCGGAGGCCGTCGCCCGGTACTGTCCGCGCACCGTGTCCGACACGGCGATCGGATCGAGGGAGCGGATGACCTTCAGCTTCTCGTCCCGCACCGCGTCCGCGTCGAACTTTGCGGGCGGCTCCATCGCGGTCAGGCAGAGAAGCTGCATCAGGTGGTTCTGCACCATGTCCCGCATGGCCCCGGACTTGTCATAGTAGGCCCCGCGACCGCCCACCCCGATATTTTCGGAGACGGTGATCTGCACATGGTCCACATGGCGCGCGTTCCAGAGAGGCTCATAAAGCGCGTTGGCAAACCGGATCGCCATCAGATTCTGCACCGTCTCCTTGCCGAGATAATGATCGATCCGGTAGACCTGCCGCTCGTCGAAGCTGGCGGCAAGCTGGGCGTTCAGCGCCTTGGCGGAGGCGAGGTCGTGGCCGAGGGGCTTCTCCACCACAATCCGGCTTTCCGGCGTCGCAAGGCCCGTGTCGCTCAGACGGGCGGAGATCGGACCGAAGAGGCTCGGACCGACGGACAGGTAAAAGGCCCGGATGTGGTCCGGCCGTTCGTCGAGGATCTTGCCGAGCTCGGACCAGCCGCCCTCACCCCCGGCATCCACGGTCACGTAGTGAAGGCAGGCGATGAAGGATTTCACCATCGCCTTGTCCAGACGCTCCGAACCGATAAAGGTTTCGAGCGCCTCCTGCACCATCTTGCGGAACTGTACCTCGGTCAGCTTGGACCGGGCCGCACCGATGATGCGCGCACCCTCGGGCATCTGCCCCGCGAGCATCCGGCGGTAGAGCCCGGGCAGGATCTTCCGGCGGGACAGATCCCCGGTGGCGCCGAAGATGACAAGGTCGAACGGGTCGACCGGAATAGTGCGGGATACCATGGATCAGCGTTCCTGAAGGTGCGACAGCTCTGACAAGCGCGGCAGGTCAGCACCGCGCCGTGTACAGGTCACGGCAGCCGCGCCCGCGCAGAATTGCAGAAGTTCGCGAACCTCCGCAACCGTCATTTTCGCAATTGCAGCATAGGGATCCGCCGTGGCCGCAAGCCGGTAGAGCAATGCTGCCTGAAACGTGTCCCCTGCCCCGACAGTGTCAACCACATCGACCCGGGGCGGCACCACGGAGGCTTCGACGCCGGTCGTGGTCCAGGCCCGGGTCGCCTCGCCCCCGTCGGTGACGACGACCATCTCCACCCCCTGTTCGATGCAGCGCAGCGCAAAGACGCTGGGCGAGAGGTCCGGATAGAGCATCTCCAGATCCTCGCTGGAGATCTTCAGTAGATCCACGTCCGGCAGCAGGACCTCGACCCGCCGCCGCCAGACCGCCATGTCCGGCTCCACCGTCGGGCGCACGTTGGGATCGAGGGAGATGAAGCGGTCCCCCGCGCGCCCAACGAGCGCTGCCAGCGCGTCCGCAACGGGCGGCACCGCGATGGAGTAGGACCCAAGGTGAAGGCCGGTGACTTCCGGACCGAGCGTGGGAACATCCTCCGGGCGCAACCCCGTGTCGGCGGAGCCCGCGCTGTAGAAGGAGTAGGCCGGAACACCATCCGTATCGAGACCGACGACCGAGAGCGTCGTCATGCGGTCGGTCCGCACCAGGTAGGCGTCGTTCACGCTTTCCGTCCGCAGGATCGCCGCCAGGCGCGCGCCCATCATATCCGTTGAGATCGCGGTCATCAGCCCCGCCTCAGCGGTCAGGCGCCGCATTCCGATCGCCACGTTGAAGGGCGAGCCGCCCGCGCGCGCGGCGAAATCCATCGCCGCCGGGGAGGTTTCATCCTCCAGAAACAGATCGAACAGAGCTTCACCACAGATCAGGAACATCGCCAAACCCTCACACGCTGGCACCCGCACGAGCCGGGCAACCGTCCGTCGCCCGGATCAATAGGACGGGCCGCAGCCCGGCGCCACTGTGAATGCGGCTCTACCTGTAGAAAAAGCTCAGGCCATCCGCGTCGAAGAGGTGGAGCTTTTCGGGCACGCAGGTCAAACGCACCGTGTCGCCCTTCTCGTGCCCTGTGATGCCCGCGAGCTTCGCCACCACCGCCGGCTCGTCGCCCCGGGCCTCGAAGTAAAGGAGCGTCACCTCGCCCAGCGCCTCGGTAATCGCGACGGTACCTTCGAAGATCGCCTCCGCACCATCGGCGGCAAGCTGGAAATCCTCGGGCCGGATGCCGAGGGAGACCGCATCCCCGGCGCTTTGCGAGGCGACGGGCACGACCCCGCGCCCGCCTGCGGTCACGCTGACGGCGGTCTGCGCACCAGCCTCGGAGATCGTGCCTGGAAGGAGGTTCATGGACGGGGAGCCGATGAACTGTGCCACGAACGTGTTCTCGGGGCGCTCATAGAGCTCCAGCGGTGTGCCGACCTGGCGGATGCCGCCACCCTCGAGCACCACAATCCGGCTCGCGAGCGTCATCGCCTCAACCTGATCGTGGGTCACGTAGATCATCGTGCTTTCGGGCATGCTCTCCTTGAGCTGCGCGATCTCGATCCGCGTCGCCACCCGCAGGGCGGCATCGAGGTTCGAGAGCGGCTCATCGAACAGGAACACCTTGGGATCTCGCACGATGGCCCGGCCAATGGCGACCCGCTGCCGCTGACCGCCGGACAGCGCCTTGGGCAGCCGGTCGAGATATTGGTCGAGCTGGAGGATACGTGCAGCGTTGCTTACCCGTCGCTCGATCTCCTCTTTCGGCTGTTTGGCCACGCGCATGGCAAACGCCATGTTGTCGTAGACCGTCATGTGGGGGTAGAGCGCGTAGGACTGGAACACCATCGCGATCCCGCGCTTCGACGGGGGCGTGTCGTTCATCCGCTCATCGTCGATGTAGAAATCCCCGCCGGAGATTTGCTCGAGCCCCGCGATCATCCGCAGAAGCGTGGACTTCCCGCATCCGGACGGTCCGACGAAAACGATCAGCTCCCCGGTCTTGATGTCCAGGTTGATGTTCCTGAGAACGTTGACCGGCCCGTAGGATTTGGCCACGTCCTTGAGCAGTAGCGATGCCATTCAGTCCTCCCGCATTCTT
>JBCBAP010000037.1:0-33697 GCA_038532435.1 Pseudomonadota bacterium | reverse complement strand
CGGTGATGGCCGCGTACCTGATGCTGATCTCGGTGATGTTCGTGGGCATCAACCTTGTTGTCGACCTGCTCTATTTCGCCATCGACCCGCGGCTTCGGTCAGAAAGGTAGCTCATGGATACCCTCGCCCGCGCCTGGCGATCGGATTTCGCCTGGTCCTTCCGAACAAGCCCGGTTGCCGTGGTTTCCTTCGTCGTTGTCTGCATCATGGTGCTCAGCGCGGTGTTCGCGCCACTGATCGCACCTTACGACCCCTTTGATCCGGGTTCGCTCAACCTGATGAACGGGTTCTCCGCCCCGATGCAGCCGAACGCGTTTACCGGGGAGAGCTTCTGGCTCGGCACCGACGATCAGGGACGGGATGTGTTCTCCACCATCCTCTACGGGATGCGGATCTCCCTGTTCGTGGGTTTTGCGGCGGTTCTTTTTGCCATGGTGCTCGGCATCACGCTCGGCCTCATCGCGGGCTATGTGGGCGGCTGGACGGAGACCATCATCATGCGCGTCGCGGATGTGCAGCTCACCTTCCCCGCGATCCTCGTGGCCATGCTGATCTTCGGAATCGCAAAGGGGATCACACCGGTGGAGATGCGGGACCAGATGGCGATCTGGGTCCTCATCATCGCGATCGGGCTCAGCGACTGGGTGCAGTTCGCCCGCGTCGTCCGCGGAGCCACGCTGGTGGAGAAGAACAAGGAGTACATCCAGGCGGCCAAGCTCAACGGGCGCGGATCGGGCGCGATCATGCTCCGGCATATCCTGCCCAACGTGCTCAGCCCCGTGCTGGTGATCGCCACCATCTCTCTCGCGCTCGCCATCATCGCGGAGGCGACGTTGAGCTTCCTCGGCGTAGGCGCGCCTCCGACACAGCCATCGTTGGGCACGCTCATCCGGATCGGGCAGGGATTCCTGTTCTCGGGTGAGTGGTGGATCCTGTTCTTCCCGGCGCTCACGCTTCTGGCGCTTGCCCTGTCGGTGAACCTGCTGGGCGACTGGCTGCGCGATGCGCTGAATCCGAAGTTGAGGTGATCGACATGACGTCCCTGATCCGCTCCATGACACTTGCCGCGGGCGTCGTCTGCGCCGTCCCGGCCCTTGCGCAGGATGACGCGCGGGCGGCGGCTGAGTCCTACGTCAACAGCCCGGTTCAGCAGCAACTCATTTCCGACCTGCTCAGCGAGGAGGCGGTGATAAACCAGCTGCGCGCGATGCTGCCGCCGGACACACCGGCGGAGATGATCGAGGAGGTGAGCGTCATCGTCGCCGATGAGCTCAACGGCACCCGGGACGCGATGAGCGCTGCCATGGTGACCGCCGCGATGCAGATCTACACCGTCGAGGAGCTGCAGGCGCTAGACACATTCTCCCGGTCCGAGGTCGGATCGAGCGCGCTTCTCAAGGCGCTGCCGTTCCAGCAGGCCTTCGTCGAGACCATCGACCCGGTCCTGCGGGAGATGCAGACCAACATCATCACACGACTTCAGACGCTGGAGAATTGATGCCGGAACCCGTCCTCTCCGTCCGGGAGCTGATCGTCGAGATCCCGACCAGGCACGCCGTCCTGAGGCCCGTCGACCGGGTCAGCATGGACATTCAGCCCGGGGAAATCCTCGGCGTCGTGGGCGAATCCGGCGCGGGCAAATCGATGACCGGGAACGCGGTGATCGGCCTGCTCGACCGGCCCGCCCATATCGCGGGAGGGGAGATCTGGCTGCGGGACCTGCGCATCGACACGCTCGGGCGGGAGGCGATGCGCAAGGTGCGGGGAAAGCAGATCGGGATGGTGTTTCAGGATCCGCTGACCTCGCTCAACCCGCTTCTCCCCATTGGGGAGCAGATCGAGGAGACGATCCTCGAACATCTGCCCGTGTCCCGCGATGAGGCGAAGGCGCGCGCGCTCGACGCGCTGGAGGAGGTCGGCATTCCTGCTGCGAAAGACCGGATGGGGGCCTATCCCCACCAATTTTCCGGCGGCATGCGGCAGCGGGTGGTGATCGCACTCGCCCTTTGCGCGGAACCCGCCCTCGTGATCGCTGACGAGCCGACAACCGCGCTCGACGTCAGCGTTCAGGCGCAGATCATCGCCCTGTTGAAGAAGCTCTGCAGGGAACGGGGCACGGCGGTCATGCTGGTCACCCACGACATGGGCGTGATCGCGGAGGCCGCGGACCGGGTCGCGGTCATGTATGCGGGCCGTCTGGCAGAGATCGGGCCGGTGCGCGAGGTTCTCACGAACCCGGCCCATCCCTATGCGGCGGGGCTGATGGGCTCAACGCCGCTCGCCTCCCTCGGCAAGCGGAGACTGAACCAGATTCCGGGCACGATGCCGCGTCTGGGCAGTCTGCCCGACGGGTGCGCCTTTCATCCGCGCTGCCCCCACGCGCAGGACAGGTGCCGGGCCAATCCGGCCCCCCCGCGTGACGGTCGTGCGGCCTGCTGGTTCCCGCTCGGTGCGGAGGCGGTGGCATGAACGCTCTGGTTAGAGTCGCCGGGCTCAGCCGGATCTTCGACGTTTCCGCCCCCTGGCTGAACCGGCTTCTTGAGCGCAAGCCGAAGGCGATGCTCCACGCGGTGTCCGATGTCAGCTTCGACGTGGTGGAGAAGAGCGTCTACGCGCTCGTGGGCGAGAGCGGCTCGGGCAAATCCACCATCGGAAAGATGGTGGTGGGGCTGCTGTCCCCCTCCGACGGAGCGATCGAGATCGGCGGCGTCGACCTGAATCAAACCACTGACAAGGACGCGCTGGAGCGGACCCGTACAGACATCCAGATGATCTTTCAGGACCCCTACGCCAGCCTCAATCCCCGCTGGCGGGTCCGCGACATCATCGAGGAACCGGTGGTCGCCCGCGGCGGTGAGGCCAACGGGCTGGCAGAGCGTTTGCTGGAGCAGGTGGGCCTGTCTGCTGCAGATGCCGGGAAGTTTCCCCACGAGTTTTCAGGCGGCCAGCGGCAGCGTATCTGCATCGCGCGGGCGCTGGCGAGTGAGCCGAAACTCATTGTTTGCGATGAGCCCACATCCGCCCTCGATGTGAGCGTGCAGGCCCAGGTGCTGAACCTGATGAGCGATCTGAGGGACGAGTTCGGTCTCACCTATCTTTTCATCACCCATGACCTGACGGTGGTGCAGCACATGGCCGACACGGTCGGCGTGCTCTACCTCGGCCGGCTGGTGGAGGAGGCGCCGCGGGATGCGCTCTTCGAGGCCCCGAAACATCCCTACACACGGATGCTCTTTGACGCGGCGCCCAAGCTCGACGGCTTCGGTCGTGAAGTGGATCCGCCCAAGGGAGAGATCCCGGACCCGATCAATCCGCCCGCAGGCTGCGCCTTCCACCCGCGCTGCCCTCTCGCCGTGGATCGCTGTGCCGTGGAACGGCCGGAGATGCGAGAGGTGGGCGCGCACCGTGTGGCCTGCCATCTGGCGGAGTAGCAACGCCACACCGCTTGCGAGGAGGCTGTTCACCGGGGCTCTAGCAGACCGTTCGGTGGCCGGTCCTCGGGGGGTGGCGTCCAACGGTCGGCAGATGCAGGTCATCGCTCAGAGCTACGCGCAGAGAAGTCAGCTAACCCAGTTCAGCCAAGGCAGTCGGTCAGGCGATGGCGCGACGCATCCGGCGTGATCCTGCACCTTGATCGCAAGGCCCGAACGAGGCCCCCTACTCCCGCGCCCCCCGATACCACGCAACGATGGCCGCCCGCTCATCGGGCTCCATCCACGTCATGTTCGCCGGCGGCATCGCGTGACTGACGCCCGACTGCAGATAGATCGCGCGGGCCTGCTGCGCGATCTCCGCTTCTGTCTGAAGCTGCACGCCCTTCGGCGCCCAGAGGATGCCGTCCCACACGGGCTCCGCCGCGTGGCACATGGAGCAGCGGCCGACGATGATGCTGTGCACCTCCTCGAATCCCTCCGCCTCTGCAAACACGCGCTGCGCGTGTGTGAGGGCGGCGTCCTCCACCTGTTCTTCCCCACCCAGCGTCGACAACCAGATGATGGCGATGAAGATCACCGCCGTCGCGGCCCAGGTCCACCGAGGCTCAGGACCGCGTGCGTGGATGGTGTTGAAGTAATGCCGGATCGTGACACCCATCAGGAACACGAGGCCCGCGATCGCCCAATTGTACTCGGAGGCGAAGGCCAGCGGGTAGTGGTTCGACAGCATCAGGAACAGCACCGGCAGCGTGAGGTAATTGTTGTGGGTCGACCGCTGCTTCGCGATCACACCGTACTTCGGATCCGGCACAAGCCCGGCCTTGAGGTCCGCAACCACGATCTTCTGGTTCGGGATGATGATGAAGAAAACGTTCGCCGACATGATCGTCGCCGTGAACGCCCCCAGATGCAGAAGTGCCGCCCGACCGGAGAACACCTCCGTGTAGCCCCAGGACATCACCACAAGCAGAACGTAGAGGAGAAGCATCAGCCGGGTGTTGTCCTCGCCGAACTTCGACTTGCAGATGAAATCATACGCCACCCAGCCGAAACCGATGGAGGCGAGGGAGATCATGACAGCCTGTCCGGTGCTTAGATCGGCAACGTTGGGGTCGATGAGGTAGAGGTCCGCGCCGAGGTAGTAGACCAGCACCAGAAGTGCGAAGCCCGACAGCCAGGTCGCGTAGCTTTCCCATTTGAACCAGGTCAGGTGCTCCGGCATTTCCGCCGGCGCCACCAGATACTTGCGGATATGGTAGAAGCCTCCGCCGTGGACCTGCCACTCCTCTCCCTTCACGCCCTCGGGCATGTTCTCCGCCTGACGAAGCGCGAGATCAAGCGCGATGAAATAGAACGACGACCCGATCCAGGCTATGCCCGTGATCACGTGCAGCCAACGAACCGCGAACTCCATCCAATGCTCGAAGACCGCGAGGTCGTACATCACCCACTCCTGCCCGAATGCACCGCAACATCACTGTCGCGGTGCAGTGCCCGGCGCGCAAGCCCCCGTCATCCCCTTTGCGTAAGTATCCCCGTCTGATCAGTTGGGGAGGGCGAGTTTCGGCCCCCCGGAGCGGTGGCAACCATTTGTCGGTAGAGTGGCGATGTCTCGGCTGTCAAAAGGGACCGAGCGTTTCGAGGGCACAGCCTCATAGGTGAAAGTTAGCACCTCTCCCGTGCCTTCCGTGTGTTCATGCGACGCCATGCGGTGCCCGGAACGCCCGACGACACTGCATCCAGATCATCGGTCACGTCGGATCGACCACACCCATTCCGATCATCCGAAGCGCCGTGAGCGAAGGGATGAAGAAGTAATCCCCGCCCCGCGTCTCAACGAAGGTCTTGAGCTTGTCGATGACGTAAGGCGGCCTGCCGGACTTTGGATCTGACGGGATCGAGTGCCGTGTGTGGTGGGTATGATCACCGAGCAACGGACAGGTGTTGTTGCCCAGATTGAAATCCAGCCCGTACTGGATCCACTGCTGCTGCACGAATTCGAACTGTCGGAAGATGCTGGCGCAGATGACCATGAAGATCACCCCCTGCTCCGTCGTGTCATCGCCCACGCCCAGCTCTGTCGGGCCGTAGGGCAGGCCCCGCCGCAGGATCCGGCGGCGTTTGTTGAGCTGGGTCGTCGCGTCCGGGTTTTGACTGTCGAGATCGTTCAGCGGGTCCAGATAATCCCGCGTGTTGACCCGCCGCAAATGCGCGCCACCGGGGCATTTGAAGCCGCGCATATCATCGGCATAGCGGAAGTCCCGTGCCGCGGGGCTGGTGAGGTAGGCGTTGCGCTTTTCCGCGGCGACGAGCGGATCGTCATCGGCAAGCGTCGCGCGGAACTCCTGCCACTCCGCGAAGGTCGGATGGGTGGAGAGCGGCACGCCGTCCGACCATCTGCCCACGATCTTTGCCATCAACGTCTCCCGCGCCTCGTCGAGGGGGACATCCATGACGCGGGCGAACCGCTCCGCCTCCTCCTCGATGACGGCGGTGAAGGATCCCAGGTTCTCGTGAAGCTTCCGGTAGACCATGAAGCTTCCGTTGGCCATGAAATTGGCCGGGGTCGAGGAGGGGGTCAGCTCCTGGGACTCGTCCGGATGGCCGAGTACGAATTCACCGGTCGCAATCGGCTGCCAGCCCTCCTCCGCCGACATGAGCTTGCCCCGGCCGATGACCTTGGACGTCATCTGCTCCGGAGGATACTGCCCCTCGAACGCAGGATCGCCTATGCCGTCGGTGAAGCCGAAATGCTCCTTCCGGGTCGGGATCTTCCGCCCGTCCGGCAGGGTCTCGAAAACCGCGTTGGCAGACTGGTAGAGGTCCGTCCCACCGGGGCCATTGGTGGACAGGATGCGCACTTTCTGATCGAGCATGTCGCACTGTTCGACGAGCCACCGCGTCTGTGCGTCCAGCGCATCGTCGGGCTGGTCCGTGAACGGCTTTGCAAGAGCGTTCATCGAAATCCAGATATGGACGTTGTTTTGCCCGTCCCCGTCCCGGTTATCACGCCAGACCGGATCCCACTTCGCATCCCAATCCGTGGTCTCGGACGCGCGCTTTGTCGGGTCCCGGTCACCGAGGATGTGGGCCCGGGACTTCATCCCGTCGATGAACTCCTCCGGCATGCCCTGAAGGGTCCGTGTCGGAAGGCTCAACGCATAAAGGCCGAGGAATGTGAAGCCGATGTTGAACGTGACAGCGGGCTTGTCGCCGGTCCAGGTGGCGCCGGACGTGACCCGGTCGCGCACCAGATTGACGAAACGACGCCCGGCGGCGGCATCTTCGATGTGGAGGAAAAAGTAGCGGGCGAATGGATAGTGGTAGCGGCCATAGGCGCGCACCACGTTGCCCTGAATATCGTGAAGCGGCAGCGTGCGTGTCATGGTTCAGCCCTCCCCTGCCACGATACCGCCCGGGCGGCCGATGGAAATCACGCCGGGCGCCTGGGTCGGCCCGCTTGCGTCCAGCGGTTTGTGTTCGTCGAGAAACGCGCCAAAGGCGTCGTGAAGCTCCTCGTACGATGCGCCCTGCTGGTCGATGGCGAAGGTGGTGAAGGTCTCCTGCAGGTAGAGGGATTTCAACACGCCAGGCAGGTCCGCGTACTGCCCTGGCGGGAGGGGTTTCTGCCCGTTCGTGTTGATCCAGCGTACCGCGGCAATCGCGAGGATTACCGTTAGGATACCGCCAACCCAGACGCTTCCCGCGGCGGACCAGCCGAGCCAGGGCAGCTCGTCTCCTCCCAGCAGCAACGTGGCGAGTGCGACGAGCGCCAGGACGAGCGGCACGGCAACCGCGCCGAGGATAGGCAGGAGAGGCAGGTCGGAGAATTTCGGCATCGTCAGCCAGTAGTCGTTAAACGGCATCGTGGTCTCGACCTGATGGCGCTTGAGATAGCGGGCGAAATCGTCCCCGTCGCTCACCTCATCGAACCCCTCGCAATTGGAGAACACGTCCGTCAGCTCCTCCTGCATCTTTTCCCAGATCCGGTTTGCCCAGGCATCGCGGGCCCGGTTCTGGGCTGGGAGGTCGAGCGTCTTGGGCAGCGGATCGCCTTCCGCCAAGACCGCGTCAAAATCGGCGGTGAAGACGAGATAGGCGCAGTTGAGCTCATCGAGCGGCTCAGGCGTGATCGGATCCTTGCCCTCGATCCGCCCAAGGATGGGGTCGGATTTCTCCCGCCCGTTGAAGATCACATCGTCGAGCACGACGAGGCGGGCGAAGTGGGTGCTGCGGTCCCGGGCGAAGGGGCTGTTGATCCCGATCATTTCCGTCGCCGGGCTTTGCAGGGCAGTCGGCAGGACCGCAAGCGTCGCCCGCAGATTCTGGATGAACGTGACCTCAACCCCGCCCGCGTCGGTGGTCATCCCATCCCGGATCGGAACGAGGGCCGTGAGGAAGTAATGACCTGTGTCGAAATTCGGCATGACGTTCCCTCCTCAGGCCATCCGTGCGGACCGCGCCCGGGACCGGCGCTGTGTCTCACGCTTCACGAAGGGTTCGCGGTTCACGTCCGCCTCTTCCGTATCGAGGCTGGCGACGGGACCGTATCCGGGCTCCCCGAACGCGCCCTGCATCCGCAACATCGCAGCGTTGTAGCTGCGCGCGAACTCGGCAGGCGACTGGTTCGCATGCTTTTTCGCGAGATCGCGGAGCGTGTCGTTCACGAGCATCGCCGCCTTGATGTCCCGCTGCGCCGACCCGGGCGTCGCGTTGTAGTAATAGTCCGTGTAGACCTGATTGAAGGTGATGTAGCGCTTGAAGCTCGAGATCGGTATCGACCCCGGGTACTTCGTCGCCGAATACCAGAAGAGGTCCAGCCCGCTTGGAATGCCGTCCGAGAAGGCGTCGATATACTGGTCCCACGTGCCGTTGAAGTTCGAACAGAACAGCATGTAGTCGTTGTTGAGCTTCTGCCGCCCTTTGCTCGACCGGGGCCACTGATCCGGGCTGATGATCACCCAACGGGCAAAGTGGATGAACTTCAGCCCCATCAGACCCGCGAGGGTGCCAGGCCTTCCCCGTCCGACCATGAACAGGAACCGGTTCATCCATGTGCGCCACCGCTTGCTGGGGGTGACGACGTTCATGGCATAAGCCTTGCCAGCGAGGTTGGACATAGGTTGGCCTCCTTCGACGCTACGCGGATGGCTGTCGGCATCAACTCTGGACAGAGTAACCCTACGGAAACACTACCAGAGATTTATGTTGGAAGAAGACGTTCTTTCGAGAAACCGCCACACCGGTGAGGTGAGGCCACGTTCCGGCGGGTATCGCCAAACCCCCGCAAGCGATGCTAAAGCGTGCCGACGGGGCAGGGCACCGGAACGCGACAAGGGGACAGGCCATGGATGCCATAGCATTGGTCAAGCAGCGGGCGCACGAAAGATCCGCCGATTTCATCGAGGCGCACGGGGCAAACGCGCTCCTTTTCTCGCGCAAGGCGAAGGTGCTCGATTACGTGTCCGGTCAGATCCCCACGGCCGGGCTGATGATGGAATGCGGCGTGTTCAAGGGCGGGTCCGTCAACCACATGGCGCGGCTGCTGCCGGATCGGCAACTCTTCGGCTTCGATAGTTTTGAAGGGTTGTCCGAGCGGTGGCCGGGCATGAACCATGAAGCGGGTCATTTCGACCTTGGCGGCGTGTTTCCGCAGGTGGAGGATAACGTCACCCTCATCAAGGGCTGGGTCGATGACACGCTGCCGCCGTTTCTGGACAACAACGCGGGACCCATCGCGTATCTGCATGTGGACACGGACACCTACAGCCCGGCCAAGACCATACTCGGTCTCTGCAAGCATCGCCTCGTCGAGGGATCGGTCCTGCTCTTCGACGAGCTGATCGGCTATCCGAACTGGGAGCAGGCGGAGTACAAGGCGCTCTCCGAGGAGATCCCCGCAGACAGCTACGAATTCATCGCCTTTTCCCCCATGCAGGCGGCCGTCCGTTTTCTGAAGGCGCCCGTCTGAACATGGTGCGCATCCTCTGCGTCGGCGCGGGCTTTAGCGGAGCCGTCATCGCCCGGGAATTCGCGGAGGCGGGGCACAGCGCCCTTGTCATCGACGAGCGGGACCATGTGGCGGGAAACTGTCACACGGTGCTGGATGCGGAAAGCAACATCCTGCTGCACCGTTACGGCCCCCACATCTTTCACACCGGCAACGACACTGTGTGGACCTATGTCCAGCGGTTTGCCCGTTTCATGCCCTACGTGAACCGGGTCAAGGCGACCGTGCGGGGGCGGGTCTACTCGATGCCCATCAATCTGCACACGATCAACCAGTTCTTCGACAGGACGATGTCACCGACAGAGGCGGAGGCGTTCATCGGTGCGGAGGCGCAGGACATCTCCGACCCCCAGACTTTCGAGGAACAGGCCTTGGCGTTTGTGGGACGCGACCTCTACGAGGCGTTCTTCCGTGGTTATACCCGCAAGCAGTGGGGGGTGGAGCCGACAGAGCTTCCCGCCTCGATCCTGAAACGGTTGCCCTTGCGCTTCACCTACGACGACAACTATTTCAACCACCCCCATCAGGGCATGCCGGAGCACGGGTACACCGCGCTGGTGGAGGGCATTCTCGACCATCCGGGCATCGAGGTGAGGCTCGGACAGCGATTTGAAGATCTTGAGGGTGACTTCGACCATGTCTTCTACTCCGGCCCAATCGACCGTTTCTTTGATCACCGGCTCGGGCGGCTCGGTTATCGCACCCTGGACTTCGTGGAGGACAGGATCGACGGGGACGCCCTGGGTTGCGCGGTGATGAACCACCCGGACGAGGACACGCCGTTCACCCGGATCACGGATCACAAGCACTTCTCTCCATGGCGGTTGAATGAGACCCGGGGCTCCGTGATCTATCGCGAGTACTCCCGCCTCTGCGATCCGGAGGATGTGCCCTACTACCCGATCCGGCTGGTCGCGGATAAGGCGCTGCTTGAGCGCTACGTGGCGCTCGCGGAGGCGGAGGCCGGGGTGACGTTCGTCGGGCGTCTCGGCACCTACCGGTACCTCGACATGGATGTGACCATTGGCGAGGCGCTCGATACGGCGAAGGCGGCCCTTGAAGCCATTGCGACGGGCACACGTCCCCGGCCGCTCTATGCCAAGGTGCTCTGACCGATGACCGCGTTTCTCGATCTGACCCTGTCATCCTACCGGTTTGCCGGGGATCACCCGACCCTGCGGCGGGACCGTATCGGCATTCCGGAGGAGCGTTCGCCGACCTATGACGAGCGTTACGATTTCTCCACGCTGTTCTATGACGTCTTCTATGATGAGCGGGTGGCGGAGATCCGGCTGATCTGCCCGATGCTGGTGAATTTCGAGCCCCTGATCCGGACGGCAACATTTACCGTCGACGGTCTGCCCGCCCGGATCGTCGGGATCGACGGTCTGTCGCGCGGGCATTTGGTCCGCCTCGCCTCTCCCAGTTCGCGGCCCTCAACGCTCGCCTTTTCCCATCCGGAATTCTCTGGCGAGGTGCCCGTGGGCCGACGGCACGCGGACCTCTTTGCCGGGCGAAACGCGGTCTACGCGATCTCCAAGGACAACCGGCTCGAATGGATCACGGACTGGCTCACCTACTATGTCCGCGAACATGGCCTGCAGGCCGTTGTGCTCTATGACAACAACTCGATCGCCTATTCGATGGAGGATCTGGGGGCCGCCCTCACCTCCGTCGAGGGGCTGGAGGCCGCGGCCCTCGTGCGCGCATGGTTCCCCTTCGGCCCTGGCGGCGCGGGTAACACCAACTTCAATTCGAAGTTCCTGCACATGACCATGGTCGAGCTCGGGCGGCAAAGGTTCCTCTCCGACGCGCGCGCCGTACTCAACGTGGATATCGACGAGTTCGTCTATTCCCGCTCGAGCCGGTCCGTGTTCGACGCGACAGCAGACAGCCCCGAAGGATATCTGCGGTTCAACGGGCGCTGGGTCTGGGCCAAACCACCCTTCGAGGACGGGTTTCCGCGGCACGTGGATCACCGGTTTATCCGGCAGGACGGAAAACCCAAGGTGCCCCGCAAATGGGCGATCGTGCCTGACGGGCCGCTGCGGGACCGGCTCTGGCGTACCCACCGGATCAAGTCGCTCAAGGACCCCGCCACCGACGAGTTCGGCTTTTGGCACTTCCGCCAGATCTCCACCAACTGGGACTATAATCGGGAGGATGATTGGGACGCGGCACAGATGGTGGAGGATGACACCCTCACCGCCACGCTCGCCCGCGCCTTCTCCGGCGCGCCATCCAGCGCCGCAAAACCGGAAGGGCACCGCCTCGTCATCACGGCGATGAAGAACGAAGCACCCTACCTGCTGGAGTGGATCGCCTATCACTTGGTGATCGGGTTCGACCGGTTCCTCGTCTACACCAACGATTGCGAGGATGGCACTGACCTGCTGCTCGACCGGCTGGACACGCTGGGTATTGTCACCCATGTCCGCAACAAGGTGCTGAAGCGCGGCCCGCAGAAAAGCGCGCTCAAGTACGCCCGCGAGCACGCGTTGAGCGCGGAGGCGGGCTGGATCTATGTCGCGGACTGCGACGAGTTCCTGAACATCCATGTGGGCGATGGCACGCTCGACGATCTCTTCGCCTGCGTGCCGGACGCGGATGTGATCCCGGTCACGTGGAAGCTCTTCAGCCATGGCGGCACCGACGCCTACGAGGACCGGCCGGTGATCGAGAGCTTTACCGATGGGCAGGAAGACATCGCTGCGGGCGGTGCCCCGGACCGGTTTGTCAAATCGCTCTTCCGGCCCGACCCTGCCATCGAACGTTTCGGCACCCATGCCCCGGTCCTTCCCGGGGAGGCGGAAGGGGCGCTTGCCTGGCAGATGCCCGATGGGCGTCGTCTGACCAACGCGGACAATCTCACCCGACCGCAGCAGGACTTCGCCTACTCGGTGGCGCAGATCAATCACTACGCCGTGCGCTCTGCAGAGAGCTACCTGATCAAGAAGGATCGGGGGCGGGTCAATCACTGGCGGCAGGTCATGGGCCTTGAGTACTGGCAGCGGATGAACCTCGGCGGGCAGGAGGATCGATCGATCCACCGTCACCTGCCCGCTCTGAAGGTGGAGATCGCGCGGCTGCGGCAGGATACGGAGGTCGCCCGGCTGCACGACACGGGCGTGCACTGGCACAAGGAACGGATCGCGGCGCTTAAGGAGGTGCCGGACTACGCCCGCCTCTACGTCGCGATCACCACAGGCGCCCCGATGCCGGATCAGGCGGCGGCAGCGCGCACCGGTCTGCGCCAGTCCCTTGCGGAGATGCGGCAGATGCTCGACCACCTTCCGCCGGAGGAGGCGGATGCCGCCCGCCCCCACCTCGATGCGTTCGAGGCAACGCTTCCGGACGAGTCGCCGGAGGGGGCGTGAGCTCGCGCCTGCCGCTGGTCTTCACCAGCCGCACCAACTCCACCTGCGCCTACTACATCGCCCCGCGCCTGCCCGAAGGGTTTACGGAGGTCCTCGATGGCCGCCTGCCGGAGGATCACCGGGGACGGGACGTGGTCATCAATCGCTACGCCACCGCCCGCCTGCTGTCACAGCTCGAACAGGCGCGCCCGGCACTCGGGCGGATCGCCTATGTGCTCGACGATGATCTCGACGCGATGGTGCGCAGCCCCGCCGTCCCTCCATTTCTGAAGGTGAACCCCGCACGCACTTTGCTGCGGCTGCGGCGGCTGCTGCGCCTCGTGGACCGGGTGTTCGTTGCGACCGCCCCGCTGTCGGCCAGGATCGACCATCCCGACGTGCGGATCATTCCACCGGTTGCGGACCTTCCCCCGCCGGACTCGGCGCGTCAGGACCCGGGTCACATCGCCTACTTCGCGAAGATGCACGGGCCAGAGCATCGGTTCCTCCACCCGGTCATGGCCGAGGTCCTACGCGCCGTACCGGGGGCGCGAGCCACCGTAATTGCGGAGGGTAGCGCCCACCGACGGTGGGCGGGGATGGAGCGGGTGACGGCGGAACCGCTCATGGGTTTTCCCGACTACTTACGCTTCGCCGTCGCCTCCGACGCGGGCATCGCGCTGGCCCCGCTCCTGCCAAGCCGGTTGAACGCAGCCCGGTCCGGAGCGAAGCGGCTGGAGATCGTCCGGGCCGGAGCCGCCGGGATCTTCAGTGACCAGCCCGCCTACGGCGACGATCCGGGGGAATTGCGGCTGCCCAACGACCCGGAGGTGTGGCGGGCGACACTGATCGATCTCACCAACGACCCCGCCCGGATCGTAGCGCTCGCGCAAGCATCCCACACCATCACGGCGCGGCAGTGGGCCGAAAGAGGAACCCTGTTCGACCCCTGACCATCCCAAGCAGGGGGTTGGTCGCGGGACAGCACACCTCTCCGGAACCAACCAGACGACCGACAGTGTCAGGCTCGACATCACCGATCGGGGCAATTTCGCGGATCGGTCGCATTAGGAAAGCCTCCCGGCTGCACAACCTGCTGTGACAACTCACACGACCGCGTTCCAGCTCTCCTTGGCCAATGACGCGGAGCCACTCGCTGCAGTCCGAAGGAGCGAACTTACGTTCCGCTCCGCCCAAATCCCGGAGCTTTGATTTCGCAAAAATCAAACCTGCCCGAAGCGCTCTGACCGGGCAGAGGGGCGCACGGGCAGGTGATAAACGCCCGCAGGTGTGGCGAGCGGACGGGCGACCGCACGTCCGGTGGCCTCCACGACGATGACGGTGCGCTCCGGCCTGACCGCCTCGCTCAACCGCTTGTCCCGCCAGCCCATTGACAGACGCCCTCCCGCTCGCGGATAACGCGCTCACCCCGTGGGCACACGCCTGCGGGGTGTTTTTGTTCCAGCGAAACACCGAAAGGAGACCACAGTCGTGATTTCGCCCGTCCTGCCAACCTACGCGCGGGCACCGCTTTCATTCGTGAAAGGCGAGGGCCCCTGGCTTGAATCCGAGACCGGAGAGCATTTTCTGGATCTGGGCGCCGGCATTGCCGTGAACGCGCTCGGCCACGCTCATCCCCGGCTCGTCAGCGCGCTAGAGGATCAGGCACGACGACTGTGGCATACCTCCAACCTCTATCAGATCCCCAACCAGCAGGCGCTGGCGGAAAAGCTCGTGGAACTGACCTTTGCCGACACCGTCTTCTTCACCAATTCGGGGACGGAGGCGACGGAGTGCGCGGTGAAGATGGCGCGCAAGCACTTCTCCGCGAAGGGGCAGCCGGAACGGAACCGGATCATCACCTTCACCAACTCCTTCCACGGCCGGACAATCGCGATGATCGCCGCCGCGGGGGCGGAGAAGCTGACGGAAGGGTTCGGGCCGCTTACCCCCGGATTTGATCATGTGTCGTTCGGCGATCATGAGGCGCTGAAGGCCGCGGTCACAGAAGAGACGGCGGCGATCATGGTCGAGCCGATCATGGGTGAGGGCGGTATCCTACCGCTCCCGGATGCCTGCATCCGGGGCCTGCGAGAGCTGTGCGACGCGGAAGGTATCCTGCTCATCCTCGACGAGATCCAGTGCGGTATGGGCCGGACCGGAAAGCTCTTTGCCCACGAGTTCACCGGAGTCGCGCCGGACATCATGCCCATCGCAAAGGCCATCGGCGGCGGATTTCCCCTCGGCGCCTGCCTCGCGACGGAACATGCGGCCAGCGGCATGACGGCGGGCACCCACGGCTCGACCTACGGCGGCAACCCCCTGGGCTGTGCTGTGGGCCTTGAGGTGCTGAACGTCATGACCGAGGACGGATTCCTCGATCACGTCTCCCGCGCCGCAGGGCATCTGCGTCAGGGGCTCGAGGGGCTCGTTGCCCGTCACCCGGACGTGTTCGATCTGGTGCGCGGAACCGGCCTCATGATCGGTCTCAAGTGCAAGGTCGCAAACGGGGACGTGGTGAAGGCAGGCTACGATGCCCGCGTCATCGTTGTTCCCGGCGGGGACAATGTCGTCCGCATCCTGCCACCGCTGAACATCTCGCTCGAGGAGATCGACACAGGTATCGCCCGGCTTGAAGCTGCGGCGGTCGCGATCGAGGAGGGGCTTGCATGAACCACTTCCTCGACCTCCACACGATGGAGGCAGCGACCCTGCGCGACATCCTCACCGAGGCGCAGACCATAAAGGATGCGCGCGCAGGTCTGCCAAAGGGTGCACCGGATGCGGAGCAGCCGCTTGTCAACCGCATGGTCGCCCTGATCTTCGAGAAGCCATCGACGCGCACCCGCATCTCCTTCGATGTAGGGGTGCGTCAGATGGGCGGTCAGACGATGGTCCTGTCCGGGGCGGACATGCAGCTCGGCCACGGAGAGACGATTGCGGACACCGCCCGTGTCCTGTCCCGCTATGTCGATGCGATCATGATCCGGACCTTCGACGAGGCGACGCTGCAGGAGCTTGCCGAGTATGCCGATGTGCCGGTCATCAACGGGCTGACAAACCGAACCCATCCCTGCCAGATCATGGCGGATGTGATGACGTTCGAGGAGCATCGCGGCCCCATCGCGGGGCGCAAGGTCGTCTGGATGGGCGACGGCAACAATGTGTGTGCCTCCTTCCTCCATGCCGCAGGCCAGTTCGGTTTCGACATGGTCTTCTCCGGCCCGGAGAGCCTGGATCCGGAGGATGAAGCCGTCGGTTTCGCCCGCAAGTCCGGTGCTGCAGTCGCGATCGAGCGCGACCCGGTGAAGGCCGTTGCGGGCGCGGACCTCGTCGTCGCCGACACATGGCTTTCCATGCACGATGCGCAGTCCGCGCGGGAGAGGCGGCACAACCTGCTCCGCCCCTATCAGGTCAACGCGGACCTGATGGCCCACGCGAAGCCCGACGCGCTCTTCATGCACTGCCTGCCCGCTCATCGGGAAGAGGAGGCAACCTCGGAAATCATGGATGGACCCCATTCGGTGATCTTCGACGAGGCGGAGAACCGTCTGCACGCGCAAAAGGGCATCCTGAAATGGTGCCTGGGCTAAAAGATGTGGCGCATTGCGCCACATCTCATCCATAAGAGCGCCCCATTTTCCCAATCGCCTGAAGGTCCCAGTAGTCTCAGACCTTCGAGGTACTCAATGAACAGAATGGCTTTGCTGTGCGTGGCGGCCCTGATTTCTGCGCCTGCACAGGCTGCGGTCGTCGAAATCTCTGGTTTCGCGACAGTGCTTTCGGCTTCCGGCACGCTTACGACCGTCGGCGACTCGGTTGATCCGGTAGGCAACAGAATCAACCTAAGCGTGACAATCGACACGGATGTGAGCGGGTATGTGGACCTGCTCGCGGGAATCGACCCGGCGACAGCCGAAGCAGACTTTCACTACAACTATACCGGCGGGACGGATCCGGACCTCGGGGCGAGTGGATTCGTATCCGACCCCTTAGGCACACCGATTGATGAGGTCGGCCCCTTCAGCGGTAACTCCAACATCCGGCTCGCCCGGGATGTGGTCGACCGCGCGGACCTCGACGGTATAGGCGCACCCTACGACACCTATCCGGACGGGGACTACAGCGTCCTGTCCATCGGTGGTTATGCGGGATCGGAGTCCGTACAGGACCCGGTGACCGGGGAGTTCTCGCAGACCGAGCCGTCCTTCGAACTCCGGTTCGACATCTACCGGCCCCTCTCGGGTGGGCTGCCCGCGCTGGGGGGCGGGGCCGCGAATGTGGAGAGCTGGTTTGCCGGGCAGACCGTGATCCTCCTGACCGCGGAAGAGGATGACGGGACCAACGGGATCGTCGGCAGCTTCTTCGGTATCGTCGATCCGGCCAACCTGTCGGTCAGCACCGTGGGCGCGCCTGCCCCCGTTCCGCTGCCCGCAACGGCACCGCTGGCCCTGCTCGGGTTCGCGGCGCTGGCCCTCGCGCGGCGAAAGCGGACTTGAACCGACCTAAAGCGCTCTCCGCCAGTTGACCGGCGGGGGGCGGCTCAGGGGATGGTGAGGACGATCTTGCCTGTGAACCCCTTGGCGGCGAATGCTTCCTGCGCCCGAACGATGTCGTGAAGGGCGAACGTCTCCGCAACGAGGGGCCGGATCTCTCCCCGCTCGATCCGCCGCACGAGGTTGCCAAAGACCTCAGGCTCGAGCACCGTGCAGCCGAAGAACTTCAGATCCTTCAGATAAAGCGTGCGCACATCGAGCGACACCTCCGGCCCCCCGACAGCCCCCGCCACCGCGTAGCGCCCGCCGCGGCGCAGCAGTTCGAGGAGGATCGGGAAGCCGGGACCGGCGACCAGATCGATGACCACGTCGACGCTTTCACGACCCAAGGCCTTAAGCGGATCCTCGGACCGGTCGACAACCTCCGCCGCGCCCAGCGCACGGAGGCTCTCCGCCCGGGCAGCACTGCTGAACGCGATGACACGCGCGCCGCGCGCCCTCGCAAGCTGCACCGCCGCCGAACCGACGCCTCCGGATGCGCCGGTGACGAGAACCGTGTCATCGGAGCCGACAGCGGCCCGGGTGAGCATGTTCTCCGCCGTCGAATAGGAACAGGGGAAGGATGCGAGCTCCACATCCGTGAGCGCGCAGTCCACGCGATGCGCGTGACGCGCTGCCACCCGGGTGAACTGCGCGAAACCTCCGTCGCATTCAGAGCCGAGAAACCAGGGCGGGTCGCACCTCTCCCCCGCTGCCTCCACAAGGCAGGGTTCGACCAGAACCCGTTCGCCGATCCGGGCCGGGTCCACCCCAGCGCCCACGGCGGCGATCCGTCCGCACACGTCAATGCCCTGGATCCGGGGAAAGCGGATCGGCTCGCCCGACCAGCTCGCATCATCGCTCGCCCCGGCTCCCTTGGAATACCAGGCAAGGCGGGTGTTGATGTCGGTGTTGTTGACCGCGGCGGCCCCGACGCGGATCAGGACATCCCCAGGACCCGGGACAGGAACGGGCAGGTCGGTGCGATGCTCCAGCACCTCCGGGCCGCCATGACCTGTGAGGATCACGCCGCTCATGGTTTGGGGTATGTCGGTCATCGCTGGCTCCCTGCCCGTTTCGGGTCAGCGGATCAGGTTTCGCATGACGCTGCAAGCGATGGTGCGGGGGATCCCCGTCGGAGCCTCCGGCGGGGATATTTTGAGCCAGAAGAAGATCAGGCGACGAGGGCCGCGGCGGTCTTCTCCCGGATCTCGGCGTCGGTGACGTCCGGAGCGGTCTCGACGATCTTCAGCCCGCCTTCGACCACATCGAAGACGCCGAGGTTGGTGATGATCCGGTCCACCACACCCTTACCCGTGAGGGGCAGAGTGCATTCGGTGAGGAGTTTCGTCTCCCCCTTCTTGTTGGTGTGGTCCATCACGACGATGACCCGTTTCACGCCAGCGACGAGATCCATCGCACCACCCATCCCCTTGATGAGCTTGCCCGGGATCATCCAGTTCGCAAGGTCGCCATTGTCCGCCACCTCCATCGCGCCGAGGATGGCCATGTCGATATGTCCGCCCCGGATCATGGAAAAGCTGTCCGCGGAGGAGAAATAGGAGGTGCGGTCAAGCTCCGTGATGGTCTGCTTGCCCGCGTTGATGAGGTCTGCGTCGATCGTCTCCTCGGTCGGGAACGGGCCCATGCCGAGCATCCCGTTTTCCGACTGGAGCGTGACGTCGACGCCCTCCGGAATGTGGTTCGACACCAGGGTGGGGATGCCGATGCCCAAGTTCACATACATCCCGTCCTGCAGTTCCTGCGCCGCGCGGGCGGCCATGTCATCGCGTGTCCATGCCATGATCTGCTCTCCTTACGCTGCGCGGATTGTGCGCTGTTCGATGCGCTTTTCGAAGGTGCCCTGGATGATGCGGTCGACGAAAATGCCAGGGGTGTGGATATGGTCCGGATCGAGGGTGCCGACAGGCACGATCTCCTCCACCTCCGCCACGCAAACCCGTCCGCAGGCCGCAGCGTTCGGGTTGAAGTTCCGCGCCGTCTTGCGGAACAGGAGGTTGCCCTGCGCGTCGCCCTTCCACGCCTTCACAATGGAGAGATCCGCGAAGATGCCCGCCTCCATGATGTAGGTTTCCCCGTTGAAATCCTTGTGTTCCTTGCCCTCGGCCACGACGGTGCCGACACCGGTTTTGGTGTAAAAGCCGGGGATCCCCGCCCCGCCGGCGCGCATCCGCTCCGCCAGCGTGCCCTGGGGGGAAAATTCGATCTCGAGCTCCCCGGAAAGGTACTGCTGCATGAAAAGATCGTTCTCGCCCACGTAGGATGAGATCATCTTCTTCACCTGCTTGGTCTGCAGGAGGAGACCGAGGCCGAAATCATCCACGCCCGCATTGTTGGAGGCGATGGTGAGGTCCGAGACGCCCGCATCGCGGATCGCGGCGATCAGGTTCTCGGGAATGCCGCATAGGCCGAACCCGCCGGCCGCGATCAGCATCCCGTCGGTGAGGAGCCCGTCGAGCGCCTCCGCCGCGTTTGCCATAACCTTGTTCGCCATGAACTCCTCCATCGGTCTGGAAATGGTCCGCTGCGGTGCAGCACCCGTTGGGGATTGAATAAGCGGTTTCGGGGGTTCGTGCCAGCCCCTACGGAAAGCAGTTGCGGGGTGGGGGTCGGCCCGCCTGTTGCGAGGGCGCAGGGGTGCTGGAGATGTGCGACTTTGCCTTATCGCCCGTGTCGCGACCGGAGCTGACGTCACGGCTCCGAACGGGCGATTGCGAGGCGTTGAAGGCGGCTTTGTGACCGAGGATGCCGCGGCCGTTGTCCGGCACAGAATACGTCGCGAAACCGACGGGGCGGACGGAGGCCGGGCCCGACGGACAACCGGGTTGCTTCGCCGCCGCCATAAGGGGCGTACCCGGGTGACGGGGCGATCCGCTTGACTCCGCCATACGACCTCAGACATTGAACCGGCAAAAAGGAGTGTTGGATGGGGTTTCCGGGGACCTGGATGACGGAGAGCGAGACGGTGATCTACCGTGTCGTGCCGAAATGTGCCTGCTCGACCATCGGGCAGATCCTGCATTACTCCGATCACGGCACGTTCTACGAGGGCGACATCCACGATTCGACCGAGGGTCTGCACAAATGGGCCTTTGCCCATTCCCAGCCGATCATCGAGCGGGCGGTGACAGATCGGAAGATCTACACCTTCACCTGCGTGCGAAATCCCTACACCCGCGTGCTGTCCTCCTTCTTCGACAAGATCTGCGGGACGCAGCGGAACGGCAAACCCTACCGGGGCAACCTCGTGCCCATGCTGGCAAAGCGCTACGGGATCGAGACCGAGGGGGATTTCGATCAAATCAAGAGCTTCCGCCGGTTCCTGCTCTTCGTGCGGGACACGATCCGGTTTCGCAAACCCATGGATCCGGACATCCATTGGTCGGCTTGCGCGGGCCATGTATCGACCCTGATCAACGGTGGCGGGCGTTACAACGCGATCTTTCCCATGGAGCGGTTCGAGGACGGCATGGCGCAGGTGCTGGAAAACTTCCCGGCCCGTCATGCGGTCGACCTGCCGACCATCCCCCGCTTCAACGAAAGCCAGGGCCACGGGCCAAAGCGGGAGTTTCCCATAGAGGACTATTTCGACGATCTGGCCAATCACATCATGCTCGAGATCTACCGGCGCGACTTCAATCTGTTTAAATACGCCAAGGAGCCGAACGCCAATCCGCCGAAGGGGGAGATCGATCTCGATGAGGTTCATGCCAAGCTTCAGTCGTAAGGACACCGCACCGGGGCCGACCCTGCCCGAGATCGACGACGCGGCGAAACGGTTGCGCGGGCGGATCGTGGAGACCCCGTTCGTCCCGCTCGGCCACAGCCGGTTCCATGACCGGCTTCCTGCCGGTGCGCATGTCCGGATGAAGCTCGAACTGTTCCAGACCGCAGGATCCTTCAAGACACGCGGGGTTCTCCTCACTCTCGACGGGATGAGCAAGGCGGAGCGGGAGGCGGGCGTCGTCGCCTTCAGCGGCGGCAACCACGGTCTCGCGGTCGCGACAGCGGCGGAAGCGATGGAGGTCGCGGCGACCATCGTTATGCCTCAGGCGACCGATCCGGCCCGGGTCGAGGGGTGCCGCGCCCGAGGGGCGACAGTGGAGCTTGTCCCGGACATCGCCGCGGCGCTCGCCCGGATGGAGGAGATTGCTGCCGGGGGTGCCACCGCGATCCACCCGTTCGAGGGGGAGGGGATGGTCCTCGGTGCGGCCACCTGCGGCTACGAGATGATCTGCAACACCCCGACGCTCGACGCGGTCATCGTTCCGGTCGGCGGGGGGGGTCTGATCGGCGGCATCTCCCGCGCGGTGAAGCTCTTCTCACCGGAATGCACGGTCATCGGGGTCGAACCGGTGGGGGCGGACAGCCTGACCCGCTCGATCGACGCGGGCGCACCTCAGGTTCTGGAACGGGTTGATACCATAGCCGACAGCCTCGGCGCGCCCCGGGCGATGCCGATGTCCTACGGGGTCGCTGCGGCCCATGTGGACCGGATGGTGCTCATCGAGGATGATGCCATGCGCGACGGAATGCGGCTCCTTTTCGATGCGATGAAGCTGATCGCGGAGCCCGCCTGCGCCGCAGCGCTTGCCGCGCTGATCGGACCGTTGCGGGAGGAACTGGCGGGTAAGTCCGTCGGCGTCATCGCCTGCGGCTCCAACATCAGCCTCGAGCGGTTCAGCACGCTCACGCAGGAGCTCAGATGAGCCCCTCGCGCTCGAACATCGCCCGAAGGTTTGCCTCCGGCCGCGCCCCGATGTGGGAGATGACTTCCGCCCCGGCGATGCAGCCCATCCGTCCTGCAACCTCGAGGCTTGTGCCGAGGGACAGGCCGTTCAGGAACCCCGCGGCGAACTGATCCCCCGCGCCCGTCGCGTCGACGGGAACGACCTTCTGCACGGGCACTTCCACCCGCTCGGTCCCGCGGATGATCACCACATCGTCCCCGCTGCGGGTGCACACAACGAGCGCGCATTCCGCGGCTGCCTGCGCAAGCGCGTCCTCGAGCTGTTCGGTCTGGTAGAGCGCGGAAAACTCGTGCTGGTTGCCGATCACATAGTCGAGCTGGCCGCCCACCAGCTTGCGGAAATCCGTGCGATGCCGATCGACGCAGAACGGGTCGGAGAGCGCGATGCCCGCCTGTCCACCACCCTGATGGATCGCCTTGGCCGCCGCCTCGAACGCCTGCTTGCCCTGGTCCTTGTCATAGAGGTAGCCCTCCAGAAACAGGATCGCGGAATCCGCGATGACGGACGTGTCCACATCCTCCGGCCCAACCTCGGAGGAGATGCCGAGGTAGGTGTTCATCGACCGCTCCCCGTCCGGCGTGACGAAGATCATCGAGCGCGAGGTGGGCAGATCTGCGGACGCCACCGGCGGGTTCGGAAAGGCGGTACCGCCCTTGGTCAGTGCCTCCTCATAAAAGAGGCCCAGCGCGTCGTCCGCCACCCGACCGACAAACGCGGTCGACCGGCCCATGTTGCCGAGACCGGCCAGCGTGTTCGCCACGGATCCCCCGGCAACCTGTTGCCGCTCCGACATCGCGGCATAAAGCGTCTGGCCCCGGTCCCGCTCCACCAGCTGCATGATGCCCTTGGAGATCCCCATGTGATCGAGGAAGCTGTCGTCGGTCTGGGAGATCACATCGACAACGGCGTTGCCAATCCCGACAACTTCATAGCGTTTGGTCATTCGGTCTTGTCCTCGAAATCGCACAGGTCTCGGATGAGACAGTTGGGGCAGTCGGGCTTGCGTGCCTTGCACACATAGCGTCCGTGCAGGATCATCCAATGATGGGCATGCTGCTGAAACTCGGCGGGGATATGATCCTCAATCGCCCGCTCCACGGCGACCACATCCTTGCCCACAGCCACACCGGACCGGTTGCCGAAGCGGAAGATGTGGGTATCGACCGCCTGGGCCGGATGCTTGAACCACATGTTGAGCACGACATTCGCCGTCTTACGCCCCACGCCGGGCAGGCTCTCCAGCGCCGCGCGGGACGACGGAACCTCACCGCCGTAATCCTCGTGCAGGATGCGGGACAGCTTGATGACGTTCTTCGCCTTGTTTCGGTAGAGCCCGATGGTCTTGATATGGGCGATGACGCCGTCCTCGCCGAGGGCGATCATTTTTTCAGGCGTGTCAGCAACCCGGAAGAGCTCCCGCGTGGCAAGGTTCACGCCCTTGTCGGTCGCCTGCGCCGACAGCGCCACCGCGACCACCAGCGTGAACGCGTTGACATGCTCAAGCTCCCCCTCCGGTTCGGCCTTCGCCGCCCGGAATCGGGAGAATATCTGCTGAATCTGGTGGTATCCGAGTTGCCTGGCCATCGCGGCGGGTCATGGCACGGGCGGCCGCGCCCGGGCAAGCCCTTTGTCGCCGCAGGCAGCCGCCCGCCACGGTTCGCAATTTCCGGGTGGAGCGGAGAGGACCAAAGCGTAGGTTGGGTGCAGACGATGGAGGAGCACCGCGATGACCGAGCAGACCACCGACGCGTTTCACTACGATCTGATGGCCGCGGCGCTGCGCTATCTGGAGGATCGGGCACCGGAACAGCCAACGCTTGAGGATGTGGCCGCTGCGATCGGCTACAGCCCGACCCATTTCCAGCGCACCTTCAGCCAGTGGGTGGGGGTAAGCCCGAAACGATACGTGCAGTACCTAACCCTCGATCACGCGAGACAGCGGCTGCAGGACCGCTTCACCGTGCTCGATACCGCGATGGAAAGCGGACTGTCTGGTCCCGGGCGGCTCCACGATCTCTTTGTCCGGTGGGAGGCGATGACCCCCGGTGAATACGCGAAGGGGGGGGCTGATCTGGTGATCCACACCGGCTGGTTCGACAGCCCCTTCGGCGAGGTCCTCGCCATGGGGACGGCGCGTGGTCTCTGCGGTATGGCCTTCTCAGCGGAGACAGGGCGGGAGGCAGCGCTGGAGGACATGAGATCCCGCTGGCCGAACGCAACTTACGAAGAGGCTCCGGAAGCGCTCGCCCCCTGGGTCACAGCAGCGTTCAGCGCCGGTGGCGAGGCCCGGCTCGTGCTCCTCGGCGGCCCGTTCCAGATCAAGGTGTGGGAGGCGCTGCTGCGGATCCCGTCAGGTCATCTGACCACCTATTCGGAGATCGCGCGGCATGTAGGCAACCCGAAGGCCGTCCGCGCCGTCGGCACGGCCGTGGGACGCAATCCGATCAGCTGGCTGATCCCCTGCCACAGGGCGCTCCGCAAATCCGGCGGGCTGGGCGGGTATCACTGGGGTCTGCCGGTCAAGCGGGCGATGCTGGCCTATGAGGCCGCGCGTGCAGACGCCGCCTGAACGGCGTCAGCGCATCGACCATCGTCTTTCGTGAAGACAGCCTCGGCAAGCTGAACTAGCCGCGCATCCCGTCCCAGAAACCCTTCACGCGGGAGAAAAAATCCTCGCTCTCCGGATGGTTCTCTTCGGATTCCCGCTCAAACTCCTTGAGCAGTTCCTTCTGCCGGGCGGTGAGGTTGACCGGTGTCTCCACCGCAAGCTCGATATAGAGGTCGCCGAAGCCTGACCCGCGAAGCTGGGGCATCCCCTTTCCGCGCAGGCGAAGCTGTTTGCCCGCCTGAACCCCAGCGGGCACCTTCACCCGGGACCGCCCGCCATCGATGTTCGGGGCCTCGATCTCTCCGCCCAGCGCCGCCTTAGCCATGGGCACAGGGATACGGCAAAAGAGGTTCGCGCCGTCCCGTTCGAAGATCGGATGGGATCCCACCTCGATGAAGATGTAGAGATCGCCCGGCGGGCCACCGCGCATCCCCGCCTCACCCTCACCGGCGAGCCGGATGCGGGTACCGGTTTCGACGCCCGCGGGGATGTTGACGTTGAGCGCACGCTCACGCTCGACCCGACCGGCACCACCGCAATTCTTACAGGCGTTCTTGATGATCTGGCCGCGCCCATCGCAGGTGGGACATGTCCGCTCAATGGTGAAGAAGCCCTGTTGCGCCCGAACCTTTCCCATCCCCGAACAGGTCGGACACGTCTGTGGCTCGGCACCGCCTTCGGCGCCTGAGCCGTTGCACACGTCGCACACAGTCGACCCGGGCACATTGATCGAGGCCTGCTTGCCGGTGAACGCCTCCTCCAGCGACATGGACATGTTGTAGCGCAGGTCGGCCCCCCGGCTGGCGCGATTCCCGCGCCCCCGGCCGCCACGTTGCCCGCCCATGAAGTCACCGAAGAGATCGTCGAACACGTCAGAGAACGCGGACGAGAAATCCGCGCCCTGGCCCGGACGGAAGCCGCCTCCTCCCCCGCCCATGCCGCCGTCGAAGGCCGCATGACCGAACCGGTCATAGGCCGCCTTCTTTTCGGCATCCTTGAGGACATCGTAGGCTTCGTTGACTTCCTTGAATTCCGCCTCGGCAGTCGGATTGTCCTTGTTTCGATCCGGGTGAAGCTCCATCGCCTTCTTTCGGAAGGCCTTCTTCAGATCCGCGTCGGAGGCACCCTTGGCCACGCCGAGCGTTTCGTAGTAGTCGCGTTTCGCCATTCAATCAGCCTTGCGTTTGTCTTGACCGGCCAGGAACGGAAAAAAGCAGCGCAGCCCGGCGGACTGCCCAGTACTTTCACGGTTGCGGTGCATATAGTCGCCGAGCAGGGAAGATTCCATAGGAACTTCCGCCACCGTCACGTCGCGGTTTACCGTGCGTGCCCCGTTGGATACTCAGACAGGAACAGAAGTCGCGGAGCCTGCGCATGACCCAGCCCATCAGCTGCTACATCCGGACGCTGAACGAAGCGGACCGGATTGCGACCACGGTTGCCGCAGCCTTCAAGGTTGCCGACGAGGTGATCGTGGTGGACAGCGGCTCGACAGACGACACCGTGGCTGTGGCGGAGGGTGCCGGCGCCCGGGTTATCGCGCAGCCCTGGCTTGGCAACGGGTTTCAGAAACGCACTGGCGAGGAGGCGGCACAGCATGACTGGCTGCTTGACCTCGACGCGGATGAGGAGGTGTCCGACACGCTGGCGGCGACGATCGCGGGACTGTTTGCCGAGGGTCCGGCGGACAGCGTCTACGGCCTCGACCTGTGCCTGCGTCCGCCCGGTGGGCCGCTGTGGGAGGGGTTCTTCAACGTCACCCGGGCAAAGCTCTACGACCGCCGCGTACACCGTATGCCCGAGCACAAGGCCTGGGACCAGCTTCAGGGCATTGATGAGAAGAAGCTCCGGCTGCTCAAGGGCCCGCTGATCCACCATGGCCACCGTAACCTTGCGCAGGTGGTGGCAAAGATGAACTCCGTCAGCACCGTCCGGGCGCGGGAGACGCGCAAGCGGCCACTTTGGGAACTGCGTCTGCGCATCGTCCTCGGCGGACCGGTGTATTTCCTGAAGCAATACGTCCAGAAGGGCGGTTGGCGTGGTGGCATGTACGGCTTCGCGCTGTGCTGTATCCTGAGCTGGGCCCGCTGGCTGCGCGACGTGAAACAGTTCGAGGCGGCGACCGGGCAGGACGGAACGATGCCGCGCCCGTAGGGTGCTGGGCCGTTCTCAGTCAGTAGAAAACCATTTGAGATCAGGACAGAGGTTGGTGCCGCAAGTGTGGTTGTTGAGCAGGATGCACTTGGGGCCCGGACCGATCACTGGTGGCATCTTCCCGGTACGACAGTGCGCTCTTGCCCCAGCGACGACTCGGCGACCAGCGGTTTCCGTCGTCAACTGTCACACGTGAAGGAGCAAGATCCTGACGGCAGGGAAGAGCGTGGAGCAAAGCGACTCTGCGAGGTTAGACTTGCGAGCTGGACCGCGTGGATAGGACGAACGAGCTACATGCAGGATCGACGCACAAAGCGCATCGTTCTACGACCTGATCGTCGTCCTGCGAACTGATGTTGTCGAGGTTTGGCACGTCTCGGCATCTAAGCTTGAACGCAGCACACATCTCGACTTGATCGCCGGGCCAGGAGAACGGCGCATTGAGCATCAGGCCCCGCCTGAGACGCTAGAGACCTGCCACCGCGAGGATCCGTCCGATCTGGTTCTCCCACAAGTGTGCCTCGCCATGGATGCGCGCGCTCTCAGCCCAGCGCCCAGGGTCGATGAGGATCTTGCGGATCGCCTCCGCAACCTCTTCGGTTTTCTCGCCATCGACGACGAGACCGGACGCTTCGACCGCCACAGCCTCCGGCGCACCACCCTTGTTGCCCGAGACGACGGGGGTCCCGGCAAGTGCTGCCTCCACATAGGTGATCCCAAAACCCTCCCGCTCCTGCCCCACCTGACGACCGGGCTGGAGGAAGATATCGGCAGACTGCAGGAGAGCGGTCTTCCGACCGCCTTCGACCCGCCCGAGGAACGCGACCGCATCCCCAAGCCCGCACTCAGCCACGATGCCTTCCAACCGTGCGCGGTCGTCGCCGATCCCGGCGATGGCGAGCCTCAGACCCGGATGATCTGCCCGCAGCATCGCCGTCGCATGGATCGCCTCATCGATGCCTTTCCAGTCGATCAACCGGGACATGGTGAGCATCCGGGGTCCGGCACCCGCCCAAACCCCTTCCGCATAGGCAACATCGTCCGTCCCCGCAGGCTCATGCGGAAACACCGGTGGATGGATGATGTGCACCGGAAGCCCTGTGGGCAGAGAGGGTTCAGCCCGGCCCCGGGTCTCCTCGGAGACGCAGATCAGGGCATCCGCCTTCGCCAGTGCGGTGCGCACCCTATCCTGTTTTCTCGCATCGACGGGGAACTCGTTGCCGTGGCCATAGGCGACGACGGGCGTCCCGAGATCCTTGCCCAATGCCTCTACGCTTTTCCAACTGTCGGCGAAGACCGCCTCGACGGTACCCGCGCGGGCAAGTTTTGCCACCCGCCGCGCCTTCAGCCATCGGCGGAGGGGGCGGGGCCCGCCAAACCGCTCCACCCGATAGGGGGCATGTGCATCGAAATCCCGTGCCTCCGCACCGCCATCGGCCAGGACCAGCACCTCATGCGTGCGGGCGGCATACTCGGCAAGGCCCTGCATCAGGTTCTGGATGCCACCGGAGGCCGGGGGAAAGGCTTGCGCGCTGATCAGGATCATCGGGGTCCGCATGAAAAAACCCGCGCCGGGTGCGGCGCGGGTTCGTGTCTAGACCATCAGGTCGGGCTTCAGGAAGCTTTCTTGTTGTCGTCCACTTCCTCGAAGTCCGCGTCGACCACGTCGTCATCGTTTTCGCGCATCGCCTCATCGGCGGCTTCCGGCGTGTCGTCGGGCTCTTCGCTGTCTTCAGCCTGGGCCTGGTAGATCGCCTCGCCCAGCTTCATCGCCGCTTCGGTGAGGTCCTGGGTCTTGGCCTTGATCTTGCCCGCGTCCTCGCCCTCCATCGCATCCTTGAGCTGGACGATCGCCATCTCGATCACCTCGACGGTGGCGGAGCTGACCTTGTCGGAATGCTCCTCAAGCGACTTTTCGGTGGAGTGCACGAGGCTCTCGGCGTGGTTCTTCGCCTCGACGAGCTCGCGGCGTTCCTTGTCCGCCTCCGCATTCTCCTCCGCGTCCTTGACCATCTTTTCGATGTCGTCGTCGCTGAGGCCACCGGAGGCCTGGATCGTGATCTTGTGTTCCTTGTTCGTCCCCTTGTCCTTGGCGGAGACGGAGACGATTCCGTTCGCATCGATATCGAAGGTCACTTCGATCTGTGGCAGGCCGCGAGGTGCGGGCGGAATATCCTCGAGGTTGAACTGGCCGAGGATCTTGTTGTCCGCCGCCATTTCGCGCTCACCCTGGAACACCCGGATCGTCACTGCGTTCTGGTTGTCTTCGGCGGTCGAGAAAATCTGGGACTTCTTCGTCGGGATCGTGGTGTTCCGATCGATCAGGCGGGTGAACACACCGCCGAGCGTTTCGATACCCAGCGAGAGCGGGGTCACATCGAGCAGCACCACATCGGTCACGTCGCCCTGCAGAACGCCCGCCTGGATTGCCGCACCCATGGCGACGACCTCATCCGGGTTCACGCCCTTGTGCGGCTCCTTGCCGAAGAATTTCGTGACCTCCTCCGTCACTTTCGGCATCCGCGTCATCCCACCAACCAGAACGACCTCGTCGATATCATCCTTACTCAGCCCCGCATCCTTCAGCGCTGCCTGGCAGGGCTTCATGGAGCGTGCGATCAGATCATTGACGAGGCTCTCCAGCTTCGCCCGGGTGAGCTTCATCACCAGGTGAACCGGCTGTTGCGTCTGCGGGTTCATGGAGATGAACGGCTGGTTGATCTCGGTCTGGCTCGACGAGCTCAGTTCGATCTTCGCCTTCTCCGCCGCTTCCTTGAGGCGCTGCAGGGCCAGCTTGTCCTGCTTGAGGTCGATGCCGTGCTCTTTCTTGAACTCGTTGGCGAGGTACTCGACGATCCGCATGTCGAAATCTTCACCACCGAGGAACGTGTCGCCGTTGGTGGATTTCACTTCGAAGAGGCCTTCATCGATCTCGAGGATCGAGATGTCGAATGTACCGCCACCGAGGTCATAGACCGCAATCGTCTTCGATTCGCCCTGCTTGTCGAGCCCGTATGCGAGGGCTGCTGCCGTCGGCTCGTTGATGATGCGCAGGACGTCGAGGCCCGCGATCTTGCCCGCATCCTTCGTCGCCTGACGCTGGGCATCGTTGAAGTAGGCGGGGACGGTGATGACTGCCTGGGTCACACCCTCACCGAGGTAGTCCTCGGCGGTTTCCTTCATCTTCTGCAGGATGAAGGCGGACACCTGGCTGGGGGAGTACTTTTCGCCGCGGGCTTCGACCCAAGCGTCGCCGTTCTTCCCCTCAACGATTTTGTAGGGGACCATCCCCTTGTCTTTTTCGACCATCGGGTCGTTGTGCGGGCGCCCGATCAGGCGCTTCACGGCGAAAAGGGTGTTTTCCGGGTTTGTCACCGCCTGACGCTTCGCCGGCTGACCCACCAGCCGCTCGTCTTCGGTGAAGCCCACCATGGAGGGCGTCGTGCGCGCGCCCTCGGAGTTCTCGATCACACGGGCCTGCGACCCGTCCATGATGGCAACGCAGGAGTTCGTGGTGCCGAGGTCGATACCAATCACTTTGGCCATGCGAATATCCTTCCTTCGTTCTGGCGATTGAGGGTCCCGGATCCACGATTGCAGCCCCCGAGGCCCATCCCACACCGCAAGTGCCCCCGCGGCAAAGGTCCGCAGCGGATATAAGGATCGCGCGCGGGGGCTGCAAGCAACCGTTTGGGGATTCCGCGGGTCGGGATGGGAATGGTTACTCCCTTCTGTCTTTTTCAGCGATATGTTGGTGCACGGCGGAGACGACGACAGACCCTTCGCCGACGGCGGAGGCTACCCGTTTGACGGAGCCGGAGCGAACGTCGCCGATGGCGTAGATGCCCTCGCAGGACGTCTCGAACGGGGTGCGCCCGCCCACCTCGGCGCCGGTCCTCACGAAGCCCTTCTCGTCAAGCTCCACACGCCCGTCGAGCCAGTCGGTGAACGGTGCCGCGCCGATCATGATGAAGAGCGCCTTGCTGTCGATCACCGTCTCATCGCCGGACGTCTGGTTGGTGATTGTCACCTGCTCCAGCACGCCATCCCCGTCGAGTTTCGTCACCTCGGAATAGGTGTGCAGCGTGATCGTCGGATCGTTCTCCAACCGCTGCGTCAGGTAGCTCGACATGGTCTCGCTCAGACCACCCCGCCGGATCACCACATGAACATGTTTTGCATGGCGGCAGAGGAACATGGCAGCCTGACCAGCGGAGTTTCCGCCCCCCACGATCACCACCTCCGTGTTCGCGCAGAACCGCGCCTCCAGATCGGTGGCGGCATAGTAGATGCCCGCACCTTCGAACTCATCGAGCCGGTCGAGCGGCAGCTTGCGGTATTGAACGCCCGCAGCGATGACAATGGACCGGGTGCAGATGTCATTTCCGTTGCACAGAACGATACGGTAGCCCGTCTCCGTCACTTCCAGCCGCCGGGCCGTCCGGGGAGCGGCAAAGCGCGCGCCGAACTTGATCGCCTGGATCTGCCCCCGGTAGGCGAGATCCGCGCCAGAGATCCCGGTGGGAAAGCCCATGTAGTTCTCGATGCGGCTCGATGTGCCCGCCTGCCCCCCTATGGCGGTATTTTCCACCACCACGGTCTTCAACCCCTCCGACGCGCCGTAGACCGCCGCGGCGAGGCCACCGGGGCCCGCTCCAATCACGGTTAGGTCCACCTGCATCCCGTCGGCGACGTCGAGCGCGAGGCCCAGCGCGTAGGCGATGCCCGGGTTGTCCGGACGCGCGACAACCTCGTCACCGCGCAGCACCACGTTGAGCGCCTCCGGATCCACATCCAACCGTCCCACGAGCGCCTGCCCTTGCGCATCCGCCGAATCAACGAACCGGTGGGGGATGCGGTTGCGGCTCACGAATTCCCGCGCCCGGGTCACATCCCGATGCGCCTCCGGTCCCAGGATCGTCAGGTTCGCCGTTGCGGCCTGCATCAACATTTCCCGCCGCGCGGCGAAGCTAGACACGATCACGTCCCCGATTTCCGGCACTTGGTTAATCACCGCGTGCAGCGCCTCGCCATTGAGCTCGAGCATGCGGGTATCGCTCATCGCCCTGCAGGAGAGGAACGGAGGCTGCCCGCTTAGGAGCCCCAGTTCACCGAGGAAACCATTCTCCGGCACGCGGGCCACCAGACCGTCGCCATCTTCCGTCGGATCGATGATCGTGACTTCGCCCGACAGGAGGACCGTGAACGAATAACCCTGAACTCCGGCCTCGAAGATAAATTCCCCGGCGGAGTAACTCCGCTCCCTGCCGTAGCGCTTCAGAATGTCGATCTCCGCATCCGTGAGCCTGCGGCGGGACTGCTCCCGCACCATCGGGTCCACATCTGCCAGGTCCATGGTCGTGTCGGTCATCGTCCGGAACTCCCTGCAGGGTCAGTCGGAGGTAGATCGGCATCGCGTCCTGTCGACCGGGTCTGACCCCTCGACAGCGGCGGCGTCCGACGCCACGGTAACCACATGACCGTGCTTCGCGTCAAAGGCTTCGAAATCCACAAGGGGCACCTCGACCCCGCTGCCCAGGCAGAGGTGCTGGAGGCGGTCCGCGGCATCGTGCGGGCCGCACCATTGTTTCACCCGACCACGTCGCGCGGCCAGCAGATGTCCGTACGGATGACCTCCGCCGGTGACGCGGGCTGGATCAGCGATCACAAGGGGTACCGCTATCAGACACGGCACCCGAACGGCATGCCATGGCCGCCTATTCCGGACCCGATCCGTGCGGTTTGGACTGCCATCAGCGGATCAGAGGCCAGACCCACCTCGTGCCTGGTGAACTTCTACGCTGAGGGTGCGCGTATGGGTATTCATCAGGACCGGGACGAAGAACAGTTCGACGCGCCTGTCGTCTCGGTCTCTCTCGGGGCACCCGGCCTCTTTCGCATGGGCGGGACGGAACGGTCCGATCCGACGTCCTCCATCTGGCTCGAATCGGGGGACTGCGTGGTGATGGGAGGCCCCGCGCGCCTCGCATTTCACGGCATTGATCGGATCAAGCCCGGGCCGTCCCAACTGATCCCTGGAGGTGGCCGTGTCAACGTAACGCTAAGGGCCGTTAATCCGTTACAGTACAAGTGAATTCAACGATTAAGACGCCTGCGAATCGTCTTTACAACTCCGAGTTGTATGTTAGTCTCGATTTCATAAGAAGACCCCAATGCTCAACACATCGACCTGGAGGATTTGCTGACGGTTCACATCCCCCCCGTCGTACCAGAGGCGAAAGCTCCATAAGCCAGCGATCCGTGCTTCCCCCCGGATCGCTGGTTTTCTTTTTCGGGGTGTCAATTCGAGGGCAGCGGACGCTTGTTTCCCGCCTCATCGACCGCCACGAAGGTGAAGACAGCCTCTGTCATCTTCAGCACATCCCCGCTCGGCTGCCGGGTTACCCAGACCTCGACACCGACCCGCATGGAGGTTGTGCCCTCCCGCTGCATCGCGCCGTAGATCGACACCAAATCCCCCACATGCACGGGCTTGTAGAACGTCATCGCATCCACGGCGACGGTCGCGACCCGACCGCGCGCCCGGGTGCGGGCAAGCACGGAGGATCCGAGATCCATCTGCGCCATCAGCCAACCGCCGAAGATGTCACCGTTCGCATTCGTGTCCCCCGGCATCGCAATGGTCTGCAGGGCCAGGGTTCCGGTGGGGGTGTGGGACATGGGGGCACTCCTAAGGCTGGTAGGGCAGACTGGCCGATGAAGTGCCGCGCACGCAAGGGGATGGCGTTGCGGTCGGCCACTACGGGCCACGAACCGCGCTATGACGGGGCGAGGAAGCTCCTCGCTCTTACTCTACATCACCTGACT
>JBCBAP010000036.1:0-34025 GCA_038532435.1 Pseudomonadota bacterium | reverse complement strand
CTGCCACCGTTATCGGCGTGAACAGTACAATTGCAAATGACAATCGTGCTCCGGTCGCTCTTGCTGCGTAAGCAGTAAGAAGACCGAAATCTAAGTCCTTGCCCCTAGCCGGGTAAGGCGGGGTTCGCAGGCACCTGGCAACAGAAGCCTGCATTTCATCCCCAACTTTTGCCCGTCTGACCGGCGCTACACCGCGCTTCCCTGTCAGGGAGAATCGTATATGGTCGGGTCAACTTCGGGGAGAGACCATGGCCCGCCGCATTAATTACGGAAAGCTGATGCACAAGGCGATGCAGGGATTGCTCGCTGAAGTCCTTCAGGACGTGTCGGCCAACGGGCTCCCGGGGGATCATCATTTCTACATCACATTTGAGACCGCCCACCCGGGCGTCGATATCGCGGACTGGCTTCAGGACCGCTATCCGGAGGATATGACGATCGTGATCCAGGAATGGTTCGCCGATCTTGTGGTCATGGACGACCGGTTTTCGATCACGCTCAACTTCGGCAACTCGCCTGAGCCGCTGGTGGTGCCCTTCGCCTCGGTGAAGACCTTCGTCGATCCTTCCGTGGAGTTCGGCCTGCGGTTCGACGCCCATGAGGACACTGGCGAAGACGACGAGCCCGAAGAGATGCCGGAGGCGGTCGCAGAACCAGCCGCGGTGGAGGAAAGCGACCCGGCCCCGGAAGGTGGCGCCGACGTGGTTCAACTCGACACGTTCCGGAAGTAGCGAGGCAACACCCCCCGGAACGCGCATCCAGAAGATCGGAGCAGCGCATGGCATTCGACCGCATCCTCGACTCGGACAAATACCTTTTCTGGACCCAGATGCTGCGACGACCGGCGCGGATCGTGGCCCTCTCCCCCTCCAGCACGGACCTCGCGGACGCGATGACGGCGGGGCTCGGCACGACATCAGGTCCGGTGATCGAGCTAGGCGTGGGCACGGGCAAGATCACAGAGGCGATGCTGCGCCGGGGCGTGCCGGAACATCAGCTTCACCTGTTCGAGATCGACGCGAAGTTCGCCGCCTTTCTGCGGCGGCGCTTTCCTGGAGCGAAGGTCCACGAGGCCCCGGCGCAGACTCTGCAGGCCCGCGGTGTGCAGGCGGCGGAGGCGACAATCTCCGGCCTGCCACTCCTGTCCATGCCGGGGCAGGTGCAGCATGACATCGTCGATGCGGCCTTCGGTGCGATGCGGCCGGGCGGGCGGTTTGTCCAGTTCACCTACGGCACGTCGCCGCCGATCGAACGGGCGGTCCGGGACGATCTGAGACTCACATGGCGCACCCGCGGCCGTGTGTGGCGCAACCTACCGCCTGCGCAAGTCTACGAATTCTACCGCATGCCGGGCTGAGGCCCCGCGGCCCTACCCCTCCTCCGTCCCTTTCTGGACAGCAGTAGAACCGGAGGCCAAGCGGTCCGACACGCTCGGCCACCCGACGCTGTTCGCGGCGGATCGGTCCCGTTGGGAAGGAATTCGCACGGCGAGCGCCCGCAGGGTTGTGTCGGTGCAGGCTCGCCTCGCTCTCCTTGACCGCGGACATCAGCCAGCGAAGCTTCGATACCGACGTTCCAGACAATTGGAATCTCGCCCGACACCGCGCTATAGACATCGCGACCGGAGATCATTCGCATCAGGAGTTCCACCGCATGAGCGCCACCCGTACCGAGACCGACAGCTTCGGCCCGCTCGAGGTTCCCGCCGACAAGTACTGGGGCGCACAGACCCAACGCAGCATCATGAACTTCCCCATCGGTTGGGAAAAGCAGCCCGTCGCACTCGTCCGCGCGCTCGGCGTGATCAAACAGGCAGCGGCGCTGACGAACATGGACCTTGGCAACCTCGAGCCGGAGCTCGGCAACGCAATCGTTCAGGCCGCGAGCGAGGTTGCCCAGGGCAAGCTCGACGATCACTTCCCTCTGGTGGTCTGGCAGACCGGCTCCGGCACCCAGTCGAACATGAACTCCAACGAGGTGATCGCCAACCGGGCCATCGAGATCCTCGGCGGGGAGATCGGGTCCAAGTCGCCGGTCCACCCCAACGACCACTGCAACCGCGCGCAAAGCTCCAACGACACGTTCCCGACGGCGATGCACATCTCGGCCGCCGTCACCGCGACCTCGGTTCTCATCCCCGGGCTTGAAAAGCTCCACGCAGCGCTCGCTGCGAAGTCGGAGGCCTTCAAGGACATCATCAAGATCGGGCGCACCCATACTCAGGATGCGACGCCGCTGACCCTCGGCCAGGAATTCGGTGGTTACGCGTTCCAGGTCGAGCAGGGGATCAAGCGGGTGCGCGCGGCGCTCTACAATGTTTACCCCCTCGCGCAGGGCGGCACAGCCGTGGGTACAGGTCTCAACACAAAGCCAGGCTTTGCCGAAGGCGTGGCAAAGCACATTGCGGAGATCACGGGGCTGCCCTTCGTGACAGCGCCGAACAAGTTCGAGGCGCTCGCAGCCCACGATGCGATCGTCGAGATGTCCGGCGCGCTCAAGACCGTCGCGGCGAGCCTCTTCAAGATTGCAAACGACATCCGGCTTCTCGGCTCCGGCCCCCGCTGCGGCCTTGGCGAACTGATGCTGCCGGAGAACGAGCCCGGCTCGTCGATCATGCCGGGCAAGGTCAACCCGACTCAGTGTGAGGCGCTGACCCAAGTCTGCGCCCATGTGATGGGCAACGACGCCGCCATCGGCTTCGCAGGCTCCCAGGGGCATTTCGAGCTCAACGTCTACAAGCCCATGATGATCTACAATTGCCTGCAATCCATGCAGCTTCTCGGGGATGCAGCCGTCGCCTTCACCGACAATTGCGTCGTTGGTATCGAGGCGGATGAGGACCGAATCTCCAGGCTGATGTGGGAAAGCCTGATGCTGGTCACCGCGCTGGCGCCGGAGATCGGATACGATAACGCAACGACGGTGGCGAAGACGGCCCACAAGAACCGCACGACCCTGAAGGAAGAGGCGATCAACCTCGGTTTCGTCGATGCGGAGACCTTCGATCGTGTGGTCCAGCCGAAGGACATGCTGGGGCCAAAGGGCTGACGTCGGTCGCAACACGGGATGATGCGCGCGCCCCCAGGCGAGCGTGCGTCTCGCTTGTCGCGTAGCGACTTGCAGCGACAGACCTGCGAGGTTCGACAGCCGGGGAGGCTGTTATCCGCGCTGCAATCGTGATTGTCGTGCACGACCCGTTCAGGCTGAATGTACGAGCGACGGCGCGCCAGTCTCTCCCCCTCGACGCAGCCACCAAGCGGTGGCACTCTTTGCGTATGAGCAAGGTCATCAATCTCCGTCAGGCCCGCAAGGCCAAGTCCCGTGCCGAGGATCGCGTCCGCGCGGACGAAAACGCCGCCAAACACGGACGGACCAAATCCGAATGGGCCCGCGATGCGGAGGCCAAGACCCGGCTCGACCGTCATCTCGACGGGCACAAGCGGGACGATGCCTGACATACGACCGCAAAAGAGATCCCTCACGCTGAAGGGGCATCGCACCTCCGTCAGCCTTGAGCGGGACTTCTGGGACGCCTTTCGCGACATCGCAGCTGCGCGCGGCCAGCCAATCAATGCGCTCGCCAGCGAGATCGACGAGAACCGGGGCGGCGATATCGGGCTGGCATCGGCGATTCGGCTCTTCGTTCTGCGTCACTATCGTGGTCAACACTGACATCACCGCTTATTCCGACTGATTTTATCGGGATTGACAAGGGAGGGCGGTCGCGGCACCCTTGGAACACGTCCCAGCCACCCATCGGGGAGCCCGGAGCCCATGACAGAACAAGGAGCCCGGCCCATGCGATCTGATCCCGAACCCCTACGAGACCCGGCACCCTGTTGGCGCGAACTGATCCGGGAGGCGGTCGACGGGTACGTCCCGGCAGCAGCTTTCCTCTCGGACACACCGCTCGAAGCCCTGCTCGACCGGATCGAACGGCGGCCCGAAGATGCCGGGGATATCGGACGATGACGATTGCGGCAGAGCCGCTTAACACCACCGCGCGGGCACCCGACCCGCGCGAGGACCTTCCCACCTACGACGCTCGGGACATGGTGGGCGAGGGGGTTCAGGCGCGGATCGTTCTTGACGGTACCACCTACTACCTGCGCATCACCCGCGCCGGAAAGCTCATCCTGACCAAGTAGGTCCGTTTTCCTACCCGCTCGAACCCGTTCAAGACCGCGCGCGGAGAGTGCGGTCACAGGGGTTGCGCGAACGATCCATGTCCGTAATTATACAGATGTATAATTACGGACGGGTATGTCATGTGCACCGCGATCGGACCCACGATCCAGAACCCAGCTTGCACCGACTCGCACGCCTCTCCAAAGGCCGTGGGATGAACCGCCGGTCCTTCCACCACGAACCGGAGGAGGTGCGCCGGGCGACGTTGATCCGCGCCACCCTCGATGCTGTGGCGGAGCGGGGCCTGCCCGGCGCGACGGTGCGGGAAGTGGCCCAGCGGGCTCTCGTGACACCTGGGCTCATCCGCCGCTACTTCGTCAGTAAGGACCGGATGGTCGAGGCGGCCTACGCCACTTTCGTCGAGGATCTGACCGGCGGGATCACCGAGGCTGTGGGCTCCGGCCCCCCGGTCGACCGGCTCGAACGCCTCGTCCGCGCCTCCTGCACCGACCCGCTCGCCAGCCCGCGCCACGTGGCAATCTGGACCGCCTTCGTCGCGACGGTGACAACGGATCCCGCGATGGCACAGATCCACCGGGACGGCTACCGGGCGGTGCGCGTCCTCCTCGAGGACATCATCGCTGATCTGAGGCGTGCGGATGGCTGCCCGGACGATCCCGACATGATCCACCGGCAGGCCATCGCTGCCAACGCGGTCATCGACGGCATCTGGCTGGAGGTATCGCTCGACCGCGGCACCTTCGCCGACATCGACGTTGTCGACCTCGCCCGGGACAGCATCCTCGCCATCATCACCCGGCCCAGCGCAGAAAGGGACCCGACATGACGCTCCATTTCGCCCCCATCACCGATCGGCTGAAGGACAGCGGCGGCGCCAAATGGGCAGTCCACGAACGCTCCCGCCAGATGCGGCGGGAGGGTGCGGACATCATCGAGCTGACCATCGGCGAGCCGGATCTGCCGCCCGATCCGGCGCTGATCGAGGTGGCTGCACGGGCGATGCGATCCGGTCGCACCGGGTACTCCAGCGGCCGCGGTGAGCCCGCCCTCCTCGACGCGCTTGCCCGCCGCTATGCGCGTCGTCGCACGGGCGTCACAGCGGAAAATGTGCTCTGCTTTCCCGGAACGCAGTCCGCCCTCTTTGCGACGATGATGGGATTGACGGGACCCGGCGATGGCGTCCTCGTGGGCGATCCGTTCTACGCGACCTATGAGGGGATCATCCGCGCCAGCGGTGCACATGCGGTGCCTGTCCCCTTGCGCCCGGAAAACGGTTTCCGCATCCGGGTCGCGGACATCGCCGCGGCCCTGACGCCGGAGTGCCGGGTGCTGCTGCTCAACTCGCCGCAGAACCCCTCCGGCGCCGTGCTCGACCGCGCCACGGTGCGGGAGATCGGAGCGCTTTGCGCGGAGCGAAACCTCTGGCTGGTCTGCGACGAGGTCTACGAGGATCTGGTTTACGATGGCCCCTTCGCCTCCCCGTTCGAAATCGAGGAGATCGCGGATCGGGTCGTCGCTCTGTCCTCGATCTCCAAGTCCTGCGCGGCACCCGGTTTCCGGTCGGGCTGGGCTGTGGGCTCCGAAGAATTCTGCCGCCGGATCCTGCCGATTTCAGAGGCGATGCTGTTTGGCAATCAGCCCTTCATCGCGGACATGACGGCCTATGCGCTCGACCATCCGCCGGACACCGCGGCTTGCCTGCGCCGGGACTATCGGCGCCGGTCAGAGGCGCTCGCCCAGCGCCTTGCAAAGATCCCCGGGCTGCGCCCTTACCTGCCAGAGTCGGGGATGTTCCTCCTCGCGGACGTCTCGGGCACCGGTCTCGATGGGGACGGCTTCGCCTGGCGGCTGCTGAAGGCTGGCGTGGCGGTCATGCCGGGCAGTTCCTTCGGCGATCAGGCGCGCGATCTGATCCGCCTCAGCCTGACAGTGCCGGACGACATGCTCGCCACTGCGGCAGAGCGCATCGCCGCCTTCACGGAGACGCTTGCATGTCCACACTCTCTGTAGGCGAGGCGCTGATTGCGGCGCTCGAGGATCTGGGCGTCGACACGGTCTTTGGCATTCCCGGCGTTCACACCGTCGAGCTCTACCGTGGCCTTGCGGGCAGCGCGGTGCGTCATGTCACGCCGCGACACGAACAGGGTGCTGCATTCATGGCAGATGGCTACGCGCGGGTGACCGGGCGGCCGGGTGTCTGCCTCCTGATCACCGGGCCCGGATTTACGAACGCAATCACCGCAATCGCGCAGGCGCGGGCAGACAGCGTACCCATGCTGATCCTGTCCGGCGTCAACCCGATAGAAACCCGGGGGCGCCACCTCGGCCTGCTCCACGAACTGCCGGATCAGGCAGCACTGTCTCGCACGGTTTGCCTCAAGACATGGACGCTCACGGATCCGGAAGCGCTCGGCGACGTGCTGACCGAGGCGTTCGTCACAATGACCCACGCGCGCCCGCGACCCGTTCATATCGAGATCCCAACCGATGTCATGAAGATGCGGGTCCTCCGCCCCCGCATCTCGCTTCCTCCAAAACCACGCCCGGCCCCAACCGCCGAAGCGCTGACGAAAGCAGCACGCCTGTGCACGGCGAGCCGCAGCCCGCTGATCCTCGCCGGTGGCGGCTGCGTTCCGGCGGCGGCATCCTTGCGGAATGTTGCCGCAGCGCTCGATGCGCCGGTGGTGAGCACCATCAACGCCCGTGGCGTCATGGCAGGTCACCCACTGAACCTGCCCGTCAGCCCGAGCCTCGACCCGGTTCGGGACCTGATGGCCCGTTCCGATCTGGTGCTCGCCCTCGGGACGGAGATGGGGCGGACCGACTACGACATGTACGACCGGGGCGCGCTGCCGCCCCATCCGAACCTTGTCAGGGTCGACATCGACCCGGAACAGCTCACCGCGCGAGGGGACAGCGGTCTGCAGATCATTGGCGACGCGGGCGCGTTCCTTGACGCGCTCCACCCGCACCTCTCCCCCGAGGCGAGGGGTGGAGCCGCCCGCGCTGCGGTCGCCCGCAGGCGGGCGATGGACGGCCTGTCGCCTGCCTATCGCCGGCAGATCGAGATGATCGAGGGGATCTGGCGCGCCCTGCCCGATGCGATCATCGTGGGCGACTCCACCCAGCCCGTCTATGCGGGAAACCTCCTGATCGATGCACCTTGTCCCGGCGCATGGTTCAACTCCGCGACCGGCTATGGCACGCTGGGCTATGCGCTGCCAGCAGCGATCGGGGCTGCGATCGGCGCGCCGGACCGCCCCGTTGTGGCCCTGACCGGTGACGGCGGGCTTCAGTTCTCCCTCTCGGAACTTGGCAGCGCTGCGGACATCGACGCGAACGTGACCACGCTCGTGTGGAACAACGCGGGGTATCAGGAGATCGAGGCGGCGATGCTCGCGGATGACGTCACCCCGGTCGGCGTCACGCCCTCGGCACCGGACTTCGTCGCGATCGCCCGCGCCTACGGCCTCCACGCCGACCGTCTGGACGGGCCACGGGGCGTGCCCGAAAAGGTCCTCTCGACCCCCCGCCCCGCATTGCTCGACATCCGCGTCTCAAAGGAGATCTGAGCACAGGCAGCGCCTCATCTGACAGCCCAATTTCTTTTGTCAGAAGGTCAAGTCAGGGTGGTTCGAGTCGCACATCTGTTGTCTGATAGCTGTAGTGCTTGAACGTCCGCCCTGTCACCGGACGCGCAACGTGAGGATCCAGCAATGGCGAGTGCTCTCTCTCCCCATCCCCGGCCCCTGTCCACCCGCCACAGTCCGAACGCTCTGAGATGGCTCGCCACGCTCGCGGTGGCGCTCCTGATCGCTGGGACGGGACCGGCCCCCGCGACCGCCCAGACAATACCGGTCAAGCTGATGATGGTCGAGCCGACCCGAAACGTCCGCGTGCGCACCTTCTTCGGTCAGGTGGTCGCCAAGCAGACCGTGGACCTGTCCTTCCAGGTGGGCGGACAGGTCGTCGAACTGAACGCGGTGGAGGGGCAGCCGGTCGAGGCGGGCAGCCTGCTCGCACAGCTCGATCAGGAACCGTTCGAACTCTCCCTCCAGCGGTCGGAGGTCAATCTGGCTCAGGCGGAACGGACGCGGGACCGCATGCAGCAACTGCGGGGCAATGCGGTCAGCCAGGCAACCGTCGATGACGCCCAGACCCAGTTCGACCTTGCGCGTGTGGCGCTGGACGACGCCCGCTACGCGCTCCGCCAATCGACCCTGCGCGCGCCGTTTGACGCAGTGGTCGCGCGGCGGCACGTCTCCAACTTCACGACCATCGCGGCGGGCACGCAGATTGTCCGTCTGCACGATCTGTCCGAACTGAGGATCGAGATCGACGTGCCCGAGCTTCTGTTTCAGCAGGCGGGCGAGGATCCGGACGTGATGATCACCGCGACCTTCCCGGTGAGCCCGACCGCCTATCCGCTTGAAATCCGAGAGGTGACGGCGGAGACCTCGCAGATCGGCCAAACCTTCCGCGTAGTCCTCGGCATGCCACCGCCGCAAGGGCTCGCGCTTCTTCCCGGGGCATCGGTAACGGTGACCGCAACACTCTCTGGCGGTGCTCCGCGGCTCGTGGTGCCGACCAACGCCATCGCGACCGGGGCGAACGGCCAGACCTCCGTTTTCGTCTTCGACAGCGCGGATGGTCAGACGGGCACGCTGCGCGCAACCGCGGTCGACGTCGCGGTGTCGGAAACGGGAGACTTTCACATCGTCTCTGGCCTCGACGCGGGCGCGGAGATCGCGGTGGCCGGGGTCAATAGCCTCGACGACGGGCAGTCCGTCCGCCGGTTCAACGGCTTCGGCCAGTAGGGGGTCGCCATGCGCATCGCCCGCTACTGCATCGACGCGCCGGTCTTTACCTGGATCGTGGTCCTGATCTGCCTGCTCGGCGGCACGTGGGGCTTCTTCTCCCTCGGGCGGCTCGAGGATCCGGCTTTCACGATCAAGACCGCCGCCGTGGTGACCCAGTACCCCGGCGCCACCGCGGAAGTTGTCGCGCGGGAAGTGTCCGAACCGCTCGAAAGCGCCATTCAAAAGATGAGCGAGGTCGACACGATCCTCTCGGTCAACACGCCCGGGCAATCCCTGATCGAGGTGGAAATCAAGTCGACCTATGACGGAACAGAGCTGCCGGACATCTGGACCAAGCTTCGCGCAAGGATCGATGACGCCGCGCGCAGCTTGCCGGACGGTGTCTCCCGCCCTTACGTCAATGACAGTTTCGGCGACGTGTTTGGGCTCTACTACGCGGTCACCGCCCCGGATTTCACGGATCAGGAGCTGCACGACCTTGCCACCTTCGTCCGCCGCGTTCTGCTGACCGTGCCGGGTGTGGCGGATGTCGACGTGTCCGGCCTGCCGGAGGAGACGATCTACGTCGACACCAACCTCGCGCTCACCTTCAATCAGGGCGTTCCGCCCCAGGCGATCGTGAACTCCATCGCCACGGCAAACTCCGTCGCGGAGGCGGGGGAGCGGGATGGGGTGCGCATCGACGGACCGGAGGGCCGCGACAGCGTGAGCGATATCGAGGGCCTGTCCGTCGGTGCGGGCGGAGAGGTCATCCGCCTCGCCGACATCGTCACCGTCACGAGAGGTCGGGTCACAGATCCCTCGCTTCTGATCCGGCACGACGGTGTCGAAGCCTTCACCATCGGCATCGCCGGCATCGCGACGGAGAACATTGTCACCGTGGGCCAGCGGGTCGATGCACAGCTCGCGGGGCTCGCGGTCGAGATACCCAGCGGCGTCAGCCTGCATCCGATCTATCAGCAGCACATCGTGGTGGACGAAGCGTCCAACGCGTTCCTCATCAACCTCGCGACCTCCGTCGGGATCGTCGTCGTGGTCCTCGCGCTCTTTATGGGATGGCGGGCGGCGATCGTGGTCGGCTCGACGCTTCTGTTGACGGTTGCGGGAACGCTCCTCCTCATGGCGCTCTTTGCCATCGAGATGGAGCGCATCAGCCTCGGCGCCCTCATCATCGCAATGGGCATGCTGGTCGACAACGCCATCGTCATCGCGGAGGGCATGCAGACAAGCATGCTGCGCGGGCGCACCTCGCGAGAGGCGGCGGACGAGACATCCTCAAAAACACAGATACCCCTGCTCGGCGCGACGGTCATCGGGATCATGGCGTTCGCCGGCATCGGCCTCAGCCCCGACGCGACCGGGGAGTTTCTGTTCTCGCTCTTCGCGGTCATCGGTATCTCTCTGATCCTCTCCTGGATCCTCGCAATCACCGTGACGCCCCTGCTCGCCCACTATTTCTTCAAGGTTGGGAAGGGCGGCGAAGACGATGCCTATGGCGGCCTGCTCTTCAAAGCCTACGGCGCTGTCCTGCGGGGCGCGTTGCGCTTCCGCTGGCTCGTGATCGTTGCGCTGATCGGGGTAACCGCAGCCTGCTTCATGAACTTTGGCAACCTGCGCAACCAGTTCTTCCCGGACTCGAACACGCCGCTTTTCTTCGTTCACTACAAGCTGCCCCAGGGCACGCCGATCGAGCAGACGTCCGACGACCTGGCCCGGATCGAGGCGTGGCTCGCCGAGCGGGAGGAGGTCCGGTCCGTGACCACTTTCGTGGGTGACGGGGCGACCCGGTTCATGCTCACCTACCCCACCCAGCGCGCCAATCCGAGCTACGGCCATATGATCGTCCGGGTCGGCAGCATCGAACAGATCGCCCCGCTGCAGCTGGCGCTCAAGGATTTCGCAGATACAGACCTTGTCGGGTCGGAATTCCGGACCAAGCGCCTCCTGTTCGGTCCCGGCGGAGGTGACCCTATCCAGCTTCGCCTCTCCGGTCCTGATCCGAAGGTGCTGCGCCGACTGGGTCTGGAGGCGAAGGCCCTGATGCTCGCAAGCTCCGACGATTTTACCGGGCTGCGGACGGACTGGCGGGAACAGGAGCTCGTGCTTGCCCCGGTCTACGCGGACGATCGGGCGCAGACCGCCGGCATCGCCCGGGACGATGTGGCCTCCACCCTCAAATACGCGACGGAAGGCATCACTGCCGGCGTTTACCGGGAGGATGAACGCCTTATCCCCATCGTCGTCCGTGCGCCACCGGGCGACGCGGTTCAGCTCTCGGACCATCTTGTGTACTCCGAAGCGGCGGGCGCGCTCGTTCCGCTGACCCAGGTGACGGACGGCTTCGAATTCGAGGTGCAAAACACCCTTGTCCACCGGCGCGACAGGGTGCCGACGCTCACTGTTTCCGGCGACATCACGCCCGGAGTGGGTGCAGCCGAGGTGCACAGCGCCATTCGTGAGGCCGTGGAGGCGATGGAGCTTCCTCAAGGATACCAGATGGCGTGGGGAGGCGAGTTCGAAGACTCCACCGAGGCGCAGCAAAGCCTCGCGCAACAGCTTCCGGTTTCGCTGATTATCATGGTCGTGATCTCGATCCTGCTCTTCAACGCGGTGCGCCAGCCGCTGATCATCTGGCTGCTTGTGCCAATGTCCGTGAACGGGGTGGTTGTCGGCCTGCTCGCCACGGATCTGCCGTTCAGCTTCACCGCGCTGCTCGGCCTGCTCAGCCTGTCCGGCATGCTGATCAAGAACGGGATCGTTCTGGTGGAGGAGATCGATCTGGTCCGCGCGACGGGCAAGACGCTGGAACCTGCGATCGTGGAGGCGTCGGTCTCCCGCCTCAGGCCCGTTGTCCTCGCGGCTGCCACGACGATCCTCGGCATGCTGCCGCTTCTGGGCGATGCGTTCTTCGTCTCCATGGCCGTCACGATCATGGGCGGGCTTGCCTTCGCCTCCATCCTGACGTTGATCGCCGCACCAGTGTTCTATCGGGTGTTTTTCGCCCGTGATGGACGCCGGGAGGCAGCGGAGGCGGAGGCCGTCCCGGCCTGAGGAGGTTTGATCCTAGAGGAGACGGGCAGACAAGCCGCCCAGACCTCCCAGACTCCGGCGCGAACCCGGGCGGTTTCGCTCAGCCGTTTCGCAACATGGTGGACGTAACCCGCCGAAAGTGAGAAGGCGGCGTGGCTACGCCCGCCCCGTTTCCCTCCACTCTACCCGGTCAACTGCACTTCCAGATGATACGGAGCGGCTTGTGCGGATGCTTCTTCGCGTATTGCACGCAGATCCGCACGCGCGCCTCGCACGCGTTATGCAGCAGACGTTCCAACTGGGGCTCGCACGCCTGGAAGACCCGCACCCCGTCGCAATCCTTCAGCACGAAGCCGGTCAGATCGCCAAAGCAGTCGTACCGCAGTTCCGCCACCTTTCCCTCGAAGGTGCCGTGGTCACGATCATCGCCGTCGGGCGGGCGGGTTCCGGTGTCCGGGAAATTCCGCTGGGGCGGCACGCTGCTTGCGTCGCCACCCAGCCCGTCGACCCGCCCGGCAATGCCCTCGAGATACCGTTCGAAGACGGGCCACCAGCGGTCGTTTTTGTCCATCTTGAGCTGAATGGCGCGCAGGATCGAAAGCTTCCGAATTTCGTGGTCAAGGAAGTTCGGCGCATGATCCACGGGGATGCGGAACTCGATCCCGCCGAGGATGAGGCGGGACCGTCCGGCGATCTGCTGCACCACCGCCCGGTGGGTGTCCCCGGCCGTCACGCCGGAGGGCAGACGGATGGAGATCAGGCAGGGGATCGGCTTGTTCAGCCCCCCCGGTATCGGGATGAAGGTCACATCGCCGTAGCTCGCGCGGAGCGTATGCGCGTCGATCTTCTGCAGCGGATTGCCGTTGGGCCGCAGCCCGGCCATGGCGAGGATCCTGTCCGCCTCGATCGAGGGGATGTAAAGGTCGATCTCCGTCCCCTCCGGCAAGGTATGCCACCAGATGATCAACTCGTCCGGGCGGAGCCGCCCCGCGGCGGCCGTCGTTGCAGCGAGCGCTACCGCGGCGGTCTTCGACGGCTGGATCATCATCGTGGAATGGATCGTGCGGCTCGCCGCATTGCCCGGGTTGCTCGACGTCTCGAGCACCAGGTTGCGCTGGGAGAGGTTGTCGCTGGCGCCCGGCGTGTCACCGAAGTTGATCGGGTCCTCTTCGTAGTAGATCTCCGCCACCAGGCACTGGTGATAGTTCCGGATGCTGTCAAACACGGATCTGAGCGGCCCGCCCGCGAGCGGATCCTCCTGATAGGGTCCGTCGCCGTTCGGATAGTAGGGAAAATGATGCTCGTCCTGATTGATGTCGAGCCAGCACCCGAAATAGGCGGTCGACTCGGTCGCGCCCATCGCAGCGACATCGCGGCGGTTGAGCGGGTCCTCCTGATCCCGCGCGCTCTGGCTCGGGGTGTAGCGGGGCGTTGCGAAGAAGGGGATCGAGACGATCTCCCCCTGCGATCCGCCGGTCATGCCGAGGAGGCCGACCGTATCCCGCCCGTTCGCGCCCTTGATCTCCCGCCGGTAGGTGGTGCCGCTCGTCCATTCGAGCGCGGGACCAACCGTGTTGAAAAGGCGGAAGATCACCCGGACATCCGAGGCGGGGGTGGAAAGCGCCCTGTAGCGCACCTTCGCGATGGCGAAGTTGTAGACCGGATCCCCGTCAAGGGTTGTCGCGAGCTCAAGGGCCGACGCCTGTTGGCCGGTGAGAAGCTGATCCTCGAAAGGGTGCTCCTCCGTCTCCGCCTCCGCTTCGAAATCGGTCAACAGCCTTTCGAGGAAGGACTCCGGCGAGTCTCCGAGAGTAAACTGGGTGGTGCCCACATGCTCTCCCGGCTTGATGGAAAACACCCGCAGATCCCGGGACAGCCAGTGCGGATCTCCGTCCAGCATGTAAGGGTTGCGGGCCTTCATCAGGCGCAGCTGCCCGACGCAGGTTTCCCCTCCCAGCGTTGCACGCACCGTCAGCGTCCTGTCCGTGCCGCCGAAACCGAACGCATCGAGGTTGGCGAAGCGCACGTCGTAGCGGAACGTGAACCTTTGGGCCCGATCGGGATGGGGTGTTCCGCTCTCGAAGTTGGTGCTCGAGAGCCGCATCGACATGCCCTCCGGCGCGGACCCGGGGGACGCCCCGACGAACAGCTCCACCGTCGGCTCGGACCCGGGAACCCCCAGCTCCGCCGCGCGGAACCCGTCAAAATGGAAGAAGATCGCCTCATGAAAAACCGCGAGGCCATCGTCCGGCTCCGACAGCATCGCCTCCACTTCCAGGAGGGAGAAGGTGTTGCGCTCCAGCCCGATCTCGCAGTCGAGAGGCGCGAGCCGGACAAAGGCTGCCTGCTCGCAGGGCCTTCCATTGTCGTCGATCACCCAGAGCATGTAGGGCCCGGGCGGGGCGATATTCCCGTGCGGCGGGGAGGTGAACTCCACCGTGTTTCCGTTCTGCTCGAAGGTCACGCCGACATACCGCTGGTCTGAATCGAACCCATGGGTCATCGACCCGCAGCGCATGAGCGCCACCCTCGAAATCGTGCCGCTGACCTGCACCGAATAGGAGCGGTTGTAGTTGATCACGTGCGGCGCGCTGGACAGCGTTGGCCGGGCCTGCCCCACGTAGGATGGGTCATAGATCTCAATGCCCAGCTCCGCGTTGAACTCTCCGCTCGCCGTGGATCCAGCGGTGAAGACGCTGCCGTTCGGCATCAGGACGGCGGTGAAGTGATATCCCCGCGGGATCGTCGCCTCGTCGGCCGGATCGTCGAGGGTACCCCAGCTGTCCGATCCGCTGTAAAGCCCGGTCGACCAGTCGATACCGCTCCGATAGAGCTCCGGAAAGCGGGTCGACGTGCTCAGCGTGTCGTCCGTATCCCGCGGCCAGCCGCCGACCAGCAGCACCTCCCCGGTCGGCAGAAGCACCGCACATCCGTTCTCCCGGTTCTCACCGGCGGCGGGGCCCTGCCGCGGCGCGGTCGTTGTCCAGGTCGGGTTGTCCGCCGCCGGATCGATACGGAAGAAACGGTCCGTCGGGCTGTTTGCGGCAAGGATGCGCGGCTGATAGTTCGGCGGCTGGAGGGGCAGCAGGACGGAGGTCCCCGCGCTGCCCCGGTTGTAGTAGCCGGGCAGCGCGGAAGTATCGACATCGGGTCCGCCCCAAACGCTCCCGATAGGATCGAAGAACCGTTTGGTTCCTTCGTTACCTAGCGTGTCGCAGAACAGCCACCCGTCCGGCATCAGCCGGTAACGGGGATAGGAGTCCGTATTCTCTTCATGTGGTGCGGTGATGTCATTGTTCATCAGCACCCAGGTCGCGGATCCTGGCAGGTACCGCTCGGGCGTGTTGTTGTTATGGCGCAACTGGTAGGTATCGTCCGCGTTCGGATGGCCCGCCGTCGCCCAGATCTGGCCGTCACCCAGCGTGACCAGCGTCGGATACCACCGGCCGCCGCCCGTGTCCGTTCCGCCCGGCTGGAAATTGAGATCGGTCGTGCTGACCCAGGTCCCTTCCTGCGGTTGGAAGATCCAGCAGGCCCGCTCCCCATCATAATGTTCCGCCGCTGCGTGGTGCCCCTCCTGCGAGAAACCGACCGTGCCGCCGGCGCACAGCCACCTGCCATCGGCGAGCCATGCCTGCCCGCAGCAAAACGCATTCGTATCTGGTGCTGTCAGCCCCTCCGCCTCGAGATCCGTCGAGAGGTCGGCGTTGATCACGATGTCATCCTGGTCGATGTCGTAGATCTGCCAGTAGGTGAAGGCGGTCGAGACGGGCCGGTGGCCGACCCAGTCGCCCATGCACATGATCTGCCCGGCCTGACCTGTGGGAAGCAGAGCCGCGTGGATCGCTACGGTTTCGGTACTTGCAGTAACTGGTCGCCAACCCATGGATTCATGCTCCCGGTCGTCGATGCGAAGAAATCTGCTGGTGTGTTCAGAAAATACCACCGGATTCGGTTTTGCCAAAGCCGCTTTTCGGAGATCCGGGACCCTCGAAAGGGCACGTCCGGCGCGTTCGCTTTGGCGAAACTCATCCCACGGCCTGCTCCTGTCAGCATCGGATCTTCGGACGAAGTATCGGCCTCCAGAAGGTTCGGAAGCGTTGGAAGATGAGAGTGTTTTCCCCAAACAAGTAGAACCGCTTGCGCGAGGCAAAGGCACAAGGACGCGGAATTCTTAGGTTACAGAAGTCACGCTGCACCTGGCCGTCTGAACGACCGTATCGCCCGACAGGGTCACGATCCAGCGGTGTGGTCACGTCGCAAACCACCCGTCGTACAAACGCCTCGGTCTCGGTGGCCGCACCGAACCGCGCTCCGCTTAGGGTGCGTTACGACAGAGCTGCGGGACCTAGGCGGCAACCAGGTGATCGGGGGCGACCGTGCGCATCGTAACGGGCTCCGTCTCCATACCGCGGGGCGCCATGGGGGACTTGCGACCCTCCTCATAGAGCGTTGGCGCCTGCATCGGGTGGTCAGGGTCGGGCACCGGAATCGAGGCGAGCAGGCTCCGGGTGTAGGCATGTGCGGGGGCCGACAGCACAGCTTTGGCGGGGCCGCACTCCACCAGCCGTCCCATGAACATGACGGCGACCCGCTCGCTCACCTGTTCGACAATGGCCAAATCGTGAGAGATGAAGAGGTAGGTTAGGCCCAGTTCGCTCTGCAGTTCGTCAAAGAGCTCGAGCACCTGGGCTTGGACGGACACGTCGAGTGCTGAGACCGGCTCATCGGCGATCACCAGTTCCGGTTCCAGAGCCAGCGCCCGCGCGATGCAGAGCCGTTGGCGCTGCCCGCCCGAAAATTCATGGGGATAGCGGTCGAGATGTTGATCGCCGAGCCCGACCCGGCCGAGCAGCCAGCGCACCCTCTCCCGGATCTGCGCCTCCGTTCCCCACGAATGGATCACCATCGGCTCCGCGATCTGGTCGAACGCCGTCCGGCGGGGGGAAAGCGCTGCGAAAGGATCCTGAAAGACGATCCCGGTCTTGCGCTGGAAGGCGAACCGGTCGGTGTCCGACAGGGTGGCAAGGTCTGTACCGTCCACGCGGATCGTCCCCGAAGTCGGCGTAGCCAACCCCATGATCGCGCGGGAAATCGTGGATTTCCCGCAACCGGACTCTCCCACAAGGCCGAGGGTGGTCCGTCTGGGAACCTCGAACGACACTTTGTCGACGGCGACGACCTCGTGGTGCACCTGACGAAACAGGCCGGACCGAACCGGATACCGGACCGAGAGCGCATCGAGGGCCAGCATCCGTTCCTCCACAACCGGGTCCACGGCCGTCGCGGGGGCGGCGCCGAGGATGGGGACGGCAGACAGCAGCTTTCGCGTGTAGCTGTGTTCCGGCGCACGGTAGATCTGTGCCACATCGCCGACTTCGACGAGGCTTCCGGTCTGCATCACCGCAACCCGGTCCGCGATCTGCGCCACCACGCCAAGATCGTGTGTGATGAACAACACTGCCGTGCCGTGGTCCGCCTTCAGCTTCTTGATCAGCCAAAGGATCTGCGCCTGTATCGTGACATCGAGGGCGGTCGTCGGCTCGTCGGCGATCAGGATCTTGGGTTCGCAGACCAGCGCCATGGCGATCATCACCCGCTGCCGCATCCCGCCCGAAAGCTCGTGGGGAAACTGCTTGAAGCGCCGCGCAGCCTCGGGAATCCGCACCTCTTCCATCGCCGCGAGCGCCCGCGCCTTCGCGTCCGCTTTGGACAGGCCAAGGTGGGTCACAAGCGGTTCGATCAGTTGTTCGCCGACGGAGAAGACGGGGTTGAGCGAGGTCATCGGCTCCTGAAAGATCATCGCGATCTCATTGCCGCGGACGGCGCGGGCCTCCGCCTCGCTCGCATGTGCCATGTCGATGCGACCGTCATGGATGATACGGCCACCCTCGATCTCCCCACCCGCCTGGCGGATGAGCGCCATGGTCGACAGCGCGGACACGGACTTGCCTGAACCGCTCTCGCCGACGATGGCGAGGGTCTCCCCGGGCATGAGGTCGAAGGAGATGCCCTTGACGGCCTCAACCCGGGTGTCACCCGTACCGAAGGCAACGCGCAGGTTCTGGATGGAAAGAACGGGATCGGTCATGGCTGTTATCCTCGGCGCAGGGTGGGGCGCCCCGACTAGGGCGCCCCAGAAGGCTCAGTTCGTCACGCGCGCGATGCCGTTCTCGGTGTCCCCGATGTAGCCCGCGCGGAAATCGAGCACGTACGGGATGTGACCGGGATAGGGCGCCCAATCGAGGCTTTCGCGCATCCCCCAGCTCTCGAAAGGCTGGTAGAGCACGAGGAAGGGGGCATCCTCCTTCACCACCTCCATCAGTTCGGCGAAGGCGGCATTGCGGGCGTCAACATCCGTCTCAAAGCGGAAAGCGTCATACATTGCCGCCCAGGCATCCATGCCGATCGAGGGCTCCCACAGGCCGCGGGTCATGCCTGCACCTTCCGGCGCCCACATCTTGCCGAACGAACCGTGCGGGTCGGCGAAGTACATCGGGTTCGACCAATTGTGCACCTGATCCGGGGCGCCCCAGCCGCCGGGTGTGCCCGGCTCGTTCCAGGATGTCACGACCTTGAGCTCGATGTTGACGCCGATCTCCCGCCACATCTCCTGCATCGCCTGCGCGGCGAGAAGGCCGTTGGTGTAGTAGACCGGGTCGGTGTAGAAGGGCAGCTCCGTCCCTTCGAGCCCGTTCTCCGCGATGATCTGCTTCGCGCCCTCAAGATCGTACTCGAAGGTCACGATATCCGGCGTGTAGTAGGGCCCGTACTGCGGATAGGTGTGGGTGTTGGGCACCACGGCCTGCCCACCCCAGAGCGCCTCGTTGAGGAGATCCCGATCGACCGCCTTCACCATCGCCTGGCGGAGTTCCTTGGTGATGATCTCACCCTGCTCACCGCCACCGAAATACATCAGGTGAAAGAGCGGGGTGACACTGCCAGCGGTCTTGAACCCCGGGCGGCTGTTGATGAGGTCGAGCTGGTCCGGCGGCACGTTGGTGATCAGGTCCACCTCATCGTTGACGAGCGCCGTGACGCGCGCGGAGAGCTCCGGGATCCGCCGCACATTGACCCGTTCGTAGGGCGCGGGCTCGCCCCAATAGTCGGCGAACCGCTCCCACACGATGCGGGTCTCCGGCGTGAATTGCGCATAAACGTACGGTCCGGTGCCGACGGGGGCCTGACGGAACGCGATGAAATCGGACTCCTCCGTCGCGTTTGGATCGCCGGTCAGACCCTGGGTGTAGTCCTTGGGCAGGATCATCGCCTGCTGGGCCGCGAGGATCAGCTCGAAGAGCGGCTCCGGCTGCTGGGATACGATCTTCAGCGTGACGTCGTCCACAATCTCGACGCCGGTGATATTCCCGAAGAATTCCTTCGACCGCTCGAGCCGCGCGGGATAGCCCGGAGTGATCATGTTCTCCAGGCTCCAGACCACGTCTTCCATGGTCATGTCGTCGCCATTATGGAACTTGACCCCCTCGCGGATGGTCAGCGTCACCTCCGTAGGTGACGTGATTTCCCACGATGTGGCGAGCCCGGGTTCGAAGATGTTTTTCTCCGAGCTGGGATCCTTGAAGAGCAGAGGCTCCATCGCGTTTACGTAGAATTGGGAGCCAACGTTTGAATGGTCCGCCCCCGGATCAAGGTAAGCGGAAAGGTTGGCGACGGCCACGTTCAGCTCCTGCGCTGAAACGCTGCCCGCGATGAGTGCTGCTGCCGCACTCGTTGCAAAGAGTCGTGTCATGGTTCAGTTGTTCCCTGCGGTGGTTTGACATTGCATGCCCCGGGTCGGCCGATCTTGGCGGAGGAGCCGACCCGGGGCGGTTCGTCACGCCTGACGCTTAAGCCGGACATCAAGCGTGTCCCTGAGCCAGTCGCCCAGAAGGAGGAAGACCAGCGCGATGACGAGGATCATCAGCGCAGGCACAAGTCCGATATGCGGATAGGATGCGAGGTAGTCGCGCCCGAACCCGGTCATGGATCCCAGCGTGGCCGTGGGCGGCTGCACGCCGAGGCCGAGAAACGAGAGCGAGGATTCAAGGAGGATCACGTTCGACACGCCGAAGGTCCACAGAACGATAATCGGGGATGCGATGTTCGCGAGCATGTGGTGCCAGATGATGCGGAAGGGTCCCGCCCCGGTAACCCGCACCGCATCGATGTACGGCGCCTGCCGGATCGCGAGCACCTGCCCCCGCACGACGCGGGCGTACTTGTCCCAGTCCGCAAGCCCGATGATGATCACGAAGATGGTGAGGTCAGTACCGAATACAGCGACTGCGAGCAGGGCCATCAGCGTGAACGGAAACGCGATCTGGATGTCGACGAGCGCCATCAGCACATTGTCGACGATGCCGCCCACATAACCCGAGATGATCCCGATCGTGGATCCAATCAGCATCGAGATCACCGACCCGATGACCGCGATCAGCAGCGTGAACTGCAGCCCGTGGAGGAGCCGGGAATAGAGGTCCCGGCCCAGCTCGTCCGTGCCGAGCAGATACCCCTCCCGGTAGCCATCAAATCCGATGGGGGGACGAAGGCGTGACAGAAGGCTCTGCGCATTCGGGTCGTGGGGCGCCAGTACCGGTGCCAGCAGCGCCGTGGAGATCAGAACGGCGAGCAGGAAGAAACACAGCTTTATCAGCCAGTTCGAACTCCGGATCCCGACCCAGAGCTTGGAGGATCCCCGCTTCGTCTCGTCCGGCTCGACGGGAAGGATCTCAGCGGTGGACATGGACGTGTACTCCTACGCGCCGATCCGGACCCGGGGGTCCAGGATGGCGTAAATGATGTCGACGATGAGGTTGGCGACGATGACCACCGCGGCCCAGACGATCACGCCGAACTGAAGAACGGCGAAGTCCCGCAGCAACGCGCCGCGCACGATCAGCGATCCGATCCCTTCGAGCGCGAAGACCGCCTCCACCAGGACCACCCAGCCGACGAAGCCCGCGACCTGCAGCCCAAGGTTCGACACGATGGGGATCAACGCGTTACGCAGCGCGTGCTTGTTGACCACCACGGTCTCCCGCAACCCCTTCGCCCGGGCGGTGCGGATGAAGTCCTCGTTGAGCACATCCAGCATCGCGGACCGGGTGAAGCGGATGTTCCAGGCCAGCAGCCACAAGGCGAGCGTGATGACCGGCATCACGAAATGCACCCAGGTCTCGTTCCCGCTCGACGGCATCCAGTGCAACGTGAAGCTGAAAAGCAGGATCATGAAGATGGCGAGGATGTAGTTGGGAATCGCGTAGCCGCAGAACGCGATGGCGATAATCACGTTCGAGATCGTCTTCTCCCGGTTCGCCGCCGCGTAGATTCCGAGGGGAATTCCAACGCCGACCGACAACACGAACGCACTGGCGAAAAGTGTGATGGTGTTTGGCAATCGTTCGGCGAAGATCACCGTGACCGGGCGGAACTCGGTCAGGCTCAGCCCAAAGTTCCCTTCGAGAAGCCCTTTGAAGTAGGCGACATACTGGGCGAAAAAGCTCTTATCGAGGCCGAAATAGCTCTCCCAAAACGCATACTCCTCCGGGCTGAGACCTTCAGGGAACATGATGTCGATCGGATTGCCCGAGTAACGGCTGGCAAAGAAGACCGCCGTCACAACGAACACCATCGTCAGGATCGCGCGGACGAGGCGGATAACGATGAATGTCACGTCAGCTCCTTTCGGTCGCACCTGTCCGCCATCCGCAAGCGAGCGCCGTGAGGTACGCACACGGCGCTGCTGTCGGTTCGAGGCTGCATTGCGAACCTCCACAGAATCGTGACGACAGGGCCGCCGGGACGGCGCATTCACACAACCTTCACGCGAGCCAGAGACCTTTGCGCAGCGGTCTGCGGCGGCTGCCCAGGCGCCAGCCACGTTCCTGTGATGCTTCACTGGTACGGTTGGAGCGACTCAGAGCGCGGGGAAGCAGAGCGATGCACCAGACCCGAGACCCCAGCGACGCGTGGCATCGCGTCTATGTCGGCTATCGCGACCGCATCGTGAACGGTGAGCTCAAGCCTGGGGACCGGCTGCCAACGCTTGCGCGGTTGGCCGAACGGCACGGGCTCACGGCCCATGGCGCGCGACAGGTCATGTCCAGACTGCGCAACGAGGGCCGCATCGAAAGCTGGCAGGGCGTCGGGCACCGTGTCTCCGAGATCCGGGTCGTGTACCGCATCGACAATCGCCCGCGGTTCAACGCGAACCTTGCACGACAGGGGCGTCAGGGAGGCACCCGCCTCCTCGCGACCCGGCGGATTGGCCTGCCGACGCGGTTCTCGGACGCGATGGGGCTGCGTCCGGGGACGCGGATCGTGCAGACCGAGATCCTGAGGTTTGCCGAGGGGCGGCCCGTGGTGTTGGCCCAGAACTTCTTTCCGGCAGATCGCTTTCTCGGGATCGAAGGTCCGCTGGCGGAGACCGAGAGTATCACCGAGGCTCTGTCGATCTTCGGCATCTCCGGCACCGAACGACAGCGCACAAGCGTGGAGACCCGCATGCCCAGCGCACATGAGGCGCTGCAGCTCGAAATCCCCGCCAACCAGCCCGTGCTCGTAACGACCGGTCGCAACGTCGATCGGCACGGCAAGGTGGTCGAGCTGTCCTATGCCGTCTCTCGCGGAGATGCCGTGACCATCGAGATCTGACCTTCTCGGCTCCACGCCCTGCGCCGCGGTTCCTCTCTGGGCCGCCGCGACTCGGTCCGGTCCGCACACTTGCGTGGAATTGTTTCCCGACGCTTCGGTCACCTTCCACGCGGCCCGCTGCGACTGGTCGTTCCCTAAGCAGTGCACGCAAAACACGGCGGTGTGTGTGAAGAACTGCTGACATTCCGCGGGGACGCCGGAGTGTGTTTTCCCCCTGTCATGGAGCCCCGCCAACGATCAGGCAACCCCGGTCTGAAAGGCTCCCATGTTCGACACATTCACTGCACCCGGCCAATTCTGGCGTGGCAACATCCACGGACACTCGACCAACTCGGACGGCGCACTCAGCCCCGAGGAAGTGTGCTCTGCCTACCGTGCCGAAGGGTATGACTTCATTTGTCTGTCCGACCATTTTCTGGAGAGGTTTGGCTTCCCCATCAGCGACACGACCGCCTATCGGAGCGAAGGGTTCACGACGATCCTCGGGGCGGAGGTTCACGCGCCCTCAACCAGCCGGGATGTCGAGTGGCACATCCTGGCGGTGGGCCTTCCGGCGGACTTTCCAGCGACGACCGCTGACGAGACGGGGCTCAGCCTCGCGCAACGCTGCGCGGATGCCGGGGCCTTCGTCGCTGTCGCACACCCGGCCTGGTACAATCTTGAGCTTGAGGACGCGCTTGCGCTCGAGGCCGCTCATGCCGTCGAGGTCTACAACCACACCTGTTCCGTGCGGACGTCACGGGGCGACGGCGCGGCGATGTGGGACGGCATGCTTTCCGCCGGGCGGCGGGTTTTGGGCATCGCGGTCGACGACAGCCACTGGCACGACGACGCGCCCGACGGGTTCGGCGGCTGGGTCATGGTCAAGGCGGAGCGAAACGACCCCGGCGCGCTTCTCGATGCGCTCAAGGCGGGCCGTTTCTACGCCACCCAGGGACCCGAGATCATGGACATCAAGCGCGTCGACGACACGCTGGAGCTCCGCTGCTCGCCCGCGACCCAGGTCTTCGCCGTCGGGCCGGTCGCGACGGCCGTGCATGCCTCAGGCATATCGCTGACCCGGGCAACCCTGCCGCTCACCCAATTCGATGACACCTGGTGCCGCGTGGTCGTGCGTGACGCGATGGGCCGCCAGGCATGGACCAACCCGATCTGGCTCGACTGACCCGACAAGGAGAACCCCCATGAGAAATCTACTGCTCACCACGACGATGCTCGCCTGTGCAGGGCTTGCTGCGCAGGCGCAACAGCTCCGCATTGCCGTGTCGACCCACATCACCAACATGGATCCGCAGGATCAGACCGGGAACAATGGCGCCCCGATGCTCTATCAGGTCTATGACACGCTGATCGAGCGCAACAGCTTCTCCAACCCGCTGACGTTCAAGCCCGGCCTCGCCACCGCGTGGGAGCAGGTCGCGCCGACCGTATGGGAGCTGACGCTTCGCGAAGGGGTCACCATGCACGACGGCACGACGCTCGATGCGGACGACGTCGCCTTCTCCCTCAACCGCGTGTGGCTCGAAAAGGACCCCGAGTTCGCCTCGACCTGGGGCCGCTGGTTCTACAACTTCGAACGTGTGGAGGTTGTCGATCCGCAGACCGTGCGTATCCACACCCTGCGCGAGGATCCAAACTTTGAGACGCTGATCTCCGCCCGCTCCGCCGGAATCGTGTCGAAAGAGCACTATGAGGCTCTCGGCTTTGAAGACGCGGCACTCAACCCGGTCGGCTCCGGCCCCTACCGCGTCACCGAATTCATCGCCCGCGATCTGGCGGTGATGGAGCGGTTCGCCGACTACTGGGGCGATCCCGCCCCGTTCGAGAAACTGGAATTCCAGTATGTCGAGGAAGTCGCCAGCCGCGTGACGGGCCTCGTCAATGGCGAGTTCGATCTGGTGACCAACATCCCGCCGGATCAGGAAGGCACCATGCAGGGTGAGGGCATCAAGACCATGGGCGTGACATGGCCCATGTTCCACGTCTGGATCATCGCGCAGAACAACCCTCCTACCGACAATCCGGATGTACGCAAGGCACTGCGCCTTTGCACGGACCGGCAGGCGCTCGTCGACGGTCTGTGGGGCGGCAAGGCCCATGTCCCGATGGCGCACCAGTTCGAGGAGTATGGCGCGCCCTACTACATGCCAGATCTCGAGCTGATCCGTTTCGATCCCGAGGAGGGAAAACGCCTCCTGGCCCAAGCAGGCTATAACGGAGAGCCGATCCTCGCCCAGTTCCCCCGGTCCTACTACCTTTATGGCGATCTCGCCGCCCAGGTGATCCAGCAGCAATGGGCCGCGTGCGGGGTGACCCTCGAACTTCAGGAAGTTGATGAGATCAACTACGAGGAAATGAACGTCCGCGCCTGGTCGAACCCGATGTATTACCCCGATCCGATGGGCGCGATGGACACGCACTGGTCCGACAAGTCCTGGGTGTCGAGCCGCGGCCCGCTCTGGTCGCCGACGCATCCCGAGTGGGCGGAAACCTACGAGGCTGCCCGCTATGAGACCGACGTGGATGCACGCAAGGCGGCCTACGCCAAGCTTTTGGAGCTGTCGGAGATCGAATCCGGCTGGGTCCTCCTCTACGAGCCGCACGAGATCTACGGGATGCGGGAAGGTCTTTCCTTCGAGATCCCGGTTGCCCAACGGCCCTACGTGCTGCCGTTCCGCGCCGGGGAAGTGACCATCGACACAAACTTCTAAAGCCCGGATGGCCGCGCAGGGCATCTCCCTGCGCGGCCCTCACCCATCAGCGTTTCGAGGTCGTTTTCCATGGTCGATACCCCAGTCACCCCCACGATGTGCACGGTTGCCCCGCCGCACGCCACGGTCCCGCGGGGTCGCGCGGATGCGACCCTTGGCGGGGCAGTCTGCGATGTTTGATGCGTTTTCCAGCCCCGGCCGGTTCTGGCGTGGAAACCTGCACGGCCATTCGACCCTCTCCGACGGGGAGCTTTCAGCCGGGGAGGTTTGTCAGCGATATCGGGCGGAAGGTTATGATTTCATCTGCCTGAGCGACCATTTCATGGAGCGGTTCGGCTTCGCCATCGCGGACACGAAACCCTACCGCTCCAACGGTTTCACGACGCTGATCGGGGCGGAGGTCCACGCCCCCGCGACACATCATGGAGAGATGTGGCACATCCTGGCCGTGGGCCTGCCGGAGGATTTCCCGGCAACACCGCCCGGGGAGACGGGCGCGGAGCTCGCACGGCGGGCGGCAGATGCCGGAGCTTTCGTCGCCATCGCGCACCCGCATCTGAGCGGCCTCGACACCGAAGATATCCTCTCCATCGACACGGCCCACGCGATCGAGGTCTACAACAACACCTGCGCGATCCGGTACGGTCGCGGATTTGGCGAGGTCGCGTGGGACGTTGCACTTCAGGCCGGGCGGCGTTTGGGTGGCATTGCGGTCGACGACAGCCACTTCCGCACGGGCCCGGAGGTAGGGGCGATGGACGGGTTCGGCGGCTGGGTCATGGTCAAGGCCGAAGACAGTGCGCCGGAAACACTCCTCTCCTCCCTCAAGGCCGGGCGCTACTACGCCAGCACCGGACCGGTTATCGATGATGTATCCCGCGATGGAAACGCGATCACCGTACACTGCTCCCCCGCCGCCCAGATCATCCTCCTTGGAAATGTGGGCAAGGCCCGCCACCGCGACGGTACCGCGATCACCGAGGCGACGTTGCCCCTCGACCGGTTCGAGGGGGGGTGGTGCCGGATCGTCGTCCGCGACGCGGCGGGTCGCCAGGCATGGACCAACCCGCTCTGGCTCGACGGGTAGGTCTGCATGATCCGTTTCATGGCCTTTCGCATCGCCCGTGCCGTGATCACCATGTTCCTCGTACTCGTGATTGCCTTCGTCACGCTGAGGCTTTCGGGCACGCCCTTCGAGTTCATGTATCCGGAGGGCATCACGGCGGAGCATCTGGCCGCGCTCGAGGCGAAGTACGGGCTCGACAGGCCGTGGATCGAGCAGTTCTGGACGTATCTTTCAGACATGGCGCAGGGCAATTTCGGCCGCTCGCTCTACACTTCCGAACGGGTCTGGGTGATGTTTGCGGACCGGATGCCCGCGACACTGGCGGTTGGGGGACTGGCCCTGCTTCTCGCAATCATGGCAGGCATTCCCCTTGGCGCCTTCGCGGCCCTCTACCGGACATCGCCGGGCGCGCGTGCCGGGATGGGCTTTGCGTTTCTGGGCTACGCGATCCCCCATTTCGTGATCGGGATCGGGCTCATCCTGTTCTTTGGCTACTACCTGCGTGCGCTGCCCACGACGGGGCTCACCACGCCGCAGCACTACATCCTGCCGGTGGTGACACTCGCGATTCCGATGATTGCGGCCATCGCGCGTTTCATGCGGGCGGCCATGCTCGATGCGATCGGGCATGCCTATGTGAACACCGCCGTGTCAAAGGGCCTCACGAACGGACAGGTTGCCCGAGGCCACATTTTTCGCAACGCGCTCATTCCCCTGATCACCGTGCTGGGGCTCGAGATCGCGGGGCTTCTCAACGGCTCGATCTTCGTCGAGGCGGTGTTCTCCCTGCCCGGTGTCGGTCGGGTGCTCGTCGACGCGGTGGAGGGGCGCGATTTTCCCGTCCTTCAGTTTGGCCTGATCGCCTACGCGCTGATCGTCGTTCTGGTGAACCTTCTGATCGACCTTGCCTACGTGATCGCGGATCCCCGGATCCGGCTGGAGGGGTGATGGCGGACGCAACATTTGTTCCTGCACGCATCCGCTTGGACACGCTGTCACTCTCATCGGCGGGGCTGCTTCTGATCATCGCTCTGGGCATCGCCGCCCCTCTCATCGCGCCTCACGACCCGAACGCGACGAACCTGCTTGCCCGTTCCCAGTCTCCGGTCTGGATGGAGGGCGGGACCTGGGCGCACATGTTCGGGACGGACAATATCGGCCGCGATCTGCTCAGCCGCTGCCTCTACGGCATCCGCACGAGCTTCGGGATCGCCACCCTCGGCCTCATCTTCAGCGCAGTCCTGGGCGTGGCGCTTGGGCTGGTCTCCGGCCTCGGCGGCACCTGGGTGGACCGGATCGTGATGACGATCACGGATGTGTTCATCACTCTGCCGAACCTCCTCCTGCTCCTGTGCGGGATAGCACTGCTCGGGACCGACGTCTGGGTCCTGGTGCTGATGATCGGCCTCATCCGGTGGGAGGCCTACGCCCGCCTCGTGCGGGGGCAGGTGCTGGCGCTGCGGGCGGAAGGATACGTTGAAGCCTCCCGCGCCCTGGGCGGCAGCACGTTCCGGATCGCCGTGCGTCACATCCTGCCGAACCTCGCATCCCCGCTGGTGGTGATCCTGACGCTCTCCTTCCCCGGGGTGCTGCTGATGGAGGCGGGGCTTTCATTCCTCGGCGTCGGCGTGCAGCCCCCCACATCCTCGCTGGGACGGATGATCGGGGACGGGCGCGACTACCTGATCAACGCCTGGTGGATCTCCGGCATCCCCTCCATCGTGATCGTCACGATCACCCTGCTCTTCCAGCTGATCGGCGACGCCCTCCGGGACCGGATCGATGTGCTGACCGATGGCTGATCCGATCCTTTCCGCCCGCGATGTCCATGTCCGCTTTGCCACCAGTGGGGGCGAGGTCCACGCGGTGAGGGGGATCGACCTCGATCTCTTCCCGGGGGAGACGGTCGCCATCGTCGGCGAAAGCGGAGCGGGGAAATCTGCCTTTGCCAAGGCGATCCTTCATCTGCACCAGCTCCCCTTCACACCGAACCGCACGCAAATCAGCGGCTCGATCACCCTGCACGCACCGTTTCAGGCGCGGTTGTCCGACGCCGCGCCGGACGTGATCCGCAAGGTGCGCGCCCGCGCCGTCGGCATGATCTTTCAGGATGCGCTCTCGGCCCTGAACCCGGTACAGCGGATCGGACCGCAGATCGCCGAGGCCGTTCGCCAGACCGACCCGAGTGCACGCGCCGCGGACATCGACGTGCAGGTCCGCAAGATCGCTGCCGCCATCGGCCTGCCGTCACCGGAGGAGAAGCTCAACGCCTATCCGCACATGCTCTCCGGCGGGCAATGTCAGCGCGTGGTCATCGCCATCGCAGCGGTTCGCCATCCCGTTGCGCTGATCGCCGATGAGCCGACAACCGCGCTCGATGTCACCGTGCAGGCCCAGATCCTCAAGCTTCTGAAAGCGCTGCAGGAGGTTCGGGGGATGGCGATGCTGTTCATCTCCCACGACCTCGGCGTCGTGGCCGACATCGCCGACCGGGTGGTGGTGATGCGGGCGGGTGAGGTGGTCGAAACCGGGGCGACCGGTGCTGTCTTCGCCCGGCCCGAGCATCCCTACACGCGAAGCCTGCTTGCGAGCCGTCCGAGCGCCCGTGCCCGGAACGCGGCCAGCGCGCCGGAGGAGGCCGCCCCGATCATCCGGGCGAAGGACGTTTCGTTCTCCTACGCGGGCGGGCTCTTCAGGCCAGAGAGGGTTGTTCCGGTTCTCGATACCGTCTCTCTGACAGTCGCGCACGGCAGGACCCACGGTATCGTCGGCGAGAGCGGGTCGGGCAAATCGACCCTTGGTCGGCTGCTCCTTGGTTTTCTGACACCTGACGCGGGTCAGATCGAGGTGGCAGGCGTCACACCCCACAGCATTCGCGCTGGCGAGGCGCGCGCCTTCCGCCGGAACGTGCAAGTCGTCTATCAGGACAGCGCAACGGCCCTCAATCCGCGCATGACGCTGGGACGCGCCGCTGCGGAAGGGCTCGAAATCCACGGCGTTGCGGGCACGGAGGCGCGGCGCGAGGTCGGGCGCCTCTTCGATCTCGTCCGCCTCCCGAAAGAACTCATGGATCGCTTCCCCCACGAGGTGTCCGGCGGACAACGACAGCGGGTCTGCATCGCCCGGGCGCTCGCGATAAAGCCCAAGCTGTTGATCGCCGACGAGCCCGTCACAGCGCTCGACGTCTCCGTTCAGGCCCGCATTCTCGATCTCTTTGCGGAGCTGCAGGCGGAGCTTGGCCTCACGATGGTGTTCATCTCCCACGACCTCGGCGTGGTGCGGGCGCTTTGTGGTGAGGTCACCGTCATCCAGCGGGGCCGTGTGGTGGAGGCAGGGCCCACCGAACGGGTCTTCGGCCAGCCACAAAGCGCATATACCCGCACGCTCGTCTCCAGCGTTCCGCGTCACGCCTGGGCATGAGCCCGTCCGAGCACCGTGTCGCAAACATTGGCGGTTTGTGACCACCTTTCTTGAAGACTGCCGGTCGCCTTCGACGCTGAGACGGTGCTGATACATTCGGGCGCCACACATGGGGATGCCGAAGCAAAGGAGTGTCCCCATGCCATACCTTTCCCGCCGTGATTTCATGGCGCACGTCTCCGGCGGCGCGGCCGTCATTGGTCTCAGCCACCTTCTCGATCCGTCGAAGGCGCTCGCCTCGACGCCGGATCACGTCTCCCGCATGATCGACGATCAGACGCCAAAGCAGGGCGGCGTGCTGACCTATGGGCAGACCTATCCGAACTGGGCGCTCGGCCAGTCGAACCGAGGCCAGCACCCCTACTTCTGGCTCGATCTTCTCACCCGCTCGGTATGGAGCGCGCTGACCTGGGTCGATGAGGAGATGAACGTCCAGCTCGAACTTGCGACCTCACTGACACCCAACGAGGATCTGACAGTCTGGGAGTGCACAATCGCCGAAGGCGTCATGTTCCACGACGGGACCGAGCTCACGTCCGCGGATGTCATCGCCTCCATGGACTTTCACAAGGATGCCATCGGCCTGATCCGTCAGAACGTGAAGAGTATGGAGCCCATGGGCCGCTACGGTGTGCGGTTCTTCCTCGAAAACGCAAACGCCGAATTTCCCTACGCCCTTGCCGAATACCGGGCGATGATCCTGAAGGCGCACGAGAACCTCGAAGAGATGGGGTTCGACGGCATCGGCTCCGGCCCGTTCCGGCTCATCGACATCGACAACGCCCGGCAGTTCCGGGCGGAGCGTTTCGACGAGTACTGGATGGGCGCGCCACACCTTGATGAGTTGCGCGGCGTGATTGCCATGGGCAACGCTGCGATCAACGGCTTCCGGTCCGGTCAGCTCAACGCAGTCTGGAACATCGATCCTGGCCAGATCGGACAATATGAGGAGGTTGCGGGTCAGGTTCATGCCTCCGCCGCTGGCGACCAGTTCTGGTTGATCATGCCGAAGAACCTCAATTTCCCCTGGAACGATGTCCGCGTGCGCAAGGCCATGAGCCTTGCCATCGACAGGCCCGCCATCAACCGGATCGTCTATAACGACCCCGACGGCTGGACCGGCAATGACAGCCATATGACCGGCGTGAACAAGGAGTTCGTGCCCCGCCCGGTGGAGCGCGATGTGGCGCAGGCAAAGGCGTTGCTTGCGGAGGCCGGGTATGGGGAGGGCGTGACACTGCCCGCCATGGTTTTCTGCCCCTCCTTCCCGGAGGAGCCGCGGATCTATCCCATCGTATCCGAAAGCCTCGCGGAGGCCGGGATCAATCTGGAGTTTCAGGAGCGGCCCTGCGACGGCTTCAACCCCTTCGTGAGCGCGGTCAACCAGCCCATCGGGCGGCCGCGGCGGAACCTCGTGGGACCGCGAAACCCCTTTATCAATCTTGGCCGCGCGTCGAGCCGGAACGCCGCTGAACCCGGCGGTTGGTCCGGCGAGGCATCGGAGAGGTATGACGCGCTCGTCCTTGAGGCCGTCGGCACGCCGGATGATGCCAAACGTGCGGAGCTTTATCAGGAGGCCCAGCTCATCCTCCAGGCGGAGGTGCCCGGGATCATGCTGGGCGGGCGGCGCAACATGGTCGCCCATGCCGCCAATGTCCGAAACGCACGGAGCCACAGCCAGAACTGGTCGTCGCGCTTCGAATACATCTGGATCGACGCCTGATGCCATCCGCGCCGCCCTACCCGGCGGCGCGGCCCACCCCGACGACCTGACACGATCAAGGAACGCCTATGACCCCACTCAAGATTGGCGCAGCCCTTTGCATAGAGGCCATTCCGGCCCATCGCGACTGGCTCTATGACGCCGACCGCGACCTCGAGATTCAGGATTTTGTCTTTTACGACACGTACAGGAACGGCTGGAAAGACACTGTCGACCGGGCGCGCGCCGCAACTGATGGATTCAGGGGTCGGCTCGGGATCCATGGGCCGTTCATCGGGCTTGCAATAGACAATCCAGACCCCGATGTGCGCGAGATCATCGCGCGGCGCTACGTGTCGGCCGTGGAAGCTGCCGCGGCTCTGGGTGCCCGGCAGATGGTCATCCATTCGCCGTTCGACCTCTGGACGCACCATCACAAGCTCACCGGTGATGGTCGGCAGCGCGGGATCTTCGAGGCGGTTCACACGCTCCTGAGACCCGCGCTGGAGCTTGCCGAGGCCCAAGGCGTCCTGCTGGTCGTCGAAAACTGCAGGGACGTCGTCCCCTCAGACCGCCGCGACATGATCGAGGCGATCGGTTCATCGGCTCTTGCGGTGTCGATCGACACCGGCCACGCTCAGCTTGCCCGGGATACCTACGGCGCGCCGCCTGTTGATTTCTTCGTCCGCGATGCGGGTGACCTTCTCAAGCACGTCCATCTGCAGGATCTGGACGGCTATGCCGACCGCCACTGGGCGCCGGGCGAGGGCAGGGTTCCGTGGATCGAGCTGTTTCGGGCACTGGGTGAGCTCGACAGCGCCCCCCATCTCGTCCTCGAACTCCGGCGGCATGAGGATATCCCCAAAGGCTTTGCCCACCTGCAAAGCCTCGGCATCGCGATCTGACGGATGGGGCCCATCGTCGCCCTGATCCTGCGCCGTCTGGCCCTGTCCGGTCTGATCCTCGTGCTTGTGTCCGGCGTGGTCTTCATCGGGACGGAGGTTCTGCCCGGCGATGCGCTCGACGCGACGATCCCGGTCGATGAACTCATCTTCTACACCGAGGAGGACCTTGCCCGGATGCGGGCGGAACTCGGCCTCGACAAACCACCTCTGGAGCGGTTCGGCGTGGTGCTCTGGAATCTCGTCACCTTCGATTTCGGGGTGACGATCCTGACGCAGGAGCCGGTAATCGACGGCATCTACCATCCGTTGATGAATTCGCTGCTGATGGCCTCGGTCGCGGTGATCCTCACGCCCCTCGTCTCCATCGCGCTCGGCATCTGGGCAGCGCTCGGGCCCGGCGGACGTGTGGACGGGGTCGTGTCCGGAGCGACGCTCTTTGCCTACTCGATGCCGGATTTCGTCGTGGGTAACGTGTTCATCATCACCTTCGCCATCTGGCTCGGCCTCGCGCCCGCCGTGCTCATGATCGCGGAGAGCGCACCCTGGCACGAGATCATCGCGGTATCGATCCTGCCCGTCGCGGCGCTCACCGTGTCTGGGGTCGCGTACCAGTTCCGGCTTCTGCGCGCCGGTATGGTGGAGGCACTGGACAGCGAGTCTGTGGAGCGCGCCCGCCTCTCGGGCGTGCCCGAATGGCGGCTGGTCGTCACCCACGCCCTGCCCGCGGCGCTGATCCCGATGCTCAACGGGGCGGCGCAGTTTGTCGCCGGCATCATCTCCGGCACCGTCGTGATCGAGGCGGTGTTTCGCTTTCCCGGTATCGGGCTGGAGCTCATCCGCGCCATTGCCCAGCGGGAGGTGCCGACGGTTCAGGCGATCACCTTCTGTGCCGCCTTCGCGGTGATCATGGCCAACCTGCTCGCCGACATTGGCGTCCTGGCGCTCGACCCGAGGGTCCGGAGGAAGGCGCATGGCTGAGATCACGGCCGACCCGCCTCCCCGTGCCGAGAGCCGGTTTCGCACCGCGCTGGCGTCGCCGTTGACGGTCATCGGCCTCACGCTGCTTGCACTCCACCTCTTCCTCGCGCTCTGTGCACCGCTGATCGCGCCATACTCGATCTCCGCAAATTTCACCGACGGGCTGACCCCCCCATCCCCCGAACACTGGCTGGGCACAGACCAGATCGGGCGGGACTATCTGTCCCGACTGATGTCCGGCGGTCGGGTGGCGCTCCTTGTGTCGGGCAGCGGCGTGGCAGCGGCTCTTCTTGTTGGCACCGTTCTGGGGCTGCTGGCGGGCTACATCGGCGGCTGGCTGGACGATGCGGTGATGCGGCTCACGGACGCGCTGATGTCGATCCCCGAACTGTTGCTCATCGCCATTCTCGTGCTGACCTTCGGAAAGGACCTCTGGTCGCTCTCGATCATCGTCGCGATCGTCTACACGCCCGGGGTCGTCCGCGTTGTCCGGGCCAAGACCCTCACCATCGCGGCCCTCGACTATGTGCGCGCGGCGGAGCTTCGCGGGGAAGGAACGGGGTTCATCCTTCTCCGGGAGATTGCACCCAA
>JBCBAP010000035.1:0-36461 GCA_038532435.1 Pseudomonadota bacterium | reverse complement strand
ATCGACGGCAAGGCGCTCGTCCTGCCCTACCGTCACCATCTCAATGCCGGTGCCGCGGCTCTCTGCGTCATCCTGGGCTACATGTTCGCAGGCGCGAACGGTCTGGATGCGGACGGCACCATGCAGCCCGCGGATGTGACGCTGCTCTGGGTCATCGCGATCGTCGCCGGTGCCATCGGCTGGCACCTGATCATGGCCATCGGCGGGGCGGACATGCCCGTCGTCGTGTCCATGCTCAACAGCTACTCCGGCTGGGCTGCGGCAGCGATCGGCTTCACGCTTGGCAACGACCTGCTCATCGTGACCGGGGCGCTCGTGGGCTCCTCCGGCGCGATCCTCTCCTACATCATGTGCCGCGCGATGAACCGGAACTTCATTTCCGTGATCCTCGGCGGATGGGGTGGAGAGCAGTCCTCGGGCATGGAGATCGAGGGCGAGATGATCGCGACCGATGCGGACAATGTGGCGGCCGCACTCGACGATGCGGACAGCGTCATCATCGTTCCGGGATACGGTCTGGCGGTCGCTCAGGCACAGGCCTCCGTCAGCGAGCTGACGAAACGGCTGCGGGCGAAGGGCAAGGAGGTCCGCTTCGCGATCCACCCGGTCGCCGGTCGCCTGCCCGGCCATATGAACGTGCTGCTCGCGGAAGCCAAGGTGCCCTACGACATCGTGCTGGAGATGGACGAGATCAACGATGACTTCCCGCAGACCGATGTCTCCATCATCATCGGCGCGAACGACATCGTGAACCCGGCAGCCCAGGAGGATCCCGGAAGCCCAATCGCTGGCATGCCGGTCCTCGAAGTTTGGAAATCAAAGCAAGTCTTTATTTCCAAACGTGGTAAAGGCACCGGCTATTCGGGAATCGAAAATCCTCTGTTCTTCAAGGACAACAGTAGGATGTTCTACGGTGACGCAAAAGCGAGCCTCGATGCTCTACTGCAGCGAATAAATTGATATAACATACTTCCACGGGGCGGAATTGATCCGCCCCGTACTAAGAAATCCGGCTTTTAGGCAATATTCTGGACACAATTGACGCAAATTCTTCCCCCGTGCGCTACCTTGGTGGCGTGTGTGGTTAATTAAGGGGAAGAAGACATGAGAGATCTGACTAAAAAATCAGCACTTCTTGCCGCGTTTCTACTGGGGATGACCGGTGGGGGGTTCGCAAACAACCTGAACGCTCGCGCCGATGGAATCCAAACGCTTGACGTGGCAGAGCAATTCTCGATTTCCGTGAGCAACATCCTGCTTCACGCCTGCTACACGACCATCGGCCTGGGTCAGGAAGAGATTGAGATCACGCTGGCGGAAATTGCGAGCGTCGATGCGGGTATCGACGCCCTGAAGAACGGCGACGAGGCGCGCGGTATCCTACCCGCCAAGGCGCACGGTGTGCGCCGTGCCATCGCGCGGTTCGAAGATGACTGGGCAAACTATTCCGGTTTTGCCCGGGTTGCTGCCCGCGGCGAGCTGCCCAAGCCCTACCTGAAGTCGCTTCACCAGCACTACAAGAAGGCGCTGGACAGTGCGGAGGGTGTCTTCAAGCGCACGGCGAAGGTGTACTCCCTGCACCGCGTGACGCCGTTCCAGTCCGGCACGCTCTCCAACCTCACCCATATCGCGGCCGAGGGAGGTCTGATCGCCGCGGATCACTGCCTCATCTCGCTCGGAATCGATGTGGATCAGGCCAAGGAAGAGATCCGCATCGCTAAAGCGGATGTGATCGACCGTCTCGACCTTGCGATCCGCGGGGATGACATGCGCAAGGTGCTGCCTGCGCCCAACTCCGTGACAGACGAGCTGACCTGCGTGCAGGTCGACTTCGAACTTCTGCGGGAACATGTGGAGCCCGTCGTCGATGACGGCGTGATCCCCACGGTCGATGACGTGCTCGCGTTGCGCGCTTACGTCAACGACATGCACGACAGTGCTATCGCGGCTCTCCATGCCGCCGAGGCGCACCTCGCGGAGCGGCCTGCGCCTGCAGGGCACTGCGCACTGAGCTAAGCGTCAATATTGCGCGGCTGCGTCCCCAGGGCGTGGCCGCGTCACAGGCGGTCGCAGACCGACCGTTCCCGGGCGAGGAACATCGCAGGAGTTGCCGCCTCAATCGCGTTCGTCCGCAGCATGTGGCGGGCCGACCAGTGCAGAAGCTTGTAGTCCACAAGCGGCAACTGCCGTTCCACCAGACGCTCCCGCCACTTGCCCTTCCGGCCATTGGCCAGGTCGCAATAGACGATGATGAAATCCCGATCATGCGCTTCCGCGATCGTATCATGCGCCACCGGCTCGGGTCCGGTGAAGCTGACCACCAGCGCCATCAGCGCCGCTGTACTCATACCAACCATTACACTCACCTTACTTAGTGGTTAGAGCGTAACATGGTTGCCCTGATCTCCAAATCTTCAGACGAGAAAAGCCGTCTCAAATTCAGTCCATTTGGGTTGTTTCGGGACCTTAGACGACGCTAAGCTACTCACAATAAGGCGAAATTATGACAGTAGTTTACGTTGCGTAAAGCAACCGTGCGAGGTCCACGAAAGGGCTCCAATAGGACCGATTCAGGACCAGTTCCCGCTAGCGTTTAAACCTGGCCGCGAGTCTCTCCAGGGGGGAGAGTCGGGGTGAGTCTTCAGGCGCGGGCGCGGGTGCCTGCGTCGGGGCGGGTGCTGCGGACGACCCTGCGGGAGGCTTCGATCCCGTACTGGACCGGGCGGGAGCCACTCGGCGTGCAACGGCATTCTGAAATCCCGACGCGTCCCCCGCGGCCAGGGCAGCCGCACCGTCCGAGACCCCCCTCAGCACATCGTCGAGCCAGTCCCCATCAGCCTTTGCGAAGTCACCCAGCACATGAGCCGAAACCCGGTCTTTGTGGCCCGGATGGCCGATGCCCAGGCGGACGCGGCGGTATCCTTCGCTGATGTGCTGGTGCAGGGATCGCAGGCCGTTGTGCCCCGCATGGCCGCCCCCTTGCTTTACCCTGACCTTGCCCGGCGCAAGGTCGAGCTCATCGTGGAAGACCGTGACGTCCGACACGTCGATCTTGTAGAACCGCATCGCCTCGCCGCCGGACTGGCCGGAGAGGTTCATGAAGGTTTCAGGCTTGAGCAGCAGCACCTTCTCTATGCCCAGTCGACCCTCCGCGATCTGGCCCTGAAACTTGGCGCGCCAGGGGCCGAAGCCGTGATCGTCTGCGATCCGGTCGACGGCCATGAAGCCGATATTGTGGCGGTTCCCCGCATACTTCGTGCCCGGATTGCCCAGACCGATGAAGAGTTGCATGGCTGCCTCCGACCCTCGCCCGGTGCCCTTATGCCCGATCGGGACTGGGAAGGAAAAGGGGTGCCGGAAGCTCCGACAGATGGGCTGCATACCGGGTCGAGAGCAAGCCAGCCTCCTCCGCCGTCCAGGGATCGAACCCGGGCCGCGCGCCATCCACCGGATACTCTTCCGCCAGTTCCGCGATCCGGCGCGGATGGGCGCGAGGAGGCAGGGCGGTCGCCTCTCGCCCCATCAGTGCGACCGCCGCCGCGGAGTATCGGACACGGGGTTGGGCGGCGACCTCCGTCGTCGGATTTTCCGTGAGGTCGAGAAGTGTACGCAGGATCGGCGCGGGGGCATTCGCATAGTCCTCATAGCGCCAGAGCCGGACCGCGTCGGGGCCGAACGCATCCTGCACGGCGCCCACCAGGGGGCGCCAGTCGAGCAGTCCTTCGCGCAGCAGATCCTCCCGGACCGCATCGAAGGGAAAGAACGGCCCCCAGCGAAGCGCCTCGCAATAGGCCGAGGCGGCGAACGCGCCGTAGTCGCGAAGGGCGAGGAACACGCACACCTCATGATCCCGCAGGAGCCCGGCAAGTGCCGCGAGCCGCGTTGGCGCCTCCGGATAGAGCGCATCCCGTGCGAAGAGGTCACGCAGCGGACCGAGGAAGCGCTCGAAGGAAAGAATCGTCAGATCCGCGGCGCCGGATGCGTCCCGAAGGCCGTCGGATACGCTGCCCCGGATCACGGCCCAGTTTACCGGGGGATCAAGGGCCCACTTCATCGGGCGCTGGAAGATCTGTTGGATATCGGCCTCCACCGGAGCCGCCCGCCCCCGGGCGGCAAGCCAGCCGGTATTTGCCCCCAGAGTATGCTGGATGTGGGTCGTCGCGGTCTTGTGCACACCCAAATGGAGATGAAGCCTCACGCTGGACCCCCAACGAAAAACGGCGCACCGGACTTGCCGGTGCGCCGCTGAGTGTCAGCCGTCAGGCGGGGCAGATTATTCCGCCTCGTCACCTTCACCCTCTTCGGTCTCCTCTTCGCTCGCTCCGTCATCGGAGGAGCGCAGGCTCGATGGTGCGGAGATGTTCGCGATCACGAAGTCCCGGTCGGTGATCATCGGGCGCGTGCCGGAGGGCAGCGTCACGTCGGAGATGTTTATCACGTCGCCAACTTCGACACCCGAAAGATCGACAACGATCTCCTCGGGGATCTCGTTCGCGCTCACCTTGAGCTCAACCTCAGGACGGACAACGGTCAGAACGCCGCCCTTCTTGATGCCCGGGCAGGTTTCCTCATTCTCGAACGACACGGGAATGAAGAGGTTGATCCGGCTGCGCTCGCTCAGGCGCAGAAAGTCGATGTGGGTCGGCAGATCCTTGACCACATCGCGCTGCACGGCGCGGCAGATCACGCGGTTGTCTGCGCCGTCCACCTTGACGTTCAGCAGGGTGGACATGAACTTGCCCGCCTTGAGGAGCTTGAGCAGTTCATTGAATTTCACGCTGATGGTCTGCGGATCCGCATTGCCACCATAGATCACGCCGGGGACCATCCCCTCACGCCGCGCAGCCCGGGCAGCCCCTTTGCCCACACCATCACGCGCCGTTGCAGCGAGCTCGATTGTCTCAGCCATCGGCCAGTTCTCCTATCAGGTTTCCACCGCGGCGATCCTCCAGGGGTGTAAGCGCCGCGAAGCCGCTCCTATAGGTGATTCAGGGGGGGAATGGAAGGGGTGGCAGCAGCAGCCACACGCCCCGCAAACAGATGCGCCAGTGGCGGTTTGTGCGATGGCGATCTGGAGCGGATGCGAGGCGCGGTGCCGCTCGCCTCTGAGGGAAATCGGAACGCCGTCGCTGGATTCGCAGATCCACTCATCCCAAGGGGGATCCGACGGCCAGAAGCCCTTGGCATTATGCCCGCAGGAGCGCGTTCAGCCCCGCACCGCCGACCAGTTCGCGGCTATGAACCAGCCCGCGAACAGAACCTCGAAGGCCAAAAATCCGTAGGCCCCCGCCGGCCCGGATCCGTCGAGGATGATCGAAAGCAGCCGCCCCATCCCGGCGGAGGCGTAAAGCACGCCGATCATGAAATAGGCCCAGGGCGCGCCAAGCAGGATCGCCACGCCGCCCATCCCGACGAAGACGGCACCGCTGGCGGCCCGGATCTCCGACAGGCCGAAGGTGGAGCCGTCGGTGGCAAGGTTCAGCGTCTCCATCACGTAGCGCGGATTGAGAAAACCGATGAAGCCGACGGCAATCGTGATCGCCGCCATCGCGATATTGATCCAGCCTACCACCTGGCCCCTCCTGTCGAACTGAGCGCCTGCGGCGCGTTCCGTCTGGCACTGCGTGCGGTTGGCACCCGGCCAGAGCGTCACAGCAGGAAGGATACGGCGCGCATCGTCTGATGGATCAACATCGCGACAGGTGAGGGTGTGTGCTGGAGGGTCAGTCTTTCACCAGAAAGACATGCAGGGCGACGGGTCCGTGGGCACCAAGCTGAAGGACCTGGCCGATATCGGCTGACCGGCTGGGCCCAGTGACCATGTTGAGCGTGCGGGGGTGGAGAGACCGCTCTCGCACCGCGGCCCACATATCCTCGAATCCGGCGCAGACATCGCTTTCGCGCAGCACAACGAAATGGGTCTCGCCGAGGAAGGTCAGCGTCACCGGATTGTCCGGTCCCGAGGCGAGCACGAGCGTGCCGGTCTCCGCCATGCCCATCTGCGCGCGCGAGAGCGTGGCGGGCTCATCGATCCGGCCAACCCCCTCGGAGGCCTCGACAGGTCCCCAGTCGAGGGTTTGAAACATGGGATCCTGTCCGTGCCGGATGGCGGCGGGCAGGTTGCGCTGGCGCAACTGATCCGCCAGCGCCTCCGGAAGATCATCGAGCGCGTCCAGGCGGCTGACGGTTCCGTCCACCGCCTCGAGCCGGGTGACAAACTGATCAATCCGCGCGGGGCCGTCGAGCGTCGCGAAATCCGGGCGTGGACGCGGCTCTCCAGCACCCGTCAGGCGCTCATCCACGGCAGCCACACGTTCCTCCGGCGCAACACCTGCGGTGAGTGTTCGGGAGAGTTTTGACAGAATACGATCCCGCGCGCTCATGGCCGCTTCCCCGAAGCCCATTGCGCCATGAATGTCGTCCCCTCGGGTGCGGGCAGATCCCGCTTCTCCGTCCAGCCGCGCACCAGCCGGTTGAGCAGGGGGACCGAGCGGAACCGGCCCTTACCGAAGGCTGCGATGCGCAGCTTCCACATCGCCCAGGACGTGACGAACTGATAAAGCCGGGGCCGCATCGCAAAGAAGGCCCAGAGGCCGAGGCCGTAGCGGGTCGCATTCGGTGTCAGGTTCTTCTCGAACTCCCGCTCCCGCCAGTGGCGCATCATCTTGGGCAGGGGGATGCGCATCGGGCACACCGCCTCGCACCGCCCGCAGAAGGTGGAGGCGTTGGGCAGGTGGCCGCCTTCCTCCACCCCGATCAGGGACGGGGTCAATACCGCCCCCATGGGTCCGGGATAGACCCAGCCATAGGCGTGGCCCCCGACGGACTGATAGACCGGGCAATGGTTCATGCACGCCCCGCAGCGGATGCAGCGAAGCATCTCCTGGAACTCGGTCCCGATCATATTGGACCGGCCATTGTCGAGCAGCACGACATGGTACTCCTCGGGCCCATCAGGATCCTCCATCCGCCGTGGCCCGGCGGAGAAGGTCGTGTAGACGGACATGTCCTGCCCGGTGGCGGACCTGGCGAGCACCCGCAGGATCGTGGAAGCGTCATCAAGGGTCGGCACCACCTTCTCAAGGCTCGCCATCACGATGTGCACCTTGGGCAGGGACTGGCTGAGATCGCCATTCCCCTCGTTGGTGACGATGACGGACTGGCCGGTCTCCGCGATCAGCATGTTGGCGCCGGTGATCCCCACCTCCGCCTCGAAATACTTCTCGCGCAGGATACCGCGAGCCTCCTGCAACAGCGTGTCGAGCCCATCGAGGTTGCGGTCCTCGGGCAGATGGGTGTGGGCCTTGCGAAACTCCTCCCGTACCTCCGGAACAGTCACATGCACCGCAGGGGCAATGATGTGGGACGGGGCCTCCCCGCGCAGCTGGATGATGTATTCCCCGAGGTCGGTCTCCACGGGGGCGATGCCGTTCTCTTCCAGGTGCTGATTGATCCCGCACTCTTCGGAGATCATCGTCTTGCCCTTGTTGACGGTCTTGGCCCCGGCCTTGCGACAGATGTCGAGCACGATGCGCTGCGCATCCTCCGCCGTTTCGGCCCAGTGGACGTGCCCCCCGTCCGCATGCACCCGATCCTCGTAGCGCTGCAGATAAAGATCGAGATGGGCGAGCGTATGGTTCTTCAGGTCCCGCGCGGCGTCCCGCAGCTCGTCAAACGTGTCGACCTTTGCCGCAGCCTTCGCCCGTTTGTCGATGAAGTTGCCACGCGATCCACGCAGGGCGCTCTGCAGATTTTCGTCCCTGAGCGCCTTTTTGACGTTGGTCTTGAACTGGGGCGTTGTCGGCTGATGGGTCACCGGGATCCCTCCCCGATTGCAGGCGTGTCCGTCATGCCCGCGAGGACTTCGACCACGTGGCGGACCTCGATGTTGCGCCCCTCGCGGGAGGCTTTGCCCGCCATGTTCATCAGGCAGCCAAGATCGCCGGCGAGCAGCATCTCCGCCCCCGTGTCCGTTGCATTGCGGGTCTTGTCAGACACCATCGTGTTGGAAATGTCTGGATACTTGACACAGAAGGTGCCGCCGAACCCGCAGCAGACCTCGGCCTCGTCCATCTCCCGCACCTGCACCCCGGCGGACGCGAGGAGCTTGCGCGGCTGATCCTTCACCCCGAGGCCCCGCAGACCTGAGCAGCTGTCGTGATAGGTGGCGAGGCGGGGCACCTCGGCAGCTACCGCCTCCACACCCAGCACATCCGCGAGGAAGCTCGTGATCTCGTAGGTCTTCTCCGACAGGGCGACCGCCCGGATGTGCCAGGCCGACCCTTCCTCGAACATCATCGGATAGTCCTTGACCATGGTGCCCGCACAGGATCCCGAGGGTGCGACGACATAGTCGTGCCCCTCCATCGCGACGATGACCTGCTCTGCGATCCGGCGCGCGTTTTCCCGATCGCCGGAGTTCCAGGCCGGCTGACCGCAGCAGGTCTGCGCCTCGGGCACGCTGACCTCGCATCCCGCCTCCTGCAGCAGTTTGACTGTCGCAAAGCCGACGGAGGGGCGGAACATGTCCACGAGACAGGTCACAAACAACGCGACCCGGGGTCTGGTCTGGGGCATCGGCGCTTCCTCTGAAATTGGTAAGGTTTGTTTACCATGCAGGAACCTATGTGCCTAGCCCCGATCCAGGGCTTCCGGTCGCACCATCCGGCTCATCGCGACCGCGGCGGATCTGCGCCCGTCAGTCGTCCAGTTCGACGCTCAGAACGGTGCCGGTCTTCGGATCCAGCATGAGTTCATATTCGACGCCATCGCGGATGACCTCGACCTCCAGCCCTTCGGCCTCCGGCTCGATCTCCTCAAGATCGTATCCGAGGGCCGCGAGCGCCTCGGCAATGGCTGCCTCATCGATACCGATCCTTTCCCCCAAGGAGATGTCGGCGGCGGCAAGTGCGGGAACGAGGGCTGCGGCGAGGGTGAGAAGCGTGAGGCGGAGCATGTGACCGGTCCTTTCGGGTTGGGACCACGGGTAAACCCCGCGGCATGCTCAGAACCAAACGGCGGCACACCTCCTCTCTCAATCGGTCCAACGATGGAGATGCCGGGATTACCCCCGGGGTTTATGCCCTCACCGGCAGTAGGAACTCCGCGAAAAACTCGGTGAGATGTCGAAGTGGAAATGATCCCGGTGGGCCGCGTTGAAGTCGGGCCCGAGCACTGTGTTGAATGCGCTGCAGGCGCTGTCGGCGACATCGCGGAGGAATGCGCCACCCCGCGGCGACGACCAGTTCTGCAAAAGCGTCACTGTGCCCCCGTCGGCGAAGGTAAATGCGGAGATGTCGAGCGCATTGCCGAACGCGTGGTTCGACAGGCGCGCACCCCGCCTGCTGTTGCGAGACCGGCAGGCATAGCCCGCGACGCTGCGCATCTCCGTCACGCGGACACCGTTCTCCGCCGCCGCGGGTTTCAACCCGCCCTCGACCCAGTCCGCGAAAGTGCGGGCGAACGCGCAGGAAACCTTTGCCGGGCCCTTCACGGCGATGCCCGAAACGGTCGACAGCTCCACCGCCGTCGGCACCCCGCAGGAAGATGCGCTGGAGATCGGTGCAACGGTATAGCCCGCCAGCCGTGCATCCCCGCAGATCCCGGACAGCGGACCGGACGAGGTGGACCAGCGGCCGTGGCGCTGGCCTTGCCAAGCGGCCCGGTTCTCCGCATAGGCGGACGAAAGGCTCGCCCCGCTCAACCGACCGAGCCCCGTGTCCACCCCGCCACTCGAGCGGACCGGATCACGACTTCCACAGGAGACGAGTGCCACCCCAAGCACCGCAAACATCCCCGCGATCATCAGCTTCATGTCACGATCATCCGCAATCCCCCGGTCACATCCGCCCGCACCGCAATTCTGAGGCCCGGCTCATCCCCGGCCTTCAGCGCCGCGATGATCTTTGCATGATTCTGGAATGATTTCGTCTGCTGCTGGCGGGCGTACATGGCACGAAGGGTCGGCCCGGACTGGAGCCAGACCGTTTCGGTGAGCGCCAGCATCGCCGGGGCCTGCGCCCGCAGGTAAAGCGTGCGGTGAAACTCCAGGTTGGCGCGCACATAGCCGGAACGCGCGTTCGCCGTGATCAGCTCATGGATCTGTTCGTTGAGCGTTTCCAGCCGTTCGATCAGGGCCATGTGCGCACGGGGCAGCGCACGCGCGGCTAGCTCCGGCTCCAACAGTGCCCGGATCGAGGCGAGTTCCTCCACCCGCTCGCTCGACAGGGCAGGGGTGGTGATCCGACCAGAGGTCGACATGGTCAGCGCCCCCTCCGCCACGAGACGGCGCATCGCCTCGCGCACCGGAGTCATGCTGACCCCGAGATCGGAGGCGATTCCGCGCAGCGTGAGGCTCGCACCGGGTTCCAGCTCGCCATAGAGGATCTTGAGCCGCAGATGGCGGTAGACGCGGTCATGGGTGGTGCCGGACTGGGCCGCGCCGATTTGGTCTTGCTTTTCCTTCTCCGCCATTGCCAATTTGTGATCACAAAATGAAGTCAGGTCAACGGGCATCGGCTGATGGCAGAGTTTCGCAAGGATTACGGGTTCACTGCACAGGGCTTCGACGCGGTTACCCACGACGAGCCGATGTATTCCGGGGCATTGAGTTTTTGCCGGAGGAAGTACATGCGGGACCTCGACGGGGTGGATGTGGCCATCGTTGGCGTGCCCTTCGACACCTCGGTGACCAACCGGCCCGGCACGCGGTTCGGCCCCCGCGCGGTGCGGGCTGCGAGTACGAATCTGGGCTGGTCCCGGACATGGCCCTCCCCCTTCGATCCGTTCGAGCGGCTGGCCGTGGCGGACTGGGGCGACATCTGGTTTGACAGCGGACATCCCGAAGGGGTACCCGCCCAGATCGAGGCGGCTGTCGCGTCGATCCTCGCGACCGACACGCGGACGCTCCTGCTCGGCGGGGACCACTTCACCACCTACCCTTCGCTCAAGGCCCATGTGGCCCGGCACGGGCCGGTCGGGCTGATCCAGTTCGATGCGCACACGGACACCTGGCAGGATGACGCAACCCGCATCGACCATGGCACCATGTTCTATCACGCGGTCGAACAGGGGCTCATCGATCCGGAGCGGTCCATCCAGATCGGCATCCGGACAACCAACGATGACCCGCTCGGCATCGAGATCCGGGATGCGATCACGGTTCATGAGACACCGCTGGGCGACACGATCGCCGCGATCCGTGACAGGGTTGGCGATGGACCGAGCTATCTGACGTTCGACATCGACGGTCTCGACCCCTCCTGCGCACCCGGCACGGGCACGCCGGTAGTCGGGGGGCTCACCACCCATCAGGCGCTGACGATCCTGCGCGGACTGAGTGGGCTCACCATCGTGGGCGCGGACGTGGTCGAGGTCTCCCCCGCCTACGATGTGGCGGAAATCACCGCGCTCGCCGGGGCCACGGTCGCGCTCCAGCTCCTGTGCCTCTTCGCGGAGAGCCCCGCATGACACCGGATGACGTTGCCGCGCTGAAGCTGGCTCATCCGGACCTGAGCAGCATCGAGCTGGTGTTCCCGGACATGAACGGCGTGGCGCGGGGCAAGCATTTGCCAGCGAACCAGTCCGACAAGCTCTTCGGCAAGGTCCGTCTGCCCCTCGCGACCTACAATATCGACATCCTCAGTCTGGATACGGAGGCCGCAGGCATCGCCATCGAACGGGGGGATCCGGACGGTTACTGCCACGTGGTGGCCGGTGGGCCAGCGCTCTGGTCCGGCGGGCGGCACGCCGTCGCGCTGATGACCATGACGACGCCGGAGGGCGCACCGAACCCCTACGATCCCCGTCAGGTTCTCGCCCGGGTATTGGAGCAGTTCACGGCCGCGGGCCTCACGCCGGTCGTAGCACCCGAGCTGGAATTCTACCTCCTAGATGCCACGCGAGACGCGACCGGACGGGCGCAGCCTCCGCTGAGCCCGGTAACCGGGGAACGGCTGAGCGACCCGCAGGTCTATCGGCTTTCGGTGCTCGACCCGTTCATGCCGATCATGGACGACATCCGCGCAGCCTGCCACGCGCTCGGCGTTGCGGCGGAGACGGCATCGGCTGAGTTCGGTCCAGGGCAGTTCGAGATCAACCTCGGCCATACCGCCGACGCACTGTCCGCTGCGGATCAGGCAGTCCTGCTCAAGCATGCGATCCGTGGCGTCGCCCGTCAGCACGGGATGGAAGCCTGTTTCATGGCCAAACCCTATGGGGAGGAGAGCGGATCCGGGCTGCACTTCCATATCAGCCTGCTGAACGCGGACGGGGAGAACGTCTTCACCGGGGTGACCGCGGACCAGCTCAATGAACCGCTCTCCGGTGCTGTCGCCCGGCTCAAGAATACGATGGCGGAGGCGATGCTCGTCTTCGCCCCCCATCTCAACAGCTTTCGCCGGCTGGCCCCGGGAACCTACGCACCGATGGTCGCAGCGTGGGGCTTCGACAATCGGGGGGTCGCCCTGCGGGTCCCGACGACCACGGGACCGGCAGCACGGGTAGAACATCGGACGGCAGGGGCGGATGCGAACCCCTACCTCGTTCTCGCAGCACTCTTGCAGGCGATCTTCGACGGGCTCGGCGGAGGGGATCCCGGACCCCCGGCGCACACGGAGGCGACGGAGGCGAACGGCCCCTTGCTCCCCCTCGGCTGGGGACGGGCGATTGCGGCTTTCGAGGAAAGCGCGTTCGTCAAGCGGGCCCTCGGCGCGGAGTTTGCCCGCGTCTACGCCCTGATGAAACGGCAGGAGATGGAGCGGCTGCGCACGCGGGTCACCGATGTCGAATTCGATGTCTACATGCGCAGCGTCTGACCCTCAGCGCTGACGCAGAACCCGACCGTCGCTGTTGGAAAACATGTGATGGCTCTGGCTGAGAAGCCGGTTGTCACGCCGCACCTGATCGAACTTACGCAGGTGATACCGGCGCACGGCCAGATGGGCCTGGTACTGGGTCAGCTCCCGCAGCACCAGCAGACAGAACAGCAGGACGAGAACGCCGACCACCGCAACAGCCAGCGGGTCCGTGACGCCGTATTGCGCCAGGGCCCGCACGATCGGAATCTCGGACACTTCGATAAATGCGATCTCACGCATACTACCCACTCCTAAGCGACCAACTCGGTCAAAAACGCTACACGTCTTAATTCAGCCATAGTTGGCCAAAAGCTCAAGGATTTGCCTCGCTGAGGGCGATTTAACAGTCTATTTAAGCTTGTTACCTTGCGTTAGCCTGCCGCAGAACCGTCACAATACAACTAGGGGGCGCAACGGCGCCCCCTCAGGATCGACTTGGCTGAGCGGATCGAATCAGGAGCCCAGCGCCTGATCAATCGCCTCCTCAAACTGGGAGTAGGGCATGTTGGAGTAGCCCCGACCGTTGATCACGAACTGGGGTGTACCGCGCACATTGTCCGCCTCCGCGTTCTTCTGGTACTCTTCCACCAGCGCCTTGGCCATCGCGCCGTTCTGAAGGCAGCTGTCCATCTGCTCCTTCGTCAGACCTGCGGTGGCACCGATCTTGCGCATCGCGGCGACGACATCCGCAGGCTCCCCGGCGCGGGACCATTCGGCCTGCTGCTTGAACAGCCGGTCCACGATGCCGAAATAGCGGGACCCGCCATCGCACCGGGCAAGCATGCCCGCCCAGAGACCGTAACGGTCGAAATACACTTCGCGGAAGACGAACTTCACCTTGCCCGTATCCACATAGTTCTCGCGGATCTGCGGATAGACGGCCTCGTGGAACGTCGCGCAGTGCGGGCAGGTGAAGGATGCATACTCGATGATCGTCACGGGCGCGTTTTCGTCGCCGATGATCATTTCCTGCACCACCGGTGCATCCTGGGCGGAAGCGCCGGACGCGGGCAGCAGGCTCGCACCGGCGGCGGTCAGGGCGACGGCCGCGGTGCTGCTGAGAAACGCGCGGCGAGACATCGCATCGAACTTCATGAAGAGGCTCCTCGGGTTTTTGAAACAGTTGTTATGTTTGTACCTAGGTCGAGAAGGGCTGCCCGCAAATCCGGGTCGGTCACTCCTTCGACGCGGTGCGCGAGATCCGCAGTCTCCGCCCCGTCGAGCTTCGGCAGTGGCGGGGCCGCCTCGTAGGGCGCCTGCTCCTCGGCAAATCCCCGCGCGGTCTGCGTAATGCGCACGCGAGAAATCGCGTTGTAGCCATAGCAGGCGTTCACCCGCTCTCGGATCACAGGCGCGAGCATCTCGACCTCGGGCGCGAGCGCCCCGTTGCATCGCACGACGAGCGTCGCGCCGAAACCACCCCGGGCGTAGGACACCTTGAGCGGTTCCGCCTTGGCCGCAATATCCGAGCCCACGACACTGTCCCACTCCGTCAGCAGACGGGTCTGGGCGAAACCGTGCTTCTCCCCTGCCTTCTGCACGCGGGCTGCGATCAGGCCACCGGCATGGCGAAATCCGCGGCTCCCGCGGGCGCGGCTCCATGTCCCACTCTCGGTGGCCTTGCGCATTTCACCTCACATCGGTGTTGTGGTTTCGCAAGACAGTAGCAAACCTGCCCCGGGCGGACAGAGGGAATTGCGAGGGAAAGACCTGACAAATGCGTGATGCAAGCACCGTTCTGCTGGACTGGTACGACCGCCATGCACGGGTGATGCCGTGGCGTGTGGGGCCGGAGGCGCGCCGGAACGACACGCGCCCGGATCCCTACCACGTCTGGATGTCGGAGATCATGCTGCAGCAGACGACCGTTGTCGTGGTGCGGGACTACTTCACCGCCTTCGTCTCCCGCTGGCCCCGGGTGGAGGATCTTGCCAGTGCGGAGGATGCGGACGTGATGGCCGCGTGGGCCGGACTGGGCTATTACGCCCGTGCCCGTAACCTGCTCAAGTGCGCCCGCACGGTCGCCTTTGACCACGGGGGGGTCTTTCCGGATACGGAGGACGGGTTGCGCCAGCTTCCCGGGATCGGCCCCTACACGGCTGCCGCCGTCGCGGCCATCGCCTTCGACAGGCCCTCCACCGTTCTCGACGGGAACGTGGAGCGGGTGATGGCGCGACGCCACCTCGTCGAAGAGCCTCTGCCCGGGTCAAAGGAAACGCTCCGGGCGCTCGCCGCTGAGCTGACACCCCGGGAACGTCCCGGAGACTACGCTCAGGCGGTTATGGACCTCGGCGCCACGATCTGCACCCCGCGCAATCCGGCCTGCGGGATCTGCCCCTGGATGGAGGGCTGCAAAGCACGACAGGCGGGCATCGCAAAAGAGCTTCCACGAAAGAGCCCGAAGAAGGTGAAGCCCGTGCGGACAGGCATCGCCTATCTCGCGCAGCTGGACGATGGCGCGCTCCTCCTCGAACAGCGCCCCGACAAGGGCCTTCTCGGCGGGATGCTCGGCCTGCCCGGCGGTCCGTGGGCAGAGGGCGCACCTGTCCCAGCGCCCCCCTGCCCCGCGAACTGGCGGGAGGTTGGCGAGATCCGGCACACCTTCACCCACTTTCACTTGCGCCTCACGGTGCAGGTCGCACGAGTGTCCGATGCGCCCGATGCGGACCGCTGCAGCTTTCACCCTTCCGCAACCGTTTCTGCCGATGATCTGCCGACCGTGTTCAGGAAGGCTTTCATCCTTGGCCAGTCCGCGCTCACACCGGTGTGACGCATGGTCAGGGCGCCGCGGCCTTGATCGGACCATTGTTCTCTTAGACAGTTTGCCGAAAGAAAAAAGTTGAGGATCCGCCCAATGCTGCGTGCAGCCCTGCCGTTCTGGCTCTCCCTCAGCCTTGCCCCGCTCGTGGCACTCGCGGCGAGCTATGGCGGGTGGTGGCTGGCTGCCGTGCCCATCTACGGCTGGATCGTCATGTCGGTGCTCGACCGGATCTGGGGCCTCGATGAAGAGAACCCGGACCCAAACGGGGAACATGACCTTTTTTGGCACAGCCTCGTGACATGGGTCTGGCTGCCGATCCAGATCGTGCTCATCTTCGGCAGCATCTACGCCACGACGCTGGGACATCTCGCGGGATGGGAGCAGTGGGTGCTGATGATGTCGCTCGGCGTGGTCACCGGCACAGTGGGCATCAACTTCGCCCACGAACTCATCCATCAGAAAAACCGGTGGGAACGGTGGATGGGCGAGTGGCTGCTGATCTCCACGCTCTACGGACACTTCAAGTCCGAGCATCTGCTGGTGCATCACCGCTATATCGGAACTCCCCGCGATCCGGTGACGGCCAAGTATAATGAGGGCTTCTACCGCTACTTCCCGCGGGTGCTCGTGCAATGTGTGCGCAGCGCCTGGAACGCGGAGGCGGCCCTTCTCGCACGGAAGGGGCTTGGCCCTCTCGCGCCGGGAAACCCGTTCTGGCGGTATGTTGGCGGCGGTCTCTCCTTCATGGGGCTGGCCTATGGGATTGCGGGCTGGGTTGGCGTCGGGCTCTTCCTGATCCAGGCCTTCCACGCGATCCTGCAGCTCGAACTGGTCAATTACATCGAACATTACGGGCTGACGCGGAAGCATCTGGGTGACGGGAAGTACGAGCATGTGAAGCCGCGTCACTCCTGGAATGCGGCCCACCGGATCACCAACTATCTGCTGATCAACCTGCAGCGGCACTCGGACCACCATTACAAACCAGACCGGCGCTTCCCTCTCCTGCAGACCTATTCGGAAGAGGACGCACCTCAGCTGCCCTACGGCTACCCGCTGATGACACTCTTTGCGCTGGTGCCGCCGGTGTTCCGCCGGTTGATGAACCCGCGGGTCCGGGCATGGCGGAAACGCTACTATCCGGAGATCAGCGACTGGACCCCCTACAAGCATGGAACAAACCCGCTTCCGCGCTGAGGGCGCTGCGCTGCAGCACGCAAGCTAACCGCAAAATTGCACTGTTGAATTGTGACGGCAATCTGACTTGCCGTCAGGTCATTGATTTTACTTACTTTGAGCTATGCATTTTTTGCGCGGCGTCACGGCGTCCATGAATGTTGCAGATGCGAGCACAGTTGCCATTTCATGGTCACAGCAGGACGACGCGCATGGGGCGCGCTGCCTGCCTAGACCAAAGAGGTTGTGACATGGTTCTTACCGCAATCCATCGCCGGAGCCTGTCCGAAATCGTCGCGGGCTGGGTTACCCAGTACACCAACTGGCTCAGCTACACCCGAACGGTGGCGGAGCTCCGAGCCCACACGGAACATGAGCTGGAAGATATCGGCCTGAACCGGGGGGATATCCCCGAGGTCGCATCCCGGGCGGTGTACAACCGCTGATGCATGGCTCCAATGCATGCCTTCTAAAATCAGTCATGCATCAGGATCATAGCACCACAGCTTAGACACGCGTTGTGGAGGGTGATCAAACCTCCATATGACGCATCAGGACACAGACACACGCATGGCCAAAAGCGCCATGACCCAAACACCAAGGACGAACATCATGGCATACGTTTCTTCGACCACCCGCACCGACTCCGCCCTTCTCGGCACCGTGAAGGCCTACTTCGACGCCGCGCTTGAGGCGTTCGCGAAGTACCGGCTCTACAACCGGACCGTTTCCGAGCTGAGCGCGCTTTCCGGCACGGAGCTTGCCGACCTGGGCCTGTCCCATGGGACCATCCGCTCCGCCGCGCGCGAGGCGGTCTACGGCAAGTAAACCAGACGAGATATCCGCGCTCCCCTCCCTGAGCGTCGGATGAGAAACGGCGGTGTTCTGATCCTCCCATCAGAGCGCCGCCGTTTTCGTTTCAGGATGGCGTCTGCGCCAGACGGCCCCGCGCCCTTACGAGCATCAACTGCTCCTCCATGGGCAGAACACGGCTTTTGGGTACAAGCTGAAGGCGGCTGAAGAGCAGAAATGTATCGAGATCGGTCAGGAGCCGGGCGATGCGCGCGCGACGCCAGTCGATGGCTCTCTGCTCCAGATCGGCAAGCTGCCCGTCCGCCCGCAGATCCTGCAAGAGGGCACGACGCTCTGCCTTGAGGCGGTGCGCAGACAGATCCTCCACCGTGTTGAAATTCCGGTCGACCCAGGAGGCAAGGTCGATCTCCTGCTCCATGTGGTTCGGCTTGCCGCGGTCGCGCTTCACGAGGAAATCCTCCGCCGATTTCACCGCGTAGTGGTTGAGCTGCGCGAGAGCATATTGCCCTTCAGAATGCACGACCGCTGGCGACGATTCCGGTCCGGCACCCGGAAAGGGCCGCCCGGACCCGTCGACCCACGCGAACGGCCCGCCGTCACGACGCACGCGGGGACGATGCACGCCCAGCTTGCGATAGGTGCCGGAGTTGCGGAAGAGGCACTTGTAGAGGATCGCGCGCAACGGCCAGACGAGCGACTCCGGCGCCGCCTGCGTGAACTGGTCGAGCACGCTATCGGGGTCAAACGCCACCCGTCCGCAGGAGCCAAACATGCGCCACCCGATCGCAAATCCGTCCGCATGCGGGCAGAAGGTGTGAAGGTCGGCAAGCGTTCCGCGCCCCGCCCGGATCGTCAGAAACTCATCGACATCCGACACAAGAATCCAGTCCGCGGCCCGGGTCAACGGATGGGCCGATGCCGCCGAAAGCGCCTCCCACTGAATAGACCGGTCTCCCTTCTTCGTCCTGCAATGGACGATCTGACCAAGCTCGTGCAGGCGGTCGAGCAGCGCGTCGGTCCCGTCGTCGCAATCATTGGAAAACACCAAAAAGTCCGTGAATCCGACGGCCCGGTGATGCGCGAGCCATTCGAGGATGTAGGGCCCCTCGTTTCGCATGGTGGTGACAATGAGCGCGCGCATTCCGCCTCCGACTTCGTGATCGCAGTCTTCGCGGCTTGAGGGCGCTCACGCAAGGCTGGCGTCGCACCCTCCAACATGGATACTTTCACCGGGCAACAGGGAGTCGCGGGATGCCGACCGGGTATTCGGGAAAGCCGACATGGGCCAAGCTGGGGCTGAAGGAGGGGCTGCGCTGCCTGCCGCTCAACGCGCCAGGGGACTACCTGGCGCTGGTCGACCAGCCCGAGGGTGTTTCTCTTGTCATGACCGGTCCGGCGGAGGTCGTGCACCTCTTCTGTGCCGATATCTCGGTGCTTGAGCGGGAGGGGGTAGCTGCGCTCGACAGTGTGGCGGAGGGCGGGATGCTCTGGATCTCCTGGCCCAAGAAATCCTCGAAACTGTTCATCGATCTGACAGAGGATGACCTCCGCCGGGTCATGCTGCCCACAGGGTGGGTGGACGTGAAGGTCTGCGCGGTGAGTGCGGACTGGTCGGGCCTGAAATTCCTCCGGCGCAAACGCTAGCCCGCATCCGCAGGACGGGGTGGCGCGGGCGCGGTGTCGGGCCGGTGGTTGTTGACGGTCAGCACCGGTTGCGTCTTCGACACGTCCGCTGTCGCCTCCCGCACCACCACGAAAATGCCGGATGCAATGACGATGGCGGCGCCCACCGCCGTCCAGACATCCGGGATTTCGTTGAAGAACACGTAGCCGTACCCGACAGCCCAGAGGATCTGGGAGTACTGGATCGGCGCGATGATCCCGGCGGGGGCGGCCCTGTACGCGGCGATGATGGTGAGCTGGGCAAAGACGACGAGAAACCCGATGATCGCCATCAGCGCCATGTCGATCCCGTCCACGGGTCGATATGTCCAGGGCATAATCGCCCCCATGATGCAGATGCTCGCAATCAGGGGAAACAGGATCAGCACCGCCGACCGCTCCGACGAGCCGATCTTGCGCACGATGATCACGGCGATGGATCCGAAAATTGCCGTCGCCAGCGCCGCGACATGCCCGAGGCTGAGCTCCGCCGATCCGGGGCGCAGCACGACCAGCACCCCGATGAAACCGACAATGATCGCGGCCATTCGGTTGATTCCGATCCGCTCCCCCAGAATGGGCACGGACAGAAGCGTGATGATGAGCGGCATCATGAAGATAAGCGCATAGGTCTCGGCCAGCGGCAGGACCGTGAAGGCATAAAAGCCGCACACCATCCCGGCAACGGTCGCGAGGGTGCGCAGGGTCACGAGCCAAGGATGGTGGGGGCGGAAACTCTCGTTCCGCCCGTCCGCGAGGATCATCACGCTCATGGGCAGAAAGGCGAAGAGGTTGCCGAACAGGATGATCTGGAAGACCGCGTAACGGCCACCCAGTTCCTTGATGATCGTGTCGTGGGTCGAGTAGAGCGCGAAGGCCAGCAGAGCCAGAAGCATCCCCCTCAGACTGGCGCCCATGACCTCAGGCCGCCATTCGGTCGATCACCCGGCGCAGGAACGCCTCACCCGCGTCGAGTTGGTCAACGGTGATGTACTCGTTGGGTTGATGGGCCTGCTCGATGGAGCCCGGGCCGCAGATGACGGCAGAGTAGCCCCCTTCCTGAAACTGCCCGGCTTCGGTCGCATAGGCGACCTTGTGCTGGCCGTTATCCCCGGTCATCTGCCGGGCAAGGGTCTCTGCCGCTCCGTCCTGTTCAGGCTGACAGCCGGGTGTGCGGGAGATGACATCAACGGTGATCGAAGCCTCGGGCCGCACGGCGCGGATTTCGGCCTCCACTCGCTTCACCTCAGCTATGTAGCGGTCGAACCACATGTCGAGATCCTCGCCCGGAATGACCCGGATGTCGGTGGAGAACGCGCAGCGGCGCGCAGTGATGTTGTGCGCCGTGCCGCCCTCGATCCGGCCCACATGGAGCGTTGTGTAGGGCGGGTCGTAGGCGATCCGCTCCGGATGGTTGATCCAAGCGGCCTTGTTTGCGGCCATCTGCCCGTCTAGCCAGCCGATCAGGCGGGCCGCAGTCATCACCGCGGACACGCCGGTATGCACAAGGCTCGAGTGCACCTCGAACCCCTCGACATGTGTCATGAGGCCCCAGATCCCCTTGTGACCATTGACCACCTGCATCATCGTCGGTTCCCCGATGATGGCGGTCGCGGCGGGGGGCGTGTGCGCCCGCATGTGCGCAATCATCGGCGGCGCACCAAGGCAGCCCACCTCCTCATCATAGCTGAGCGCGATCTGCACCGGGCGCTTGAGGTCCGCGGAGAGCATCTGTGGCACCAGCGCGAGGGCAGTTGCGCAAAACCCCTTCATGTCGCAGGTCCCGCGACCGTAGAGCCGGCCCTCCCGCTCGGTGAGGGTCCAAGGATCGGTCATCCAAGCCTGGCCGTCAACGGGCACAACATCCGTGTGCCCGGACAGGATCGTGCCACCGGCGGTCGCCGGTCCGACAGTGGCATAGAGGCTCGCCTTCTCCCCCGTCTCATCGGGGAGGCGCGTGGACGCGATCCCATGCTCCGCGAGATAGGATTCGACGAAGTCGATGAGGGGCAGATTGCTGTCGCGTGACACGGTCGGAAAGGCGACGAGACGCGCCAGCATCTCGCGCGGCGTGAAGGTCTGGGGCATGTCGGAATCCTTGGTCTGGCCTGATCAGCCTGCGGTGGAGGCGGGGCAACGTCAAGCACGGTTTGGGCGTTGCCCTCCCGCCGAATCTCCTGTTAACTCGAAAAAAATAGTGCATTGAAGGGCGTCCCAGCCGTTCGACCCTTCATACGACAGGGATACTATATGCGAGACGAAACCGCTCCACTGTTGGAGGTTGCGGACCTCAAAACAGTGTTCAAGACCCGCTCCGGCGAGGTCCACGCGGTCAACTCCGTCAGCTTCAGTGTCCGCCCTGGCGAGCTTCTGGGCGTGGTCGGCGAGAGCGGGTCGGGCAAGTCCGTCACGATGATGTCGATCATGGGGCTCTTGCCCTCTCCCCCGGCCGAGATCCGCACCGGCGACATCCTCTTTGAAGGGCGCGATGTGCGCCACATGACGAAGGCGGAGCTGCTGTCCGTCCGCGGCCGGGACATCGGTTTCGTCTTTCAGGACCCGATGACCTCGCTGAACCCGGTTTTCACGGTCGGCTACCAGATCGCGGAGAGCCTGCGGAAACATATGGGCCTGTCGAAATCTCAGGCCTGGGCAAAGGCGGCCGACATGCTGACGCTCGTCGGCATTCCGGATGCGGAGCGGCGGGTGAGGGACTTTCCCCACCAGTTTTCCGGCGGCATGCGGCAGCGCGTCATGATCGCGATCGCGCTTGCCTGCGATCCGAAGCTTCTGATCGCGGATGAGCCGACGACCGCCCTCGATGTGACGATCCAGGCGCAAATCCTCGAATTGATCCGGGAGCTGAGGCAGAAACTCGGCATGGGCATCATCTGGATCACCCACGATCTGGGCGTGGTGGCAGAGATCGCGGATCGGGTGCTCGTGATGTATGGCGGGCAGATCGTCGAGCAGGCACCGGTCAAGGAGCTGTTCGCGAACCCCAGGCATCCCTACACCCGTGCCCTGCTGGAAACACTGCCCACCGTGACGGGGGAGCGTGCACGACGACTCCGCTCCATCGAGGGCCAGCCGCCAAACCTGAAGGGTCAGCCGACAAGCTGCCCCTTCGCTGCCCGCTGCGCCAACGCCTTCGCCCGCTGCCATATCGAAAACCCGACCCGAATGCCGGTCGGGCCGGACCATGATGCGGCCTGCTGGTGGGATTTCGACAGGGAGGCGCCGCGCAATGCCTGATACTGCCAAGCCTCTGGTTTCCGTCAACAATCTGAAGATGTACTTCCCCATCTACAAGGGCATTCTGCGCCGGATGGCCGGGGAGGTGAAGGCCGTCGATGATGTCAGCTTCGACATCTATGAGGGGGAGACACTCGGCCTTGTCGGCGAGTCCGGGTGCGGAAAGTCCACCACCGGTCGGGCCATTCTGCGGCTCTACGACCTCACCGACGGCAGCGTGACCCTCGACGGTGTCGACATCGCCGCCCTCGACGTCGGCGCGCTTCGCCGCAAGCGGACCGAGATGCAGATGATCTTTCAGGATCCGCAGGCCTGCCTGAACCCGAAGATGAACGTGGGCAACATCATCGCCGAGCCGATTGTCGAGCATCAGCCCAGCATCTCTGCGAAGGAGCGGCTGGAACGGGTCCGCGGGCTGATGGAGGCGGTCGGGCTGAACCCCACCTTCACCAACCGCTACCCGCACGAGTTCTCTGGCGGGCAGCGGCAGCGTATCGGCATCGCCCGGGCTCTTGCCCTAAATCCGAAGTTCATCGTCTGCGACGAGCCGATTGCGGCCCTCGACGTGTCGATCCAAGCCCAGGTGGTGAACCTGCTGGAGGATCTTCAGGAGAAGCTAGGGCTCACGTATCTCTTCATTTCCCATGACCTGAGCATGGTGCGGCACCTCGCGACCCGTGTCGCGGTAATGTATCTGGGCAAGGTCGTGGAACTGGCGCCGCGCGATGCGCTCTACGCCGCGCCCAAACATCCCTACACCGAAGCGCTCCTGTCCGCTGTGCCCGAGCCCGATCCCCGGGACGAAAGCCGCAAGCAGCGCATAATCCTGACCGGCGACGTCCCGTCGCCAGCAAACCCGCCCTCGGGCTGCAACTTCTGCACCCGCTGTCCGAAGGCGATCGACATCTGCTCCCGCGAGGTCCCCGAATTCAGGGAACACGCCCCGGGTCACTTCGCGGCCTGCCACCTTCTTAATTGACACCAGCAAGACGCGGGAAACGCGCAAACCCAACCCAACAGGAGAGAGTGATATGAAACTCAAGTCAGCCCTTCTGGGCGCCACCGCGGCCCTGATCGCGCTGCCGGCCGCAGCGGAGCGGGGCGCCGATGGCAACCTCAACATCATCTACTGGCAGGCGCCGTCGATCCTGAACCCCTATCTGTCCGGCGGCACCAAGGAGGTCGAGGCGGCCTCCCTCGTCATCGAACCCCTCGCCCGGTACAATCAAGACGGGGAGATGGTGCCGTACCTCGTCGACGAGATCCCCACGGTCGAAAATGGCGGCGTTGCCGAGGATCTGAAGTCGATCACCTGGACACTGTCCGAAGGGCTGCTTTGGTCCGACGGTACGCCGGTGACCAGCGCCGATGCGAAATTCACGTGGGAATATTGCACCGATCCTGAAGGGGGCTGCTCCCAAACCAGCTATTTCACGGACGTGACGGACATCGAGATCGTCGATGACCGCACCTTCACGATCAAGTTCGGCGTCGCAAAACCCTTCCCCTACGGCCCGCTCGTGGGGACAGAGAGCCCGCTCATCCAGAAGGCGCAGTTCGAAAACTGCATGGGTGCCGCGGCCCCGACCTGCACGGACGCGAACTTCGCCCCGGTCGGCACCGGGCCGTTCGTCGTAACCGATTTCAAGGCCAACGACGTCGCGACCTACGCGGCCAACGAAAACTACCGCGATCCGGCCAAGCCGCGCTTTGGCTCCATCACGTTCAAGGGTGGCGGCGATGCGGCCTCCGCGGCCCGCTCCGTGCTTGAAACCGGCGAGTTCGACTACGCCTGGAACCTGCAGGTGGAGCCGGAGATCCTTGCGCAGATGGAAGCGGCAGGCCGTGGCGAGATCATCGTCGCCTTCGGCACCTCTGTGGAGCGTCTGATGGTGAACTTCACCAACCCCGACCCGTCGCTCGGTGATGAGCGTGGCACGGTTGCGCATCCGCACCCGTTCCTGACCGATCCCGCGGTGCGCAAGGCCCTGTCCATGGCCATCGACCGCGAGATCCTGGTCGAGATCGGGTACGGCGCGACCGGCAAGGTCACCTGCAATGTGCTGCCCGCACCGGCGGCCTTCGCCTCCACCTCCAACGACGACTGCAAGACGCAGAACATCGAGGGCGCCAACGCGCTTCTCGACGCGGCAGGGTGGGAGATGGGCTCCGACGGCGTGCGCGCCAAGGACGGCGTGCGCCTCTCGATCCTCTACCAGACCTCCACCAACTCCGTCCGTCAGGGCACCCAAGAGCTCATCAAGCAAATGTGGTCCGAGATCGGGGTCGAGACTGAACTGCGCAACATCGACGCCTCCGTTTTCTTCGGCGGCGACCAGTCTTCCCCGGACACGTTCCAGAAGTTCTTCGCCGACATCGAGATGTACACGAACAACTTCGCCGGCACGGATCCGGAGAGCTACATGGCCAACTGGATTTGTGACGAGATCCCGAGCCCGGACAATCTCTGGCTCGGCGACAACATGCCCCGCTATTGCGACGCATCCTACGACGCGCTCGCATCCGTTCTCAGCAAGACTGCGAGCCTTGCGGAGCGAGCGGCCATTGCCAAAGCGATGAACGACAAGCTGATGTCCGATGGCGCGATCATCCCGCTCATCCACCGTGGTGGCGTGTCGGCGAAGGCCAACTCCCTCGGCGGCGTTCTGATGACCGACTGGGACAGCGAGCTGTGGAACGCAGCCGACTGGTACCGCATCCAGTAGCATCACCCCGGACCCGCCCTGACCGGGGCGGGTCCATCCTCAGGCTGACCCCGAGAGACGCCCATGCTCGCATTCACCGCAAGACGGCTTTTGTTCGCGATTCCGACGCTTCTCGCGATCAGCTTTATCATCTTTGCCATTCTGGACCTCGCCCCCGGGGATCCGACAGCAAGCCTTCCGCTGACCGTGCCACCGGAGGTTCGGGCGCAAATCCGGGCCTCCCTCGGTCTGGATGAGCCCTTTGTGATCCGCTACCTGCTCTGGCTGAATCAGTTCATGGTGAACGAGCCCCTGAACCTGATCGAGCAATGGTTCGGGATCACGATCGGTGATGGCGAGCGTCTGCGCGTTGTCTCCTGGGCCACGCGCTCCCCGGTTGTGGACCTGATCGCGGAGCGGATGCCCCAGACCCTGTGGGTCGTCGGCATGAGCCAGGTGATCGCGGTGCTGATCGCCGTACCGATCGGCGTGATCTCCGCCTACAAGCAGTATTCGTGGATCGATCAGGCCGGCACGCTCTTCTCAATGATCGGGTTCTCGGTGCCGACCTTCTTCACCGGTCTTCTGTTCATCGTGATCTTCTCCGTCAACCTCGGTTGGTTTCCGTCGATCTACGACACCAATCTGGTGGTGAACTCCTGGGACACCTTCGTTCAACAGATCAAGCAGATGATCATGCCCACCATGGTGCTCGCCCTCTTCACGGCCGCACAGGTCAGCCGGTTCATGCGGGCCTCCATGCTCGACAACCTGAACCAGGATTATGTGCGCACCGCCCGGGCGAAGGGCCTGCGGGAGCGGACTGTGCTCCTCATCCACGTGCTGCGGAACTCGATGATTCCGGTTGTCACGGTCATCGCGCTCAACATCCCGACCATTTTCGGCGGCGCCATCATCACAGAGCAGATCTTTCGCGTGAACGGGATCGGCCAGCTTCTGATCACCGGGATCGTCGGCGCGGACATCCCATTGGTGCAGACGCTCACTTTCATCTTCGCGGTGCTGATCGTGCTCTTCAACCTGATCGCCGACATTCTGTACGGCATCCTTGATCCGAGGATCCGCTATGAGTGATGCAACAATCGAGGTGATGCCGGAGCACCGGTCGCTCTCCGCCGACGTCTGGGCTCAGTTTCGCGCGCATCGGGGCGCGATGGTTGGGCTCGGCATCTTCGTCTTCATCGTGCTGGCGGTGCTGATCGGGCCCTACATCCACGACATCGATCCGCAGTACAAAGACCTGCGCGCCCGCAACGAAGGGATGAGCTGGAAGCACCCCATGGGCACGGACAACCTCGGCAAAGACATGTTCGCGCAGGTCCTTCAGGGGGGCCGCGTCAGCCTCGCGGTCGGGGTCACGGCGATGCTGCTGAGCCTGGTGCTTGGCACGCTGGTCGGCGTTCTGGCCGGGTTTTTCCGCAGGCTCGACGGGCCCCTGATGCGGGTGACGGATCTCTTCCTCGCACTGCCGCTGCTGCCGCTCCTGCTCGTGATCATCATGCTGTTCCGGGATACGCTGCGCGCGGCCTTTGGGCCGGAGACCGGGATTTTCCTGCTCATCGTGTTCATCATCGGGATCACAAGCTGGATGCAGACCGCGCGGATCGTGCGCGGTGATGTGCTTGCGCTGAAGGAGCGGGAGTTCGTGCTCGCCGCTCGGTCGATTGGCACGCCGTCGCGCCGGATCATCCTGCGCCACATCATGCCCAACGTTCTGTCGCCGATCATGGTGTCGGCGACGCTGGGCGTGGCGAACGCGATCATCACGGAAAGCGCGCTGAGCTTCCTCGGGCTCGGCTTCCCGTCGGACTTCCCGACCTGGGGACGGCTGCTCTACGACGGGTCGAACTTCATGACGATCACGCCGGAGCGGGTGTTCTGGCCGGGTCTCGCGATCTCCCTGACCGTGCTCAGCGTGAACTACATCGGCGATGGTCTGCGTGACGCGCTGGACCCCCACATCCGCGGACGGTGAAACCGGACACAAGGTGGCGGGCTCTGCCAAGCCAAGCGCGACCCGCCACTGAGGCGGCGCTGTGTCGGTGGCCCTGCATTCAGGACGCCGCGCGAGCCGTCTGGTTCAGGGCCTATCCTCCTCCCCTTGAACCGGGGAGAATTTCATCGCGCGCAGGTGGCCTCACTCAGCCTGAACAGTGCCATTCTGGGATGGCCAGCAAGAGCGTGCGAACAGATGCGCTGAACCGCGGGTTAGCGGCATAGGCGCCTAGCGCCTCAAGTTCGATTGACATTTGAGCGAGGGAAGCCAACCCAATCGCCTGCCCGGCGAGACGGGCTGCCGGTGGTGCAGCGTCGTTTGCTGGTTTCCGCGCCGCGACGTCACATCAGACGCCGTAGAGCTCCCCAAATTTGGCGTCGAGATAGGTGAGCAGAGGTGCGGGCGTCGGGGTCTCCCCGGTCGCCTGAGCGATGATCTCCGCTGCGGGCCGCCTTGTGCCGACCCGATGGACATTGGTGTTCATCCAGGTGGTGACGGAGGACATGTCGCCCCCGGCCAGTTCGTCATCCAGATCGGGCACGGCGGCCCGCAATGCGGCCGTCAGACAGCCCGCATAGATGTTCCCCAGCGTGTAGGTGGGGAAGTAGCCGAAGAGGCCCGCCGACCAGTGCACATCCTGAAGGACGCCGAGGGACGCCTTTGGTACCGTCTGTCCGAAATCCGCCGCGAACCGGTCGTTCCAGGCGGCCTCCAGGTCACCGACGGTCAGATCCCCGGCGATCAGCGCACGCTCCAGATCGAAACGCAGCATGACGTGCAGGTTGTAGTGCACCTCGTCCGCCTCGGTCCGGATGAAGCCCGGATGCACCGCGTTGATCTGCGCGTAGAGCACGTCCGCAGAGGGCGTGCCAAAGTCGCCGAAGACCTCCCGCATCCGGGGATAGAGCCACTCGACGAAGGCACGGGACCTGCCGATCTGGTTTTCGAAACTGCGCGACTGGCTTTCGTGCACGCCCATGCCCGCATGTCCATCGACCGGTGCGAAACTGTCCTTCGGATCGTGGTTCTGGGAATAGACCGCGTGGCCGGTCTCATGGATGGTGGAGTAGAGACAGTCGAACGGGTTCGCCTCATCCACCCGCGTTGTGATGCGCACATCCCCACCCGCGCCGGAGGAGAAGGGGTGGACAGCCAAGTCGAGCCTCCCTCCGGACCAGTCGTAGCCGAAACGCCCCGCCACCTCGTGGGCGAGCGCGAGTTGTCCCTCCTTCGGGAATTGCCCAGCGAGGGCTGGCACTTCGACGTCCGATCCCGCAATCTGCGCACGCAGATCGACCAGTCCAGGGCGCAGCGCGTCGAATAGGGTGGAGAGCTCGGCGGATGTCACATCCGGCTCATAATCATCGAGCAGGGCATCATAGGGGTCCTGGCCGTTCGTGCTGACACAGGCCGCCTCCTCGCGCCGGAGGCTGATCATGCGCTCGAGCGTCGGGGCGAAGGCGGCGAAATCGTCGGCCTTCCGCGCATTGATCCAAATGCCGTGGGCGTCGGATGCTAGGCGCGCAAGCTCCTCCGCCAGCCGCGCCGGGATGGCGGAGGCGCGGCGATGGTCCCGCGCGATGCGGGTCACGTTGACACGCGCATCCCCGTCTAGGTCCGCCACATCGATTTGCGCGATCCAGTCGCCGACCGCGGGATCCGTCACCCGGGCATGGAGGATCGCGCCGAGCGCCGCTGCCTGCTCAGACCGTTGGGCCTGTCCGCGCGCGGGCATCATCACTTCCTGATCCCAGGAGACCAGACCGGAGACCTGACCGAGCGCCACCGTGCGCCGGTTGTGCTCCATCAATTCGGCATAGGCGGACTGGTTCGACATCGCTTCCCTCCAGGTCATGTCTCGCGCCAGTAAGGGGAGAGCGCCCCCGCTTGGCAAGCCCGATCACCACCCGGGAAGGGTCTGGTAACAATCGCGCGCCTGGATGGTGCGCCCGGCGAAGGTCAACAGCGGAAGGGGATCGCGGGGCCGCAGGCACAAGGTGAGATCGAGGCCATAGATCCCGGCGCCAAGCCGGACCGCCGGACCCTGCGCCGGGCCGCGGGGCTGCAACCTGACGCCGCCCACAAGCATCTCGTGCGGGGCGCGGGTCCGCAGGGTCAACAGGCCGGTGCGGGCCCGCAGCGCGATGTAGCCATCGATGACCATGCCGAAGGGCGTGTCGGGCGCCCGGGCCCTGAACGCGGCGATCCCGTCAGGGCCAAACCCGGGCAGGCGAAACGCCGCGCCGTCTTTTCCGTCGAGGATCGCCCCGTTGACCGCCTGCATGCCCCAGGCCGGCGGGTCGAGAGGGTAGATCCGCGCGGTCAGAGCATCCGGATCCGCCACCGCCTCCCCCGCACTCGAAATGCTCGCAACCGGCTGCACGTGCTCACAAAACATCCAAGAATTCCATTCGATGCCGACGTCGGGGGAGCGCGCCGCCGGGGCGCGTGTTGAAGAGGGTGACGGGACTATCGTGGGTCGAGGTAAACCGAAGGTAAACCGTGACGTCCGAAGGCGAGGGAACATGGCGGCCGAACCCGGCCCCGCCCGTTCGCGTTTTAGGGCTCCCCTCAGGCCCGAATTCGTCATAACGTCACGAGAGTGATGCGAAACCGGAGTAAGCCTTGGGCCCGGTCGCGGTTGGTTGACTAAGTGGAGTACCCCATGTCCTTCCTGTTCAAGTTCCCCCGGTTCAAGTTCGGCACGTTTGGCGATGACATCATCACCGGCACCGACATGAACGACATCGTGTTCTCCTTCACCGGTATGGACGATATATCCACCGGCAAGGGCAACGACCGTGTCTACTCGGGCGGTGGCAATGACAAGGTCGACACCGGGGAGGGCAACGACAGAGTCTCCGCCGGTGACGGGGACGACGTGATCCGGGCTGGTCTGGGATCCGATTTCGTAAACGGTGGCCGTGGCTACGATGTCGCCCTGATGGAAGGCAGCGTCACGGACTACACGTTCACGCTCGGCGGCCCTTCCCGCCTTTTTACGATCACCAGCGCGAGCGGTGACGAGGACCGGCTGGTCAAGGTGGAGGCGATCAGGTTCGACGATGGCTACACCCTGCACCTCGACGGGACCAACAACGAGGTGCTGGCGGGCGACGATGCGCAGACCGCCGATGAGAACGGGATTGCATCCTTCGCCATTGCGGATCTGCTGGCCAATGACACGGATTTCGACGGCGACACCCTGTCGATCTCTTCGGTCTCCGGAACCTCGTCGAAGGGCGCGGCGGTCGCCATCGACGGGCTGAACATCACCTATGATCCCGGCACGCTCTTCGACGCGCTCGACGATGGGGAAACGACGACGGACACGTTCACCTATGACGTGACCGACGGGAACGGCTCTACGGTTACGGCGACGGTCACCGTCACCATTTCCGGCGCCAACGATGCTGCCGTGATCACATCGGCGGCAGAGGCCTCGGTCGCGGAAAACACGACCGAGGTGCTGACTGTCACCGCAACGGATGTGGATTCGGCCGATCTGGTTACCTTTTCCATCTCCGGCGGGGCGGATGGCGCGCTCTTCACCATCGACGAGATAAGCGGCGCGCTGAGCTTTCTCACCGCGCCGGACTTCGAGGCTCCGACGGACGAAGACGGGGACAACGGCTATGAGGTCGAAGTCGCAGCGTTCGACGGCACGGTTGAAACCAAGCAGCTCATCAACGTCGCAGTCACCGACGTGGCGGAAGGAATCGGCGGTGGGGATCGCGAAGTTATCGCCTTCGACATGGTGGGGTCTGAAAACCGCAATCTCATCTCCTTCACAAACGCGGCCCCGGTGTTTGGGAGCTCGGGCGACGGGTTTGGAAAGTTTGAGGTCGGTGTCAGCCCGTCGATCCCGTTCGCGCTTGTGGACGACAGCGCCGGTGTCTTTCCTCCTGATAACCAGGGCGTCATCGACAGCACGACAAACCTCGACGAGTTTTTCGGGATTGTCGACACGGTCAACTCCAACACCGACGGCACGGATGGCGTGGTCTCTGCCACGTGGCTGTTCGACATCAGCGACTACTCAGACCTTGGCGTGAACCTCGATATTGGGGCAATGGGCGATTTCGAGAGCGCCGACGCGTTCTCGATCACCTACTCCATCGATGGCGCTCCGGCGCAGGAGCTGTTCGACATCACGGTCGATGAATCAGGATCGCAGTCCTACATATTGGCAGGCGGCGCCGAACGGATCCTCAACGACCCGCTGACCGTCGATGGGCAGGCACTGTCCAACGTACTCCAGACATTCTCCGCCGATGTCGAAGGTACGGGCAGCGAGCTGGAGATCGTCGTGACTGCGCGGGCGGACGGTGGCAGCGAGGCGGTCGTATTCCAGAACCTGGAGATCGAAGGGGTGAACGCTCGGCAGATCTTCGCCTTCGACATGGTGGGGTCTGAAAACCGCAATCTCATCTCCTTCACAAACGCGGCCCCGGTGTTTGGGAGCTCGGGCGACGGGTTTGGAAAGTTTGAGGTCGGTGTCAGCCCGTCGATCCCGTTCGCGCTTGTGGACGACAGCGCCGGTGTCTTTCCTCCTGATAACCAGGGCGTCATCGACAGCACGACAAACCTCGACGAGTTTTTCGGGATTGTCGACACGGTCAACTCCAACACCGACGGCACGGATGGCGTGGTCTCTGCCACGTGGCTGTTCGACATCAGCGACTACTCAGACCTTGGCGTGAACCTCGATATTGGGGCAATGGGCGATTTCGAGAGCGCCGACGCGTTCTCGATCACCTACTCCATCGATGGCGCTCCGGCGCAGGAGCTGTTCGACATCACGGTCGATGAATCAGGATCGCAGTCCTACATATTGGCAGGCGGCGCCGAACGGATCCTCAACGACCCGCTGACCGTCGATGGGCAGGCACTGTCCAACGTACTCCAGACATTCTCCGCCGATGTCGAAGGTACGGGCAGCGAGCTGGAGATCGTCGTGACTGCGCGGGCGGACGGTGGCAGCGAGGCGGTCGTATTCCAGAACCTGGAGATCGAAGGGGTGAACGCTCGGCAGATCGTCGCCTTTGACATGGTCGACTCCGAGAGCCAAAACCTCAACAGCTTCACCAACAAGGCACCGTCATTCGACAGTGCGGGTGATGGGTTTGGCAAGTTCCAAGTCGGCGTGAGCCCTTCGATACCCTTTGCCCTTCTCGATGACAGTACCGGAGTGTTCACGCCCGACACTCTCGGGATCGTGGAGACGGCGACCGATGTCGAGGAGTTCTTCGGCATCGTCGACACGGTTAACCCGAACAACCCTGACGGGCCGGCCACAGCATGCTGGGAATTTGACATCACGGGGTTCGGGGCTCTGACATTCAGTCTCGATCTTGCCGCGATGGGCGACTTCGAGAACGACGACGAGTTCTCGATCACCTACTCCATTGATGGCGCCCCGGCGCAGGAACTCTTCGACATTGCCGTCGATGAAGATGGAACCCAGACCTACGTCATGGCGAGCGGGACCGAGGTCATTCTCTTCGATCCGGTTCTCGTCAACGGCACAGCACTCACCAACGATTTCGAGACCTTCACCACGGGCATCTCGGGCAGAGGTTCGACGCTCACCATCGAGGTGTCTGCCACGGCCAACGGCGGGTCCGAGGCCTTGGCCATGCGCAACATGATCGTCGATGGCATCGGCGGGTTCACGCCTACGCTGCCCGTCATCTCGATCTCCGCCGATGCGGACATCGTCGCTGAGGGCAATTCCGGTGCGACCCTCGTGACCTTCACGGTCACACGCTCAGGCGATCTGGGTGCGGAGAGCACCGTGACCTTTGACGTGGGCGGCAGCCTCGCCGACGATGAAATCGGGACGGTCACGCCAGAGGGCACCATCACTTTCGCCCCGGGCGAGGCCGAGGCGACAATCACCGTGGAGGTGATCGGCGACACCGAGATCGAACCGAGCGATCTGCTCGAGCTCACGCTTCTTTCCGCAGAAGGGGCCACCCTTGGCACCACGGAGGCGAGCACCGCGATCATCGATGATGACAGCCTCGTCACCATCTCCACCGTGCAGGGAAGCGGTGCCGAGAGCACGCTTCAGGGTCTCGATGTCACCGTTGAAGCGGTGGTCACCTACGTGGCGCAGAACGGCTTCTACCTTCAGGAAGAGGATGCGGACAGCGACGGCGACGACACGACATCCGAAGGTCTGTTCGTCTTCACCGGCGGGGAGCCGGGGGTTGCCGTTGGGGACATCGTTCAGGTGACAGGCGAGGTGCAGGAGTTCGAGGGCTCGACGCAGATCAGCGCCGATGTCTTCGTGGTGACCGGCACCGCGGAAGAACTGCCGACCAAGGCCACGGTCACCCTCCCGCTGATCAGCCGCGACATCCTCGAACAGTACGAGGGGATGCAGGTCCAGGTCGTGACGGAGGATGGCGGCCCGCTGGTCGTCACCCAGAACTTCAACCTGGACCGCTGGGGCGAATACAACGTCTCTTCGGAAAACAAGATCCAGCCGACGCAGCTCTTCGACGCGCAGGATGATCCGGAGAAGGTGGCGGAACTCGCGGATCTAAACGACCGCAACGATCTCATGATCGACAACGGTCTGAACCGCGATTTCCAGAACCCGACGGAGTACGAATTCATCCCCGCCAATGTCGGCGACAACGGCAACGGCTTCCTTGATGCGGGTGACACGTTCAGCGAAGAGGGACCGACCTTCCGCCTCGGCACGCAGATCATCGAGCCCATCGAAGGGATCATGGAATTCGTCGACGGGACCTACAAGGTTCTCGCCAACAAGCAGATCGTCATCGATGAGAGCACAAATTCCGGCGACCGGCCCGACGCCCCGGCGGATGTGGGTGGGGAGTTGAAGGCCGCGAGCTTCAACGTACTCAACTACTTCTCCACCATCGATGTCTCCGGTGCGGGCTCCGGCCCCAACAACCTCGACCCGCGGGGTGCCGACAACGAAGCGGAACTGATCCGTCAGACCGACAAGCTGGTCAACGCGATCCTGACCATCGACGCGGACGTGCTCGGCCTGCAGGAGATCGAGAATGGCGGCTTCGGCGAGGGCTCCGCGATCGGGCTCCTCGTTGAGAAGCTCAACGAGGTCGCCGGTGAGGGCACCTACGACTTCATCGACCCGACCGCCGATGAAGGCTTCATCGGAACCGACGCGATCTCCACGGGTATCATCTACAAGCCCGCGGTGCTCAAGCCGGTGGCGAGCGACTTTCTGGTGTTCGAGGAAGCCTCCGCAGCGACGACCTACGACCTTGCGGAACCGCTCAACGCGGTCAGCGACCGGGAGGTGGGCGACTTCCAGCGGTCCCGCCCGGCTGTTGCCGCAACCTTCGAGGAAATTGGAACCAACGAGCAGTTCACCGTCGTCTCCAACCACTTCAAGTCGAAGGGCGACAGCAACCTTGAGGATGTCGCGATCGCCGCTCAGGCCCACGTGGACGGAGGCGGCAAGACCGTCACCCAGGAACAGATCGACGCGCTGCTCGCGGATCCCAACTACGATCAGGGCGATGGTCAGGGCTACTGGAACAAGGCCCGCGAGGATGCGGCGAACGAACTGAAGGACTGGTTCGAAAGCGGCGACTACGCGGACGGTGCTGTCACCGATCCGGACTACCTGATCCTCGGCGACCTCAACGCCTACGCGAAGGAGGATCCGACCCAGGTGTTCAGCGATGATCCGGGCTACACGGATCTGATCGATGTGTATATCGGGCAGGAGAATGCCTATTCCTTCGTCTTCGACGGGGAGCGCGGATCCCTCGATCAGGCGCTTGCCTCAAACAGTTTCGCCGCACAGGTGACGGGCACGACAGAGTGGCACATCAATGCGGATGAGCCGGACCTTCTGAACTACGACAACTCGTTCAAGGACGACCGGTTCTACGATGACAACCAGTTCGGTGCATCGGACCACGATCCGGTCATCGTCGGCTTCACTCTCGGCGACACGCTGGAATTCACCTGATCCAGCGGCTTCGTTGACGAATCAAGAGCCCCGGCTGGTCTGGCCGGGGCCCTTTTTTGTGCGATGAGGAGGCGACACGGCCCCCGATCTATCGGAAGGCTGAGCCGTTGGCGGTTTTCCGCCAGGTGGATCGCTGGCGTCACGCCATTGAATTTCCGCAATAACGTTTCATTCTGACACCGTAGCGGTCATGAGCACGCCGTATTTCCCGCTATGATTACCTTGTGGGCGATTTGTTCCACGACTAGTTTTGAAGAAATGACCGACCCACAAACGCCTCCCCTCATGCGCGCGCTCAAGGTGATCCTGCGCCCCCTCGTGAAGCTGCTGGTCGCCCGCGGGGTGCCCGTGCGCAGCGCCACTCAAGCCATGCGTGAGGTGTATGTGGAGGTCATCGCCTCCGACTTCGTGCTGCGGGGGGAGAAGGTGACGGACAGCCGCATTTCCCTGCTCTCGGGCCTGCCGCGCAAGGAGGTGCGGCGCCTGCGCGAGATGACGCCCGAGGGACGTCCTGCCGCCGCGCGGCAGCTTTCAGCGACGGCGACGGTGCTGGGCCGCTGGCTCGCCGATCCCGCCTACTCCGACAATGGCGCACCCCGCGCCCTGCCGCGGCAGGGCGATCTCTCCTTCGAGAGCCTCGTGCAGTCCGCCATGCTCGACATGCGGGCCCGCACGGTCCTCGACGAGATGGAACGTCAGAGTCTTGTCACGATCGACAGCGAGGACGTGATCCGCCTGCGCCCCGGGGCCTTTGCCTCCGGCGGGGACGCGGAGCAGACGGACGAGGTGCTTGCCGCCAACATCGGGGCCCATGTGGAGGCCGCCGCCCGCAACGTTCTGGGCAAGGAGCCCCGGACGCTCGAACGGGCGGTGCACTATAACCGGCTGAGCCCTGCCTCCGTGTCGGAGATCGAGGCGAAGGCCCGTGAAATGGCCCATGCGCTCCTCGTCGAGGTCAACCAGATGGCCTACGACCGGCAACAGTCGGACAAGGCCGAAGCCGCGAACCGCAGCAGGTTCCGCTTCGGCATGTATTTCCTCGGCGAAACGCCCGAGACGGCGCCGGAAGATCGGGATACCTCCGAATGACGACACGCTCTCCCTCCCCGACACGCCGCGCCTTCCTCGCAGGAGGGTCCCTGTTTGGCCTGTCCGCGTGCGCCCTGCCGACGGAACAGGTCGCCCTGCGGGAGCCGGAAGAGGAGGCTGAAGGCGGCATCTCCGGCACCGGACT
>JBCBAP010000034.1:0-36600 GCA_038532435.1 Pseudomonadota bacterium | reverse complement strand
TGGTGCCCGGGGGCGGATTTGAACCACCGACACGCGGATTTTCAATCCGCTGCTCTACCCCTGAGCTACCCGGGCGGGAAAGGCGGTGGCCTTTGGGTGGGCTGTGTTTAGGAGATGGTGTAGGGGGTGTCCAGCGGATTCTTAGCGGTCCCGCGCGCTGGCTCCGTCGTCTTCGATAGCACTGTCCGTCGGGGTGTCTTCGTCCTCGGCGGGCACGGCGTAGCTGCCGTTAAGCCAGCGTGCGAGGTCGATGTCTGCGCAGCGTTTCGAGCAGAACGGGCGGTAGCGCGCCTCGGATGCACTCTGACAGATGGGGCAGCTCATGCCGGCAATACCTCCCGAAGCGGGATCCGCTCCCGTTTCCGTGTCAGTTCCGCGTGACCGAGGGGGGTCCAGCCGATGAAAGTGGTCTCGACAGTGTCCGCCTTCAGCGCCGCACGCAGGCTGCTCTCGAGCCCGCGCCGCTCCCCCTTCGGCATGGGGGCGAGGTCGGCGACGATCTGGCCGCCGAGGCCGCGCAGGCGCAGCTGTCTCGGTAAGGCACGAACGGCTGCGAGGTTCGCCTTCAGGCCCGCCGCCTGGGACATGTCGCCTCCTGTATTGACGTCGACCGCGACGAAGGCCGTCGTCGGCTCGATCGTCATGTGGGCCCCGCCGCCAAGTGATACCCGGGCGGAGCGCAGCGCGTCGATATGGTCCCAGACGCCATGCGTGTCGAAGCTGCCCTGTGACCGGTCTACCTCGTCCGGATCCGGATCTGACCAGTCCCGCCAGGCCCGCGTCAGCGCATCGGGCACGTCGAGCAGCCGTTCCGGCGCGCCTTCCGCTTCCCCTGCGATCCGCCGGGAAAGCTCCAGCATTTCCGCGATATCCTCGGCGATCTCGTCCGGATCGGCACATGCGCAGGCGGAGCGCAGGATGAGGCCGCTTTCCGCACTCTCCATCGCCGCACGGGCGATGATGTCGAGACGCTCCCGCTCCTCCTCGTCGCGGATCCGTCGGGCGATGTTCAGGCCGGGCGCGTGGGGCGTCACGATGGCGTAGCGGGATTTGAAGAGCAGTCGCGGCGTGACCGGCGCGGCCTTTCCCGGCTCCGCATGGGTCGAAACCTGGACCAGAAGGCTCGTGCCGGGCCTGCGCCCCTTCGCTTCCTTCAGGAACCCGGTCTGCCCTTTGCCGAGCTGCACGATGGCACCGCCCATGCCCTTCAGCGGACGGTCAAGCCGGGCGCGGTAGATCTGCTCCGGCTGGGTGCGCTTCGGGTTGGGATCGTCGATGATGAGGTCCTCAAGCCGCCCGTCCACGAGCAGGGCAGCGACCTTGCCGGTGCCGGACGGATGGTCGTCGATGATCGCGATACGTCCCTTCATGCGGCGGGCCCTTCATAGGTTACCGGATAGCCCGCGCCCTTCAGCAGGTTCGCGGTTTCGGTCAGCGGCAGGCCGACCACGTTGGTGTAGGAGCCGGAGATCCAGGGTACGAACGCGGATCCGATGCCCTGGATCGCGTATCCTCCCGCCTTTCCCCGCCATTCGCCGGAACGCAGATAGGCGCTGAGTTCATCGCCGGACAGGCGCTTGAGCTTTACTGCGGTCTCCACCGTGCGCTGGCGCAGCCCATCTGAGGTGCGCAGCGCGACGGAGGTGATCACCCGGTGGCGTCGACCGGAGAGGAGGAGCAGGAACTCCGCCGCCTCGCCCTCGTCAGTGGGTTTTCCCAGGATGCGGCGGCCAGCTGCCACAACGGTGTCCGCACTCAGCACGATCTCATCTGCAGTGCTGGGGATCGCCTGCGCCTTTTCCCGGGCCAGCCGCTCCGCGTAGGGGCGGGGCAGTTCCTGGGGGTCGGGTGTCTCGTCAATATCCGCAGGGCGGACCGCGTCGGCAATCACGCCGATCTGGGCAAGCAGGTCGCGCCGTCTGGGACTCGCGGAGCCGAGGATCAACCTTGGCGCCGCATCCTCACTTGAAGCGGTAATTGATCCGGCCCTTGGTAAGGTCATAGGGCGTCATCTCGACTTGAACCTTGTCCCCGGCGAGCACGCGGATGCGGTTCTTGCGCATCTTGCCCGCCGTGTGGGCGATGATCTCATGGCCGTTCTCGAGCTTCACCCGGAATGTCGCATTCGGCAAAAGCTCGGTCACGACCCCGGGGAATTCGAGCAATTCTTCCTTGGCCATGGTGTCTCCTTGTTACAGGGTCATCGGTCGGCGGATCGCAAAACCCGTCAACGCCGCGCATACATGCGCTCTCGAAGGCCAAAGATCAAGTGCGCGCCGGTCAGGCGACCCTGCGCGCCAGTGCCGTTGCGCAGCCCGCTGCGATCAGGCAGGAACCTCCGATCCGGGTCAGCCAACGCAGCACTCCCGGTCGGCCCAGACGGTCCCGCATTTCCCCGAACAGGACCGCCCACATCGCCGCGTTGATTGCGGCGAGCAGGACGAAGGTGGCCGTCAGGATCACAAACTGGGTCAGGATCGGCCTGTTTGGATCGACGAACTGCGGAACGAAGGCGATGAAGAAAACGATGCCCTTTGGATTGAGTGCCGTCACCACATAGCTGTTCCAGAACATCCGCCTACCGGAGAGCGCCCGGGGTTGCGCGAAACCCGCCGGCGCGGAGCGCCACAAGCCGATCCCCATCCAGACGAGGTAGGCCGCGCCGAACAGCTTCAGAACGGTAAACGCGGTCGCTGACGTGGCGAGGATCGCCCCGGCACCGGCAAGCGAAACCGACATCGCCGTCAGATCGCCGAGGGCGACCCCCGGAACGGTCTGCATGGCACTGCGCCGACCGGCACCGAGGGCGTAGCTTGCCACCAGTGCCACAGTCGGCCCCGGGATCATGAGAAGCAGCGTCGCCGCAACTGCAAATGCAAACCAGACGTTGAGATCCATGAGGCCACCTCCGTTTCCGAGGTCAGAAATCCAGAACGGTGCGCACGGTGCAAGGGGAATTCGCCGCCTTGGTCTCAGACAAACCGTTCGGAGATCCGGGCGAGGATCTGGTCGCGGGTCTGCCGGTAAGCGTCAAGCTTGTCTTCCCGGCTTTCGCCCAGACCCGTGGGGTCCATGATCGGCCAGTACTCCACCTCGATGGAACTGGTGCGCGTGTACTCATGGGCATGGCGCAGAGACGCGGGAGACAGCGCGACGATCAGATCGTAGGAGCCGAGGTCATCGCCCCACTCCTCCATTTCCTCGAAGGACCGGCTGCGGTGCCGTTCCAGCTCGACGCCCAGCTCCGAACAGACCGCGATCGCGAACCCGTCGATTTCCTGTTCGTGGCGGACACCCGCACTTTGCACGAAGATGCTGCGCCCGTGGGCCTGTTTCATCAGCCCTTCCGCCATTGGCGAGCGCACGGAGTTGTAATCGCAGCAGAACAGGACCGATGTCGGGTTGTCCGCCACCTCTCCGGTCAGCCCTTGACGTGCAAGACGCAGATCAGGGTGAAGAGGCGGCGGGCCGTGTCATGGTCTGTCTCGACCTTGTCCTCCAGCCGCTCCATGAGGATGCGGGAGCCTTCGTTGTGGATCCCCCGGCGGCCCATGTCGATCGCCTCGATCTGTGCTGCGGGCAGGCGCTTGACCGCATCGAAGTAGCTCTCGCAGATCTGGAAATAGTCCTTGATCACCTGGCGGAACGGAGAGAGGGAGAGGTGAAACTCCCCGGCCCGCTCCCCCGCCTCGTTGCGGATGTCGAAGACCAGCCTGCGCTCCCTGATGGACAGGAACAGATGGTAGGGACCCGTGACCGTCTGGGCAGCGGGGGCGAAGCTGTTGCCCTCGAGCAGGTCGAACATGGCAACCCGACGCTCCTGGTCCACCTCCGGCGTGGGCGGCGGCAGCCCGGAATCGTCGAGCTCGATCTTGACGAGACGGTTGGGGGTCATGCCGGTCCCTCCTCGTTGAGGGCGTCGAGCCGGGCGCGAACGGAAAGCCCGTGCGCCTCGAGACTTTCGGAGATCGCCAGCGTCTCCGCCGCAGGGCCGATGGCCGCGAGGGCGGCGGGCGTCATCCGCGCGATCGTTGTCCGTTTCATGAACTCAAGCACCGAAAGACCGGAGGAAAACCGGGCCGTGCGCGCGGTCGGCAGAACGTGGTTCGGCCCGCCGACATAGTCGCCGATCGCCTCAGGCGTCCACTGGCCGATGAAGATCGCACCGGCGTGGCGGATCCGCTCGGCAATCGCCTCGGCCTCGGTGCAGGCGATCTCCAGATGCTCGGGGGCCAGCCGGTTGGACAGGCGGACCGCCTCGTCCATGTCCCTGACAGTGATCACGGCGCCGAAATCGCGCCAGCTCGCCCCCGCGATCTCCCGCCGCTGGAGCGTTTCGAGGCGCGCCTCCACCGCCTGGGCGACCTCTGTCCCGAACTCCGGATCGTCGGTGATCAGGATGGACTGGGCGCTTTCGTCATGCTCCGCCTGGCTCAAGAGGTCGACGGCGATCCAGTCCGGGTTGTTGTCCCGATCCGCGATCACGAGGATTTCGGAGGGGCCAGCAATCATGTCGATCCCGACGGTTCCGAACACCCGCCGCTTCGCTGCGGCGACGAAGGCGTTGCCGGGGCCCGTGATCTTATCCACAGGTGCGATTGATTCGGTGCCATGGGCCATCGCGGCAACCGCCTGCGCACCGCCGATCCGGTAGATCTCGCTGACGCCGGACAGGCGGGCCGCGAGCAGCACCAGCGGGTTGACCTCTCCGTCCGGTGTCGGCACGCAGATCACGATCCGCTCTACACCCGCCACTTGGGCGGGGATCGCGTTCATCAGGACCGAGGAGGGGTAAGTGGCGAGGCCCCCGGGAACGTAGAGGCCAGCAGCGCTCACGGCAGTCCAGCGCCAGCCAAGCTCCGCCCCCGCGTCGTCGGTCCACCGCGCATCCGCCGGGCGCTGGCGTTCGTGATAGGCGCGAATCCGCTCCGCGGCGAGCGTCAGTGCCGCGCGATCCGCATCGGAAACTGATGCGATCGCCGCCTCAATCTCGTCCTCGGAGAATGCCATAGTCCCGGGCGAAAGCGTGACCCGGTCGAACCGCTCGGTGAGCTCCAGGACCGCCGCATCTCCCCGGTTCCGGACATCCGCGATAATGTCCGCCGCGATCCGGTCCACATCCTCCGTCACCTCCCGCTTCATGCTCAAGAGGTCGGCGAAGGCTGCGTCGAATGTCGTGTCACGCGTGTCGAGGAAGTGCGGCATCGTGGGCTCCATGGATCGGACCGGGTCTAGCCCGGTCAGTCGTCCGCCTCAACCCTCCCGCAAAGGGACCTTGAGCCGCATGAGGATATCGGTCTGCGACTCCCCGCCGACGCGCGCGGCGTCCGGGAGCCTTCCATACTCCACGAACCCGAGCCGACTGTAGAAGGCTTCGGCCCGGGCGTTGCCCTCGCGCACGTAGAGTTCGATCTGCGTGATCTCTGCCGGAGCCTCGTCGAGGAGCGTCTTGAAAAGTGCCTTGGCGACCCCGGTGCCGCGCTGGTCCGGGCGGACATACACGGCGACAAGGCTCGCACGATGCGCGGCGGCGCTCAGTGTCTCGGGTATCAGAACCATGACCGCCACCGCCTCTCCATCCGCGATGGCAGCACAGGTCACGCCGTTCTCAAGGTTGCTGACGAAGCTCTCGAACGGGCGGTCAACCACGTCCGCATACTGAGTCAGAAAATCGTCGGGTGAGACCCGCAGCGCCTCCAGCCGGATCTTCCGCCACAGATGCGCATCCGACTCGCCCTTCAGCCGCCGATACTCAATCGACGCCATGGTCAGGCGCCCGGTTCGTCGGCGCGACATAAGGACGGGTCACGTCCGTGAGCGTGAGGTTGATCGCCTCGACATCCACCGCGATCTCTCCGTCGCCGGAGAGGGTAAAGAGCAGGGATCCCGTCCCATCCTCGCCGGGCGTGAATTCGAGGGAGAGCACCGAGAGGATCAGGTCCGGATCGCCCGCATCCACGCCCGTCGAACGCACTGCAAGCACATCCTCGATCACAAGCATGGACTGCACCCGCTCGAACTTGCGTCCGCGGCGGGTGGCCGCCTCCCGATCTTCCCACCGGAAGCGCTTCAACAGCATGGCGAAGCGGCGGCGGGTCCGCTGCCATTTCATTTCCGTCGGTTGGCCGAGTGCGTCTTGCAGGAGCGTCGAGAGAACCGGCAGATCCTCCGCCGTCTCAGCCATCAGGCGAAGGGGTCTCTCCGCACCATCCTCGAACCGCGCATCGCTCATACTGCAATCCTACTCGGAAATTCGTTCGATCTCCGCCCCGCAGGCGGACAGCTTGTCTTCGACATGTTCGTAGCCCCGGTCGAGATGATAGACGCGGGAGACCACGGTCTCTCCCTCGGCGGCGAGTCCCGCGAGGATCAGCGATACCGACGCCCGCAGGTCCGTTGCCATCACCGGTGCACCGCGGAGCTTCTCCACGCCGGTCACCCGGGCGAGACCACCCTGCACATTGATGTCCGCGCCCATGCGCATGAGCTCGGGCGCATGCATGAACCGGTTCTCGAAGATCAGTTCCTCAAGCTCGCTCTCCCCGTCCGCCAGCGTCATCAGCGCCATCATCTGGGCCTGCAGGTCGGTCGGAAACCCGGGGAAGGGCTCGGTCGCGACCTTCAGCGGCTTGATGGGTGTGCCGTTGCGGCTCACGCGGAGGCCACGGTCGGTGTCCTCCACGGTGATGCCCGCCTCCTCCAGCTTATCGGCGAAGGCCCCTACGAGGTCGCGCCGCCCCCCGATCAGCTCGACACTGCCTCCGGCGATGGCCGGGGCGAGCATGTAAGTGCCGAGTTCGATCCGGTCTGTGACAACCCGGTGTGTTGCGCCATGCAGCCTGTCGACCCCCTCGATAGTGATCGCGCCGCTTTCCTCACCTTCAATCCGTGCGCCCATGGCGCGCAGACATGCGGCGAGGTCCACGATCTCGGGCTCGCGCGCCGCGTTGCGGATCACCGTCGTCCCTTTTGCGAGGGTTGCGGCCATAAGCGCGTTCTCGGTCGCCCCGACGGAAACGAGCGGAAAGTCGATCTCTGCGCCCACCAGCCCGTTCGGTGCCGCTGCGTGCACGTAGCCGTCCCGCAGCTCCAGTTCCGCACCCAGCGCCTCGAGCGCCTTGAGATGCAGGTCAACCGGGCGGGCACCGATGGCGCATCCACCGGGCAGGGAAACCACCGCCTGACCGTCCCGCGCCAGCATCGGGCCGAGCACGAGGATCGAGGCCCGCATCTTGCGCACGATGTCATAGTCCGCGGTGTGGTTCGCTATCCGCTTGCAGCCGATGGCCAGCACCTGACCGTCCTGCAGCGCTGCAACCTCGCAGCCGAGCGAGGTCAGAAGCTCCCCCATGGTCCGGATATCGGACAAGCGCGGCGCGTTTGTCAGCGTCAGCGGCTCCTCGGACAGGAGCGCTGCGGGCATCAGCGTGAGGCAGGCATTCTTCGCCCCCGCGATGGGGATGCTGCCTTCGAGGCGATTGCCGCCCACAATGCGAATCTTGTCCATAAGACGGGTCCACTTCCTGCTCTGGGGTGCGGATCAGCCCCGGTTCTTCGGATCCGCATCGGTGTCGGCCGCCTCACTGGCCTTGCGCGCCTTTCCTTGCGCTTTTCTCCGTTGCAAATTCGCCCGCAAGGCGGACTTCAGCCGGTCTTCACGACCGCCCTTTGCCGCACTGTTCGGTGCCGATTTGCCGGAGCGTTCCACCATGGTCCGTGTCTATACCAGACCTGACCCTGCGGTCCAGATTGCCCTTGCACTCATGGGGGAATCCGCTAAAACCCCGCTCCAGCCAGATGCTGCTGTAGCTCAGAGGTAGAGCACTCCCTTGGTAAGGGAGAGGTCGAGAGTTCAATTCTCTCCAGCAGCACCATCACTTCAAAGATTTAGCAAGTCGCGGATGGGGCAATTCTGCACACCTGCTCAGTTGTTTGCACTCGATCGCGGTTCCGACCGACTACCGAACGCGAGGGTGGTTTGGCGAGGGTATCGGTGCCGCCGATATCGTCGTTGGCGTCATGAGTATTCGGTTCGCTTGACGAATACCGGCGCTGGCAAACGGCACACAGATTTAACGCTTCTTTACGGGTTTCATTCGAAACTTGGGTGACGCGCGACGTGTCGTCATCTGCATGAAGGTGTGTTGCACTGGTCGCTGGTGGCATAGCGGTTCCCGTGCGGTCCGGTCGAGCGGGGTTGCAGGGGTGGGTGGGCCACGTCACTCTGTGCGCGACCTTTCTTCCTTCTTCAGCACACAATCGCACGGTCTTTAGGACGTCATGGCAAGGATCAGCGAACTTCACTACTCGAACGCCTACGCGTCGAACTCCGGAGTGTCGGAGTTTCTGGAGGTGGCGCTGCGGCCGTCCGAAGACCCCGCCGACTTTGTGGTCGGATTCTATCAGGCCGATGGGTCGCTCGGGATCGAAGTCGCACTGACGGATTCCCGGGTGACCTCGTCGGTCGATCCGGACAATGGCGAGCAGATCTTCGTGCTTTCGGCGGACAATCTTCCGATTTTTCTGACAGATCCCGATGGTGGGGGCAGCACGAACTACGAGGCCTACGCGCTCACCAACACCGATTCCGGTGTTGTGCAAGATTTCTACGACATCGGCGGTGGCACGCAGAACATCACTGCGGCGAGCGGTGCAGCGGCCGGCGCTGTATCCGAGAACATTCCGACCGTTGTCGGACCGGAGTCGACCACGACATCGATCCAATTCAACCAACCCAACCCGGATGTCGTTACGTACGACCCTGTCGGTCCCGGCGATACCGGTCTGGCCTGCTTTCGATCCGGAACACGCGTCGAGACTGCCGCTGGCACGCGGGCGGTCGAGGAGCTCAAGGTGGGGGAAATGGTCCTCACAAAGGACTCTGGCGAGGCCCCTATTCGATGGCTGGCACATCGGACTGTACCCGGGCGGGGTCGCTTCGCGCCGGTGCGTCTTGCAAAGGGCGCTTTCGGGGCGACGGGCGCGCTCTGGCTCTCCCCGCAGCATCGCGTGCTGGTCTCCGGCGCGCGGGTCGAGTTGCTCTTCGCGCAAAGTGAGGTTCTGGTCCCGGCGAAGGCGCTGGTTGACGGGGAGACGGTCTGCCGGGTCGAGCAAGCCGAGATCACCTATGTGCATTTTGCCTTTGATCGCCATCAGCTGGTGCAGACCCACGGGCTTTGGAGCGAGAGTTACCTTTTCGATGGCAGGGTGGACCGGCCATGGATATCCGATACCGAGGACGAACTTCTCGCGCTGTTTCCGGAGTTGGTGACCGGTCCGACGCGGTCGGTTCGGCCGGTGGTGTCCGTGAAGGCCGGCGCCTTGCTGCGCGCCGAACTGGGGCAGACCTGCTGATTTGACTGAGCGAGCAGGCCGAAGGGAAGGCTGGGTTGGCGCCCCGTCCCCCGATGCTCTGCCGACTGCTGATCTGGCGAGGGGTGAGGCCTGATTGCCGGGCGGGCTGCTTCGAAGCAGCACGGTGCCCGCCCTTGGCCGCGTATGAGTCCCTTGCAAGCGAAACGGCGGCACGGACCCGCAACCGTTTTCCTCCTGGCGCCTCTATTGATTCATCTGACAGACCGTCACGCACCTGAAGTACAATCCTCCCGGTTCGGTGCCCGCCCGCATCCCGGCTGAGGGTCACCAGTGTTCGTATCTTTTGCGTCGCACAAGGTCGGGCGGGCCATCAGGGCTTAAGCCTTCCCCGCTGCTCAATCCACGACACTGTGAGGAGCTCCATCCCCGCCTCACCACTTCCCTATCTACAGCCTTCCCTCTTTTGCGTAGAGTGCGGGCATGGGTGCAGTCACGTCGCTTTTCGTGCGAAAGATGGTCGCCGCCGCGGGGGCGGAGGTGGACGGGACGGCGCTTCTGGCCAGCGTCGGCATCGATGCGGACGGCCCGGTCGATCCCAAGGAAATGATCGCGGATACCGCCTACTACGGGCTGCTTGAGCGCATGGCCGAAAGCATCGATGTCACTCACCTGCCGCTCAGAACCGGGGCCTCCATGCGCTGCGATGACTACGGCGCGCTTGGCCTTGCGTTCAAGGCGGCGCCGACGTTGCGCGGTTCCTTCAGTCGGGTCGCCCGCTACGCGCGGCTCTGGACCAGCGTTGTGGAGTATGAGCTCGCATCCGAGGTGGGCGGGACGTGGTTCTACCTGCATCGAAGCGGTCTTCGGCGGCTCGGGCTGCGGCTTTCAAACGAGGCCACCATGGCGAGTGCCACGGCGATCGCACGGGAGGTGTCTCCGGATGGGTACTTCGCGCCGCAAGAGGTGCATCTGACTCACCCGGCCCCGCGGGACATCTCCCGGCATGAGGCCTATTTCGGCTGCCCGGTCATCTTCGGTTCCGACCGGGACGCGCTGCTCATTTCCGACAGGACGCTCGACACACCGAACCGGCTCGGCGATCAGGGGATCACCCGGTTTCTGATCGGGCACCTTGATCAGGAACTGCGGGAGGTCACGCGGGACACGTCCCTGCGCGGCCAGTTGCGGGACGTCATTGCGCGCTCTCTCAGCGAAGGTCTGCCGAAGATGGAGGAGGTCGCGCAACGTCTCGGGATGAGCGTACGTTCCCTCCACCGCCGCCTCGCCGAAGACGGTTTGAGCTTCCACACGCTCACGGAAGAGACCCGGCGCGAGTTGGCGGAGGGTCTCCTGCGCGACGACCGATATAGCCTTGCCGAGGTCGCGTTCCTCACCGGTTTCGCCGAACAGAGCTCGTTCACCCGCGCGTTCAAGCGCTGGGTCGGCGAAACCCCGGCGAGTTTCAGGAAGCGGCAGGTCCGCTGACCGGCCCGGTCAATGGTTTGGCCGCGTCGGCCAATCCCGACATTGATCAGCACGCTACTCCTTGGCCATCGCAGTGATGCCAAGGGACCGACGGCGTGCATCCGGGGTTTGAAACACCCCAGAAACGCCTCCCGACGCTGATCGCGACGCGGCCCCACCGGGGGCGCGAAACCTGAACCCAGCTAAGGAGACTGACATGACCACCCAACCCATCCTTGTCATCGGTGCCACGGGCAAGACCGGCTCCCGGGTCGCGGCGCGGCTTGAGGCGCGCGGGATTTCCGTCCGCCGTGCGTCCCGGTCCGCACCCACCCCCTTCGATTGGGAGACGCCGGAGACCTGGCCCGCCGTGCTCGACGGTGTCGCGGCCGTCTATGTGACCTACTTCCCGGACCTGGCCTTCCCCGGCGCGGTCGAGAAGGTCGAGGCACTTGCCGCGGCGGCAAAGGCGGCAGGCGTTGGCCGGCTCGTCCTGCTCTCCGGCCGCGGCGAGCACCATGCCCGGCTCGGCGAGGAAGCGATCCGCAACTCCGGTGTCGACTTCACGCTCGTCCGCGCCTCCTGGTTCGCCCAGAACTTTTCTGAAGGCTACCTGCGGGAACCGATCCTGTCCGGTGTCCTGCCGATGCCTGGTGGCGACATCGCGGAGCCGATCATCGACATCGAGGACATCGCGGACGTGGTGACCGCGGCCCTGACGGAGCCGCGCCATTCTCGCATGCTCTACGAGGTGACCGGACCCGGGCTGATGACCTTTGCCCAGATGGCAGAGGCGCTCGGCACGGCGATGGGCCGCCCGATCCAGCATGTTCCGATCAGCTTTGAAGAGTTTCACGCGGCGATCGCCCAGACCGGAGGCGACTTCGTCGCCGATGTCTTCACCGCCATCGCACGGGAGACGCTGGACGGACGCAACGCCCGGGTGAGCGATGGTGTGATGCAGGCGCTTGGGCGCGCGCCGCGGGATTTTGCTGACTTCGCGCGTGACGCGGCCCGGGCGGGTGCCTGGCCCGCCGCAGCCTGAGGGAGGAAGCGATGCCAACCTGGTTCTTCCTTCTCCTCCAGTTCGCCATCCTCGCCTATGCGATGGTGGGCGGCGTGTTCCTCGCCTTCTCCGACTTCATCATGCGCGCGCTGGCGAACACCAGCGGGCAGGGAGGGGTCGAGGCAATGCAGGTGATCAACCGCGAGGTCTTTCGCTGGCTGTTCATGGCGCTTTTCCTCGGGCTAACGCCGGTTTCCCTGCTGATCGCGGGCTACGGTGTGACGTCGCTTCCCGGCCCGGCGGGCAGCTTTATCGCACTTTCCGGCGTCGTGTACCTGCTGGGCTGCTTCGCCGTGACCGTGCTGTTCAACGTGCCAATGAACGAAGCGCTCTCCAGCCTCGATACCGGTGTGAGCACAACGCAGAGCTATTGGCAGGGGACCTATGTGCCGCGCTGGACGTTCTGGAACTCCGTCCGGGCAACCGCCTGTGTTGTTGCCTCCGGCCTGTTGTTGTTCGGTCTGCTCTGGACGACCCAGACCGCCACCGTCTGACATCCTGAACACAGCCCCGTCCAGGGGCTGTGTTCTCTCCCGCACCGGGACACGACCCCCACAAAAAACATCGCGCGACAGCGACACGGATGCTAACCGCAGGGGGCCAACAGTGCCTCCAACTCGTGACCGATCCATGAACTTCACCCTTGATCAGCTGCGCGCCTTCCTCGAAATCTCCCACGCGGGCGGGGTTCGGAAGGCGGCGGAGCGGTTGAACATCACCCAACCCGCGGTGACGGCCCGGCTCAAGGCCCTCGAGGATACACTAGGGACGGAGCTGTTCGACCGGTCCGCAGGCATGATGCTGACAAAAAGCGGCGACGCGCTCCTCGGCTACGCGGAGCAGTACCTGGAACTCGGCAGCCTGATCGAGCGCGACGTGGCAGGGCCGGAGAGCTTTGCCGGACTGTTCCGCCTTGGTGTGTCGGAGACCATCGTTCAGTCCTGGTTGCCGGAGTTCGTGCGCAGTCTGCGGACCGCATACCCCAAGCTGTCTGTCGAAATCGATGTGGATATCTCCCTCGCCCTGCGCGACCGGCTGCTGGAGAACAAGATCGATGTCGCGCTCTTGATGGGTCCGGTCTCTGACTTCCGGGTAGAGAACGTGCCCCTGCCGGAGTTTCGGTTGAGCTGGTTTCGCAGCCGTGAGGCTGAGGTCTGGAACCCGGCGGACGGGGCGTCGGTGATCACCTTCGCCCGGGATACGCGGCCGTTCCGGTCGATGAAGCAGGCGCTGCTGGAACGGTACGGCCCGGATGTTGCGGTGTTTCCGTCCTCATCGCTTTCCGCCTGTTTTCGGCTGGTGGCCGCGGGATTGGGCGTCGGTGCCTTGCCCGCTGCCCTTGCGACGCCCTATGTGGAGCGGGGTGAGATCGAGGAGTTCGATCTCGGCTGGACGCCGGAGGCACTGTCCTTCACCGCGTCCTTCCTTGCGGGTCCTGGCTCCGTCCTCCGCCGGGAGGCCGCGTTGCTCGCGCAGGAGGCGGCGGAGCGGGCTGCGCGATAGTTTTCATCTATCGATTTCAATGAAAATTAGTGATTTGAAATAATCACACTGTCTTGCCTAGCCTTACGGAACCTTGGAAGGACCCGTAGCGTTGGTGATGACACAGGAAGATCTGATCGGACAGGACGTGGCAGCGGTACGCTCCGCCATCCGCACCGGTGCCTATGGGGGCCACACCGCGGGCCTCTGCCTGGGTAAGCTGCAGGTGAACCTCGCGATCATGCCTGCGGCGGATGCCGCGGCGTTCGAGGAATTCTGCCGCCTCAATCCGCAGCCCTGTCCCCTTGTCGGGCGGACTGACGCCGGCGATCCGAACTGGCGCGACCTTGGGGCGATCGACCTGCGCACGGACGTGCCGAGCTACAACGTCTATCGCGACGGCGCGCTGGCTGAGACGGTGCAGGACATCAAGGCACTCTGGCGGGAAGACCTCGTGGGCTTTGCCCTGGGCTGTTCGTTCACCTTCGAGCGCGCCCTCATGCAGGCGGGTGTGCCGATGCCTCATATCGAGACGGATCGGACCGTGCCGATGTACCGGACGTCCATCGAGACCCGGCCTGCCGGTCCCTTCGGTGGGGGCATGGTCGTCTCCATGCGCCGGATCCCGGCGGACAAGGTCGCGCTCGCGCAACAGATCACCGCTCGTTTTCCGTGGGCCCACGGCGCCCCGGTTCATGTGGGCTCCCCGGAAGCGATCGGGATCCCGGACATCGATGCGCCGGACTGGGGGCATCCGCCGATGGGTATGGGCGAGCCGGTGTTCTGGGCCTGCGGCGTGACCCCTCAGAACGCGCTGGCCCGCGCGCGCCTGCCGCTCTGCATCACCCACACACCGGGGCGCATGCTGATCACAGATATCGACGACACCGAGGATGCGTTCCTTCCCGAAAACACGACCCCGATAAAAACCGAACCGACAGGAGAGCCACTATGAAAAACCTTCTCATCGCGTCAGCCCTCGCCGCCGTTGCGGCGACCACGGCTGCCGCAGACACACCCGTTGTCATCAAGGCGGTCGGGACGTGGGGCACGCTGCCCAACTATCAAAGCCACGAGGGCCCGTTCTGGAACGAGACCATCGCTGCGGTGTCCGACGGATCGATCATCGGCGAGATCAAACCGCAGACGGAGCTTGGCCTGTCCGGCTTCGAAATCATGCGATTGGTCAAGAACGGCGTGTTCGACTTCGCCTTCGGCCTTCCGGGCTATGTGGCGGCGGAGAACGCGATCTTCGAAGGGTCCGACCTGAGCTCGCTCATCCAGGATTTCGACACCAGCCGCGCGGTGCAGGAAGCCTATTTCCCGACGATGGAGAAGGCGTTCGCCGAGACCTATAACGCCAAGCTTCTCATGCTCTACCCGTTCCCGAGCCAGGTGCTCTACTGCAACGCGGAGATCGGGGGCATCGACGACCTAGACGGCAAAAAGATCCGGGTCTACTCCACCACCCTCGGCGATTTCGTGGAAGGGGTCGGCGGCACCTCCGTCACCGTACCCTTTGCCGAGGTTGTGCCTGCGCTTGAAAAGGGTGTGGTCGATTGCGGGATCACCGGAACGACCTCCGCCTACAATGCGAAATGGTATCAGGTGGCGTCTCACGCCTACACGCTGCGCGTCGGCTTCGGCATCGCCTTCGGCGCGATGAACATGGACAAGTGGAACAGCATGTCCGAAGGGCAGCAGGCGACGCTTCTGTCCGAGATCAACACGCTGAACGAACAGCTTTGGGCGGACAATGCGAGCCAGGATTCCACCGCCGTGAGCTGCCTGACCGGTGGCGATTGCCCGACGGAGGCCGCAAGCATGACGCTCGTCGAGCCGACCGATGCCGACATCGCCGCGCGGGATGACATTGCCACCAATGTGGTTCTCGCCCGCTGGGCGGAGCGGTGTGGTGCCGAGTGCGCCGCCAACTGGAACGAAACCGTTGGCCCGATCCTCGGCCTGACGGCGCCGGTCGAGTAACGCCCAAGGACCGGCCGCTGTTTACCCTGGCGGCGGCCGGATCCCCAGACAGGACACCCCTCATGCTTCGTCTCACCCGCTCCCTTCACGGGCTGTCCCGTGTGCTGGTCTGGATCAGTGGCATCCTGATCCTTGGATCGGCCTTCCTCGTCACCGTGGAGGTCATCCTGCGGAAGTTTCTCAACATCAGCCTCGGAGGCGCGGACGAGATCTCCGGCTATGCCTTCGCGGTGGCCACCTCGTTCGGCTTCGCCTTTGCCCTGTTCGAGCGGGCGCACATTCGCGTGGACGCGCTCCTCGTGATCTTGCCGCGGATGGCGCGGCTTGCGCTCAGCTTCTTCGGCCTCGCGCTCCTGATCGGTTTTGCCGGAGTGGTGGGGTGGCAGGCATTTTTGCTGGTGGGTGACACGCTGGAGTTCGGATCTCGCTCCATCACGCCTTTGCGCACCCCGCTCGCGATCCCGCAGATCCCGTGGCTGATCGGATGGGGTTTCTTCATCCTTTGCGGGATCGTCCTGTTCATCGCGGCGGCGGTGGCGACGATCAGCGGTGATCCGGCCCATGCGGAGAGACTCATCGGAACCAAGACGCTCGATGAGCAGATCGAGGATGAGACTGTCTGATGCTGGCCAAAACGCTTCTCATCCTTCTCGGGCTCATCGCCCTGGCCGTACCGGTTGCCGCCGTGTTGGGCTGGCTCGGACTGTCCATGCAGTATCTCGAAAGCCCCATGCCGCTGCATCGCGCGCTGGGCGACATGGTGTGGCAGACCAGCAAGGATTTCCTCCTCGTCGCCATCCCGATGTTCATCCTGCTGGGGGAGATCCTGCTCCGGTCCGGCATCGCGGAGCGGATGTATGACGGCATCGTCAAATGGCTGGGCTGGCTGCCCGGGGGGCTAATGCACGCGAACACCGGGTCTTGTGCCCTGTTCGCAGCGACCTCCGGTTCCTCTGTCGCGACGGCGGCGACGATCGGGACGGTGGCGATCCCGCAGATCGAGCGGCGCGGCTACAATGAGCGGCTCTTTCTCGGCACCGTTGCCGCGGGAGGGACGCTCGGCATCCTGATCCCGCCCTCGATCAACCTGATCCTCTACGGTTTGCTCACGGACACCTCCGTGCCCGAGCTCTACCTCGCGGGGTTCCTGCCCGGCTTCCTCCTCGCAGCGCTGTTCATGGCGACGGTCGTCGTGCTCTGCGTGCTGCGGCCCGGCTGGGGAGGAGAGCGGGTGCAGGTGAGCTGGGCTGAGCGTCTCGCCGCCCTTCCTGCGCTGCTGCCGCCGATCGGGATCTTCCTGGTCGTTGTGGGGTCCATTTATGCCGGGCTTGCCACACCGACGGAGGCTGCGGCGCTGGGCGTCGTCGCCGCGCTCATCCTAGCCGCCTCCAACCGGACCCTGTCCATCGACATGCTGCGGCAGGCGATCGAGGGCACGATCCGGACAACGTCGATGATCATGCTGATCATCCTCGCCGCAGTCTTCCTCAACTTCGTGCTGTCGGTCATCGGCCTGACCCAGGCGCTCGCGGACTTCGTGACAGGCCTCGGCATTTCCCCCATGCAGACGATGCTCGTCATCGTTCTGGTCCTGCTGATCGTCGGCTGTTTCATGGAAACCCTCTCCATGCTGCTGACCACGGCACCGCTGATCGCACCGATCGTGATTGCGCTGGGGTTCGATCCGGTCTGGTTCGGGATCCTGCTGATGGTGTTGCTGGAGACAGCACTCATCACACCCCCGATCGGCATCAACCTTTACGTGGTGCAAGGTGTGCGGGAACGGGGGGAGATTGTGGATGTGATGATCGGGGCAGCTCCCTTCGTGGTGACCATGGTGGGGATGATCGGGCTCTTGCTCGCCTTCCCGCAGATCGCGCTCTGGCTGCCAGAACAGTTCTACTGAGAGAACAGACATGACCGGAAACATGGCGCGCGCCAAAGCGCACGCACAAAAGACGACACCCATGTGGCAGTTCTGGATCGACCGGGGCGGCACCTTCACCGACATCGTCGCCCGGGACCCGGGTGGGCGGTTGGAGACGCGGAAGTTCCTGTCGGAGAATCCCGAACAGTACCGGGACGCCGCCGTCCACGGGATCCGCGATTTCCTCGGCCTCGGCGCGGGAGATCCCATTCCACCGGGCCACATCGAGGCGGTCAAGATGGGGACCACCGTCGCGACCAATGCGCTTCTCGAACGCAAGGGGGACCGGACGTTCCTGCTGATCACCAAAGGGTTCGGAGACCTGCTGCGGATCGGAAATCAGGCACGCCCGCGCCTCTTCGATCTGCATATCGTGCTTCCCGAATTGCTTTATGAGCGCGTGGTTGAGGTCGAGGAGCGGCTCGACGCTCAGGGGCAGGTGGTCATACCTCTGCAGGAGCCGCCGGTTCGCGACGCCTTGCGCGCCGCAAGGGCGGACGGGATCGACAGCGTCGCCATCGCGTTCATGCACGGCTACGGCCATCCCGCCCACGAGGCCCGTGTTGCAGCGATCGCGGCGGAGGAGGGGTTCGGCCAGATCTCCGTCAGCCACCAGGTCTCACCGCTGATGAAGCTCGTGAGCCGCGGGGACACGACGGTCGTTGACGCCTATCTCTCCCCGATCCTGCGCCGCTACGTGACGCAGGTGTCCGACGAGCTAGGCGGGGCGGACGGGGCGCGCCTGATGTTCATGCAGTCGAACGGGGGGCTCACCGACGCACAGCTGTTCCAGGGCAAGGACGCGATCCTGTCCGGTCCAGCGGGGGGCGTCGTTGGCATGACCCGGACCGCGGCGCTCGCCGGGTTCGACAGGCTGATCGGGTTCGACATGGGCGGCACCTCGACGGATGTGTGTCACTATGCCGGACGGTACGAACGCAGCTTCGAGACGGAGGTTGCCGGAGTTCGCATGCGCGCGCCCATGATGCACATTCACACGGTTGCCGCCGGTGGCGGCTCGATCCTCGCGTTTCGGGACGGCCGGATGCAGGTGGGTCCGGAAAGTGCCGGGGCCGATCCCGGCCCCGCCTGCTACCGTCGCGGCGGGCCGCTGACGGTGACCGATTGCAACGTGATGCTCGGCAAGCTACAGCCCGCGCACTTCCCGTCGATCTTCGGCCCGGATGCGGACCAACCCCTCGATGCGGAAGTCGTGCGCGCCCGCTTTGCCACGTTGGCGAAAGAGATCGCCGCGGCGACCGACGCGGAACCGCAAAGCCCGGAAGCGCTCGCGGAGGGTTTCCTGCGCATCGCGGTCGAAAACATGGCCAACGCGATCAAGAAGATCTCCGTCCAGCGCGGGTACGATGTGACGGAATATGCACTGCAATGTTTCGGCGGTGCTGGCGGGCAGCATGCCTGCCTGGTCGCCGATGCGTTGGGGATGCAGACGGTGTTTCTGCACCCCTTTGCCGGTGTCCTGTCCGCCTTCGGCATGGGGCTCGCGGATATCCGCAGCCTGCGTGAACGGCAGTTCGAGCGGCCGCTGACGGATCTGGTCGAGGCTCAGGAGGAACTCGTGCACCTCGCCGAAGAGGCGCGGGCAGAGGTCGTGTCCCAGGGCATCGATCCGCAAGACATTCGCATCGACCAGCGGGCGCACCTCCGGCTGAAGGGGTCTCACCAGTCCCTCGAGGTCTCGTTCGGGACGGAGCAGGAGTTGCGGGAGGCGTTCGATGCAGCCCACCGCGCCCGCTACGGTTTCCCTGCCGGCGACCGCGACGTGGTGTTCGAAGCGCTCGCCGTGGAGGCCATCGGCGGCGAGGCTGAGGTCGCGGACGCGGCCCAGCCTTTGACCGATGCGCACCCGACCCCGGTCGACCACGTCCCCGCCACGCTTGCGGGCATAAGCGGTGTCGTTCCCCTGTTCGACCGGGATCTGTTGCGTCCGGGTCAACGGATCACAGGCCCCGCCATCATCCGTGAACAAACGGGTACCAACGTCGTCGAACCCGGCTGGGGGGCGGAAATCAACGCCCACTCCCACCTCATCCTGCGCCGCCTTGTGCCGCTGGAGCGGGCAGAGGCGCTGGGCACTGAGGCCGATCCGGTGATGCTGGAGGTGTTCAACAACCTCTTCATGTCCATCGCGGAGCAGATGGGCGCGACGTTGGCCAACACGGCCTACTCCGTCAACATCAAGGAAAGGCTCGACTTCTCCTGCGCGCTTTTCGATCCCGACGGAGGTCTTGTCGCCAACGCGCCCCATGTCCCTGTGCATCTGGGCAGCATGTCGGAATCCATCCGCACAGTGATCCGGCTCAACCCGGACATGCAGCCGGGGGATGTGTTTGCCCTCAACGCACCGTTCAATGGCGGGACGCATCTGCCGGACGTGACCGTGATCACGCCGGTGTTCGGGGAGGATGGAGGGCGGGCTCTCTTCTACGTCGCCTCCCGGGGCCATCACGCGGATATCGGGGGAAAGACACCGGGTTCCGCTCCGCCGGACAGCCGGGCGATCGAGGATGAGGGGGTGCTCATCGACAATTTCAAGCTGGTCGACCGAGGTGCGTTCCGCGAGACGGAGACCCGCGCGCTGCTGTCCTCCGGCGTCTGGCCCTGCCGCAACGTCGAAGAAAATCTCGCGGACCTCTCTGCCCAGGTTGCGGCCAACGAGACGGGCCTGCGGGAAGTGCAGAAGATGATCGCCCAGTTCGGCCTCGACGTGGTCCACGCCTACATGCGCCACGTTCAGGACAATGCGGAGGAATGCGTGCGCCGCGTGATCTCCGCCCTGAAGGACGGGGCCTGTACCTATGAGCTCGACACGGGGCATGTCATCACCGTCGCGGTGAGGGTCGACCGGGAGCGGCAACAGGCCGAGATCGACTTCACCGGGACCTCGGACCGGCATCCGACAAACTACAACGCGCCGGTCTCCGTCTGTCACGCGGTGGTGCTCTACGTGTTCAGGACGCTCGTCGGTGCTGACATCCCGCTAAACGAAGGGTGCTTCCGGCCGCTTCGGATCATCGCGCCGGAGGGATCGATGATCAACGCGCGGTACCCCGCGGCGGTGATCTCCGGGAACACAGAGGTGAGCCAGGCCATGTGCAACGCGCTGATGTCCGCGCTTGGCGCCCTGTCGGGAAGCCAGGCGACGATGAATAATTTCGTCTGGGGCAACGACCGCATTCAGAACTATGAGACGATCTGCGGGGGCACGGGCGCGGGTCCCGGGTTCGACGGATGCTCGGCGGTGCAGAGCCATATGACGAATACGCGCAGCACAGATCCCGAAGTGCTGGAGACCCGGTTTCCGGTTCGGCTCGAGGAGATGTCGATCCGCCGCGGTTCGGGTGGTGCCGGTCGGCACCGGGGTGGCGACGGCATCACGCGCCGGTTGCGGTTTCTGGAGGAGATGACGGTCACCACGCTCTGCTCCCACCGGCGCATACCCCCTTTCGCGCTGGAAGGTGGAATGCCGGGCGATGTGGGGCGCGAGTGGGTCGAGCGGGCGGACGGCACGGTCACCCGACACGCGGGCAACGATCAGAGCCTGCTCGGTCCGGGCGATGTGTTCGTCATGCAGACCCCCGGCGGTGGCGGTTTCGGGGAGCCGGTGGAGCCCGGCGCGCCTGACCCGGATGCGGTTCCGGCTGAAGATGCCGCGCCAAGGGCGAAGATCCCGGCGCGCTGACCGGTGGCGGCTTCGGGGAGCGAGTTGACCCCGGCATGTTGGGCGCTGACACGGCGGGGCTCCACAGGCGAGGGTCCCGGCGTGCTGACCGCGAATGGTTTCGGCGAACCGGCGGACCCCGGAAAATCCGGCTCAGGCTGTGTGTTCAGAAGCGAAGGCACTTGCGTGCCGACAGGCTTCGGTTTCAGGGAGCCGGTGGAGCCCGACCTATCCGGCGCGGTGGCGTCGTTGATCCGGATTGCATCCTCAAAGGCGAAAGTCCTGATGAGCTGACGGGCCTTGGTGGTCAGGAAAGGTGCGCCGTCGCCTCGATTTCGACCTTCGCCTCGTCCTCGATCAGACCCGCAACGACCACAACGGACATGGCCGGATAATGTCGCCCGAACACGTCGCGGTAGGCGGCGCCGACCTCTTTCTGGTAAGCGAGGTACTCGCGCTTGTCGGTCACGAACCAGGTGAGCCGGGTCACGTCGGAAACCTGCCCACCCGCCTCGGTCACGATATCGGCGATGTTCTGCAGCGCCTGACGCATCTGCGCGACGAAGCTGTCGCCCACGAACTCCTTGTCCCCGTTCCAGCCGATCTGCCCGCCGACGTGCAGGATGCCATCCCGCGTGAGCATGCCGTTGGCATAGCCCTTCGCGGGCAGCCATCCCGTCGGGTGAATGGTCTTGTGGGTCATGCGGACTGATCCTTTTGCGCTGAGAGAGTCTCGCGGATGGGCTCCGGCCAGGGCGTGGGACGGCCGGCGGAGGTGATGTGCACGAGCGTGGCCGTGGTCTCGAACCGCCGCTCGCTCCCGCAGGTGGCCGACATGCGGTAGTCAAACGAGGTTCGGCCGACCTTCTCGACCCGGAGCGTGAGGATGAGATGATCCCCATGACGGCTCGGCGCGGTGAAGCGGGTGGCGATTTGCGCCGTCGGCACACCGCCGCTCGCGTGGATGTCCTCGAACGGCGCGCGAAGCACCTCGTCGAAGAAGGCTTCGACGCAATCGTTCATCATCTCGAAATACCGGGGATAGAACACGATGCCCGCCGGGTCGCAGTGCTTGAAGAGGACCTTCTGGGCAAAGGTGAACGCCATCAGATGCCCACGTACTTTTCGGTGATGTCCGGGGTCAGATCGCCCATCGCGCCCTGCCAGACCGTCGCCCCCCGCTCCACGATGACTGCCCGGTCCGAGATGGCGGAAAGCTCCTTGAGCGACTTGTCGATGACGAGGATTGCCATCCCGGTTTCCCGCTTCAACCGCGCAATCGCATCCCAGATCTCGATGCGGATGATAGGGGCGAGACCCTCCGTCGCTTCGTCGAGGATCAGAAGCTGCGGGTTGGTCATCAGGGCGCGCCCGATGGCGAGCATTTGCTGTTCCCCACCGGACAGGGATGCGGCCCGCTGTCCGGCCCGCTCCGTCAGACGGGGGAACAGGGTTCCCACGGTTTCCAGCGTCCAGTCGCCGGAACGGGCGGCGGCGATGAGGTTTTCGCGCACCGTCAGATCCTTGAAGCAGCGCCGCCCCTCGGGCACGAGCCCGATGCCCAGCCGCGCGACACGGTGGCTCGGCAGACGATGCAGGTCCTGTCCCGCGAACTCCAGCCTGCCGCCTGCATCTATCATTCGGCAGACCGCCCGGACGGTCGTCGTCTTGCCCATCCCGTTGCGCCCCATGAGCGCGAGGACCTCGCCTTCTTCCAACGTCAGATTCACGTTGAAGAGGGTCTGGGAATAGCCGTAGGAGGCGGTCAGGTTCTCGACGGAAAGAAGGCTCATGCGCTTTCTCCCAGATAGGCTCCCCTGACCTCGCGGGAGGCGCGGATGTCTTCGACGCTGCCGGTCGCGATGATCCGCCCGTAAACCAGCACGCTGATCCGGTCCGCGAGGGCGAAGACTGCGTCCATATCATGCTCGACGAGGAGGATCGGTGCCTCCGCCCGCAATCCGTCGAGGAACCCGGTCATGGTCTTCGACCCTTCAGCACCGAGACCCGCCATCGGCTCGTCCATGACAAAGGCCTTGGGCGCGAGCGTGAGCGCGACGGCGACCTCCAGCTGGCGCCGCTGGCCGTGGGAAAGGTCAGCGCAGCGGGTGTTTCCCGCCTCGGTCAGGCCGACCCTCTCTAGCGCTGACATGGCCCTTTCCTTGAGCATCCGGTTGCCGGTCACCGCGCGGAACATGGACCATGCGCCGGACGTCGCACCGACCGCGCCGAGCAGCACGTTCTCGAAAACCGTATCCTCCATCGCGAGGGCGGAGATCTGGAATGTCCGCCCCAGCCCGGCCTGTGCCCGCGCCTCGGTCCCAAGCTGGGTGACGTCCTGTCCCATGAGATCGACGCGCCCCGCGTCGGAGGGCAGGCTGCCGCTGATTTGCGCGATGAGCGTGGATTTGCCCGCGCCATTCGGGCCGATGATGGCGTGGATCTCCCCCGGCATCAGGTCGATGGAGACATCGTCGGTTGCCGTCAGCGCACCAAATGATTTCTGCAAGCCGTGGGTCGCCAGGATGGGCTCAGACATGGGGCCCCTCCTTCCCGGTCAGCAATCCGATGACGCCGCCCCGCCCGAAAAGCACGATGAGCAGCAGGATGGTCCCGAGCCACACATGCCAGTAGTCGGTCAGCCCGCCCAGCCAGTGCTCGAGCGCGACGAAGATTGCAGCCCCGATGACGGGGCCCATCAGCCGCCCGACCCCGCCGATGATGATGAGGATGATCAGTTCCCCGGAAAGCTGCCAGCTGAACATGGTCGGGGAGACAAACCGGTTCAGATCCGCAAAGAGTGCACCGGCAAGGCCCGTGATTGCCCCGGAGATCACGAACGCCACGAGCTTCAGCCGCATCGGATTGAGGCCCACGGTTTCCACCCGTTGTGGTGTCTGCCGCACCGCGTTGAGCGCAAGCCCGAAGGCCGAGGCGCGCAGGCGCCATTGCAGGATGAGCGCGCCGCAAAGTGCCGCAAAGCAGAGTGCAAAGAACTGGATCGGCACCAGAGTGTTGAGCCCGGGAAAACCGTTGCGCACGTAGATGGAGAGCCCGTCCTCGCCCCCGTAGGTGCCCCAGGAAATCGCGAAGTAGTAGAACATCTGCCCGAAAGCGAGGGTGATCATGATGAAGTACACACCCGTCGTTCGGAGGCTCAGCAGTCCGATCACCCACGCCACGAGGGCGGAGATCAGGGTTGCCACCAGCCAGATCACCGGCATCGACTTTGTCCCGCCGATCTCCACTGCGCCAAGGTCGAGCGGAGTGAAGGTCTGCGCGTGAAAGGCGAGGATCCCCATCGCGTAGCCGCCGATGCCGAAGAAGGCCGCATGGCCAAACGAGACCATCCCCCCGATGCCGAGCGCGATGTTCAGGCCCACAGCCGCGAGCGCCAGAATGACCGCTCGCGTGGTCAGCGTGATCGTGAAGATCTCGTCGGCGGTAAGCGCCAGCAGGGGCAGCGCGATGAGGCCGAGCAGGACGGCCCCGTTGATGTAGCGCTCCGCGATCATGCCCGCGCTCCGAACAGGCCGGAGGGGCGCAGGACCAGCACAATGCTCATCAGGATATAGACCGACATCGCTGCCAGCGCCGATCCGGTCTGTGTCGCGGGGCCGTTATCCATGAAGAGCTTGAAGAACTCCGGCAGGAAGATGCCACCGAGAGTGTCCGTCAGACCGACGAGCAGCGCACCGACGAATGCACCGCGGATCGAGCCGATCCCGCCGATCACGATCACGACGAAGGCGAGGATCAGGACCGGTTCTCCCATCCCCACCTGCACCGACTGGATCGCGCCGACCAGCGCCCCGGCAAGCCCGGCCAGCGCCGCTCCGATGGCGAAGACCAGCGTGTAGAGCATCGATATGTCGATCCCGAGAGCCGCAATCATCTCCCGGTCATTCTCGCCCGCGCGGATCTGGATGCCGACCCGGGTGAACGCAGTGAGCCACCAGAGGCCGAGGGCAACCACAAGCCCGACGCCGATCAGCACAAGCCGATAGAGCGGATATTGAATGCCCCCGGGCAGGGACACCGGACCGGAGAGGTAGTCGGGCACGTCCAGAAACAGCGGAAAGGATCCGAAGATGTACCGCGTGCCTTCCGAAAAGATCAGGATCAGGGCGAAGGTGGCGAGAACCTGGTCCAGATGTGCGGCACGATAGAGGCGACGGATCACGACCACCTCGATCAATGCGCCCGCCGCTGCCGCGGCAGCGAGCGCGGCTGCGAGCGCAAGCAGAAATGACCCTGTCGCCCCGGCGACCCAGGCGGCCGCGAACGCCCCGACCATGTAGAGCGATCCGTGGGCCAGGTTGATCAGGCCCATGACGCCGAAGATGAGCGTCAGGCCCGCGGCCATCAGGAACAGCATGACCCCGAACTGAAGGCCATTGAGCACCTGCTCGATGATGAGGATGGTGGACATCGGGTTCTTTCTGTCCTGAGCCCCGCGCCGGGCCCCTCATTGAGGGGGCCCGGGCAGGATCCTGGTGGTTGGGTAGGCTACATCTGGCACTCTGACGCGTAGGCATCGGAGTGGTTTTCCAGGGCCGTGGCGATGATCTTGTTGGTGAAGACATCGCCCTCCTTGATCACTTCCCGGGCGTAGATGGTCTGCACCGGGTGGTGGTTCGGACCGAAGGCGAAATCGCCCCGTGTACTGTCGAAGTTCGCGGCGCGCAGGGCGTCGCGGAACGCATCTGCGTCGGAAACGTCCGCCGCCTCGATGGCTGAGATGAGCAGGTTTGCCGTGTCGAAGCCCTGGCTCGCATAAAGCGACGGCAGCCGTCCGTACTCCGCCTGGAACGTCTCGACAAAGGCTGCATTGGTAGGCGTGTCGATATCCTTGTTCCATTGGGAGGTATTGATCACCCCAAGTGCCGCGTCACCCACCGCCTGCAGGATCCCCTGATCGAAGCTGAAGGCCGGGCCCACGACCGGGATATCCACGCCACTGTCCGCGTACTGCTTGAGGAAGGAGATCCCCATACCGCCCGGCAGGAAGAAATAGACGCTGTTGGCGCCCGATGCCCGGATCTGCGCGATCTCCGCGGCGTAGTCGGTCTGGCCGAGCTGGGTGTAGACCTCGTTGGCGATACCACCCTCGAACATCCGCTTGTACCCGGTCAGTGCGTCCGTGCCTGCCGGGTAGTTCGGTGCCATGATGAAGCTGTTGGCATAGCCCGCGGTGTTGGCATAGGCGCCCGCCGCCTCATGCAGATTGTCATTCTGCCAGGCCACGTTGAAGTAATTCTCATGGCACGCCTTCCCGGCGAGCGGCGACGGGCCCGCGTTGGGCGAGAGGTAGAATTTTCCCAGCGCCGTTGCGCTCGGCACCACGGCCATTGCGAGGTTCGACCAGATGATACCGGTCAGCACATCCACCTTTTCCGACTGGATCATCTTGTCCGCAAGCTGCACCGCGATGTCGGGCTTTCGCTGATCATCCTCGATCACAACCTCGATATCGTCCCGCCCGGACTGCTTGATGGCGAGCATGAACCCGTCGCGCACGTCGATGCCGAGGCCCGCACCGCCGCCCGAAAGCGTCGTGATCATCCCAACCTTCGTCTCCGCAACCGCAGGTGCCGCCATCATCGCGGCAATCGCCGTCGCCGTAAGGAACTGTCTCATTGGTATCTCCCTGTTGTGAAAGGCAGGCGCCGCATGGTCAGGCTCCGCCCCCCGGTTTGAGCCGGAACCGTTGGATCTTTCCTGTCTGGGTTTTCGGCAGTGCGTCGCGATAGCGGATGCTTCGCGGGTATTTGTAGGGCGCGATGGTCGCCTTCACATGATCCTGCAACGATTTCGTCAGCTTTGCATCAGCGGAATGCCCGGGGTTGAGAACGACATGCGCCTCGACGATGTGCCCGCGCGCCTCGTCCGGCGCGCCGATGACCCCGCATTCGCTGACCGCATCATGGGCGAGGAGGGCGGCCTCCACCTCCGGCCCGGCAATGTTGTACCCGGCGGAGACGATCATGTCGTCGTTGCGCGCAGCGAAGTGGAAGGTGCCGTCCGCATCGCGGGAAAAGCTGTCGCCGGTGATGTTCCAGCCGTCTGCGACATATCCGGCCTGCCGGTCATCGTTGAGGTAGCGGCAGCCCGTGGGGCCGCGGACCGCGAGCCGTCCGACCTCCCCGTCCGGCAGGGTCTGCCCGTCCGCATCGATCACCTTCGCCTCGTAGCCGCTGACCGGTTTTCCCGTGCAGGCGGGCTGATGATCGTCGAACCGGTTGGAGATGAAGATGTGCAGCATCTCTGTTGCGCCGATCCCGTCAAGCATGGGTTTTCCCGTTCGCTCCATCCACGCGTCGTAGATGGGCTTGGGCAGCGTTTCCCCGGCAGAGACTGCGGCGCGCAGGCTGCTGAGATCCGCCCCCTCCTCCATCGCCGCGAGCATGACCCTGTAGGCCGTCGGCGCGGTAAAACAGATCGTGGCGCGATACTTCTCGATGATCTCGATCATGTTGGGCGGGGTCGCCTGCTCCAGCAGTGTCGCTGTGGCACCGAAACGGAGCGGGAAGATCGCAAGGCCACCCAACCCGAAGGTGAACGCCAAGGGTGGAGACCCCACGAACACGTCGTCGGGCTGTACGCCCAGCACCTCCTTCGCGTAGCCGTCCGCGATGATCAGCAGATCGCGGTGAAAGTGCATGGTCGCCTTCGTTTCGCCGGTCGAGCCGGAGGTGAAGCCGAGGAGGGCGACGTCATCCCGCCCGGTTTCCACGGAGGTGAACTTCACCGGCTTTTCCAGCGCGAGCCGGTCGAGCTCCGCATCGTGGTTGGACGTGCCGTCGAAGCCCACGACGCGGCTGAGCGTCGGGTTGGCCTCCGCGCAGGCCTCCATCTCCTCCATCAGCCGGGTGTCGCAGAGCGCGAACTGTATCTCGGCCTTGTCCACGTACATCGAGAGCTCCCCGGCCCGAAGCATCGGCATGGTGTTGACGACCACCGCGCCCACCTTCGTCGCCGCAAGCCAGCAGGCGACCATCGCGGGATTGTTGGCGGACCTGATCATCACCCGGTTGCCCGGCTGCACACCGATATCCTCGACGAGCGCGTGGGCGAGCCGGTTCGTCCAGTCCGTCAGCTCCTTGTACGTGCGCTGACGCCCGTTGCCGATCAGCGCGGGATGATCGCCGAACCCCTTCGCGACCATCGCATCGGTCAGCTCGTATCCGGCATTTAGCCGCTCGGGGTAGGCAAACCCGTCGAGCAGGAAGTCCGGCCACTGGTCGGCCGGTGGCAGGTTGTCCCGGGAAAACGTGTCGATATGGGCGGATGGGCCGAGCATCACCGATCTCCCTCGAATTGGCCGAGCGTCTGGCGCGCGATGATCACCTTCTGGACGTCGCTGGCGCCCTCATAGATCCGCAGCGCCCGGATCTCCCGGTAGAGCGTTTCCACCGCGTTGCCGGAGCGCACGCCCTCACCGCCGAAGAGCTGGACGGCCTTGTCGATGACAACCTGCGCCTGCTCCGTAGAGAAGAGTTTCGCCATTGCCGCCTCCCGGGTCACGCGGGGGGCGCCCTGATCCTTCAGCCAGGCGGCGCGGTAGATGAGCAGGGCCGCTGCGTCGATGTCGAGCGCCATGTCGGCAATGTGCCCCTGCACCATCTGCAGATCGAAGAGGAGCGCGCCCTGAACCTCGCGGGACGTGACCCGCGCGAGCGCTTCATCAAGCGCGCGCCGGGCGAAGCCGAGTGCCGCTGCGGCCACGGTCGCGCGGAAGACATCGAGCACGGACATGGCGATCCTGAAGCCCGCCCCGGGCGCGCCGATCATCGCGTCCGCCGGTACCCGACACTCTGTGAAGCGCAGTGTCGCAAGCGGGTGCGGGGCAATCGTTTCGAGCCGCTCCACCACCTCGAACCCGGCAAGATCGGGAGTGACGATGAAAGCGGAAAGTCCGCGTGCGCCGGGCGCCTCCTCGCTCCGGGCGAAGAGCGTGTAGACGTCGGCGATGCCACCGTTCGAAATCCACGTCTTCTCCCCGTTCAGCACGTAGTAATCCCCGTCGCGGGTAGCTGTCATCGTTGAGTTCGCGACGTCCGATCCGGACTGAGGCTCGGTGAGGGCGAACGCAGAAACGGCCGCGCCGCGCATCGTCGCCGGGAGCCAGGCCTGCCGCTGCGACTCCGACCCGAAGAGGGAGATCGCTCCGGTGCCAAGGCCCTGCATGGCAAAGCTGAAATCCGCGAGGCCGTCGTGACGCGCGAGGGTCTCCCGGGCGATGCAGAGGTGCCGGACGCTCAACGGATCCGCAGCACTTCCGGTGACCCTGAGCAGACCCGCGTCCCCCATCTCCCGGACAAGCGTGCGACAGGCCGCGTCGATGTCGCTGTGATCAACGGTCATTGACGCTGCGAACGCCTCGACTTCAGCCGCCCAGTCGCGGTGCCGGGGGTCGAAGAAGGGCCAGTCGAGGAATGTCCTGTCAGCCATCAGTCGCCCTCGAACCTCGGTTTTTCCCTGGCCACGAAGGCGTCATAGGCGCGGGTGAAATCGCGGCCCTGCATGCAGATGGCCTGCGCCTGTGCCTCCGCCTCGATCGCCTGATCGAGGCTCATGTTCCATTCCTGCGCAAGCATGGTCTTGGTCATCGAGTTGGCAAAGGTCGGTCCCGCGACGATGCGCCCGGCAAGCTCAAGCACCTCCGCCTCCAGTGCCTCCGCCGCGACCGTCCGGTTGAAAAAGCCCCAGCGTTCCCCTTCCTCTGCGCGCAGGGTCCGGCCGGTGTAAAGCAGCTCTGCCGCGCGTCCCTGTCCGATGATCCGGGGCAGCATCGCACAGGCCCCCATGTCGCAACCGGCAAGGCCGACACGGTTGAAGAGGAACGCGACTTTGGCGTCGGGTCCCGCGATCCGCATATCGCTCGCCATGGCCATGATCGCGCCCGCACCGGCGCACACGCCGTCAACCGCGGCGATGATCGGTTTGCCGCAATGGATCATCGCCTTCACCAGGTCTCCGGTCATGCGGGTGAACGCGAGAAGCTCCTTCATCGACATCCGCGTGAGCGGCCCGATGATATCGTGGACATCACCGCCGGAGCTGAAGTTTCCGCCGTTGGGAAGGATGACCACCGCGTGCACATCCTCCGTGTAGGGGAGCGCGCGGAACCAGTCGCGCATCTCCGCGTAGCTGTCGAAGGTGAATGGATTTTTCCGCTCTGGCCTGTCGTGGGCGATGCGCGCGATCCCGTCCGCGATATCGCAGCGGAAATGCTGAGGGATGGGCAGGGTCATAAGCCGTCCTTTGGATCCGGGACGCGGGCAAGGATCGACAGCACGGTGGTCGCATCTTCCGCGCTCAGATCGCCCAGAAGTCCGTCGATCCAGATCTCGTGGTTCTCTGCCAGCTCCGCGAAGGCCCTGTGCCCGGCGGGTGTGAGCCGCGCAAGATGGGCTCTGCGGTCCCCTTCGACGGCGACACGCAGGGCGAGCCCATCCTCGGTCAAACGGTCGACGATGCCGGTGACATTGCCATTGGACACGCGCAGGTAGGTCGACAGCTCGCTCATCTTCAGCCCCTGCGGATGCCGGGCGAGGGCGGACATCACATCGAACCTCGGCAGCGTCGTGTCGTGGTCCGTGCGCAGGCGGCGACGAAGCTCCGCCTCTGTCTGCCCGGTGACCTTCAGCAGCTTGAGCCACAGACGCAGCCGCGCCTTGGAGTCCGGTTCGACATCATGGTTGGGATCGGGGGTCATATCTCACCACCTGACAGGGCCAGGGCGTGGCCGTTGACGGAGGCCGCCGCGTCGCTGGCGAGCCAGCGGGCAGCTTCTGCAACCTCGTTTGCTTGGACGAAGCGGCCCTGGGGATTGTCCGCCTTGAGCGACGCGGCGGCCTCTTCTGCGCTCATGCCCGTTTTCTCCACGATGTTGGTGATGGACCGTGCGAGCATCGGTGTTTCGGTGAAGCCCGGGCAGACCGCGTTCACCGTCACGCCGGTTTTCGCGAGTTCTTTTGCCAGTGCCCGCGTGAGGCCGACCACTCCGTGTTTCGCCGCGCAGTAGGCGCTGACATAGGCATACCCCTTGAGCCCGGCGGTGGAAGCGATGGCGATCAGACGGCCGGCGCCTGCTGCGGTCATGTCCGGGAGCGCCTCCTGCCAGACATTGAACACCCCGCCCAGATTGACGGAGAGCATCGCGTCGAGGTCGGTGCCCGTCATCCGGGCGAACGGTTTGGACTCAGCAGCACCCGCGTTGGCGATTACTGCAAAGATCGGGCCATTGACCTCCCGCGCCTGCGCAAAGGCGGAGGTCACGCTCTTCCGATCCGTCACATCGCACTGGGCGAAGGGCAGCCCCTGATCGGTGAGGCTCCCGATCCTGCGGCCCATCACGGTCACTTTGTCCCCGGCCGCTGCGAATGCCTGGGCAGTTGCTGCACCGACGCCGGAGCCTCCCCCGGTTACGACGATATGCCGGGGTCCGCTCACGCGCGAAGGCTTTCCGCCTCGCGGTCGGCCAGCCGCCAGGTCTGATCGCGGCCTGCGAGGTAGGGCAGCGGCCAGTCCGGCGCGGCGCGGTCACCGATCTTTGCCGCCTCGTGCAGTGTCCAATAGGGGTTCGACAGGTGCGGACGACCCACCGCGACAAGGTCGGCGCGCCCGGCCATGAGGATCGAATTGGCGTGGTCAGCCTCGTAGATGTTGCCAACCGCCATGGTCCGGATACCTGCCTCGTTCCGGATCCGGTCCGAGAACGGGGTCTGGAACATGCGCCCGTAAACCGGTTTCGCCTCCACCGTGGTCTGCCCGGCGGAGACATCGATCAGGTCAACGCCCGCGTCCCAGAACCCCTTCGCAATTGCGACCGCATCCTCCGGCGTCACGCCCGCGTCCCCGACCCAATCGTTTGCCGAGATGCGCACGGACATCGGCTTGTGAGCCGGCCAAACCGCGCGCATGGCCCTGAACACCTCAACCGGCCAGCGCATGCGGTTTTCGAGGGAGCCGCCGAATTTGTCGGTGCGGATGTTGGACACCGGAGAGAGGAAAGAGGAGATCAGGTAACCGTGGGCCGCGTGCAGTTCGATCATGTCGAAGCCTGCACGCTCTGCCATCTCCGCCGCGCGTACGAATTCGTCCCGTATCGCGGCCATCTCCCCGACCGTGATTTCCCGCGGCATGGCATTTTCCCGGGACCAGGGAACCGCCGATGCGCTGATGAGGTCCCAGTTGCCGTCGGGCAACGGCGCGTCCATCCGGTCCCAGCCAAGCTGGGTCGACCCCTTGCGCCCCGAATGACCGATCTGGCAGCAGAACTTTGCGTCCGTGTGGTCGTGGATGAAGGCGGTCAACCTTGTCCACGCCGCCTCATGTTCGGGCATGTAGAGGCCGGTACAGCCCGGGGTGATGCGACCCTCCGCGCTGACACACGTCATCTCCGTGTAGATGAGGCCTGCACCACCCTTGGCCCGCTCACCATAGTGGGAAAGGTGCCAGTCGTTGGGGCAGCCATCCTCCGCTTTGTACTGTGCCATGGGCGAGACGACGATGCGGTTCTTCAGTTCCATGTCGCGCAGCCGGAACGGGGCGAACATCGGTGTCCGCAGGGGTGCGTTGGGCCCACATCCGCTTTGCGTCATGAACCAGCGCTCCGCCCCTTCGAGCCAGTTGGGATCCCGATCCCGCAGATTCTCGTGGCTGATCCGCTGACTGCGGGTGAGCATGGAGTAGTTGAGCTGCACCGGATCGAGGTCGAGGTACCGCTCGACCGTTTCGAACCACTCAAGCGAGTTCCGTGCGGCGGACTGAAGCCGCAGCACCTCGAGCCTCCGTTCGTCCTCGTAGCGGGCGAAGGCGGTCTCGAGATTCGGTTCCGCGTGCAGCAGATCGGCGAGGGCAACGGCACTTTCCAGCGCCAGCTTGGTGCCCGACCCGATGGAGAAGTGCGCTGTCGCCGCGGCATCGCCGAGCAGGACCACATTGCCATGGCTCCATTTCTGGCAAAGAACGCGCGGAAACCTCAGCCAGGCAGAGCCGCGGATGTGGTGCGCGTTGGTCATGAGGGGGTGGCCATCAAGGTGATCCTTGAAGATCTCCTCGCACACCGCGATGGACTCCGCCTGGCTCATCTCGCCGAAACCCCAGGCGTCGAATGTGTCCTGCGCGCACTCCACGATGAACGTCGCAGTGTCTGCGTCGAACTGGTAGGCGTGCGCCCATACCCAGCCGTGCTTCGTCTGCTCGAAGATGAAGGTGAACGCGTCCGCGAAGGTCTGGTGTGTGCCGAGCCAGACGAACTGGCATAGCCGTTCATCCACGTCCGGCTTCATCGTATCCGCGTAGAGCATCCGCGTCCTGGAGTTCAGGCCGTCCGCCGCGACGACGACATCGTAGTCGGCGCGATAGGCCTCCGCGCTGTCGATCTCCGTCTCGAACTGAAGATCGACGCCGAGCTGCCGTGCCCGCTCCTGCAGCAGGATCAGGAGCCGCTTTCGCCCGATGCCACAGAACCCGTGGCCGGAGGAGACGAGGCGCTCGCCCTTGTAGTGCAGCGCAATGTCATCCCAGTAGGCGAAGTGGTCCTTGATCGTGGCGGCACTCACCGGATCGTTCGCGGCCAGGTTGCCCAGTGTCTCGTCGGACAGAACGACGCCCCAGCCGAACGTGTCGTCAGCCTTGTTCCGTTCGATGACGACGACCTCGTGCGAGGGGTCGCGCAACTTCATCGAGATCGCGAAGTAAAGGCCCGCTGGACCTCCTCCAAGGCATGCAATCCGCATCGTCGCTCCGTTGGCTGGCTCCGATTCTTGCTTTGAGGCTGGCGCAGGTTGAAAGTAATTTCAAGCTTGAAGTTTCAGTATTGAAATTTTAGGTCTGAAGCAAATCGAGAGGTACGTACATGCCGAAAGACGTCGAGATGACCGCAATGACGCCGGAAAGCGCACGGGCAAAGCCTGCGCCACTCGACTGGGCGGATCCGTTCCGCCTCGACGCCGAACTGACCGAAGAGGAACGTCTCATCCGCGATACGGCGCGAGCCTACGCGCAGGACAGGCTTGTGCCGCGGGTGATCGAGGCGAACCGGCACGAGGTCTTTGACCGCGACATCATGCTGGAGATGGGGGAGCTTGGGCTCCTCGGCGCCACGCTACCGGAGGATGTTGGAGGTGTCGGGGCGGGCTATGTCGCCTACGGGCTGATCGCGCGGGAAGTCGAGCGGGTGGACAGCGGCTACCGCTCCGCGATGTCCGTGCAGTCCTCCCTCGTGATGCACCCGATCTTCGCCTACGGCACGGACGCGCAGCGCGCAAAGTATCTGCCAAGGCTCGCATCCGGGACCTGGGTCGGATGTTTCGGCCTGACGGAACCCGATCACGGCTCGGACCCTGGTGGCATGGTCACCCGAGCACGGCCCGTCGACGGGGGATACCTGATCTCCGGTGCGAAGAACTGGATCACCAACAGTCCCATCGCCGATATTTTTATCATCTGGGCCAAGTCGGAGGCCCACGGGGGCAAGATCAAGGGGTTTGTGCTCGAAAAGGGCATGAAGGGTCTCTCCGCACCGAAGATCGAGGGCAAGTTCAGCCTGCGCGCCTCGACCACCGGCATGATTCACATGGACGAGGTGTTCGTGCCCGAAGAGAATCTGTTGCCCCATGTCAGCGGGCTTGCGGGTCCCTTTGGCTGCCTCAACCGGGCGCGATTTGGTATCGCGTGGGGGGCGATGGGGGCTGCGGAGGCGTGCTGGCATGCCGCCCGACGCTACGCCATCGACCGCAAGCAATTCGGGAAGCCGCTGGCGCAGACCCAACTGGTCCAGAAGAAGCTCGCGGATATGCAGACGGAGATTTCCCTCGGCCTGCTCGGCGCCCTGCACCTCGGTCGGATGATGGACGCCCACACCGCCCCGGCCGAGCTCATCTCCCTGATGAAGCGCAACAATTGCGGCAAGGCGCTCGGGATCGCGCGGGAGGCGCGGGACATCCACGGCGGCAACGGCATCAGCGACGAATATGGAGTGATCCGCCATGTCATGAACCTCGAGGCGGTGAATACCTACGAAGGCACCCATGACATCCACGCCCTGATTCTCGGGCGTGGACAGACGGGGCTGCAGGCGTTCAGCTAGCAGCAACCCGCTCCTGAACCCTGTTTGAAAGACTATCCAATACTTAATACCTTGATTAATTAACTGATTGGCATAATAATAAGACTTGTAAGTGAGGCTGGCCGTTCAACACGCCATACCCCACCGCTTTCGCAGTCGGAGAGTCACGTGCGACAGCTCGCAATCCTGTCCTTCGTCTCGCTGGATGGCGTGATGCAGGCCCCGGGTTCCCCGGACGAAGACACGTCCGGTGGTTTCACACACGGGGGATGGGCCGCTCCCTACTGGGAGGGGGTGATGCCCGAGGTTGAGCGGGTGGCAATGGCGCAGCCCTACGACATCCTTTTCGGGCGCAGGACCTACGACATCTTCGCCGGTCACTGGCCAACCGCGCCGCGTTCGACCGTGTCCGAGCGCCTGAACGCAAGCCGGAAGTACGTGGTCACCAGCTCCCCTGGGCCCTTCCCCTGGCAGAACTCGGTCCCTGTTACCGGGGACATCGCGTCGAAGATCAGCGCGCTCAAGGCGGAGGATGGCCCGCTCATTCAGGTCCATGGAAGCGCTGGACTGATCCAGCTTCTGCACCGGGAAAAACTGATCGACCTCTACCGTATCTGGACCTTCCCGGTCGTACTTGGCACTGGCAAACGCCTCTTTGAGCCGGGCTGCAGCCACCGCCCTCTGATCCTCGATCGCGTCGAGCATTACTCGAACGGCGTCACGATGCAGACCTACCTCCGCACCCCGACCGCCGACTGACGGTGTGATCAGGAGCCGATCTGCCTCACGCCCTGCGGATCTGAGCGCCGAAAGTTTGGTGCGGCGATGCACCCTCATGTTGCCAGCGGCGTCGGTTCACGTGAACGCAGAAGACCACGCTGCGTGTCACGCCGATGGTAGTGGGTCACTTTGAAATTTAGCTCCTCACGCTCACGCGAACCTTTGATTTGCACCGGATCGCATCTGGCCCGATATTGGCGATATGACAGACAAGCCCAAGAGACCCAGAGATGTTAACCAGCTTGCGGGGTCGATTGTGGATATCGCGACGGGGGAGGCTTACGAGATCGAGACCGATACGTCCGGTCAGCGCAAGGGCGGCTTGAAAGGCGGAAAGGCGAGAGCCGAAAAGCTCTCGCCAGAAGATCGCCAGTCGCGCCGCGAAGGCCCGCTGGTCAGACTAGTCGTCCTCGTTTTCGTCGTCCTCGGAGAGGATCGCCTTCTGCGCTTCGAGAAGCTTGATGATCTTCCCGATTTCACGGGCACCCACCTCACCCGTCACGCGCACCTCAAATGTACCGCCTTTGAGCTTTCCTTGCGACAGGATCGTCTGGCTGGTCCCCAAAGGAGGCGCCTGACCGGGCTTCTGCGCTGCTAGGATGTGCGCAGGCACTGGCGGCGGAGTCTTTGTTGGCGTATCGGCGTCGATAATCACGGTAAGTTCCTCTATTGGAGCCGCCGCTTGTCCGGTTCTGTCGCAAGTTCGGCGAGGATAGGCTAACGAGGGTACGCCAAGCAGGATAAGGTGACCGGGATGATCTCGTTCAAAGGTGCGCACTTTCCCAAAGAGGTCATCCTGCACGCAGTGTTCTTCTACT
>JBCBAP010000033.1:0-38295 GCA_038532435.1 Pseudomonadota bacterium | reverse complement strand
CGGCGAACAAGACCATCGGCCAGGGCGGCTTCCAGGAAGTCGAGCAGATGAAGCTCTTCGAAGACATGGTCTGCTACCAGGAAGAGGTGCGCGACCCGACCCGCGTGGCGGAGGTGCTGACCCGCGTGATCGCGAAGGCAAAGCACCTGTCCGCGCCCGCGCAGATCAACATCCCCCGGGACTACTGGACCCAGATCGTCGACATCGACATCCCCGACCCGATCGAGTTCGAGCGCACGCCGGGCGGTGAGAAATCCATCGCGGCCGCAGCAGCCCTGCTCAGCGAGGCGAAGTTCCCGGTGATCCTGAACGGCGCAGGCGTCGTCCTCTCCGATGGCGGGATCGACGCCTCCAAGGCGCTGGCGGAGCGCCTCGACGCACCGGTCTGCGTCGGCTACCAGCACAACGACGCCTTCCCCGGGTCCCACCCGCTCTTCGCCGGGCCGCTCGGCTATAACGGCTCGAAGGCGGGCATGGAGCTGATCAACAAGGCCGACGTGGTGCTGGCCCTCGGCACCCGGCTGAACCCGTTCTCCACCCTGCCCGGCTACGGCATCGACTACTGGCCCAAGGACGCGAAGGTCATCCAGGTTGACATCAACCCCGACCGCATCGGCCTGACCAAGAAGGTATCCGTCGGCATCATCGGTGACGCAGCGAAGGTCGCGGGCGCGCTCCAGTCCCACCTGGGCGAGACCGCGGGCGACACCGACCGCGACACCCGCAAGGCAATGATCGCGGAGACGAAGTCCCGCTGGGCGCAGCAACTCTCCTCCATGGACCATGAGGATGACGATCCGGGCACGAGCTGGAACGAACGTGCCCGCGCGGCAAAGCCTGACTGGATGAGCCCGCGCATGGCATGGCGCGCGATCCAGTCCGCCCTGCCGAAGGAAGCGATCATCTCTTCGGACATCGGCAACAACTGCGCCATCGGCAACGCTTACCCGTCCTTTGAGGCAGGCCGGAAATACCTCGCACCGGGCCTATTCGGCCCTTGCGGCTACGGCCTGCCCTCCATCATCGGGGCGAAGATCGGGTGCCTCGACACGCCGGTCGTCGGTTTTGCGGGCGACGGCGCCTTCGGCATCGCGGTCAACGAGCTGACGGCCATCGGGCGCTCCGAATGGCCCCCCATCACCATGATCGTCTTCCGCAACTACCAGTGGGGGGCGGAGAAGCGGAACTCCACCCTCTGGTTCGAGGACAATTTCGTGGGCACTGAGCTCGACGAGGGCGTCAGCTACGCACGGATCGCCGAGGCCTGCGGCCTCAAGGGTGTCCAGGCGCGGACCATGGACGAGCTCACCGACATGCTGAACACCGCGATCCGCGATCAGATGCAGAACAACCGCACCACGCTGATCGAGGCGCTGATCAACCAGGAGCTGGGCGAGCCCTTCCGGCGCGACGCAATGAAAAAGCCCGTCGCCGTCGCCGGGATCAACCCGGCGGACATGCAGCCCCAGGTCGTCGCCTGAGCCGGTGCCGGGAAAGACCGGCTGGATCCTCGCGGTCAACGCGGGCTCGTCATCCCTGAAGCTCTCGGGCTTCGGGGCTGACGGCGTACATGTCTTCGCCCGCACACTCGCGGATACCTCCGTCGCCGACCTGTCCCGCAAGACACTCGCCGGGATCATCCAATGTGAGGCCTATGGGGCGGGGTGCGCCCCGGCCCCTTGCTCCGTCGGGCATCGCATCGTCCATGGCGGCCCCCTGTCGGCCCCGGCAGAACTCACGCCCGAGGTGATGGCGGATGTGGAGGCAGCGGCGGCCTTTGCCCCGCTCCACAATCCTCCCGCGCTCCACATGGTGGGCCTGATGCGCGCGCTCTTTCCGGACGCGCGGCAGTTCGGCTGTTTCGACACCGCCTTTCACGCGCGCAACCCGGTGGAGGCGGTGACCCTGCCCATCCCGGCGGAGCTGCGGGAGGCGGGCCTGCGCCGCTACGGCTTCCACGGTCTCTCCTACGCCTCCACCCTCCGCCGTTTCGAGAAGGTGGCAGGTGCCACCCTGCCCGACCGTCTGCTCATCGCCCACCTCGGCGCGGGCGCGTCGCTCGCCGCGGTGAAGGCCGGGCGCGGTGTGGCGACCACCATGGGTTTCTCGCCCATGGACGGGCTCGTCATGGCAACCCGGGCGGGTGCCCTGGACCCGGGCGTCATCTTCCACCTCGTCCGCGCCGGGCACACCCCGGACGAGGTGGAGACGCTCCTCAACAAGGAAAGCGGCCTTCTGGCCCTGGGCGGCTCCCCGTCCATGAAAGAGCTCACGGACCGTACGGACGCGGAAGCCCGCGCCGCGGTCACCCAGTTCTGCTACTGGGTCACGCGGCACGCGGGCAGCATGATCGCGGCCATGGGTGGCATCGACGGTATGGTCTTCACGGGTGGCATCGGCGAGAACGCGAAGGGCATCCGCGCGGACGTGACCAGGCGCCTCGCCTGGACCGGCCTCAACTCCGACCGCGTCTGGGTCGTGCCTGCGGACGAGGAAGGAGAGATCGCCCGGTCCGTCCGCGACCTCCTCACCGCCTGACCACCCTTTCTTCTGGCCCCAAATATCCCCGCCGGAGGCTCCCACCGCCTCCGCGCGCGCATCCGCATCATGACGCACGTCGATCCTTGACGGGCGCCAATCGCCCGCAGGGCTCAAACGAACGCGGGGCCCGCCAGGGCCCCGCTCATGTCGGCAGCAGTCCGTGGGTGCGCCCGTCAGCCCTTGCCCTTCCACGGGATCAACCAGGCCTCGAGCTGGCGCATGATCATCTCGATGCCGAAGCCGATGATCCCGATGATGATGATGCCGAGCACCACGATCTCCGTCTGCAGGAAGTTCTTGGCGATGAGGATCATCGACCCGAGCCCCTTGTCCGCCGCGACAAGCTCCGCGGCCACCAGCGTGCCCCAGCACACCCCCATCGCGGTTCGCAGGCCGGTGAAGATCTCCGGCAGCGCGTTGGGCAGGATCACGTGGCGCAACACCTGCGTCTTCGAGGCGCCGAGGGAGTAGGCCGCATGCACCTTTGAGATCCGAACCGAGTTCACCCCGGACCGGGCCGCGATGATCATGATGAAAAGCGCGGCGAGAAACAGCAGCGTGACCTTCGCCGTCTCGTCGATGCCGAGCCACAGGATAACCAGCGGGATCAGCGCAAGCGGCGGGATCGGCCGCATGAACTCAACGATCGGGTCAAAAAGACCGCGGGCGAAGGAGGACAGCCCCATGGCAAAGCCGATGGGAATTCCCACAACGGCGCCGAAGAACACCCCTTGCAGGACCCGGCTCAGGGACGTCCACACATGGTCCCACAGCGCCACGTTCCGGTAGCCGTTGGCGAGCATGTTGAGGAAGCTGTCGATCACCCCGGGCTTGGCGAAGCGCGTCTCCGCCATCGGGTGCAGCGAGCCTTCGAGCGATGGCCAGAAGACCGGATTGATCCAGCCCGCGAGCGTCGCGACGAACCAGGCGGCGAAGAGGCCGACGACGGTCACGATGGACCAGAACCGGCCCGAATTGACCGCGGAGGCATCGCCGAACTTCACGGTTTTCTGCATTGTGAAGCTGTTGTCCGCGAGCCCCAGCCAGATCATCAGCGCGGAGGGCGTCTTCTTATCGGGAGTGGTCTGGTCGGTCATGTCCCGTCACCTCCTGCCATGATGTCTTCCTCCATGCTCCAGATCATGTTGAGGATCTCCTCGCGGGTCTCCACGAAGTTCGGCTGCGCCTTGATCTCCCGCGCATCGCCCTCCACGCCCTGCTCCGCGAAGGGCAGGTCGTAGATCTTGTGGATCCGCCCCGGGCGCGGCGCGAGCACCACAAGCTTCTCGCCCAGGAACATCGCCTCCTCCACGGAGTGCGTGATTAGGATGATCGTCTTGCCCGTCTCCTTCCAAAGCTTGAGCACGAGGCCCTGCATCTTTTCCCGGGTGAGCGCGTCGAGGGCGCCGAGCGGCTCATCCATCAGGATCACGTCAGGATCGTTGATCAGGCAGCGGGCCAGGGCCACGCGCTGCTGCATGCCTCCGGAAAGCTCGTAGACGAGCTTGGGCCCGAACCCGGCGAGGCCCACGGTCTCCAGCATCTTGCTGACCCGGTCCTTCATCGCACCGTCGAGCTTGCCCTGCATCTTCGGGCCGAAGGAGACGTTCTGCTCCACGCTCATCCATTCGAAGAGCGCGCCCTGCTGGAAGACCATGCCCCGCTCGGCCCCGGGGCCCTTGACCACGTTGTTGCCGAGCAGCACCTGCCCGTCGGTCGGGGACAGAAACCCCGCGACGATGTTGAGAAGGGTCGTTTTACCGCATCCCGATGGGCCAAGCACACTCATCAGCTCGCCCTGTTTCAGGTCGAGAGAGACGCCCTTGAGGGCCTGAATGTAACCACCGCCGGGGAGGGTAAAGCGCATAGAAATGTCTTGGATTGACAGTCCTGCCACGAGGGGGACCTCCGCGCTTTGAGTAACTGGATGTAAAACGGGCGCCCGGTGGAGGGCGCCCGCGAAATCAGCTTACTGAAGGAAGCTCATGTCGATGAACTCGGAATAGTCATCGAGCGCGTTGTCGAGACCTCCGGCCTCGACCATCACGTCGGCGACACCCTTGGTCATCTGCTGCACGCCGCCGCCCATCCAGTTCGCGCTGATCTGTTCGTCAGCGGAGGGGAAGCCGAACGCCTCCATGGTCGACTTGGTGTCTTCCACGGACATGCCCGCCGCGTTCGCGACGATCGGATAGAACGGCTCGGGATCGGTCCGGTAGCCTTCGTTGGTGGCCTCGGTGATCTCGATGAACTTCCGCAGCAGCTCCGGATTGTCCTCGATGAACCCATCGGTGGCGGAGATGATGTCGAAGGTGTTGATGCCGATGGCCTCCTGCTCCGCACCGGTCATGAGCGGATCGCCATACTCCCGCATCCGCTTGAGCGCGCCGCCGAAGCCGCAGGCCATGACAACGTCACCGCGTGCCAGTGCAACCGCGCCATCCGGCGGGTTCATCTGCACGAGATCGAGCTTGCCCGCATCGACACCAAGGTGATCCATGGTGCGCAGCAACTTGTAGTGCGTGACGTTGCCGATCGGGGTCGCGACGCGCTTGCCCTCAAGCTCGGTCGCGTTGGCGGCCGTGATGCCGCTGTCCGCGCGCACGATGCAGTTGTCGTTTTCAGCGTAGGTCACCGCGACGCCGACCATTTTGATCGGTGCACCGGAGGACACGCCGACAACGAACGGCACGAACCCCTGGCTGTAGGCAATGTCCACGTTGCCGGAAATCATGGCCTGGGTCATCTCGTTGCCGTTGCCGAAGGCACGCCAGTCAAGCTCGACACCCATCTCTTCATCGTAGATTTTTTCGATCTGGGCGAGCTGGTTCGCGGTCGGCCATTCGAGGAAGTAGGCGACTGTCACCTTGTCCTTCGCCATCGCCGCCCCGCTGGCCATGACCAGCGCGAGCGCGGTCCCGGCCAGGTGTTTCATAGCAGTACCCATTTATAGTTCTCCATGTTGGTGTCTTGCCCGCCGCCTCGTTTGCAGGGCAGCGATTTGCAGTCTTTTCCACCCCGCCCTGTTCCGTCAACGCCATTGCGCAATCGTGATAGCGCAGTGGCGAAGACCCTGTCTGCACAGTTTTGTGCGGGTGCGAGAAGACTGTTACACGAGTCCGCATGCCCGTATAGCCAGTTCAGGACGGCTTTAGGTCCAGATGCCCTCAACTGCGCCCCGGTGGCCCTATCCAAACTCCAAGCTGGATGTACACCGAGTGGCCACTCTTCCGCGACGATCCGACATCGTTCGGCAGTTTGTGGAGGTTCCCATGGCCTATGACATGCGCAACAATTCGCTCGAAGAGCACTGGATGCCTTTCACTGACAACCGCGTCTTCAAGGAGGACCCGCGGCTCGTTGTCGAGGCGGAAGGGGTGTATCTGAAGGATCACCGCGGCGGCACGGTCATTGACGGGTCGAGCGGGCTGTTTTGTTCCCCGGCCGGGCACTGCCATCCGAAGATCATCGAGGCGGTGCATACGCAGATGCAGCGCTCCACCTACGTGACGCCCTTCATGTGCGGTCACCCGGGCAGCTTCGAACTTGCCGAGCGCATCAGCCGCCTGACGCCGGAGCCGATCAACCACGTCTTCTTTGTCAATTCCGGGTCTGAGGCCGTGGACACAGCGATGAAGATCGTCATGGCTTACCATGCCGCCCGCGGAGAGAGCCGCACCCGGTTCGTGAGCCGGGAGCGCGCTTACCACGGCGTGAACATCGGCGGCGTGTCCCTGTCGGGCATGGTGAAGAACCGGGAGGTCTTCCACGCAACGGTGCCGGGTGTTGTGATGCTGCGCCACACCTGGGACGAGAACGAAACGTTCATCGAGGGCGGGCAGTCCGACCACCGGGGCGTGGAGCTTGCCAACGACCTCCAGCGCATGTGCGAAACCTATGGGGGCACCAACATCGCGGCCTGCTTTGTCGAGCCGGTCGCCGGGTCCACCGGTGTGCTGCCGCCGCCCAAGGGCTACCTGAAGCGGCTGCGGGAGATCTGCGATGCGAACGGCATATTGCTGGTGTTCGACGAGGTGATTTGCGGGTTTGGCCGGATGGGCACCAATTTCGCTGCCGACCTCTACGATGTGATCCCGGACATCATGACGATGGCCAAGGCGCTGACCAATGGCTCGATCCCCATGGGCGCTGTGGCGGTTCAGGACAAGATCTACGACACGATCACCGGCTCCGCCCCCGATGGCGCGGTGGAGATGTTCCACGGCTACACCTATTCCGGTCATCCGGCGGCCTGTGCTGCGGGCAATGCCACCATGCAGATCTTCGACGAAGAGGGTCTTTTCGACCGCGCCCGCGACCTCATCCCCTACTTCCACGAGCAGGTGATGAGCCTCAAGGACCACGCGATGGTCGAGGATGTGCGCGTCGCGGGCCTGATGGCTGGTGTGCAGGTGCCGAAGGACGGTGTGCCAGGGCGCCGCGGTCCAGGGTTGCAAAAAGCAATGTTCTGGAACGGACTGCATGTTAAGTTCACCGGAGACAACGCCATTCTGGCACCGCAATTCGTCGCCGAGCGGTCCCATGTGGACGAGATTATGGACAAGTTCCGCAAGACACTCGACGAACACGTTTAAGTCACAGCACAGGGGACCCCGATGGCCGACCTTCCCAGCACCGCCCGCGTTGTCATCATTGGCGGAGGTGCCGTCGGGACCTCAACCCTCTACCACCTGACAAAGATGGGGTGGACCGACGTGGTCCTCCTCGAAAAGAACGAGCTCACCGCAGGCTCCACTTGGCACGCCGCCGGAAACTGCCCGAAATTCTCGGGCAACTGGGCGATCATGCAGATCCAGGGCTACTCGATCGAACTGTTCGAGAAGCTGGGCGACGAGGTCGGCTACCCGATCAACTATCACCAGACCGGTGCCGTCCGCCTCGCCCACTCCGTGGAGCGGATGCGGGAGTTCCATCACGTGGCCGACATGGCCCGGTCCCAGGGGTGGGAGATGGACATCCTCACCAACGAGGAACTGAAGGCGCACGTTCCGCAGATGGAGACCCATGACCTTGTCGGCGGTCTCTGGGACAAGCGGGACGGGGACATCGACCCCTCCCAGCTCACGCAGGCCTATGCGACCGGTGCCCGGCAGGGCGGCGCACAGATCATCCGTTTCTGCCCGGTGACCGGCATCGAGCGGGACGGCGACGAATGGATCGTCACGTCCGACAAGGGCGAGATCCGCTGCGAGTACGTCGTCAACGCGGCGGGCTACTACGCCCAGGACATCGCCAAGATGTTCCTCCCCTTCGGCGGGCGCATCACCCCTCAGACCGTGCTCGCGCACCAGTACCTCGTGACCGAGGAGATCCCCGAACTGAAGGACACGGCGGTCATGCCGATGATCCGGGACCCGGACAGCTCCTACTATCTGCGGCAGGAAAAGCACGGCCTGCTGCTCGGCCCCTACGAGAATGGCGGGCGGCTCCACTGGGAGGTGCCCAGCGACCCCAGGCCCGACGATTTCTCCTTCCAGCTCTTCCCCGACGATCTGGAGCGGATCGAGTGGTACATCGAGGATGCCTGCGCCCGCGTGCCGCTCTTGGGCTCCGTCGGCCTGCAACGGGTGATCAACGGCCCCATTCCCTACGCGCCCGACGGCAACCCGCTGATCGGCCCGATGCCAGGTGTGCCAAACGCGTTCGAGGCCTGCGCCTTCACCTTCGGCATCACCCAGTCCGGCGGTGCGGGCAAGTGCATGGCCGAATGGATCGTGGAGGGCGAGACGGAGTGGGACACCTGGTCCGTCGATCCCCGCCGCTTCACCGGCTACGCCGATCAGGCCTATTCGGATGCGAAGGGTCTGGAGATCTACAACCACGAATATGCCACCCATTTTCACCACCTCCAGTGGCCCGCGGGCCGCGACAAGCGCCTGTCAGTTCTGCACGACCGTCACACCGCGCTCGGCGCGGAATTCGGACCCTTCGGCGGCTGGGAGCGGGCGGTCTGCTATCCGGACGCACCCATCGATCCCGCGGACTGCGCCACCTACGAGCGCGAGGGGCCCTGGCACGTGGCGGTAGAGCGGGAGTGCGCTGCGGTCCGCGATACCGCAGGCATGATCGACCTGTCGGGCTTCACCAAGTTCCTGTTGCAGGGCGAGGGAGCGCTCGACTGGCTGCGCACCCGCATCACCGGCGGCATTCCGAAGGTAGGTCGCATGTCACTGGCCTATTTCGCGACCGAAAGCGGCCGCTTCCACACGGAAATGACGGTGATCCGCCGGGCCGAGGACGACATCATGCTGATCACCGCTGCGGTGGCGGAGTGGCATGACCTCGACATTCTGCGCGCCTCTCTGCTCGATCATCTGACGCTGACCCCGATTACCGAGGACAGCATGGCGATCCTCGTCACCGGACCGAAAGCGCGGGACGTGCTCGCAGGCGTTGTCGAGGCGGATCTTTCGCTCGGCTGGCTGAGCCATCAGACCGCGACGTTTGAGGGTGCCCCCCTCGACCTGCTCCGCGTCTCCTACGCGGGCGAGCTCGGCTGGGAGTTGCACCTGCCCAACACTCACGGCGTCGCAGCATGGGACGCCCTGATGGCCGCCGGGGAGCCCCACGGGCTCAAGCCCATCGGGATGTACGCGCTCGATTCCCTGCGCATCGAAAAGGGTTACATGGGCTGGAAGCACGACCTGACCGGGGACTACACCCCATTCGAGCTCGGCTGCGACCGGTTCATCAAGCTCGACAAGCCGGATTTCCCGGGCCGCGCTGCACTTCAGCGGGAGCACCAACAGGGCGTGAAACAGCGCATGGCCTCGCTGACGGTCAAGGCGAACGGATGCGAGGCACCGCCTCTCGCCTCCGTCTGGCAGAACGGTGAACAGGTCGGGCTGGTGACATCCTCCGCCTGGGGCTTCCGCACCGGCCAGTCCATTTCGCTTGCCATGCTGACCGCCGGGACGACCGGCACCGTGGAGGTCGACATTTTCGGCACCCGCACCGAGGCTGAGATCGCGCCGCAGATGGCGCAATGGGACCCAGAGAACACCCGCATTCGGGCCTGAACCGAGGAACTGACATGAAACCGATCCCTTCGAAGGCGCGCGCGGTCATCATCGGCGGCGGCGTTGCCGGATGCTCCGTGGCCTATCACCTCGCCAAGCAGGGGTGGGAGGATGTGGTGCTTCTGGAGCGTAAGAAGCTCACCTCCGGCACCACATGGCACGCGGCCGGCCTGATCGCGCAGCTGCGCGCGTCTAAAAACATGACGCGGCTGGCGAAATACTCTCAGGAGCTCTACGGCGAGCTTGAGGCGGAAACGGGCATCTCCACCGGGTTCCGCCGGTGCGGCTCGATCACGATCGCGCTGACCGAGGAGCGCAAGCAGGAGATCCTGCGTCAGGCCTCCATGGCGCGCGCCTTCGGTGTCGAGGTGGAGGAGATCAGCGCCGAGGAGGTCGCCCGCCGCTACCCCCACGTGAATGTCGAGGATGTGACGGCCGCAGTCTACCTGCCCAAGGACGGTCAGGGCGACCCGGCCAACATCGCACTCAGCCTCGCTAAGGGCGCCCGCCAGCGCGGTGCGCAGGTCATCGAGGGCGTGAAAGTCACCGCGGTCCATCAGGAAAGCGGCCGCGTGACCGCCATCGACTGGGAACGGGGTGAGGAGCGCGGAACCATCACCACGGACAATGTGGTCAACTGCGCGGGCATGTGGGGCCACCATGTGGGCCGCATGGCGGGCGTGAACGTGCCGCTGCAGGCCTGCGAGCACTTCTACATCGTCACGGAAGGGATTGACGGACTTGAACAACTTCCGGTCCTCCGGGTGCCGGACGAATGCGCCTACTACAAGGAAGATGCGGGCAAGATGCTCCTCGGCGCGTTCGAACCCGTGGCAAAGCCCTGGGGCATGGACGGCATCCCGGAAGACTTCGAGTTCGATCAACTTCCGGAGGATTTCGACCATTTCGAGCCGATCCTGGAGCAGGCGATCAACCGGATGCCGATGCTGGCCGAGGCCGGGATCCACACCTTTTTCAACGGCCCTGAGAGCTTCACGCCGGACGATGCCTACCACCTCGGCGAGGCACCTAATCTGGCGGGCTATTGGGTCGCGGCCGGGTTCAACTCCATCGGCATCCAGTCCTCAGGCGGGGCGGGCATGGCGCTCGCCCACTGGATGGAGCACGGCCACCCGCCCTTCGATCTGGGCGACGTGGACATCCGCCGGATGCAACCCTTTCAGGGCAACCGGAAGTATCTGGAGGAACGGGCTAAGGAGACACTCGGTCTTCTTTACGCGGACCATTTTCCCTACCGGCAAAAGGCGACTGCCCGCGGCATCCGCCGCTCGCCGCTGCACGAGCATCTGAAGTCCCACGGCGCGGTGTTCGGCGAGCTTGCGGGATGGGAGCGGGCCAACTGGTTCGCCGAAGACGGCCAGCCTGCGGAGTACCAGTATTCCTGGGGGCGCCAGAACTGGTTCGAGAACTCCCGCGCCGAGCACATGGCGATCCGCGAGGCGGTCGGCATGTACGACATGTCCTCCTTCGGCAAGATCTGTGTCGAGGGGCGGGATGCGGAGCTGTTCATGAACTTCGTCTGCGGCGGGGATATGTCCGTCCCTGCGGGCCGTATCGTCTATACCCAGTTCCTCAACGATCGTGCGGGGATAGAGGCCGACGTTACAGTTACCCGGCTCAGCGAGATCGCCTATATGGTGGTGACGCCCGCAGCCACCACCGTGCGGGACATGGGCTGGCTGATGCGCCACCGGGGCGAGATGAACGTCGTCATCACCGACATGACCGCAGCGGAGGCCGTGATCTGCGTGATGGGGCCGAATTCCCGCGCGCTCCTCTCCTCCGTCTCGCCGCACAACTGGTCGAACAACGCGCACCCGTTCGGCTGGGCCCAGGATATCGAGATCGGCATGGGTCTCGCCCGCGCCCACCGGGTCACCTACGTGGGTGAGCTCGGCTGGGAACTCTATGTGAGCACGGACCAAGCCGCCCATGTGTTTGAGACCCTGCACCAGGCAGGGGCGGATCACGGGCTCAGGCTCTGCGGTCTGCACATGATGGACAGCTGCCGGATCGAAAAGGGCTTCCGCCATTTCGGCCATGACATCACCGACGAGGATCACGTGCTTGAGGCGGGTCTCGGTTTCGCCGTCAAGACCGCGAAGGAACGCTTCATCGGTCGGGACGCGGTGCTGCGGCGGAAGGACGAGGGGTTGCAGTCCCGCATGGTTCAGTTCCGCCTGACGGACCCGGAACCGATGATGTACCACGCGGAGCCGATCCTGCGGAACGGCGAGGTGGTGAGCTACATCACCTCGGCCAACTATGGCCATTGCCTCGGCGGCTCCATCGGTCTGGGCTACGTCCCCTGCGCGGGGGAGACGGCGGCGGAGATGCTGGGCTCCACCTTCGAGATCGAGATCGCGGGGACGCGCGTCGCGGCGGAGGCGAGCCTGAAGCCGATGTACGATCCCAAATCCGAACGGGTGAAAGTCTGACGGGCCTGCGCCTCCGGCGGGGATATTTCCAGCCAGAAGAAGGGAGCCGGTCCGTCCGAACGTCAGCCGCCAGGTGCGTCAGCTTCGCAAGGCGCGGCAGATGAGATCCACCCCGGCAGGGATCTTCTCGCTGGGGATCACGGAGAAGCCGATCCGCATCGTGTTGCGGGGTGCGGGGCCATGGTAGAAGCCCGCCCCTGGCTCGATAAGCACGCCCTGTGGACGCAACCGCTCTGCCAGGTCCGCCGTATCGACGTGGTCCGGCGCCTCGATCCACACCGACGCCCCACCGAACGTGTTGCCGACGGGCACAGTGACGCCGCCGGCGGTGAAGGCATCAAGGATCGCGGCCCGCCGTTTGGCCATGCGCGCGCGCAGGGTCTTGGCGTGGGCGTTGTAGTAGCCAAGCGCAAGGAAGTAGGCCGCGGCCCGTTGGGTCAGGCCCGGCGGATGGCGCGCCACGAGGGTGCGCAGCGCCCGCGCCCGGTCCACGAACGCGGCGGGGGCAACGAGATAGCCGAGCCGCAGACCGGGAAAGAGGGACTTTGAGAAGCTGCCAACATAGACAACGCGCCCCTGCCGGTCGAGAGACTTGAGCGCCGGGGAATGGGGGCGGAGATAGCTCATCTCGAAGTCGTAATCGTCCTCGATGACCACGAAATCCTCCGCCTCCGCCCGGGACAGGAGCGCCTGCCGGCGGGGCATGGACATGGTCATGCCCGTGGGTGCCTGGTGGCTGGGGCTGACGAACACCGCGTCCACATCGGTCGGAATGTCGTCGACGAGGATCCCCTCGCGGTCCACGCGCACCGGCACGATGTCGATGCCGCGCTGGATGAGCATGTGGCGCAATTCGGGATAGCCCGGCTCCTCGATCACCGCGCGGCCCTGCCCCTCCTGCGGGAAAAGGAGGCAGACGATGAACCAGATCGCGTTCTGCGCGCCTGAGGTGACGAGGATCTCCTCCGGTCGGGCGGTGACGCCGCGCCCGGTCACGGACCGTTTTGCGATCTGCTCCACCAGCATCGGATCGTCCCGGTCGCCGAAATCGTCAGCGATGACCTGGAACGACTGTTTTCCAAGCGCCTGCCGGGCGCAGGCGCGCCAGTCATCGAGGGGAAAGCGGATGCTGTCGGGTTTGCCGAAGACGAAGGGATAGGGATAGCTCGCCCAGTCCTGCGGCTTTGCCTGCGGTCCGAGCGCGCGGATCGGCGGGCCGAGGCGCCGCGCCCAATCGACCGCGTTCTCCACCGGCTCCTCGGCAAAGTCCTCGGACTTCAGGAGGCTCGGCGCATCCTCGGAAACGAAGAACCCGCTCCGCGCCCGGGACTGGATGTAGCCGGTCGTCACCAGCTCCTCGTAGGCGAGGCTCACAGTGATCCGGGCGATCGAGAGCTGCTTGGCCAACGCGCGGGTGGCGGGCAACCGATCCCCGGGGGCGAAACGTCCGTCCCAGATCCCCTTGGAGATCGCCTCCCGCAGCCGGATCTGCAGACTGATCGACGGATCGTCCGGCAGATAGATCTGGTTCTCTGCGATGTTTGCCAAGGGCTTACCACTCCACGCTGTTCTGGCATGCAGTGTTTTCGATTTGTGCCCGTGGTTCAAGGCGACAGGCTGTCAGGTCCAATCGAGAACGACCTTGCCGCTGCTGCCCGACCGCATCGCGGCAAAGCCCCGTTCGAAATCGTCCGCGGGGAAGCGGTGGGTGATGATCTTCGACACGTCGAGGCCGTTCTGCAGCATCGCAATCATCTTGTACCAGGTCTCGAAGATCTCCCGCCCGTAGACGCCCTTGATCGTGATGGCCTTGAACACGATGCGCGACCAATCCACGGGGGATTTGCCCGGGGGGATGCCGAGCATGGCAATCCGCCCTCCCATCACCAGCGCCTCGACCATCTGGTCGAGCGCGACCTTGGCGCCGGACATCTCAAGCCCGATGTCGAAACCCTCCCGCATGCCGAGGTCCGCGGCGACCGTGGCAAGGTCCTGCTCGGCCACGTTGACCGGGTGGACGTCCGCCACCCGCGCGGCGAGGGCGAGCCGGTCCGGGTTCACATCAGTGATGACAACGTGTCGGGCACCGACATGCCGGGCGACGGCTGCGGCCATGATGCCGATGGGCCCAGCCCCGGTGACGAGCACGTCCTCGCCCACCAGATCGAAGCTGAGCGCGGTGTGTACCGCGTTGCCGAGCGGATCGAGGATCGCACCGATCTCATCGGGCACATCGTCCGGCAGGGGCACGACATTGAACGCGGGCAGGCGTAGATACTCTGCAAAGGCACCCTGTTCGTTGACACCGATGCCCCGGGTCTCGGGATCGAGGTGAAACCGCCCAGCTCGGCTCGCCCGGCTGGTCTTGCCCACAAGATGCCCCTCGCCGGAGACGCGCTGCCCGACGCTCAGATCCTCGACCGCGCTGCCAAGCTCGACGATCTCCCCGGCGAACTCGTGCCCGGTGATGAGGGGAACGGGCACGGTCCGCGCCGCCCAGTCGTCCCAGTTCCAGATATGGATGTCGGTACCGCAGATCCCCGTCGCGCGGATGCGGATCAGCACATCCTCCGGCCCGATTTCCGGCACCGGGGCGCGGACGAGGGCGAGGCCGGGGGCGGCCCCTTCCTTGCGAAGGGCGCGCATCTGGTTGGAGCCGCTCATCGGATCAACCCGACTTCGCGACCCGCATCGGCGAAGGCGGTGAGCGCCATCTCCAGATCCTCCTCCGTGAGGGCCGCGTTCATCTGCGTCCGAATGCGGGCCTGACCGCGGGGGACAACGGGGAAGGAGAACGCCGTCACATAGACACTGCACCGGTCGAGCGCCTCGGCTAATGCGACCGCTGGGGCAGCCTCGCCGACCATCACCGGGATGATCGGATGGGTGCCAGGCAGAAGGCGGAAACCGAGGGCGGTCAGCCCCTCCCGCCACCGTGTCGCGTTGGCGGTGAGCCGGGCGCGAAGGTGATCTCCCGCCTCGACCAGGTCGAGCGCGGCAAGTGCGCCCGCGACCATCGCCGGTGGCAGGGCGTTGGAAAAGAGATAGGGACGGGACCGTTGCCTCAGCATCTCGATGACCGCACGCGGCCCCGCCGTGTACCCGCCGATCGCCCCGCCGAGCGCCTTGCCCAGGGTACCGGTCAGGATAGTGACCCGGTCGGCCACCCCGAAATGGTGCGGTGTGCCACGGCCGTTCGGGCCGAGCACGCCCGTCGAGTGGCAATCATCAACCATGACGACCGCCCCGAATCGCTCCGCAAGGGTCGCAATCTCATCGAGCGGGGCCAGCGTGCCGTCCATGGAGAAGACACCATCTGTCGCGATCAGGATCGTGCGCGCGCCCCCGGCCCGTGCTTCGGTCAACTGACGCTCCAGATCGGCCATGTCCGCGTTGGCGTAGCGGTAGCGGCGCGCCTTGCACAACCGGATACCATCAATGATCGAGGCGTGGTTCAGGGCGTCGGACACGATCGCATCCTCCGGTCCAAGCAGCGGTTCGAACAGCCCGCCGTTCGCATCGAAGCAGGCGGCGTAGAGGATGGCATCCTCGGTGCCGAGAAAGCTCGCCAGCCGTGCCTCGAGCGTCTGATGGAGGGTCTGGGTTCCACAGATGAACCGGACGCTCGCCATGCCGTAGCCGTGACCTTCGCCCGCTTCCGCGGCTGCCCGCGCCAATGCGGGATGGTCGGCAAGACCCAGATAGTTGTTGGCGCACAGGTTGATGACACCCCGCCCGTCCGCCGCAAGCGCGATGCGGGCCGCCTGGGGAGAGGCGATAGCGCGCTCCCGCTTCGTCAGACCATCCGCATCGATCGCCGCCAGTTCCTCGTCGAGCCGGTCCAGAAATGCTGTCGTCATCGCCGATCCTTTCGTTTCCGGATCTCTCCGACACTAGCGTGCTCCCCGCCCGTCCGGAACCGACACCGGCGCGGCGCAAATTCACCGCTGCGTGAAACCGCAGGCTCCACCGCTGGACGTTCCCGGACACCTGCGGTTATCCTTTGGGCAACACCGCGCCGATCAAGGGGAGATTTTCCATGACTCCGGACGTTTCAGCATTCTTCGACCCCGCCTCCAACACGATCTCCTACGTCGTGACCGATCGGGAAACCCGGGCCTGCGCCATCGTCGACTCGGTCCTCGATTTCGACCAGGCCTCCGGACGGACGGACACCTCCTCGGCCGACGAGATCATCGCCCATGTGGAGAAGGAGGGACTTACGCTTGAGTGGATCCTCGAATCCCACGTGCACGCGGATCACCTCTCGGCCGCGCCCTACATCCAGGACCGGATTGGCGGCAAGATCGGGATCGGGCATCACATCACCGTGGTGCAGGACACGTTCGGCAAGATTTTCAACGCGGGAACCGAATTTCAGAGGGATGGCAGCCAGTTCGACGCTCTTTTTAAGGAGCAGGACAGGTTTTCCATCGGCACACTCAACGGCTTCGTGCTCGAAACGCCGGGGCACACGCCCGCATGCCTCACCTATGTGATCGGCGATGCCGCCTTCGTGGGCGACACGCTGTTCATGCCGGACTTCGGCACCGCGCGGTGCGATTTTCCCGGTGGCTCGGCGGAGGTTCTGTGGGACTCGATCCAGAAGGTCCTCTCCCTGCCCGACGACACCCGCCTCTTCCTGTGCCACGACTACAAAGCGCCGGGACGTGACGAGTATGCATGGGAAACCACGGTCCGCGAACAGCGGGACGGCAACGTCCACATTGCGGGCAAGAGCCGGGAGGAGTTCGTGAAGACCCGGACGGAGCGGGACGCTAAGCTCGGCATGCCCAAGCTGATCCTTCCGTCCATTCAGGTGAACATGCGGGCTGGCCAGATGCCCCCCGCGGAAGACAATGGCCAGCGCTACCTGAAGATCCCGATCAACGGCGTCTGAGCCCTCAGACCACGGACAGTTTCTCCGCCCGCTTTCCGCGGCAGCTTTTGCACACGCCCTCGACCTCCAGGATCGTGCGCATGGCATTGAACCCCTCCCGTTCGGAGAGAGCGAGGATCGCCTGGGTGATCACCGGATCAACGCATTCCCGCACCTCCTTGCACTCCGTGCAGATGAGGAAGACGGGCTGCGGATGGGTCTCCCCGTCCGGGTGGGCGCAGAGAATGAACGCGTTTTGACTCTCGATCCGGTGTACCAGACCGTTCGCGCATAACTTTTCGAGGGCGCGGTACACCTGAAGCGGTGCACGCAACCCTTCCGATCGAAGGACATCAAGGATCGCATAAGCGCTCATCGCTGATCCGGCGTCCTGAAGCGCGTTAAAGACGAGCATCTGATTGCGGGTCAGCGGCTTCGCCGCTTTTCGGTCGCGCCGAGTATCTTCCAGCATATCGTTTCGTCCCCAGTTGTTACTTCTATACACAACGCATTTTGTGGCGGGGGATGCCGCCATGCGCTTTAGCTGACTCACCGGATACTGGGCCGAAATCGGTCCGTCCCTCGACCGCCACCCCGGTTCGAAATGCCCTCAACGTCCCCACGTTGTGACCATTCCACCTTTCAAAGTGCTTTCAGTATGCAAAATCTCAGTGAAATCTCCAGATTAATATAACATGAATGAATTGCTTTTATCTCTGTTGCGGTGCAGCATCCACAGAATCTGTACGTTACGGTGCGTCATACATGAAAGATCTGCACATTGTCGTCGTGGACCTTGATCGCGATCGGGCCCTGATGATCGTGGATGGTTTGCGTGATGCGGGCCATGAGCGGATCTCTGTCGTTGGAGACACGGTGGGCCTCGCCCGCCGGCTGAGCGACCTCAGACCGGACATCGTTCTCATCGATCTGGAGAACCCGAACCGGGACATCCTCACGGAGATTGCCACCGCTGCGACTCCGGACGAACGCCCGGTTGCCATGTTCGTCGACCGCTCCGACACCGCGATGATGACCGCGGCGGTGGAGGCTGGTGTGTCGGCTTATGTGGTCGACGGTCTAAGGAAGGACCGGATCAAACCAGTGCTGGAGACGGCCATCGCCCGGTTCCACACCTTCACCCGGTTGCGCAACGAGCTGCATGCGACCAAGGCAGCCCTCGCCGAGCGCAAGACCATCGACCGGGCGAAGGGCATTCTGATGAAGGCACGCGGCGTGTCGGAGGAGGAGGCCTACGCGCTGCTCCGCAAGACCGCGATGGACCAGGGCAAGAAGATCGGCGAGGTTGCTGAAGGCCTCGTCACCGCGGCGGGCCTTCTGTCATGAGCCTGCACGACCTGATCTGCGGGTTCATCTCCCTCACCGACGCGGCGCCACTGATCATCGCACGCGAGATGGGATTCGCGGAGGAGGAAGGGATCGCGCTGAGCCTTCAGCGGGAGGCGAGCTGGTCCAACATCCGCGACAAGCTCGGCCTGTCGATCTACCCGGCAGCGCACATGCTGACGCCGCTTGCCATCGCCATGAGCCTTGGCACCGGTCCGATGGCGGCCCAGATCGACGTGCCCTACGTGCTCAACCTCAACGGAACAACGCTGACCGCCGCTACGGGGCTTTCCGCAGCGCTCCGCGCGGATGGGGCGCGGTTCGGCGACGCGGCTGGCACGGCGCAGGCATTGATCCGCCGCTCCAAGGTCCATCCTCTACGCATCGGAATCCCGTTTGCGCACTCGATGCACCGGGTGCTTGTCGAATATCTGCTCAAGGAGGCGGAACCGCAGGCGCTGCGTTTCACCATCGCGCCTCCGCCCCTCTTGCCGGACGTGCTGGCCGCGGGAGAGATCGATATGGTGATGGTGGGAGAGCCTTGGGGGTCCTTCGCCGTCGATCGTGGCGAGGTGGAGATGCTGCTCGCGGGCGCTTCGATCTGGTCGGGTGCGCCGGAAAAGGCGCTCGGCGTGCGGCGGGACTGGCACGAACGCAATCCCGAGGTGCTCGACGCGCTCCTTCGCGCGGTCCATCGGGCCGGGGAATGGCTCGCACGGCCGGAGGCGATCGACCTCACCCCGGGCATCCTCGGCCAGCCCCACTACCTCAATTGCGCTGAAGAGCCGATCGAACGGGCGCTGACCGGACGGTTCCTGCTCGACAGCGGCGGGCGCATCGGCACGGCCCCCCACGCGTTGCGGTTCGCGGGCCCCGCGGTCTGTTTCCCGTGGAAGAGCGCGTCGGGCTGGATCGCCTCCCGCGTGTCGCGCACCTGGGGTGTCCGGTTGGGAGAGGCCCGTCGGGTCGCGGAGGAGTCCTTCCGCCCCGACCTGTACCGGCGCGGCCTCGCAGAGCTTGCCATCCCGTTGCCCACCGCATCGGCGAAGGTGGAGGGCCGACTGACCGAGCCGACACCTTGCGCCTCCGATCGCGGGGAGTTGATTCTGGGACCCGATTCCTTTTTCGATGGCCACATATTCGATCCTAATGCCTAATCATTGGGCATTCCTTAGCGTCTGACTGCATTCTCAGTGGTCGAATCAGATCTACCGCCACATTTTTTGGCACGATTGCTTGACCCTCCAACGTTCCAGCGTAGTCTCATCGCCAGACCAGCGGCAACGGTGTCCCTGGCCGGTCCGTGCAAGGACCACCCTCCCCCGATGGGAAAGACATGGAGCAAAGCTGCTCGTGATCGGCACGCGTCTGCGTGTGGACGGTTACGGCAGCTTTTTGGCACGCGTTGAACGGAGACAAACATGACGCTCAAATCTCTTCTGACCTCGACACTCCTCGTGTCGGCCACCGCCACGGGCGCCTTTGCCGAGATGCTGGATGTAGAGAAGGACGAACTGACCTTCGGCTTTATCAAGCTGACCGACATGGCTCCGCTCGCGGTGGCCTACGAGCTCGGGTATTTCGAGGATGAAGGCCTTTTCGTAACGCTCGAGGCGCAGGCGAATTGGAAGGTGTTGCTCGACCGCACCATCGACGGTCAGCTCGACGGCTCCCACATGCTCGCAGGCCAGCCGCTGGCCGCGACCATCGGCTACGGCACCGAAGCGCACATTGTCACCCCGTTCTCCATGGACCTGAACGGCAACGGCATCACCGTGTCGAACGCGATCTGGGAAGAGATGAAGCCAAACATCCCCCAGGATGCGGACGGCAAGCCGGTGCACCCGATCTCTGCCAGCGCGATGAAGCCGATCGTCGACCGCTACAAGGACGAGGGCAAATCGTTCAACATGGGCATGGTTTTCCCGGTCTCCACCCACAATTACGAGCTGCGCTACTGGCTCGCGGCGGGCGGTCTGCACCCGGGCTACTACAGCCCGAACAACACGACCGGCCAAATCGACGCGGACGTCCTCCTGTCCGTCACGCCGCCGCCGCAGATGCCTGCAACCATGGAAGCGGGCACGATCCTTGGCTACTGCGTGGGTGAGCCCTGGAACCAGCAGGCGGTGTTCAAGGGGATCGGCGTGCCGGTCATCACCGACTACCAGATCTGGAAGAACAATCCGGAGAAGGTCTTCGGCCTCACCAAGGAATTCACCGAAGAGAATCCGAACACCACGCTCGCGATCACCAAGGCGCTGATCCGCGCGGCCATCTGGCTCGACGAGAACGACAACGCCAACCGGCCCGAGGCGGTGGAAATCCTGTCCCGCTCCGAATATGTGGGCGCGGACTATGACGTGATCGCGAACTCCATGACCGGCACCTTCGAGTTCGAAAAGGGCGACAAGCGGGAGATCCCCGACTTCAACGTCTTCTTCCGCTACAACGCGACCTACCCCTACTACTCCGACGCCATCTGGTACCTCACCCAGATGCGCCGCTGGGGCCAGATCGCGGAAGCAAAGCCGGACAGCTGGTACGACGAGGTCGCGAAGTCCGTCTACCGTCCGGACATCTACCTCGAGGCCGCACGGATGCTCGTCGACGAGGGGCTAGCACCCGAGGCAGGCTTCCCGTGGGAGACCGATGGCTACAAGCCCGCAACCGCCGAATTCATCGACGGTGTCGAGTATGACGGCCGGGCGCCCAACGCCTATTTGTCGAGCTTTTCCATCGGCTTGAAAGGCGAAGATCAGGTCGGCGGCTAAGGCTGCCATGGGGCGCGCGCCGCACCGCGCGCCCCAGTTTTCCCTTCAGACAGGCAAGGCGACATAGACATGAGCGCGATCACCGATCCAGATCTCGAGCGGGAGGCCCGCAAGGAGCGGCTCTTCACCCGGATCAACAAGGCGGACAGCTACTTCCAGATCATGGGACTGAGCTGGATCACTCCCGCCCTGAAACTCGCCGCCGGCGACAACCCCAAGGAGAACGCCCGGGAGATCTGGCGTCTTCTCGGCGTTCCCGTCATGGCGATCATCGTTTTCCTCGGCCTCTGGGCCAGCCTTGCCCCGCAGGTTCAGACGTCTCTCGGCGCGGTCCCGGGGCCCGGTCAGGTCTGGGAGCAGGCGCAGAACCTCCACGCAGAACATGTACGGCAGACGGAGAAGGCGGCCGCATTCTACGAAAGGCAGGAAGTACGTAATGAGAAGCTGATCGCGGACGGCCGTGCGGACCGGGTCAAGTGGCGGGAGTTCACCGGCGCACCGACCTACTACGCGCAAATCTGGACCTCGCTGCAGACCGTGTTCTTCGGCTTCATGATCGCGACGGTCTTCGCGGTGCCTATCGGCATCATGTGCGGCCTGTCAAAGACGTTCAACGCGGCGATGAACCCGATCATTCAGATCTTCAAGCCCGTGAGCCCGCTCGCCTGGCTGCCCATCGTCACGATGGTCGTCTCGGCGGTCTATGTGTCCGAAAATCCGTGGTTTGAGAAGGCGTTCCTCACCTCCGCGATCACCGTGACGCTCTGCTCTCTCTGGCCGACTCTGATCAACACCGCCCTCGGTGTGGCGAGCATCGACAAGGATCTGGTCAACGTGGGCAAGGTGCTGAAGCTGAGCCCGTGGACGAAGGTGACGAAACTTGTCCTGCCCTCCGCCCTGCCCCTCATCTTCACCGGTCTGCGCCTGTCGCTCGGTGTCGGCTGGATGGTTCTCATCGCGGCAGAGATGCTCGCGCAGAACCCGGGGCTCGGAAAGTTTGTCTGGGATGAGTTCCAGAACGGCTCCAGCCAGTCGCTCGCCAAGATCATGGTGGCGGTCCTGACCATCGGGATCATCGGCTACCTGCTCGACCGGGTGATGTATGCGCTCCAGTCCATGTTCACCTTCTCGGCGCAGCGGTGACCGGCATGAGCATCCTTTCACTCAAGAACGTGTCCAAAAGCTACGGCGATACCGCCGTGCTCAAGGACATCTCCCTCGACATCGCACAGGGCGAATTCGTGGCGATCGTCGGCTTCTCCGGCGCGGGCAAGACGACGCTGATCAACATGCTGGCCGGGCTGGAGAGCCCGGACACCGGCGAGGTCCGCTTCAACGGGGAGATCGTGGATGGCCCCAGCCCTGAGCGGGGCGTGGTCTTCCAATCCTACTCCCTGATGCCGTGGCTTACGGTGACCGGCAACGTGCGGCTCGCGGTTGATGCGGTGCACACTGATCTCGATGGCGCCGCACGGATCGAGCTGACCCAGAAATACATCGACATGGTGGGCCTTTCCCACGCGGTCGACCGGCGTCCGGCGGAGCTGTCGGGCGGCATGCGCCAGCGCGTCGCCGTGGCACGGGCACTGGCCATGCGCCCGGACGTGCTTCTCCTCGATGAGCCGCTCTCCGCGCTCGATGCGCTCACCCGGGCCAACCTGCAGGACGAGATCGAGGCGATCAGCCAGATCGAGAAGAAGACCATCGTGCTCATCACCAACGATGTGGACGAGGCGATCCTGCTTGCAGACCGGATCATTCCGCTGACGCCGGGGCCGGCGGCAACGTTCGGCCCGATCTCCGAGGTCAACATCCCCCGTCCGCGCGACCGGACGGAGATGAACAACGATCCGGTGTTCAAGCAGCTCCGCGCGAAGGTCACGCAGTACCTGATGGATGTGGGGATCAATGCGAAGGCGGAAAGCACGCGCACCCTGCCCGATGCGACCGCCGTCCATCACATGGCGCCCAAGGCATACCGCGACGCGGCCGTGAGCACGATGGACGACCGCTACCTGCAGTTCAGCCAGGTTCACAAGGTCTATCCGACGCCCAAGGGCCCGCTCACGGTGGTCGAGGATTTCGAGCTGACCATGCAGAAGGGCGAGTTCATCTCGATCATCGGCCATTCGGGCTGCGGCAAATCCACGGCGCTGACGATGGCTGCGGGTCTCAATGAGATCTCCAAAGGTGCGATCATCCTCGACGGCAAGCATGTCGAAGGTGCAGATCCGGAGCGTGCCGTGGTGTTTCAGGCACCGTCCCTCTTCCCCTGGCTCTCCGCCAAAGAGAACGTGGCGATCGGCGTCGATAGGGTCTATCCGAACGCGACCCAGCCCGAACGGCAGGAAATCGTGGAGTACTACCTTGAGCGGGTGGGCCTCGCGGACGCGATGGACAAATCCGCCAAGGACCTCTCGAACGGGATGAAACAGCGGGTCGGCATTGCGCGGGCCTTTGCCCTGTCGCCCAAGCTCCTGCTCCTCGATGAGCCGTTCGGCATGCTCGACAGCCTCACCCGGTGGGAGCTGCAGGAGGTGCTCATGGAGGTCTGGTCCCGCACCAAGGTCACGGCGATCTGCGTGACCCATGACGTGGACGAGGCGATCCTGCTTGCGGACCGGGTGGTGATGATGACCAACGGCCCCCGCGCCCGCATCGGCAACATCATGGATGTGAAACTGCCGCGCCCGCGGACCCGGAAGGCGCTGCTGGAGCATCCCGACTACTACACCTATCGCGCCGAGCTGCTGACCTTCCTCGAGGAATACGAGCACGGCCACGTGAAGAAGGCGAAGGCAGCATGACCCCGATCCAGATCGACGCAGTTCAGGGCAGCTTCGAGAAGGTGGCGCCCATCGCGGATCAGGCGGCCAGCCTGTTCTACGGCCGCCTTTTCGACATCGCGCCGGAGGTCCGGTCGCTCTTCAAGGGCGATATGGAGGAGCAGGGGCGCAAGCTCATGCAGACCCTTGGTGTTGTGGTCAACGGGCTCAAGGATCTCGAAAGCATCCTGCCCGCGGCCAAGGACCTTGCCGCGCGGCACGTCACCTACGGCGTGACGCCCGCGCACTACGCACCGGTGGGTGAGGCGCTGATCTGGACGCTCGAACAGGGGCTAGGCCCCGCGTTCGACACCGAGACGCGCACGGCGTGGGAAACCGCCTACGGCACCCTCTCCACCGCCATGATCGACAGTGCCTACCAAAAGGCAGGATGAAGATGACACAGAAACTAGTGGTGATCGGCGCCGGCATGGCGTCGGGCCGCGCCCTCGAACATCTGGTCGAGACCGCACCGGATGCGTATGACATCACGCTGTTCGGGGCGGAGCCGCGCGGCAACTACAACCGGATCATGCTCTCCCCGGTCCTGTCGGGTGAGAAGACCTACGAAGAAATCGTCACCCACGACGCGGACTGGTACGCCTCCAATGGCGTGACCTGCCGGTTCGGGGAAGCTGTCACCGGCATCGACCGGGACCGCAAGGTGGTGACGACAGAGGCCGGGGAAACCGCCTACGACAAGCTTCTGATCGCCACCGGGTCTAACCCGTTCATCATCCCGGTGCCGGGCAAGGACCTGCCCGGGGTGATCACCTACCGCGATCTCGACGACACCAATGCCATGATCGACGCCGCCGCCACGCCTGGTGCGCGCGCCGTCGTCATCGGCGGCGGCCTTTTGGGGTTGGAGGCCGCCGCCGGACTGAAACTGCGCGGGATGGACGTGACCGTGGTCCATCTGATGGGCCACCTGATGGAGCGGCAGCTCGATCCCGCAGCGGGCTATCTGCTGCAGCGGGAGCTTGAGACCCGAGGCATCAAGGTGCTCTGCGGCGCGAACACCAAGGAGATCCGGGGCGACGGGAAGGTCGAGGCGGTGCTGCTGGAGGATGGCCGCATCATCGAGACCGACATCGTCGTCATGGCCGTCGGCATCCGACCCAACACGGCATTCGCGCCGGAGGCGGGCATCGCGACGGGCCGGGGCATCCAGGTGGATGACACCATGCGCACGGACGATCCGGACATCTTCGCCTTGGGCGAATGTGTGGAGCATCGCGGCATGTGCTATGGCCTTGTCGCGCCGCTTTACGACATGGCCAAGGTCGCGGCGTCCAACCTCGCGGGCAGCGAGGCCGCGTTCGCACCGGTGGAGACCTCGACCAAGCTCAAGGTGACCGGGGTCGACCTTTTCTCCGCCGGGGATTTCCAGGAGGGAGAGGGCCGCGAGGAGATCGTCTTCCGCGATGCGACGCGGGGCGTCTACAAGCGGCTGGTTCTGGAGGATGACCGCATCATCGGCGTCGTCATGTACGGCGATACCGTCGACGGGTCCTGGTTCTTCGGCAAGCTGAAGGCGAAGGAGGACATCTCCGACCTGCGCGACACGCTCATCTTTGGCCCGAACTTCGCCGGGGGGGCTCCGCTGGACCCTATGGCGGCCGTTGCAGCCTTGCCGGATGAGGCAGAGATCTGCGGTTGTAACGGCGTATCGAAGGGTCAGATCATCGCGGCCATCACCGGCGGCGCCACCACGCTGGACGCGGTCAAGGCGCTGACCAAGGCCTCGACCTCCTGCGGCACCTGTGCGGGCCTCACCGAACAGGTGGTCGCTGCCACACTCGGCGACGATTTCGTCCTGCCGGAAGCGGCGGGGATGTGCAAATGCACCGACCATTCCCACGACGATGTGCGGCGGCTGATCAAGGCGAAGGAGCTGAAATCGATCCCCGCCGTCATGCAGGAACTGAACTGGAAGACGTCCTGCGGCTGCCACGTTTGCCGCCCTGCCCTGAACTTCTACCTCGTCGCCGACTGGCCCGGGGAGTATCAGGACGACGCGCAAAGCCGGTTTATCAACGAACGGGTACACGCCAACATCCAGAAGGACGGCACCTATTCGGTCGTCCCCCGCATGTGGGGCGGGATCACAACGCCAGATGAGCTGCGCGCGATCGCCGATGTCGCGGACAAGTACGAGATCCCGACGGTGAAGGTCACCGGCGGCCAGCGCATCGACCTGCTGGGCGTGAAGAAAGAGGACCTGCCCCATGTCTGGGGTGATCTGAATGCCGCCGGCATGGTCTCCGGCCACGCCTATGCGAAAGGTCTGCGCACCGTGAAGACCTGTGTCGGCACGGATTTCTGCCGCTTCGGCACGCAGGACTCCACCGGGCTCGGCATCAAGATCGAGCGCCTGCTGTGGGGGTCCTGGACACCGCACAAGGTGAAGCTTGCCGTGTCCGGCTGCCCCCGCAACTGCGCGGAGGCGACCTGCAAGGATATTGGTGTCGTCTGCGTCGACTCGGGCTACGAGATCGGTGTCGGCGGTGCCGCTGGCATGGACGTGAAGGAGGTCGAACGCCTCTGCAAGGTGGAGACCGAGGAAGAGGTGCTCGAGGTCATCGCAGCCTTCGTCCAGCTCTACCGGGAGAATGCCCAGTACCTGCACCGCCCCTACAAGTGGATCGCCAAGGTGGGCATGGAGTGGATCATCGAGACCGTCGTGGACGATCTGCCCCGCCGAAAGGAGCTCGCCGCGGCCTTCGCCCTGTCACAGACGTTCTACCAGACCGATCCCTGGGCGGAGCGGGCGCAGGGCGGGCAGGCCCACGAATTCACCCCCCTTGCGGATCTCACACAGGTGGCTGCGGAATGAGCGACTTTCTCGACATCGGTGCGCTTACGGACATCCCGCAGCGGGGCGCGCGCCTCATCAAGACGCACCATGGCTGCATCGCCGTGTTCCGCACGGCGGAGGACACGGTCTTCGCGCTCGACGATGCGTGCCCGCACAAGGGCGGGCCGCTCAGCCAGGGCATTCAGCACGGATCGGCGGTCACCTGCCCGCTCCACAACTGGGTGATCGACCTCAACAGCGGCGAGGCACAGGGCGCGGATGAAGGCGCCGTGCGTACCTACGCGGTGAAGGTCGAGGATGGGCGTATCCTGATCGATCGGGCTGGTCTTGCCGCCCCCATGGCGGCGGAATGACCGAGACACACACAACCTGCCCCTATTGCGGCGTCGGGTGCGGCGTGATCGCCAAACCGGACGGCACCGGCGGCGCTGTCATATCCGGCGACACCGCTCATCCCGCGAACTTCGGGCGCCTGTGCTCCAAGGGTGCAGCACTCGGGGAAACGCTGGGGCTGGAAGGGCGCCTGCTGCACCCGACCGTCGACGGCGTGCAGCAAAGCTGGGACGCGACGCTCGATCTGGTCGCGGAGCGGTTTTCCAGCACGATTGCGGAGCATGGGCCGGACAGCGTTGCCTTCTACGTCTCCGGCCAGTTGCTGACCGAGGACTACTATGTCGCCAACAAGCTGATGAAAGGCTTCATCGGCTCGGCCAACATCGACACGAACTCGCGCCTGTGCATGGCCTCCTCGGTCGCGGGGCACAAGCGGGCCTTCGGCACGGACACCGTGCCCGGCACCTACGCGGATCTGGAAGAAGCGGATCTGATCCTCCTCGTCGGCTCGAACCTCGCCTGGTGCCACCCGGTGCTCCACCAGCGCATCATGGCGGCAAAGGAAAGCCGCGGTACGCAGGTCGTCACGCTCGACCCGCGCCGGACCGCGACGTCGGACACCGCAGATCAGCATCTCGGGCTGCGTTCGGGAACGGATATCACGTTTTTCAATGGCTTGCTGGCCTATCTTCATGCGAAGAGTGCACTGGACCAGGCTTATTTGAACAGTCACGTGAGCGGCGTCGACGACGTCCTTGCCCACGTCGCCCCCTTTTCCGTCGCTCATGTCGCGGAGGTTTGCGGCCTTCCGTCGACGGAGGTGGACCGGCTCTATGCGGCCTTCGCCCGGACGGAGCGCGTGGTCACGATCTATTCCCAGGGCATCAACCAGGCCGCGGACGGGACGGACAGGGTCAATGCCATCCTGAATTGTCATCTCGCCACGGGCCGGATCGGTCGGCCCGGGATGGGACCGTTCTCGGTCACCGGGCAGCCCAATGCCATGGGCGGGCGGGAGGTCGGGGGGCTGGCCAACATGCTCGCCGCGCATCTCGACATCGAAAACATCGCGCACCGGGACTCAGTGCGTGCGTTCTGGGACGCGCCGCGGATGCCGGACGCGCAGGGGCACAAGGCCGTCGACATGTTCGACGCCTGCGCCTCCGGCGAGATCAAGGCGCTCTGGATCATGTGCACCAATCCCGCCGTCTCCATGCCCCGGGCGGACGCGGTCGCCGATGCGATCAGCGCGTGCGACTTCACGGTTGTCTCCGACATCATGGAACGGACCGACACGACCGCGCGGGCCGACGTCCTTCTGCCCGCTACCGGTTGGGGGGAGAAGGACGGCACGGTCACGAACTCGGAGCGTCGGATCTCCCGACAGCGCGCGTTCCTGCCCGCGCCGGGAGAGGCACGGCACGACTGGGCCATCGTCAGCGACGTGGCGCGGCGGATGGGTTTCGCGGGGTTTGACTACGAAACCCCAGCGGAGATCTTTCGGGAATATGCAGCGCTCACCGGGATCGCGGCGCAACTTGGCAAGGACCTGTCGATTGCGGGTCTCGCGGACCTCAGCGGCAGCGATTATGACGCGATGGCACCGGTTCAGTGGCCGGTGCCGGCGGACGGCCCTGTTGGAGGGCGTTTCTTCGCGGACGGCGGATTTTACACACCGGACCGGCGCGCCCGGATGCTGGCAGTGAGCCAGACCGCCCTGCCCGAGCCGGACGCGGCCTACCCGTTTACCCTGAACACCGGACGGGTGCGGGATCACTGGCACACCATGACCCGCACTGCGACCTCGACTACACTCAGCCAGCACATCGCGGAACCGTTTGTCGAGGTACATCCCCAGGATGCGGAGACACTGGCGCTCGGCGATGCGACACTTGCGCGGATCGAGAGCCCGCACGGCATGCTCGTCGCCCGCGTCAAGGTCACGGAGCGGACTGCGCGCGGCAGTGTGTTCGTCCCAATGCATTGGACGGGTCAATGGACCGCCCGCGGCCGGGTCGATGCGGTCGTCGATGCGCGCCGCGATCCGGTTTCCGGCCAGCCCGCGCTCAAGAGCAGCCGGGTGTCCCTCGCCCCGTTCGAACCCCGCTGGTACGCCTTCGGAATCAGCGCGCGGGAGCCATCGCCGGACTGCGCCTACTGGGCGAAGGCCAAGGTGCCCGGCGGCTGGCGCATCGAAATGGCCGGGGCGCAGGATGAGGCGGACTGGACCGCGTTTGCAAACCGGACCTTCGATCTCGACGGTCATACGCCGATCAGCGTCACGGACGCTGCACGGGGGGAGGCACGCCTCGCCTATCTGGGCGAGGGACGCGCGCAAGCGGCCCTCTTCGTCTCCCGCGAGCCCGTGCAGGCGGCGCGCGCGTACCTGAGCGGGGCGCTTGTTGCCGGTCAGGATGCCGCAACGCTCCTCGCCGGTCGTCCTGGGCGGGACCGGCCCGAACCGGGCGCAACCGTCTGCGCCTGTTTCAATGTGGGCGTGAACACGATCTCCGCAGCGATCCTCGAAGGCGGGCTTGCCAGCGTCGAGGATGTGGGCGCCGCCCTTCAGGCCGGGACCAATTGCGGATCCTGCCGGCCGGAGATCGCCTCCCTCATCGCGCAAGCGCCCACCCGCATGGCGGCAGAATGAGTGGTCTCGCGCCCTACGTCCACGCCATGGGGCGTGGTCCGTCGAAGGGGCGCAACCTGACGCGGGAGGAAGCGGAGCACGCGCTTTCGCTGATCCTCGCCGGGGATGCAGCGCCAGAGGCGACCGGGGCCCTTTTCATGCTCATGCGCTACCGAGGTGAGACGGCGGCGGAGATCGCGGGCTTCGTCTCCGCCCTGCGCGCCCGGCTCGTCGGGTGGGACGCACTTCCCGTGGACCTCGACTGGCCGAGCTATGCGGCGGGGCGCAGCCGCGGCCTGCCCTGGTTTCTGCTGGCCGCCCGTCTGGTGGCGCAAGCGGGGCACCGGGTACTGCTGCACGGCTGGAATTCGCATCAGAGCGGGCACGCACAGGTGCGCGGGGCGCTCGACCGGATCGGCATCCCGCTTTGCACATCCGCAAACGAAGCCAAGCGCGCTATCGCCGCGGACGGGCTTGCCTATGTTCCGCTCAAGGCGCTCGATCCCCGCGCGCTCGACCTCCTGCGGCTGCGCGACGTGCTCGGCCTCCGCTCTCCAATCAACACCGCCCTGCGCGCGCTCAACCCGGGCCGGGCCGCCGCGTCCGTTCAGGGCGTGTTTCATCCCAGCTACCGGGCGTTGCAGGCGGAGGCGACCGCGCTCCTCGGTGACACCCGTCTTGGCGTGATCAAGGGCGGCGGGGGCGAGTTCGAACGCCACCCGGGCAAGGACGTCACGCTCTGGCACACAAGGGGCACGTCGCTCCTGCCCCCCGTCGCTGCGTTCTCCGCGCAGCGGCTGGCGGATGCCGGTACGGATCCCGCAGCACTTGCCGCGCTCTGGTCCGGACAGCTCGACCACCCGTTTGCAGAGGCGATCGTGATAGGCACCGCCGCCGCCGCCCTGCAAACGCTCGATCCGACACTCGATACCGCGGGGGCGGAGGACCACGCCCGGACGCTCTGGGCCCGACGCCCGGTCGCCGCAACCGCTGCCTGAGGAGGCCGCCATGAAAACCTTTCCCATGTTCCTTCAGATGGCCGGCCGCCGGGTCGTTGTGTTCGGCGGGGGCGAGCAGGCAGCGCAGAAAACCCGCCTGATGCTCAAGACCGAGGCGGAAATAGTCATCGTCGCCGATACGCTTGAGCCGGAGCTTGAGGGGCTCGCGGCAGAGGGGCGCGTGCGGCATTGGCGGGGCGCTGCAACTGCAGATCTGCTGGACAATACGATCCTCGCGTTTGCTGCATCGGGCTGCGCGGGGGCGGACGCGGCCCATGCAGCCCTGGCAAAATCCTGCGGCGTGACGGTCAATGTCGTCGACATGCCCGCCCTTTGCGACGCGCTCACCCCCAGCATCGTGGACCGGGATCCGGTGGTGGTCGCGATCGGAACGGAGGGCACTGCGCCGGTGCTCGGGCGGCAGATCAAGACCCGGATCGAAGGCGTTCTGGAGCCCCGGCTCGGCGAGCTTGCGGCCTTCGCCGGGCGGATGCGCGGCGCGGTGGCCGCGCGCGTGCCGGGCCCCGCACGGCGGGGCTTCTGGCGCTGGGTGTTTGCGGAGGCTCCCCGGGCGGATCACGCCAGCGGGCGGGAGCGGGACGCCTATGCTGCGATCAAGTCAGCGATCGAGGCAGGTGGCGCGCCCGAAGCCGATCGTGCGGGAAGCGTCGCACTCGTCGGCGCGGGACCGGGTGCGGCGGATCTCATGACCCTTCGCGGCGTGAAGCGGCTGCAGGAGGCGGACGTTATCCTCTATGACCGTCTGTCCGGCACCGATGTGCTGGAGCTCGCGCGCCGGGATGCGGAGCGCATCTGCGTCGGCAAGGCGCCGGGGGACGCGACGCTGCCGGACCGCTGGTCGCAGGAGCGGATCAACCGCCTCATCATTCAGAAGGCGCAGGAGGGGCTGCGGGTCGTGCGGCTCAAATGCGGGGACCCTGGGATCTTTGCCCGCGCGGCGGAGGAGCTGAACGCTTGCCGCGCGCTCGACATCCCGTGCGAGATCGTGCCGGGGATCACGGCCGCCTGCGCGGCAGCGGCCGAGGCGGGTGAAGTGCTGACCGAGCGGGACCGGGTCGACACCCTGGTGCTTTCCACAGCCACCCGCAGCGACGGGACACGGAGCCGGGACATCGTCCGGCATCTCCGCCCGGGCAGCCGCGTCGCGCTCTACATGGGTGTCGGAGCAGCCCCCGCCCTTGCCACGGAGATGCTGCAGGATGCCCCCGCAGATCTGCCCGTCGACATCGTGGAGGCCGCGGGCCACGCCCGCGCCCGGACGCTGACCTGCACGCTCGACACACTGGCGGAGACCGTGGCAGAGCAGGCGGTTTCTCATCCGGCGATGATCTTCATCGGTTATCCGAAGGATCACGCGGTGTCAGGCGCTGCGAAGCAGGCGCACGCTTGAGCGCTCACTCCACGCTCCCCGCGAGGATCCGGTACCCGTAGCTGCGGTCGAGATGGGGGTCGACGCGTCCCTCCTCCGCAATACGGTAGCTGTCGAGCACACCGGTCCCGTCTCGCGTCCCGAACGGATCGCGCAGGATCATCACGTATCGGCCCGGCGGCAGAACCGCCGGGCGACGCGCAACCACGTAGAGCAGCGATGGATCGAGCCCGCCTTCGAGGGCACAGTGCGCGGCGGTCGTCTCCTCCTCCGTGATCAGACGGTCCGTGCCGACCTCCTCCATCACCGTCAGCACCCGTTCGCAGATGAGCGGCATGGCCCGGGCGTTCGCATAGGGATCCGCCGCGGCGGGAAGACCGGGCGCATAGCTGCGGTAGACGAGGGTCAGGCCCACAAGCCCGACAGTAAGCACAGCGCCGCATGCGAGAGCCACATAGGCCGCCGAAACCGCGCTCTTTCTGCGGGCGACGCTGATACCACCGAGGAGTGCGAGCGGAACGATCAGCGGTGTCACCGCGTCCCGGAGAGGCAGCCCGGCAAGGACGAAGAGCAGCGCAATCAGTGCCGCGCCGAGGGACGCATCGCGCACCCAGATGGTCGGGCCGGAGGTCTCGCGTCCGAAAACGAGGGCGATCACCCCGAGCGGTAGCAAGGCGAGCAGCGCGACACCCCCGAACGAGTGCGGCTGCCCCTCCGCCGGTCCGCTCGCCAATCCGACGACAGCAATGGTACCCGCCACACCCATCGCACCGACCGACACAGAGTCCATGCCCCGGATCACATCGCGCCGACACCGGGCCAGCGCGCCGACAGCCGCCGCGACGACGCCTGCCCCGCCGGATGCCCACAGGCCAAGCACCCCGAGGCAGACACCGAGGCGCAGCCAGTGGGCCCGGCCCGTCCGCACCTGCCGTTTCGGAAGCCGGGACAGGGCGTGTACCTCCGCCAGCGCGAGGACGACAATCACTGGAAAAAGATCCCCCGGCATCGGCCCGAGCACAATCACTGGCGCCAGGCCCGCGAGCATGAGGAGCGCGGTTGCCGCCCCCGCCCCGGGCTTGCCGATCCATTCCCCAAGCCAGACCCCGCAGGCGACGGCGGCGAGCGTCGACAGCGCTAGGGGAACCCGGTAGAGCCACCCGGCCGATCCGAACCAGAGACCCAGATCAGACGCGACCCACCACCAGAGGCGGGCCTCTGCCTCCGTGACCGGCACGATCTCCGCAGACAAAAGGATGATGGAGAGCAGTGCGACGGCGCCCGTGGCACCAAGGGCAAGGAGGCGCGGCACGCCTGCGCCACGGCGAACGGTCTGGGCCATGCTGCGATGTCCGGTGTCAGGCCACCCGGGCGAGGCCGGCGGCGGCCTGGCCGAACGCCTCGAAAAGCGGTCGGGAGACGCCATCGGCGGCGGCGTTCCACTCCGGATGCCACTGCACGCCGAGGGCGAAGCCCCGCGCGCCCTCCACATAGATCGCCTCCGCCGTGCCATCGGTCGCGCGGCCATCCACGACGATCCGGGGGCCCGCGATCTCGATCCCCTGCCCGTGAAGGGAGTTGGTGAAGACCTCGGTCTTGCCAAAGATGCGGGCGAAGGGGCCCGTGGGCTCCAGATGCACCCAGTGGCGCAGCTCGAACTTCTCTTCCAGCGTGCCATCGGGGGGCATGCGGTGATTCATGCGGCCGGGCAGGTCCCGGATCTCCGGATGCAGGGTCGAGCCGAAGGCGACCGCGAGCTCCTGAAATCCCCGGCAAAGGCCGAGCACCGGCACCCCGCGGGAGACGCATTCGCGGATGAGCGGCAGGACGAGCCGGTCCCGGTTGCGGTCAAACGCGCCGTGGGCCTCCGTCTCCGCGTGACCGTATTCCTCGGGATGCACATTCGGTCGTCCGCCAGGCAGGACGAACCCGTCGCAAACGGAAAGGGCATCCGCGACCGACATGATCGCGGGATCGGCGGGGATGACGAGGGGGATGGCGTTGCACACCTCAGCCACCGCGGTGAGGTTCATCTCCCCCACGGCTTGAGCCGGATACTGATCGTTGATCAGGTAGTGGTTCCCGATGATCCCGATAACCGGACGCGCACTCATGTCTACCCCTTCCGCCGTCGCACATTCGGCAGAAGATACTGCACTGCACACCTGACGTACAGAGGGTGCCGCCCCTCGCCCGCACCGGGACACAGTTTTGCCGCGATCCCCTGATGTATTTACTTCGTGTTAACCGGGGAGGAACGGCGGTGCTGACGGGGTTTGTTGTGGGGGCATTGGGACTGGTCGCGTGGATCGTCTATCGGCGGCAACGGTCGAACCGCATCCTGCTGGAGGCACGCAAACGGCGCGAGACGCGCCGTCCATCCCCGGTGGATGTTGCCGATCCCGATATCAGCGCGGTGGCGCTTGCCTGCCTGCTCGTGTCACGGGAAGGCGAGATGTCCGCACAGTCCGTCACGCGGCTGGTGTCCGGCACCGCCCGGCTCTTCAACATCTCCGCGGCGGCGGCGGAGCGGCTGGTGCGCAAGGGCCAGTGGCTCGCGCTCATTTCCGGGCCGGAGGATCAGGCGGTACCGAAGCTCGTGGCCACCGCGAGCGGCGCGGCAATCAAGGGCGGGATCCCCGCGCTTGAAAAACTGGCGCACGAAGCGCTGGAGCAGGACGACACCGCGGCCCAGCACAATTTCAACCGCCGCGCGGGCTGGCTGCGCAGCGCGCGCCAGCGGCTGGACGCCATGCCCGCCGCGTGAGCCCGCTCAGGCGGGCTTCAGAGCCGTCACCTCGATCTCGATCTTCATCCGCGGGTCGGCAAGGCCCGCAACGAACATAGTCGCCGCAGGTCCCGTAGTGCCGAAAACCCGGCGCAGTTCGGGCCAGCAGGGTTCGAAATCATCCGCGTCGGGCAACAGATACCTCACCCGGACCACATCTTCAAAACCGCTCCCGGCCTGGTCCAGCGCCCAGCCGATGTTGCGCAGCGCCTGGGCGCACTGCTCCGCGGGGTCCTCGCTGATCTCCATCCGCGTATAGTCGAAGCCGGTGGTGCCGGAGACAAAGACCCAGCGCCCGTCCACCACCGCCCGGGAGTAGCCGATCGACGCTTCGAACGGGGAACCCTGGGAGATGGGTTCACGGCTCATGGGGCGGCGACGAGACCCGCCGCCTCGATCCCGGCGACCCCTGCGGCCTCGTCATTGTCCGACGTATCGCCGGTCACACCGATCGCACCAACGATCTCCCCCTTCGCCGTCTTGACCAGAATACCCCCGGGAACGGGGACGACCTGCCCGCCGAAGGCACCGTTCATGGCGGTCATGAAGTAGTGCTGCGCCTCCGCCCGGGCCATCTGCGCCTGCCCGCCCATGCCCAGCATGATCGCGCCGTAGGCCTTGCCTCGGGCGATGTCGAACCGGCCCGGGGAGGCGCCATCATCCCGCTCGAACGCCTTCACATGTCCACCCGCATCGAGAACGATGATGGAAAGCGGCTTGAGCTCCATCTCCCGCCCGCGGGCAAGGGTCTTCTGGATGATGGTGCGGGCCTTGCGGTGTGAAATCTCGGCCATGATGGGTCCTTGAAGGGAGAGGCGCGCGCGGGCGCCGTTTTAGGAAAGCCACGCCACCGCAACGGGCGGCATGGCGGATCGTTGTAGGACTACTCGGCGGCGACGGTGCTGTCACCGTTGCTCAGCCCCTTGAACTCCAGCCTGCGTGCGTGGAGCACGGGTTCGGTGTAGCCGGAGGGCTGCTCCGTCCCGCGGAACACCAGGTCGCAGGCCGCCTTGAACGCGGGTCCATCGAACCCCGGGGCCATGGGGCGGTAGTGCGGATCGCCCGCGTTCTGCCCGTCAACCACAGCGGCCATGCGCTTCATCACGTCCATCACCTGGGTCTCGCTGACGACGCCATGGTGCAGCCAGTTCGCCATGTGCTGGGAGGAGATGCGGCAAGTCGCCCGATCCTCCATCAGCCCGACATCGTTGATGTCCGGCACCTTCGAACAGCCGACACCCTGATCGACCCAGCGCACCACATAGCCGAGGATCCCCTGAGCGTTGTTCTCAAGCTCCGCCGCAATCTCCTCATCGGACCAGTTGGTGCCCGGTGAGACCGGGATCGTCAGCAGATCCTCCAGTGTGCCGCGCGGGCCACCGGCCGCGATTTCCCGCTGCCGGGCAAAGACATCGACCTGGTGATAGTGCGTGGCGTGAAGCGTCGCCGCCGTCGGGCTCGGCACCCAGGCGCAGTTCGCGCCGGATTTCGGATGTCCGATCTTGGCCTCAAGCATCTCCGCCATCCGGTCGGGCATGGCCCACATGCCCTTGCCGATCTGCGCCACACCGCTGAGGCCACAGGCGAGGCCGATATCCACGTTGCGGTCCTCGTAGGCCGCGATCCATGGGGTCGCCTTCATCTCCCCCTTGCGGATCATCGCCCCGGCTTCCATCGCCGTGCGCATCTCATCCCCGGTCCGGTCGAGGAAGCCGGTGTTGATGAAGGCCACCCGCGCCTTCGCCGCGCGAATGCATTCCTTGAGGTTGGCAGAGGTACGCCGCTCCTCATCCATGATCCCGAGCTTTACGGTGTTTGCGGGCAGGCCGAGCACAGCCTCGACATGGTCGAAGATCTCGCAGGCGAAGGCGACTTCCTCCGGCCCGTGCATCTTCGGCTTCACCACATAGACCGAGCCGTGGACGGAGTTGCGCAACCCGTCCGCCTTTTTCAGGTCGTGCATGGCGCAAAGCACGGTGATCATTGCGTCAAGGAACCCTTCGGGCACCTCCGCACCGGCGGCATCCAGCACCGCGGGGTTGGTCATCAGGTGACCTACGTTGCGCACGAGCATGAGCGCGCGCCCCTTGCGGCTGGTCGTCTCTCCGTCCGGCGTGGTGAAACGGACATCGTCGCTGAGAGCGCGGATGAAGGTCTTGCCCCCTTTGGTCACACTCTCCGCCAGATCGCCCTTCATCAGACCCAGCCAGTTGGCGTAGGCGACAACCTTGTCGTCCGCATCAACCGCGGCGATGGAATCCTCGCAGTCCATGATCGTCGAGACGGCGGCTTCGAGCAGAACGTCCGACACGCCGGACGGATCCGCCCCACCCACCTGGGTGCTGCGGTCGATCACGAGGCCGACATGCAGGCCGTTCCGGGTGCAGAAGATCCGGTCGATCTCTCCCCCCTCCGTCAGGGTGTAGCCCGCAAACTGCGCCGGATCCGCGAGCCCGGTGAGCCCCGCTGCGCCATCGACCATCAGCGCACCACCATCGACGAAATAGCGGGTCACATCCATGTGCGACCCACCCGCGAGCGGCAGTGCCTGATCGAGGAACCGCTTGGCCCAGCCGATCACCTGCGCCCCCCGCTCCGGATCGTACCCCTTGCCCTCGGGCAGGGAGCCGAGCGCGTCGGTCCCGTAGAGCGCATCGTAGAGGCTTCCCCAACGGGCGTTCGCCGCATTGAGCGCGTAGCGCGCGTTCATCACCGGCACCACGAGCTGGGGGCCCGGGATCGATGCGATCTCCGGATCGACGCCGGTGGTTTCGATCGCGAAGTCTTCACCTTCCGGCACCAGATAGCCGATTTCACGGAGGAACGCGGTGTAACGCGGCAGGTCCCACGCGTTCTCCTTGTGCCACGCATCGATCCGCGCCTGCATGTCCGCACGCCGTGCCAGAAGCTCCCGGTTGCGTCCGGCCTTGTCGGCGACAAGCTGACCCAGACCCGCCCAGAACCGGTCGCTCTCGACCCCCGTTCCCGGCAGCGCTGCCTCCACAAAATCGAAGAGCGGACGGGCTATCTGCAATCCATCGCGCACGACGCGGTCGTACATGCTTGTCTCCTGCATTTGATTGTGTGCTGTTGTGCACCGAAGTGGCGTGCCCGATCGCTTCGAGCAACCAAAATGAATGCGAATTCCACAATCCGGAAACCGGCTGCGCAATTTTCTCTCTCACAGGCGAAATGACCGTCCCATGACCCTGTCGGGCGACGCTACTGCACCGCCGGCGACCGGATTGCCAATGCGTGCGGAACGGATCACAGTCAGACCATACCGGCCATGTCAGGAGAGACCATGCGCACCGACACCCTGCCCCCCGTCATCCGCCTCGCAGACTACACCCCGACCGCCTGGCTGGTGGATCGCGCGGCGCTGACGGTTAGGCTCGACCCCGAGGCAACGGAGGTCACCACGACCCTGTCCATGCGGCCCAATCCCAGCGTCGCCTGGGGTCCGCTGGT
>JBCBAP010000032.1:0-38754 GCA_038532435.1 Pseudomonadota bacterium | reverse complement strand
GTTCTGCCCGATATAGGCCCCCATCAGCGTGAAGAAGAGGATGAAGGGGATCAGGAAGTTCCGCGGCACCGCCAGCACCTTCGCGATATAGGGGATGAGCGGGAGGTTCAGGATCAGCAGGATCACGTTGCCCAGGTACATCGAGATGATGACCGCCCAGAAGATCTCCGGCTGGTCCTCCATCAGCCGCGGACCCGGGGAGACGTTGAGCGCGATGAGCGCGCCAAGCAGGATCGCCGTCGTGCCGGAGCCCGGAATGCCCAGCGTCAGGAGCGGGACGAAGGACCCGGTGCAGGCGGCGTTGTTCGCGCTCTCCGGTGCCGCGAGCCCCTTCACCGACCCTTTGCCGAACTGTTCCTGATCCGCCCCCTTGGCGATGTTGCGCTCAACAGCATAGCCGAGGAACGAGGCGATGGTCGCCCCCGCCCCGGGCAACACCCCGATCAGGAACCCTTGCACGGACTGCCGTCCGATCACCGGCGTGATCGCCTTCGCCTCGTCCCGGGTGATCCGCAGATCTTTGATCTCGCTGCCCGCATCGCCGGTGTTGGACCGGTTTGGATCCAAAACGAGGTAGAGCGCCTCGGGCAGCGCGAACATCGCCATGGCAAGCGTGATGAAGCCGAAGCCGGACTGAAGGTCCATCACCCCCATGGTAAACCGCGGCAGGTTGAAGAGGGCGCCCTCCCCAACGGTCGCCATGATCAGACCGAGGATCGTCATCAGAAGCGCCTTGCCCACCTGCCCGGATCCGGCGAAGGCCGCGATGGCGGACAGTCCCACGACCATCAGCGCGAAATACTCCGCGGAGTGGAACAGGATCGCCACGCTCGCCAGCACAGGTGCAAAGATCATCAGAAGGATCGCGCCGATCGTGCCCCCGGCGAAGGAGGCGATGGCGGCAACGGTCAGGGCTTTGCCCGCCTTGCCCTGACGGGCAAGCGGATACCCGTCGAAGCTCGTCGCAACGGTCGACGCGACGCCGGGCGCGTTAATCAGGATGGACGAAGTCGACCCACCGAAGATCGCGCCATAGTAGACCCCCGCCAGCAGGATCAGCGCTGCGGACGGATCACCGATGGAGATCGCCACCGGAATCATGATCGCAATGATCGACATCGGCCCGAGGCCGGGGAGCATCCCGATGAAGGTCCCGATGAGGCACCCGCCGATGACCATCAGAAGGTTGGTGAGGGAGAAGGCCGTCGAGAGGCCGATCATGATCCCTTCGAGCATGTGAGGCTCCTAACCCAGAAAGAACGGAAACGGCCGCAGGAAGATGCCGAGCACCTCCTGAACCAGATACCAGACGCCGCCAGCCGCAAGCGCCGCGACGGGCACGAGGATATGCAGCTTGCGCTCCCCCAGCACCATCGCCCCGATCACGAGAAACCCGATAGTGGACAGCAGAAACCCCGCGGGGCGCAGCAGCAGGGCGTAGGCCACCATGAGCCCGAGCAGAAGCGCGGCCTGCCCGATCTTGTAATCCCCCAGACGCCGATAATCGATGTCGCCCGCCTTGGGGCCCGTGCTTCCCTTCTCGACCCCCAGAACGATGATGAGAGACGTCAGCACACCCATGACGGCCAGCACCTTGGGAAACGTGCTCGGCCAGATCGGGTTGCGCTGCATGAAGGGTGGCAGACCCGCATCCATGGTGAAGAAGGCCGCATAGCCGTAGGCCAGACAGATGAGCATGATGATCAGCGCGATCCAGCGATCCAGCGCCATGGCGACCTCCCCGGGATGATGTCCTGCGGCCTGTGTCCGGCCGCTTGGGTTCCCGGCCCGCGCGTGGCGGACCGGGGTGGGCTGGCTTCAGAGGAAGCCGAGCTCTTTCATCAGATCGCCGATGACCTTTTCCTGCTCCTCGAGGAAGGTCGCGAAATCTCCACCGGAATTGTGGATGTTCACCCAACCGTTGCGGGCGCGGACCTCTTCCCACTCGGGCGTGTCGTACATCTTGGAAATGGCATCCTGATACATCGCAAGCTTGTCCGCGGGCAGGCCCGGGGCTGCGAAGAACCCGCGCCAGTTGACGAAAGTCGTGTCGATGCCCTGCTCCTTCATGGTCATCGCATCCGCCGCCGCGGCGACACGCTCATCGGCGGTCACACCGATGATCTTGACCTCGCCCGCGTTGGCAAGATCCACCGCTTCGGAGAAGCCGGTGGACAGGGCCGCAATCTCCCCGGAAAGGAGGGCGGCCATCGCCTTGCCGCCCGCGTCGTAGGGGATGTATTTCACTGCCGTCGGGTCCTCGCCAGCGGATTTCATCACCATGGCGGCAACCAGATGGTCCATGCCGCCGGGGACGGAACCGCCGCCAATGGCCGTGCCGCGCGGGTCGGCTTTGTAGGCCGCCAGCAGGTCGGACATGGAGTTGATCGGGCTGTCCTTGCCGACGACCATCGCCGCGTAGTCACCGATCGTCCCGGCAACCAGCGTGAGATCGCGGAAATTGTGCGGGAACACGCCGGTGAGGGAGCGGATCACGATGGGTGTGGAGTTGACCATCAGCGTGCCGTGCTGGCTGTCCGCGTTTTCGATCAGATAGCCGATGGCCTTGCCACCGCCGCCACCGGACATGTTCTCAAAGCTGGCGGAGCCCACGAGGCCCGCGTTCGTCAGCGCCTCACCAGTGCCGCGCGCGGTGCCGTCCCATCCGCCGCCGGCGCCGCCGGGGATCAGGAAGTGGATCGAATCGACAACCCTGTGGCCGTCCGCGAGAGCAGGGGCGCCGAAACCGAGGGTTGCGGCAGCCGCAGCCACCATGACCCGGCGGGTCAAGTTGAATGTCATTGCAGGTGTCCTCCCATTTGACACGGGCGTTCTTTGACGCCCATGACTGGAGGGGAACACGGCAAGCTGACACGGACCTGTCACGGCCGGAGAGTTGGGAGGATGCGCGAACCGATGCGGTTCCTGCTGGTCGAAGATAATGCAAGCCTCGCCGCGGCGATCCTCGCGCGGCTGACCCTGGACGGGCACGTGGTCGACCATGCGGGCGACCTCACGACAGCGGATGAGTTCGTCTCCACAACCGATTACGATCTGATCTTGCTGGACATTATGCTGCCCGACGGGGACGGGCGCGGGTTTCTGGCGACCCAGAGGGACCGCGCCGACGCAACCCCGGTGATCGTGCTGACCGCCCGTTCGGAAGTGTCGGACCGGGTCGACGTGCTCGATGCGGGCGCGGACGACTACATCACCAAACCCTTTGACTTTTCGGAGCTGGAGGCCCGCTGCAGGGCGGTTCTCCGCCGCCGGGCGGGCACCGGCAGCAACACGATCCGAATCGGCGACGTGGCCGTCGACCCGCTCGCCGGCACGCTGGAGGTGGACGGGCGCGAGGTTGCCCTGCGCAACAAGGAGTTGCGCCTGCTGGAGATATTCGCCGCCAACCCCAACCGGATCTACGCCAAGTCCAAGCTCGTCGACCGGCTCTTCTCCTATGACGAAGACGTGTCGGAGAACGCCATCGAGGTCTACGTGGCCCGCCTGCGCAAGCACATCGCCGGAACCCGGGTGAGCATCACGACCGTGCGGGGCATGGGCTACCGGCTCACCGTGTCATGACACAGGCGGTGGAGGCCAGCGGCTCGATCCGCCGCCGCCTGACCGTTGAGCTTGTGGGCAGTGCCGCGGTCCTCGCCGCAGTGCTTTTCCTGCTGGTGCAGAACTTCGCCCGTCAGGTGGCCGAAGAGAGCCAGGACAACATCCTGACCGCCTCGGTCAGCGCGATCCTTGAGTCCGTGTCGGCGCGGGACGGGGACATCACGGCGGACATTCCCTACGCCGCACTCTCCATGCTTGGCACGGTGAGCGATGACCGGGTGTTCTACCGGATCGGGGCGGATGACCGGGTGCTGACCGGATACGACGACCTGCCCGTCCCCGATCCTGGCGGGCGCGGCTTCCTGACCGCGGACTACAAGGGGGAAAGCGTGCGGATCGTCTCCGCCTCCCGAACGCTGTCGGTGCAGGGGCGGCCGGTTTCGGTCACCGTCACCGTGGCGCAGACCCGAAACGGGCAGGCCCAGACGCTTGCCCGGATCTCCCGCAACGCGCTGCTGCTCGGGATCGGCTTCTTCGTGGTCGCGGTGGCCATTGCGCTTTTGACCACCCGGTCGAGCATGCGTCCGCTCGAGGACCTGACAGGCGCCGTGTCCCGCCGGGGACCTCAGGACCTGCGCCCGGTGACCTCCCCCGTACCTGCGGAGATGGTGCCGCTCGTCCGATCGCTGAACAGCTTCATCGGGCGATTGCGCACGTCGCTCTCCCGCTCTGAGGATTTTATCGCGGAGGCCGCCCACCGCGTCCGGACGCCCCTCGCCACGGTCCGGGCGCAGGCGGAGGTGGCGCTCCGCCGGGTGGAGCGGCCGGAGAACCGGGCCTCCCTCAAGGAGATGATCCGGGCGATCGACGAAAGCTCCCGCGCGGCGGGGCAGCTTCTCGACCACGCCATGGTCACCTTCAGGACCGATCATCTGGAACGGACGCACCTCGATCTGCGCGCCCTTGCGGGGGAGATGGTGGAGCGGCTGCGCCCGCTGGCGGAACTCAAGGACATCCGCCTCACCCTCGCGGAGGGACCTTCCGCACCCATCGAGGGGGATCCGATCCTGATCCAGAACGCGGTGCGCAACATCCTCGACAACGCGATCAAATACTCGCCTGAGGACAGCCGCGTCCGCCTCGTCGTGCGACAGGAACCGGGCGGATCCACGCTCAAGGTGACCGACGAGGGGGGTGGGTTTCCGGAGGGTCCCGGAGACCCGTTGACGGAGCGGTTCGTGCGCGGGCCGAATGTGGCGAGCACCATCGGCTCCGGCCTCGGTCTGACGATCGCGAAGGAGGTCGTGGAGGCCCACGGGGGCCGCCTTACATTTTGCAACAACGCAGAGGGTCCCGGCGCATGCGTTTCGCTGTCCTTTCCATCCTGATCCTGCTCGCCGCGCCCCTCGCGGCCTTCGAGATCGAGGATGAGACCCTATTCGACGTGGCCGATCCACGGCGCACGCTGCGGGTGATCTCCACCGCGGACACGGACCTTTTCGCGCCGCTGATCACCGCATTTCAGGCGGAGTATCCGCGGGTGGCGGTCGCCTACACCACGGTCAGCAGCGCGGAGGTCATGACTGCCCTCGCCGAGGAACGGGCGCCGTTCGACCTCGCCGTCTCCTCCGCCATGGATCTGCAGACGAAGCTTGCCAACGATGGCCATACGAGGCCCCACAATTCCGCCCTCACCGGGCGGGTGCCGGACTGGGGAAAGTGGCGCGACCACGTCTTCGCGTTCACCCAGGAGCCTGCGGCCATCGTCATCTCGCCGCAGGCGTTCGGCGGTTTGCCGGTGCCACGCAGCAGGCAGGACCTGATCGCGCTCCTGCGGGAGCATCCGGACCGGTTTCGCGGGCGTGTGGGGACCTATGACGTGCGGTTGAGCGGGCTCGGCTACCTCTTCGCCACCCAGGACGCGCGCATGTCGGAGACCTACTGGCGGCTGGCGGAGGTGATGGGCAGCCTCGATGCCCGGCTCTACTGCTGCTCCGGCAGCATGATCGACGATGTGGCAAGCGGACGGATCGCGGTGGCCTACAATGTGCTGGGAAGCTACGCGGCCGCGCGGGAGGATCTGGAGGGGCAGATCGAGATCATCGAGCCTGAGGACTTCACCACGGTCATGCTGCGCACTGCGGTGATACCCGCGACGGCGGAGGCGCCGGACCTCGGCGCGCTTTTCCTCGATCATCTGATCGAGACTGCGTGGACGGACACACCCGCCGCCGCCTATCCGTTCCCGCCGATGGCGGTTGACGGTGGGGGAGCGGGCTCCGCACTCCGGCCGATCCCGCTCGGACCGGGGCTGCTGGTGTTTCTGGACCGGTTGAAGCGCAGCCGGTTCCTCGAAGCATGGGGGGATGCGATGCTTCCGGTTGAGGGGCAGTAGAGGAGCACGCACCGCTGCTCCTTCAGACCTGCTCCGCCTCCACCCCGTCCGGGACCACATTGCGCATGGCGCTCAGATAAGCTGCGAGTTGCGCCGGGTTTCGTGCAGGGGGCCCGTCAGAGCCGCCGGGCACAAGCTTCGCCCGCTCGGTTTCCCGCAGCTCCTCCGGCTCCGCCCCTTCGACCCTTTCGATCAGCAACTCCGCGAGCCGTGTGCCCGCCCGCCGGTTGTCGACGGCAAAGGTCGTGAGCTGCGGCGTGACGGCCAGCCCCTCCGGGATGCCGTCATAGGAAATGACGGAAAGGTCACTGCCGATGCGCAGGCCGAGATCCGCCGCCGCCCGGTAGACGCCGAGGGCCGCCGCGTCGACCGCGCAGACGATTGCGGTGGGCGGCGTCTCGAGCGCGAGAAGGCGGTGCGCCTCTGCGCGGCCCTGTGCGGAACTAACCGCGGGCCCTGCGATCAGGCTCGGATCAACCGCAAGGCCCGTGCGATGCACCCCGTCGAGAAAGCCCTGCTTCCGCAGGACGCTGTAATTGTACTCCACGCCACCGCCAATATAGGCGATCCGGCGATGGCCGAGCCGGGCGAGACGCAGCACGGCAGCCTCCATCGCCCGCTCCCCGAGGATGTCGTACCAGGCGCAGCCGGACGTGTCCGCGGTCCGCCCGTAGAGGACAAAGGGCACGCCGCGTGCCTTGAGGAACGCGGCCCGGGGATCGTCGATGTAGGTGCGGGGGAGGATGAAGCCATCCGCCTTTCGCTCCTCCACCAGCCGCCCGAGCGTATCCTGCGTGTCCTCCGTGGACCGGGCGGTGGAGACCGTCAGGCTCCACATCGCGGCACTCGCCGCCTCGCTGACCCCGGCCAGAAAATCCGTGAGAAAAGGGCGATGCCCGTCATGTTCATCGATCTGCAAAACGAGGCCGAGGGCACGCGCGCGACCGGTGCGGATCGCCTGCGCCTGCGCGAGCGGGCGGTACCCGAGCTCCGCCACGGCCGTCTTGACCCTGCGGCGCATACGCTCGGAAATGTCAGGATATCCGTTGAGCGCACGGGATACGGTGCTCTTGGTCACGCCAAGCGCGTCGGCGACATCCGAGATCGTCACGCGGGCTGGCGGATTGACCGCCTTGATCTTTTTCGAGGGCGCCATGCGTCTCCTCCCCAAAGGGAAAATACGCCCATCAGGGATGAAATTGGTGGAAATTTTGGATCAATCTTCGAGCGTCGATTTCTGACCAGACGGTCAAGCCGCCGATTTCAACGCCGCGATGAACGCATCGAGCAGGGAAAGGTCAAGCCGTTCCTCCGGTCTGAGGCCGGAGCACACATCGACGCCGTGCGGCTTCACCACCGCGACGGCGCGGGCCACATTCTCCGGATTAAGACCGCCGGCGAGCCAGACCGGACGGTCCGCCCGGGCCGCGATTTCAGCAGAAATCGCCCAGTCATGAGTGCGCCCGGTGACACCGACGCTCGGGATCGTGGCGTCGAGCCGTCCGGAATCGAGCAGGATGTGATCCGCCTTGGACGCAAGCGCCTCATCGACCGAGTGGGGGCCGAGGATGTGGACCACCTGAAAGATTGTGACCGTGGGATGCAGGAGGCGCAGGGCGGGGATCACCCCCGCCTCGATCCGGTTGGCAAGCTGGATGCCGTTGGTGCCCACACGCTCCAGATGGGCGCAGACCCCCTCCACGGTCGTCTCCGCCGTCAGCAGGACCGTGAGCACGTCGCGGGACACCTGATTGGCGATCTCCGCGATCTCCTGATCCGGGATCTGGCGATCGCGAAACGGCATCGGGCCGACGAGGCCAACCGCGTTCACCCCCCGCCGCAGGGCCGCGTCCGCCTCCAGGACGGATTGCACACAGCAGAGCTTTATCTGCGTCACGGGGCCTCAGATGCCTCCCATGCAGAGATACTTGATCTCGAGGAAGTCCTCGGTGCCGTACTTCGACCCCTCTCGCCCCAGCCCGGACTGCTTGACCCCGCCAAAGGGGGCCACGTGGGTGGAGATGAGGCCCGTGTTGAGGCCGACGATCCCGTACTCAAGCGCCTCACCCACGCGCCAGCTCCGCCCGATGTCCCGGGTGTAGTAGTAGGCGGCGAGGCCGAACTCCGTGGCGTTCGCCATCTCGACCACGTCTTCCTCGGTCTCGAACCTGAAGAGCGGCGCCATGGGGCCGAAGGTCTCTTCCCGCGCGACCTTCATCTCCTGGGTCACCCCGGTGAGGATCGTGGGCTCAAAGAAGGTGCCGCCCTTGGGATGGGGCTTGCCGCCGATCATTACCTCGGCGCCCTTGGAGGTTGCGTCCGAAAGATGGTCCTGCACCTTCTTCAGCCCCGCCGGAGAGATCAGGGGGCCGGTCGTCACCCCCGCCTCGAACCCGTCGCCCACGGACAGCTCGGCGACCTTCTGCTTCAGCTTGGCCGCGAAGGCGTCGTAGACACCGGACTGCACATAGATCCGGTTCGCGCAAACGCAGGTCTGGCCCGCGTTGCGAAACTTCGAGATCATCGCGCCCTCGACCGCCGCATCCAGATCCGCGTCGTCGAACACGATGAAGGGGGCGTTGCCGCCAAGCTCAAGGCTCAGTTTCTTGATGTCCGCGGCGCACTGTTCCATGAGGATCCGGCCGACCCGGGTGGACCCGGTGAAGGTGACCTTGCGTACCTTCTCATTCGCGCAGATCTCCTTGCCCATTTCGGACGCGTCCGAGCCGGTGACGATGTTGAGCACGCCGTCAGGGAAGCCCGCCTCCTTCGCAAGCACGCCGAGGGCGGTCGCGGACAAGGGCGTCAGTTCGGCAGGTCGTGCAACCACGGTGCAGCCGACGGCGAGGCCCGGTGCAACCTTCCGTGTGATCATAGCGATGGGGAAGTTCCAGGGCGTGATCGAGCCAACAACGCCGATGGGCTGCTTGAGGACCACGATGCGCTTGTCCGGCTGATGCTGGGGGATCGTGTCGCCATAGACCCGCTGGCCCTCCGCCGCGAACCATTCGATGAAGGACGCACCGTAGACCACTTCGCCCTTCGCCTCGGCGAGGGGTTTGCCCATCTCGCTGGTGACGATGGTGGCAAGATCATCCGCGTTTTCGAGGATCAGGTCGTTCCAGCGCATCAGGATCTTCGCGCGTTCGGAGGCGAGCATCCCCGCCCACTCCGCCTGCGCTGCGTAGGCGGCATCGATGGCCCGTGCCACCTCCGCCCGTCCGCAATCGGCAACCTCCGCGACCACGTCGCCGGTCGCCGGGTTCTTCACATCGAACATCGCACCGCTGTCCGCCTCCACCCACGCCCCGTCGATGAGAGACTTCGGTGCCAGCAGGCTCGGGTTCTTCAAGGTGATCGGGCTGTCGAGCATGGGGGTCCTCCGTGGCCACTACGGCATTTTTCTGCACTATTGACGTGATCAGGTAGACCGGCAATCGGAAACTCTAGAACAACCGGTTTTATCTGAAGCGTCGACCTGCTGTGGCCCGGCGGTCGGACCAAAAGAGTGACGCTTGTCAGAGGACGGCCCCGGACGCGGAGGACGAGATTGTGATCGCAAGGAGGCTGGTCTTCAGCGAGATCTGGGCCCTGCGCGCATCGCTGAGGTACCCGATCGTCAGCCTGTTCCTGTTTCCCGGGCTCATCGCCCTCTGGCTGGTGCCGCCCGCGCTCTTGAGCGTCGTCCTTTGGCAGATCTTTTCGCCCGAGATCGGCGCGTTCGCGACAGAGCTCCCGACGTTTCTGCGGATTCTCTGGTTTGTTTTTGCGGGTGCGCTCTTTGTCGTCATCGCTCCCCCGGTGCTTGGGATCCTTTGGACAGCGACAATGCTCGTTTTCGGTAGGCCTCAGAGGACGGCCCCGGACGCGGAGGACGAGATTGTGATCGCAAGGAGGCTGGTCTTCAGCGAGATCTGGGCCCTGCGCGCATCGCTGAGGTACCCGATCGTCAGCCTGTTCCTGTTTCCCGGGCTCATCGCCCTCTGGCTGGTGCCGCCCGCGCTCTTGAGCGTCGTCCTTTGGCAGATCTTTTCGCCCGAGATCGGCGCGTTCGCGACAGAGCTCCCGACGTTTCTGCGGATTCTCTGGTTTGTTTTTGCGGGTGCGCTCTTTGTCGTCATCGCTCCCCCGGTGCTTGGGATCCTTTGGACAGCGACAATGCTCGTTTTCGGTAGGCCTCAGAGGGCTCATGACCGGCTTGCCAAGCTCACCCGGTGGGTGGAAGCGCGATCCTAGAAGTCCGTCGCGATCCCCTTGTTTTCCCAGTCGCCATAGCGGATCGGCTCCGGCCCGTCGCGTCCGCCCAGCTCCGTCGGCAGGTCGAGCGGCTGGGCCGCCTTGCGCCGCTCCTCCGCCTCCGCGAGCGCGCGTTCCGCGGCGGATTTGAGGCGTGCTGTCTTCTCGCTGTCGTCGGACATCCTATATTCTTTCGTTGACCGTACCTTGTACTTGGATATGACGCGCGGTGTCCGCAACTCAAGCGTCTGCACATCGCGGCGCCATCGGAGGATGCGATGAACTATTTCAAGACGAGCCTCCTGCTCGCTGCCATGACAGCCCTTTTCATGGGCATGGGCTACCTGATCGGCGGGGCTGGCGGAGCCATGATCGCGCTGGTCATTGCGCTTGCGACGAACGCCTGGGCGTTTTGGAACTCGGACAAGATGGCGCTGCGCATGCACAACGCGCAGGCCGCAACCCGGCAGAGCCATCCGGAGCTTTATCAGATGGTCGAGGAGCTCTCAGCCAATGCGGACATGCCCACCCCGGCGATCTACGTGATCAACGAGGAACAACCCAACGCATTCGCCACGGGCCGAAATCCGGAGAATGCGGCTGTCGCCGCGACAACCGGGATCATGCGGCTGCTGAGCCGCGAAGAGCTTGCTGGCGTGATGGCCCACGAACTGGCCCATATCAAGAACCGGGACACGCTGATCATGACCGTCGCGGCGACGGTCGCAGGTGCCATCTCCATGCTGGCGCAGTTCGGCATGTTCTTCGGCGGCGGGCGCGATCGCGGGCCGCTCGGCATCATCGGGGTGATCGCGGCGGCCCTGCTGGCCCCCTTCGCCGCGATGCTGATCCAGATGCTGATCAGCCGCACGCGGGAATATGCGGCGGACCGGATGGGGGCAGAGATCTGTCAGAACCCGCTCTGGCTCGCCTCCGCGCTCGACAAGATTTCCGGCGCCGCCATGCATCGGGAGCTTCCGTCGGCGGAGGCAAACCCGGCCACGGCGCACATGTTCATCATCAATCCGCTGTCGGGTCGGGGCGTGGACAGCCTCTTTTCCACCCACCCCAACGTGATGAACCGGATCGCGGCCCTTGAGGCGATGGCCGACAAGGGTTTCTACCCGCACCTGCCCCGCATGGTAAAAAGCTCCGTTCCCAAGGTCCGCCGCCAGTGAGCGCGCCGGGCCTCGCGCCGCGCAAGGCGGCCGCATCGCTGCTGACCGGTGTCCTGTCGGAGGGGCGGATGCTTTCCGATCTCATGGCAGAAGACGGATATCTGAGCCTGCCACCGGAGGATCGGGCGCGGGCGCGGACGCTCGCAACCGCAACGCTGCGCCACTGGAGGCCGATGGAGGCGCTGCTCAAACCTCACCTGAGGAAACGTCCTCCGATCCCCGTGGCGACCTTGCTGCACATGGCCGGGGTGGAGATGCTGATCGACGGGGTGCCCGCTCACGCTGCAGTCGATGCAGCCGTCCGGCTGGCGCGGTCCGACCGGAAGTCCCAGCACCTGTCCGGGCTGGTGAACGCGGTCGGTCGCAAGATCGCCACCGAGCCAGCCGAGCGGCTGACCTCCGCCACCGCGCAAACGCTGCCGAAATGGCTGCGCGGGCGTCTGCTCAACACCTATCCGCGTGCGACCGTCGCGGCCATGGAGGCCGCTCACGCGCGTGGCGCGCCGATGGATCTCACCATGAAGTCCACGATACCGGACGGGCTGGTCGCGGAGCGGCTGCCCAGCGGGTCCCACCGCCTGCCGCCGCGCAGCCACCTGACCGGGCTGCCGGGCTATGGGGAGGGTGCGTGGTGGGTTCAGGACACGGCAGCCGCCCTGCCCGTGCGGATCCTCGATCCGCAGCCGGGTCAACGGATCCTAGACCTTTGTGCTGCCCCCGGCGGCAAGACCATGCAGCTCGCGGCGCCGGGGGCAGAGGTTACGGCGCTCGACATCTCGGAGGCGCGCATGGCGCGCGTTTCACAGAACCTCGCACGAACCGGGCTCCGCGCCGAGCTCGTTGTGGCCGATGCACTCACATGGGAACCGAACGCCCCTTTCGACGGGATCCTCGTGGACGCTCCGTGCTCGGCCACCGGCACGATCCGCCGTCATCCGGACCTTCCCTTCGTGAAGGATGGCAGCGAGATCAAGCCGCTCGTGGCGCTCCAGCGGGAGCTGTTGAGCCGGGCGGCGGGCTGGCTGAAACCGGGCGGCGCGCTCATCTTCTGCACCTGCTCCCTCCTTCACGAGGAAGGCGAGGCGCAGGCAAAGTGGGCGCGGGAGGCGCTGCCCGCCCTGCAGCAGACGCCGATCGATCCGCTCCCGCTCGGCGGTGCGCCCGACTGGTCGTCCCGCGACGGCGGCCTTCGCCTGCGGCCGGACTTCTGGGAAGAGCGGGGCGGGATGGACGGTTTCTACATCGCCCGGTTCGAGGCGGTCTGAATTCAGAGGCCGCCCCGACGCAACGGTGTCCCGGGCCGCAGCCCGCCACTGCGGATCTGCCGATGACACCGCCCGCAGGCTATCGTACTGTCCGCCGAGAGGGACCGGGACAAGGCAGGGCATGGCGGAGCCAGCTAGCACTTCATTGTGGGGGCGTCTGACCGACGCGGACAACAAATTCCAGGCGTGGCGCTCGGGCTTCGCGGCGAGCGCGAAGGCGATCCGTCACCAGCCCTCCCCCCGGGTCATCGGCTCCGCCATCCGGGGCGACGCGCTCCTCACCGGGAAGATCAGGGCAGCTGGAGACACGGTCTCCGCCCCGAACCGGCTTCCCTGGGATGTGCCCCACCCAACGCCCCGTTTCACCGACCATTTGCACGGCTTCTCCTGGCTCGACGATCTCGGCGCACGGGGCGGGCGGGAGGCGCGGGTGACCGCGCAAAAGTGGGTCTGGTCCTGGATCGAAAAGTACGGCGCGGCCCGCGGTCCGGGATGGGTGCCGGACCTGACGGGCACGCGGCTCTGCCACTGGCTGAGCCATGCGCCCTTCCTGCTCAAGGAGATCGGGCCGGGGCGGCAGCAGCAGTTCTTCCGCAGTCTCGGTCGCCAGACTGCCTACCTCTCGAACAGCTGGGACGACGCGCCCCAGGGCCTCCCGCGGTTCGAGGCGCTGACCGGTCTTTTGATTGCAGGTGTTTCCATCGAGGGGGCGGAGCCGCTCGTCGATCGCGCGGGCAGCCTTCTGGGCAAGGAATGCTTCGCGCGGATCGGGGCCGACGGCGGGATGGCGTCGCGCAATCCCGAGGAGCTCGCGACCGTGTTCTCGCTCCTCGTCTGGTCGGCCCGGACGCTGGAGGAGGCGGGCGGCAAGCCCCATCCGGACCATATCGCGGCACTCGCCCGCATGGCGCCGGCGATCCGGCTGCTGCGGCTCGGGGATGGCGGGATCGCACAGTTTCATGGCGGGTCCCGCGGGCTTCACGGGCTGGTCGAACAGGCGCTCGCGGACGGACAGGTGCGGCTGGGCCAGACGGCCAACGCCGCAATGGGCTTTTCGCGGATGAGCGGTGGCCGCACGATCCTTGTTATCGACACGGGCGGTGTGCCCGAAGGGGACGGCGCCCTGACCGCCCATGCCGCACCGCTTGCGTTCGAGATGTCGACGGGCCGGCGCCCGTTCCTGCTCAACTGCGGCACCGGCACGGAGTTCGGCGACAGCTGGAGCCGCGCGTCCCGCAACATCGCCGCCCACACGGCGATGGTCGTTAGCGGGACCAGCCCCGCGAAATTCGGCGCGCTCACCCGGGCGGGGCGGATCCAGGCGGAACCGGTGAAGACCGGCCCCAAGACGGTGACCGTTGAGCGGGCGACGGACCGGTCCGGTCAGTGGCTGCTGTGCGGCCATGATGGCTACGCCCCGATCAACGGCCTTGTGCACGAACGGCGGCTCTTCCTGGCCACCGACGGCGGCGACCTGCGCGGCGAGGACACGCTGAGCGCGACGGGCAGCAAGGCGGAGAACGCCTTCACCGCCGCGATGCGCAAGCATGGGCGGGGCGTGCCCATCGCCACCCATTTCCACCTGCACCCGGACGTCGCGGTGGAGGCGGACAGCACCGGGCAGGCGCTTGTCCTGACCCTGCCCAGCGGTGAGCAGTGGGGCTTTCGCCAGTCCGGTGGCACCACCTCCGTTGAGCCGTCCGTCTGCCTTGATCCCCACGCGGATGCGCCCCGGGCCACCAAACAGATTGTGGTCAAAACCGTCGCGACCAGCTATGCGACGCGCATGAACTGGGTCTTCAAACGCGAGGGCACGTCCGCTCAGGTCTTGCGGGACATCGTCGAGGACCCTATCGCGTTGCCCGACCAGGAACTCTGAGCGACGAGGAGCCACCTTTCCTATGACGACCGACCTCGTGCCCGTGCGGCGCGCCCTTCTGTCCGTGTCCGACAAATCCGGCCTGATCGAGCTGGCCAGCGCTCTGGCAGCCCGGGGGGTAGAGCTGATTTCAACCGGCGGAACGGCCCGGGCCCTGCGGGACGCGGGCATGGAGGTGCGGGACGTCGCCGCCATCACGCAGTTTCCGGAGATGATGGACGGCCGGGTCAAGACGTTGCACCCGATGGTTCATGGCGGGCTGCTCGCGCTGCGGGACAATCCGGACCATACCGGCGCAATGGAGGCCCACGGTATCGGGGCCATCGACCTGCTGGTGGTCAACCTCTACCCGTTTGAGGAGACGGTGGCGAAGGGCGCCTCCTACGCGGAGTGCATCGAAAACATCGACATCGGCGGTCCCGCGATGATCCGCGCGGCGGCGAAGAACCACGCCTTCGTCAACGTCGTCGTCGATGTGGAGGATTATCCGGCGCTGCTCTCCACGCTGGAGGCGCATGAGGGCGCGACGCCCCTGTCCTTCCGCCAGACCCTTGCCCAGCGCGCGTACGCGCGCACGGCGGCCTATGACGCGGCGGTGTCCACATGGATGGCCGGTGCAATCGGGGAGGATACGCCCCGCCGCCGCGCGGTCGCGGGAACCCTCGCCCAACCCATGCGCTATGGCGAGAACCCGCACCAGGCGGCGGCGTTCTACACGGACGGGTCGGACCGGCCGGGGGTGGCCAGCGCCACCCAGCACCAAGGCAAGGACCTGAGCTACAACAACATCAACGACACGGACGCGGCATTCGAGCTTGTCGCGGAGTTCGACCCGGCGGACGGTCCGGCCTGTGCCATCATCAAACACGCCAATCCGTGCGGGGTGGCTCGCGGTGAGTCACCGGCCGACGCCTTTATCCGCGCATTCCAGTGCGATCAGACGTCCGCGTTCGGCGGGATCGTCGCGCTGAACCATCCGCTTGACGGCGCGACGGCAGAGGCGATCACGGGGATCTTCACGGAGGTTGTCATCGCACCGGATGCAGACGCGGACGCAAAGTCCGTCTTTTCCGCAAAGAAGAACCTGCGCCTGCTGACCAGCGGCGGCCTGCCTGATCCGGCGACACCGGGGCAGACCTGGCGGCAGGTGTCCGGCGGATACCTTGTGCAGGATCGGGACAGCGGGCGGATCTCGCCGACCGATCTGAAGGTCGTGACGAAGCGCCAGCCCTCGGACGCAGAGCTTGCCGACCTCCTGTTCGCCTGGCGCGTCGCGAAGCATGTGAAGTCGAATGCGATCGTTTATGTGAAGGATCTCGCGACCGTTGGCATCGGCGCGGGTCAGATGAGCCGGGTCGACAGCTCCCGCATCGCCGCCCGCAAAAGCCAGGACATGGCCGACATACTCGGCCTCGACGCGCCGCTGACCATTGGGTCCGCCGTCGCCTCCGACGCTTTCTTCCCCTTCGCCGACGGTCTGCTCGCCGCGGCTGAGGCGGGTGCCACCGCCGTCATCCAGCCCGGGGGCTCGATGCGGGACGAGGAGGTCATCGCGGCCGCGGACGAGGCGGGTCTTGCGATGGTCTTCACTGGCATGCGCCATTTCCGACACTAGGTATCGCGCATGTCACTGATCCGGGTCTACGTTATCGCCGCGGTCGCCTTCGGGCTCGACCGGTTGTCAAAGCTCTGGATCGTGCATTGGCTCGACCTGATCAACATCCGGGTCATCGAGGTGTATCCGCCCTACCTGACCTTCGTCATGGGCTGGAACACTGGCGTGAATTTCGGTCTGTTCAAGGATGGCGGAGAAACGATGCGCTGGGTCCTCATCGCAATCACGCTGATCGTGTGCGCGGGCCTCACCTGGTGGGCGCGGGGCAAGTCGAGCCTGCCCCTGCAACTCGGTATCGGGATGATCATCGGCGGCGCGCTCGGCAACGGGTGGGACAGGCTGACCTACGGCGCGGTCGCGGATTATCTCAACATGAGCTGCTGCGGCCTGCGGAACCCCTATACATTCAACGTCGCCGACATCTTCATCTTTGCCGGCGCGGCCCTTATCATCGTGGTCGGGGACCGGACCCAGACAAAGACGACCTGACCGGCACGGGAGGCTCAAAGTGGCGCATCTGACTGGATCGGCGGCAGCAACGCTCGCGGTGGCGCTTTTGACGCTGTCCGCCTGCGCTGACCGGGGTGAGAACTCGAACCGGGGCCTGCTCGAGCGTGCGGGTCTGTCCCGCGGTGGGCCGGACGAATTTCTCGTCATCGAACGGAGGCCTCTTCAAACCCCGCCCGAGCTCTCCGCCCTGCCTCCGCCCTCTCCGGGCACGCCGAGCCGGGTCGATCCGACCCCGCAGGATGCCCTTGCGGAGATTTTCGACCGGGGTGAGGCGACCACCGTTGCCGCGGCACCAAGCCCCGGGCAGCAGGCGCTTTTCGAGCGGATGGGCGGCAACAGCACCGCAGGCGGGCGCGATCTGGTGAACGCGGAACATGCGGAACGGATGCGACGGGCGAACAACGAGCTCTGGGCGCTCATCTTCGGCACTCCGCTCACCAGCCCCTACCGGGGCGACCGGCTGCTTCCCGGGGATGAGCTGGAACGGCTGCGGGAGCTCTATCCCGACCTTGCGCTGCCAAGCATCCCCGCGGATGTGGCCGGGGGCTGATCCGGACCGGACTAGGCTCACACCGGATTGTGACGCTCTGTCCATTGGGACTGCGTTCGGGGCATACTAGGTGGCACTGAACGACAGTCAGCTGCCGGAAGGACACCCGTGCTCAAACCGTTCGCTACCGCCGCCGCCCTCTTCGCCGCCAGTCAGGCAGCGCACGCCGCAGAGAATGTAAGCAGCTTCACGCTCGAAAACGGGCTGCAGGTGGTGGTCATCGAGGATGACCGCGCCCCCGTCGTCACCAACATGGTGTGGTACAAGGTCGGCTCTGCCGACGACCCGCGCGGCAAGTCGGGCATCGCGCACTACCTCGAACATCTGATGTTCAAGGGGACGGACGAGCTTGCCCCCGGTGAGTTTTCCGAGATCGTCGCGGCGAACGGCGGACAGGGCAACGCCTTCACCTCCTACGACTTCACCGGGTATTTCCAGCGCATCGCGTCGGACCGGCTCGAGACCGTCATCCGGATGGAGGCGGACCGGATGCGCGATCTGGTGATTTCCCAGGATGACTGGCTGGCGGAGCGGGCGGTGGTGCTGGAGGAGCGGGCCTCCCGGGTGGAGAACTCCCCATCAGCGCTCCTCGGCGAACAACGGACCGCGGCGCTCTACCTCCATCACCCCTACGCTGTTCCCATCATCGGCTGGAGGCACGAGCTCGAAGCGCTGACACGGGAAGATGCGCTGGAATTCTACGAGCGGTTCTACGCACCCAACAACGCGATCCTCGTGGTTGCCGGAGACACCACGCGGGAGGAGGTGCGCCGTCTGGCGGAAACCCATTTCGGCCCGCTCGACCCAAGCGTCGACCTGCCTGACAGGGAGCGGGTGTCGGAACCTCCCCACCTGAGCCCGCGCCGGGTCTCACTCGCCGACCCGCGGGTCAGGCAACCCTACCTGAGCCGCACCTACCTTGCCCCCGAGCGAGACAGCGGCGCGCAGGAGGCCGCCGCGGCGCTGACCATGCTGGCGGAACTTCTAGGCGGCGGCATCACCTCCTACTTTTCCCAGGAGCTCGAGCTCGATGAGCCGGTGGCACTCAGTGCCGGGGCCAGCTATCGCGGCATGGCGCTCGACGAAACCACCTTCTCCGTCTACATCGTGCCGACCCCGGACGTCACGCTGAAGGAGGCGGAGGCGAGGCTCGATCAGGCCATCGCCGATTTCCTGCGCGAGGGCGTGGATGAGGAGCATCTGGCCCGCATCAAGGCGCAGATCCGCGCCTCCGAGATTTACCGGCTCGACAACCAGCAAGGGCTTGCGCGCAGTTACGGGGCCGCGCTCACCTCGGGTCTGACGGTCGACGATGTCCAGGCCTGGCCGGACGTGCTGGAGGCGGTCACCGCGGAGGATGTGCTGGCGGCGGCGCGGGAGGTCTTCCGGCTTGAACGGTCCGTCACTGCCACCCTCCTGACCACCGAGGAGGTGACCCAATGATCCGCGGTATCGCCCTCTGCCTCGCCCTTGTCGCAAGCGCGAGCGCTGCGCTCGCCCGTTTCGACGTGCAGGAGATCGAGACGGCGGCGGGCCTCTCGGTCTGGCTCGTCGAGGATCATTCGATCCCCATCGTGACGCTGGAGGCCGCCTTCCTCGGCGGCGCGAGCCTCGATCCGGAGGGCAAGGAAGGGGCGACGCGGCTCGCCATGAGCCTGCTGGATGAAGGCGCGGGCGATCTTGACGCCGTTGACTTTGCCCGGGCACGAGACACGCTCGCGACACGCATCGGGTTTGGCGCCTCCCGGGATTCGGTCAGCGTGTCCCTGCGCACGCTGACGGAGACGCTCGATGCGTCCGCCGATCTTCTCCACACCGCGATCCATGCGCCCCGTTTCGACGGGGATGCGGTCGAGCGGGCGCGGGCGCAGATGCTGTCTTCTGCCCGGTTCGAGGAGACCGACCCCGGTGCGATCGCGGGGCGCGCCCTCTCGGCAATGGCCTTCCCCGACCATCCCTACGGACGCACCATCGACGGGACAGTCGAGAGTCTGGCCGCGCTGGCGGTGCCCGACCTGCGCGCGGCGCTTGCCCGCGTTCTGGTGCGGGACCGTGCCCATATCTCCATCGTCGGGGACGTCACACCGGAGGAGGCCGCGGCCCTCGTTGACCGCCTGTTCGCCGATCTGCCCGAGGCGGAGGTGCCGCTGCCCAAGCCGGCGGACATCGCGCTCGACGGCGGAACCACGGTCATCGACCTCGACGTGCCGCAGTCTCTCGCGCTGTTCAGCCAGCCCGGTCTCTCCCGCGAGGATCCGGACTTCTTTCCTGCCTTTGTGATGAACCACATTCTCGGGGGAGGCGGCTTCTCCTCACGGCTGACGCAGGAGGTCCGCGTCGAACGGGGCCTCACCTATTCCGTCGGCACCAGCCTCTCGCCCCGCCGCTACGGCCCGGTACTGACCGGTTCCGTGGCCAGCAGCAACGACACGATTGCAGAGGCCATTGCGGTCATCCGCGCGGAATGGGCGCGCATGGCCGCCGAGGGCGTGACTGAGGCTGAACTGACCGCCGCCAAGCAGTATCTGACCGGCGCCTACCCGCTCCGTTTCGACCGGGCGAGCCGCATCGCAGGCATCCTGGTGGGACTGCAGGCCCGGGACCTCGGGCAGGATTACATCAACACACGCAATGACATGGTGGACGCGGTCACGACCGACGATATCCAGCGCGTCGCGGCCCGGCTGCTCGACCCGGACGGCCTCCATTTCGTGGTGGTCGGTCGACCCGAGGGGCTCGCACCGACCCAGTAACCATCACACCCGCGCCGTCAGCAGCCGCAGCCCCGCGAAGGCGAAGACGACGCCCAGCGTCGCCTGGATCCAGCGCCGCGCCCGCCCGTAGACCCGCACCATCAGCGGCGTGGAGAACGCGAGCGCGTAGAGCAGATGGAACAGCACGGACAGGAAGAACGTGCCGAGCACCAGCGCCACACCAACCCAGACGGGCGCCCCCTGCCCCAGACCGAGGGAGACGATGGCGATCCAGGTCAGCGCAGCCTTCGGATTGGTCATCTGGATCGCGTACCCGCGCATCGCATATCCTGCCGGGCTCCGCGTCCCACCGGCAAGCGCCTGCGCATCGATGTCGGTGTAGCGCGCTGCGGCCCGGAAGGACTTGTGGGCGAGCCACAGCAGATAGAGCCCGCCCACAATCTTCAGGACCAGAAGGGCATGGGCGTAGGTAGCGAGCAGCGCGGAAAGGCCGAGCACTGTCAGCGTCGCCCACGTGAGGGAGCCAAACGCGACCCCCAGCGCAAGCGCGCCGCCGCACCGTCGCCCGGCGGCCATGGACGTGCCGATGACCGCAAGAACGTTCGGCCCCGGGCTGGCGATCCCGACCATGAAGACGCCGAAAGCCAGCATCAGGCCCGGTAGGAATTCGGTGACCTCCGACATCTCTTTCGCTCCCTTTGTTCGGAAGCACAGGTATGGCACGGGTGCAGGTCGGTGAAAATGTCGGGTTTGAAACCTCCTTCCGATCCGACCATGCGCCCGAGCCGGACTGTCTTGCACCTGACGCGCAATCGCTGGCCAGACGCTGCCAGGCGGGGCGGGCGCTCCGGCGGCAGGCTGGCTTGCGCGCCGGCACGGCGTCAGTAGCCGAGTGCGCAACCATCCTTGCGGGGGTCGGACGCACCGATCAACACACCGCGGTCCGCGTCGATCCAGATCGCCTGGGCGCCACCGATCGCCGTGGCAGGGGAGCCGACCTCGTGGCCCATGGCGGAGAGTTCCGCCCGTACCGCACCCGCGTAGCCGTTCTCCACCGCGAGCATGGTGCCGTCGGCGAAGCTGCGCGGCCCGTCGATGGCTTGCTGCGGATGCATACCGTAGTCGAGCAGGTTCGAGAGTATGCGCGCGTGCCCGTTCGGCTGGTACGCCCCGCCCATCACGCCGAAGGGCATGGTCACCCGCCCGTCCTGCCGCAACATTGCCGGAATGATCGTGTGCATCGGGCGCTTGCCGCCCGCAGCCTCGTTCGGATGCCCTTCGGCGAGCGTGAAACCCGCCCCGCGATTCTGGAAGTTGATATGGTACCGGTCCGACGCGAGACCGGAGCCGAAGGAGTGGTAGACCGAGTAGATGAGGCTCACCGCCATCCGGTCCCGGTCGACAACGGTGATGTAGATCGTGTCCCGATGCACAGCCTCAGACACGGTCACCGGATCCACCATGGCCCGGTCCGGGTCGATGAGTGCCGCCAGCGCCCCTGCCGTCTCATCGGAGAGCATGTGCGCGAGCTTCACTTCCGCCATCTCCGGATCCGCGATGAAACGGTTGCGCGCGTCGTAGGCGAGCTTCGCCGCCTCCGCCTCCAGATGCGCGCGGGCCGCGCCGAACGGGTCAAGGTTCGCGATGTCGAACCGCTCGAGGATCTTGGCCATGAGGATCGCGGTTGCGCCCTGACCATTGGGGGGAAGCTCGACCAGTTCCGCGCCACGATAGGTGCCGGAGACCGGCTCGACATAATCACATCGGGTTGCAGCGAAGTCCTCGAGCGTGTGCACGCCGCCGAGCGCGGTGAGGGAGGACACCATGTCCTCTGCGACCGGCCCTTCGTAGAACCCCGCCCTACCCTGCTCCGCGATCAGCTTCAGCGCCTCCGCCTGAGCGGGACAGCGGAAGAGCGTGCCCGGATCGGGAGCCATGCCGTCTACCAGGTAGGCCTGCCGGGCTATGCGGGTCAGGTGCCCCTCCGCCTGCGCCCAGTCCAGCGCCACGCGCGGCGCGACAGGCACGCCTTCTTCCGCGTACCGGATCGCCGGGGCCAGCACTCGTGCGAGGCCCAGCCTCCCCCAGTCGGTCATCAGCCGGTCAAATGCATCGACCGCACCGGGCACGGTCACCGCGTGGGCGTGATAGAGCGGCATGGTCCCGTACCCCTCCGCCCGCAGCGCCTGCGCCGAGAGCGCCGTCGGCGCACGTCCGGATCCGTTGAGACCGAGGATCCGCTCTTCGCCCGCCGGTTTGATGAGCGCGAAGCAATCCCCGCCGATGCCGGTCATCTGCGGCTCGCACAGGCCGAGCAGGACCGCCCCAGCGATCGCCGCGTCGACCGCGTTGCCCCCCGCCTCCAACGTTTCGACCGCGACCTTCGACGCGAGCGGATGGGACGTGGCGCAGACGCCATTCGTGGCAAAGACGGGCGAGCGGCCCGGCAGGTGGAAATCGCGCATGGGAGTGGGGACCTTCTTCCTCGTCAGAGGCATGTCAAGTTAGGGCGTTGCCCCCGGTGAGACAAGCGTCTCGCGCCCTAACTTTTGGTGTGACATGGTGGTGAACACACGGGCCTGCCTACAAATCCAGTTTGGGGGCATGAACACTGCAAACAGCCCCGTGTGTCACCGAGGTCCATATGCCGATTCAAATCAGGCGCGATCAGGTTCCAAATGAGGAAAGAATGTGGCGGCTGTGGACAACTCAGAATTGTGTCGCTTGCCAAGGGCGCATTGCAGGGTAAGCTCGGGCCATGAAAGTCATCCATACCGATGCGTTCTCATCCCACACGGCCCCGTCTCAGGTGGCGTTTCACCGCACAGAACTGGCTCTCATCCTGTCCATCTATGGGCGGATGGTGGCCGCCGGGGAGTGGCGGGACTACGGCATTTCGCATCTCAAGGAGGTGGCCGTCTTCTCGATCTTCCGCCGCGCGGCGGAGTATCCGATCTACCGGATCGAGAAACGTCCAAAGCTTGCGCGCGCGCAGGGCGCCTACGCCGTCGTGGGCATGGACGGGCATATCCTCAAACGCGGCCACGACCTGAAACAGGTGCTGTGCGTGCTGGAAAGAAAAGCGATCCGCGCGGTCACCGACTAGTCGCTGCGGGCCACAGCGTCCTTGTACTGTCGCAAGAGACCCACCCGTCGGGGCCGGAACGATTCGTCCATGCGGACGGCCCGGGAGATTCGGTCGAGCCGAAACGTCCTGAAATCATTGCGCAAATGGCACCAGGCCACGAGGAAGTCCGTGCTGTCCAGAAACAGAAGCGCGAGAGGCCAGACGCGCCGCTCGGTTTCCGCCCCCGCGCCATCGCGGTAGCAGATGGTGAGCGCGCGTTCCTCCCACGCCGCATCCCGCAGCATCGCGGGATCCACCCCAGCTTCGGGCCGGGGCCAGAACCGCACCGTTCCGTGCACCGCATGATCGGCGCGGTTGGCCGCCGCCTCCGGCAGGCTCGCCCGCAGCTTCGCAAGCGCATTCTCAGCCGCCCGCGCCAGCGCCGGGTCGCCCCGGGACATCACGTCCTTCAGCCCCACAACCAGCGCCTCGATCTCATCATCCTCGAAGCGGAGCGGCGGCAGCGCCGAATCCTCCACCAGCACGTAGCCATAGCCCGCCGTCCCGTCGATCACAGCGCCGGAGGCCCGCAGCGCCTCGATGTCCCTGTAGACTGTGCGGGGCGACACATCCATAGCGTGTGCCAGCACCTCCGCCGTGACCGGCTTCGGCAACCGCCGGAGCGCCTGTGCAAGGCGCAGCAACCGGTCCGCCCGGGACATGATTTCACCCTCCTGACAAGTGCTTTCGGCGCGACTATCTATCATCGACACGTTCCGGAAAACCCCCCCGCTCCGCCTGCGAAAGGACCCCTTCCATGATCCCCAACCTGATGGTCACAGACATGAACCGGTCGGTCGCGTTCTACCGGGACGTGATCGGCTTCACCGTGGAGTTTGCGGTTGACGCGCACCAGCAGACGCGGTTTGACGGCGGCTACGCGGACGCAGTCTTCACCACGCTACGCCTTGGCGACTGGCAGATGATGCTGCAGACGCGCGACAGCATGGTCAGCGACATTCCCGGGATCACGGCCGAGACGCCTGCGCAAAGTTCCATCGCGCTCTACCTGCGAGATGTGGACCCGTCCAGCGTACTCGACCGCGCACCGGAAGGCACCGTGCTGAAGGGGCCGGAGCGGTCCTGGTACGGCATGCTCGAGGTCACCGTCCGGGACCCGGACGGCTATGTGATCACCGTGGGCCATCCGGAGGGTGCCGCGCCCTCATGACGCCGGTCCTGATGACGGAGCGGCTCTTGCTGCGTGCGCACCGGCGCGACGACTTCCCGGCAATGACAGCCCTCTGGTCCGATCCCGACGTCGTGCGCCACATCCGCCCGCCCTCGACAACGGAGGAGTGCTGGCACCGCCTCCTGCGCTATCGCGGCCTCTGGGACGTGCTGGGCTTCGGCTACTGGGCGGTTGAGGAGCGGGAGACCGGCGCGTTTCTTGGGGATGTCGGCCTCGCGGATTTCGCACGCCCGGGATTGGGAGAACTGGAGGGCGCGGCGGAGGCCGGTTGGGTCCTTTCCCCCACCACCCGCGGCAGGGGCATCGGCGACGAGGCCGTCGGGGCCATGCTCGCCTGGGCAGACGCGCAGCCCGGCTTGCCCCCCATCGTCGCAATGATCGCGCCGGAAAACGGCCCCTCGCTGAGGCTGGCAGCCCGGCACGGGTTCCGCTTCGTGCGCGCCGCGAACCATGGTGGCCCCGTCCATCTCTTCGACCGGCCCGGGACCTGAAGCCGCCGCGCGCCCCTTCTTCTGGCCCAAAATATCCCCGCCGGAGGCTTCCCCGCCTCCACGCGCACCCCCGCCTAACGGGAGCGCTTCGCCTTCAACCGGCTCCGGTTCCGCTGGATCTTCGACTTGTTCTGGAGCCTGCGACCCGGGGCGGACTTTTTCAGCCGCTCCCGCGGCATCGTCTGCCCGTCGAAGCTGAGAAGCTCGAAGAGCAGGCCGCCGGTCACGGGCACCGCCTCCTCTAGCCGCACCGTGACCGGCATGCCGAGGCCGATCACCTTGCGCGACCGCTCTCCGGTCAGGGTCTGGCTGTCCGCGTCATAGTGGAAGTACTCCCGTCCGAGACGGCTGATCGGGATGAGCCCGTCCGCGCCAGTCTCGTCAAGCTTCACAAAGAGGCCGAAGCGTGCGACGCCGGAGACCTTGCCGGCAAACTCGTTGCCGACCCGATCGCTGAGATAGGCTGCGACATAGCGGTCCGTGGTGTCCCGCTCCGCGAGCATCGAGCGGCGTTCGGTCTGGCTGATATGCTCCGCCGTCGCCTCCAGTTCCGTCCGCTCCTCGGGGGTCTGACCGTCCTTTCCCCAGCCGTGGGCTGCGATCAGCGCGCGGTGCACGATCAGGTCCGCATAGCGTCGGATCGGCGAGGTGAAATGGGCATAGCGGGCAAGGTTCAACCCGAAATGTCCAAGGTTCTCTGGCGCGTAGTAGGCCTGGGTCATGGAGCGCAGGACCGCGATGTTCATGGTTTCCGCGAATTCGCCGCCCGCGACCTCGTCGAGCAGACGGTTGAGGTGCTGCGGTTTGAGCACCTGCCCTTTTGCGAGGACGAGCCCGAGGGACTGCACACTTTCGCGCAGGGCGTCGAGCTTGTCCGGGTTTGGCGGCTCGTGAACCCGGTAGACGAGATCACGCCGCTTTGCCTCCAGCGTTTCGGCCGCGCAGACGTTGGCGAGGATCATGAACTCCTCGACCAGCTTGTGCGCATCAAGGCGGTCGCGGAACTGGATCGAGGTCACCTGCCCCGTGTCGCTGAGCACGATCTTGCGTTCGGGCAGGTCGAGCTCCAGCGGCGCACGCATTGCCCGCGCCTCCCGGGCGGCCGCGTATGCGGCCCAGAGCGGCCTCAGCACCCGGTCGAGCAGGGGCTCCGTCGCCGCGTCAGGGTGACCGTCCACCGCCGCCTGCGCCTGTTCGTAAGACAGGGACGCGGGGCTTCGCATCAGCCCCCGGACAAACGAATGGCCGAGCTTTCGCCCGTCTGCGGCAAGCTGCATCCGCACCGCGATGCAGGGCCGGTCCACCCCCTCGTGGAGCGAGCAGAGATCGCCGGACAGCTGTTCAGGCAGCATGGGCACCACACGGTCCGGGAAATAGGTCGAGTTGCCGCGGCGCCGCGCCTCTCGGTCTAGCGCGGAGCCCGGGGTCACGTAGTGGGCCACATCGGCGATAGCGACCCAGACCACATGTCCGCCGGGGTTCGACGGATCCTTGTCCGCCTCCGCCGCGATGGCATCGTCATGGTCCCGCGCGTCGGACGGGTCGATGGTGATCAGTGGCAGGTGTCGGAGGTCGTCCCGCGTGCCCAGCGCCACGGGACGGGCGCGGATCGCCTCCTGCATCGCCTCTTCGGGGAAGACATCCGGGATCCCGTGTTCGTGGATCGCGATGAGCGAAACGGATTTTGGCGCCGCGGGATCGCCGAGCCGGGCGATGACCTTAGCCTTGGGCAGGCCCATCCGACCGCCACCGCCGATCTGTTCGCCCTCGACGAGTTCCCCGTCCCGCGCGCCGTTGCGGTCACCGGGATGGACGGTCCATTCGCTGTCCGCCTTCTTGTCCACGGGCACGATGCGCCCTCCGAACTCCTGCACGCGAAAGATACCGAGAAGCTTGCGCGGGCCGGAGCCGATCTTCCGGATCAGGCGGCCCTCATAGGCCGGTCCGCCCTCGTCAGCCTCGCGGGTGATCTTGGCGAGCACCCGGTCGCCCTCGCCAACGGCAGGGTCGGACCGTCTGAGCACGAGCGCAACACGGGGCGGGGGCGTGTCGCCGTCCCAGCTCTGCGGTTCAGCAAAAAGATCACCGTCCGCGTCCGGTGCCAGCACCTTGAGTACGGCGACCGGCGGAAGCGTTCCCGCCTCGCGAAACCGCTTGCGACCTTTGGAGATGTGACCCTCCGCCTCAAGTTCCTTAAGGATGCGCTTCAGCTCGATGCGGGCATTGCCCTTTATGCCGAAGGCGCGCCCGATATCCCGCTTGCCGGTCGCGGTCGGATTTTCCCGAATCCAATCGAGAAACTGCTCTTTGCTGGGGAAGTCGTTCATCCGCGGCACCTAGCACGGGTCGGAGCCGTCGTCACCCGCGATCAGCCGAGCACGTAGAGGAGCCAGGCAGCCGCGGCGATCTGCACGAAGTTGATGATGACAGAACTGCGATGGAGCAGGTCGAACTGCGCCTTCGCCGCCGCATCCCCGGCAAGTTGCCGGTCCCGCAGCGCATTGATCCGCGGCATCAGGACGAAGAGGTTGAGGGCCGCGAGCCCGGCCATCACCAGTGCTATCCAGTCGAACGCGAGGATCGCGATCAGGGCAAACAGGGCGAGGATCGCCGCGAAATAGCTGGGGAAGACCTGACGGATAAAGGGTCCCGCCGTCTCGATCGGCAGCTTGATGAACACCAGCGGGGAGAACATGAAGCTGAAACCGACCATGCCGCCAAACAGCACCGCAAGCGCAAACAAAGTCACCGTATCGAGCATCCGGACCCTCCCTTTGCGCAAAACCTAGCGGGGCAAGGGGACGGGTCCAGTGCGGCGCAGCGGCTCAGGTTAGCATGGTGTCGCCTTCACCGCCTTCCATCCCTTCGTCATAGATGATCTCGGGCGTATAGGGTTCGGGTTCGATGATGAACTGCTGATCCTCACCCGGGGGCGTCGGGGTCGGCTCGGGAGAGGGCTTGAACGGATCGCTGTCCTGCAACGGCCCGCCGGGACCGGGCAGCGGGGTCCAAAGCTCGTCATTGTCGAGCAGATCATTAAACGCTTTGTCGTTGGCTTCATTCAGTTTCTTGACCGCTTCGTTCATCGGGATCGACACACGCTTCAAAACAGGTGCGGCTGCAGGTCCGGAGCACGGCACGCCAAAGTCAATATTCAGACTGAAGACGGTCGGAATGCGAAGCAGGAAGCTGGCTCCCTTCAGCGGCCCCTTGGTCACGATCGGTTTGGCAACAATGTCGAGGTAGGAAATGTTCAGCGTGACCTTGAACCGCTGGTTCGGCTTGTGCGGATCGACAAGCTGCGCCCAGTTCGGGACGAAGATCTGTGGCTTGAAGGCGGAGGAGATCTCCTTCGCCAGGCCCGTGGGCGACAGGTCCGTCGCAACCAGAAGATCGAAGAGGTAGGCTTTTTCCTGGTTCTTCCGCGCCTTCAGATTCTTGACCTCCGGCGCGACACCCAGAAACTCCGTGTCGATCGGGATGCGTGGCGGCGGGTCCTGTGTCCGCACGCCTTGCTGCTTTCCGCAGTCCCATGACCAGATGAAACGTCTGACGCTTGGCGAAATGAGCGGATCGTTGGTCGGGAGTTTGTCCGACACTTTGGACGCGATAAATGGTTTCAGCTCAAGGGTAACCCCCTTGATCCGCATCGCTATCTTCTCTGCCATCCTGTCCTCCCGCCGCTATCGCGACGGGAGGGTAGCACAGGATCAGGTTTCCGCAGCAGTCTTCTTGGCTGTTACAGCTTTTGACGCCGGTTTCTTTGCCGTCGTCTTCTTGGCTGTGGTCTTTTTCGCAGCCGGTTTCTTGGCCGCCGCTTTTTTGGTGGGCTTCTTCTTTGCACCAGCCTTCGCCTCGATCAATTCGAGGGCAAGGTCCATGGTCACATCCTCGGGCGGCATATCCTTCGGGATCGTTGCGTTGATCTTTTCCCACTTCACGTAAGGCCCGTAACGCCCCTTCATCACCGCAACTGGTCCACCGTCCGGATGATCGCCGAGGGTCTTGAGCGGTTCGGCGGCTGCAGCGCGGCGCCCCGGATTGGCCTTCTTTTCCTCGATGAGGGTGACCGCGCGGTTGAGGCCGAGGGTCAGCACCTCGTCGGGATCGGCTAGGTTGGCGTAGATCTTCTTCGGCTTCTCTTTCCCCTCCGCCGGGGCGGTGTGCATCACATAAGGACCAAAGCGGCCGATGTTGGTCTCAATTGGCCCACCCTCGGGGTGTTCGCCGACATAGCGGGGCAGGCGGAGCATATCGAGGGCCTTGGCGAGGTCGACGGCTTCAAGCTCCATGCCCTTGGGCACGGAGGAGCGTTTGGGCTTCGGCGTCTCCTCGGTGACGTCACCCAGCTGGACGTAGGGGCCGAAGCGGCCCGCGCGCAGCGTGACGGGCATGCCGGTTTCCGGATCCGAGCCGAGCATCTTGCCGTCCGGTCCGGCAACGTCGCCGCCCTCCACCTCTCCGGCGAGCGGGCGCGTGTACCGGCACTCCGGATAGTTGGAACATCCAATGAAGGCCCCCCCGGAACGGGCGGTGCGCATGGAAAGCCGCCCTGCCCCGCAGTTGGGGCAAAGGCGCGGGTCCGATCCATCCTCCTTGGCCGGAAAGAGGTGCGGCTCCAGCACCTCGTTGATCTTCTCCAGCACTTCGGTGATGCGCAGATCCGCCGTCTCGTCGAGCGCTGCGGAGAAATCCTTCCAGAACCGCTCCAGCAGCTTCTGGTAGTCCTCCTGCCCGTCGGAGACGAGGTCGAGTTCCTCCTCCAGCTTCGCGGTGAAGTCGTAGCTCATGTAGCGGCGGAAGTAATTCTCGAGGAAGGCGACCACGAGCCGGCCCTTATCCTCGGGGAAAAGCCGGTTCTTCTCCTTCCGCACATAGGACCGTTCCTGGATCGTGGAGACGATGGAGGTATAGGTGGAGGGCCGCCCGATGCCGAGCTCCTCCATCCGCTTGATCAGCGTGGCTTCGGTGTAGCGCGGCGGCGGCTGGGTGAAGTGCTGTTGGCCGAGCACGGCGCCCCCTTCGGCGAGGAGTGCATTCTTCGCCCGTGCCATGCCGTCCACGACCACATCCCGCTCGATCACATCGGTCGCCGCATCAGGATCCGTCAGCTTCTGGAAGTCGGCGTTGAGCGCGCCGGCGACCTTGGAGATGTCCTCACCATCGTGGATCTGGGGCAGACGTTTGCTGTCCTCATCCTCCACATCGTCGCGGCCCTCTTCATAGACCTTCATGAAACCGTCGAAGGTCACGACCTGACCTGTGGCGCGCAGCACGATCTGGCTATCCGCCGATCCGATATCGACGGTTGTGCGCTCAAGCCGTGCGGCCTCCATCTGGCTGGCGAGCGTTCGCTTCCAGACAAGGTCGTAGAGCTTCCGCTGGTCCGCCTCGATGGAGCCCAGATCCTCCGCCGACCGGGTCATGTCTGTAGGCCGGATACATTCGTGCGCTTCCTGCGCGTTCTTCGCCTTGTTCTTGTAGGTGCGGGGGCTCTTGGGCAGATAGTTCGCGCCATAGCGGTCAGCGATGGCGTCCCGGGCTGCCGTGACCGCCTCCGGCGCCATGTCGATGCCGTCGGTCCGCATATAGGTGATGTATCCCGCCTCGTAGAGCCGCTGGGCCGCCTGCATGGTCGCCCGCGCGCCGAAGCCGAACTTCCGGCTCGCCTCCTGCTGCAGGGTCGAGGTCATGAAGGGGGGCGAGGGGTTTCGGGTCGCCGGCTTCGCCTCGACGGACAGGACCGTGAGATCGCGGGAGGCGACCGCGCTCACCGCAAGTTCCGCCTCCGCCGCGGTGCCGAGGCTGAACTTGTCGAGCTTCTTGCCACCCAGAACCGTGAGACGCGCCTCGAACTCGGCACCGCGGGGTGTCTTCAGACCCGCACGAACGGACCAGTATTCCTGCGGCTTGAACGCCTCGATCTCCATCTCCCGCTCGACGACCATGCGCAGCACGACCGACTGCACGCGTCCTGCGGATTTCGCACCAGGCAGCTTGCGCCACAGCACCGGGGAGAGGCGGAAGCCGACGAGATAGTCGAGGGCGCGGCGGGCGAGGTATGCCTCCACCAGTTCCATATCCACCTGACGCGGGTTCTTCATCGCGTCGGTGACGGCGGACTTGGTGATGGCGTTGAAGACAACGCGCTCGACCAGTGTGGTTTTCTTGATTGCGCGCCGTTTTGTCAGGGCCTCCTGCAGGTGCCAGGAGATCGCCTCCCCCTCCCGATCCGGGTCGGTCGCGAGGATCAGCGTGTCGTCATCTTTCAGCGCATCGGCGATGGCGCGGACGTGCTTCTGGGACTGGCTCGCAACCTCCCAGAGCATGGTGAAATCATTGTCGGGATCGACGGATCCGTCTTTCGGCGGCAAATCCCGCACATGGCCGTAAGAGGCCAGAACGGTGAAATCTTTACCCAAATACTTGTTGATCGTTTTCGCTTTCGCGGGACTTTCAACAACGACGACGGCCATGGACGGCTCCAAAAATCAGACGGTGACGGAACGCAAGGCCGGAAAATGGGTCGAGGAGCAGGGTGTGTCAATGGGGCACAAAGATGCCCCATCGACGCAGATGATGGCTCAGAAGCCGGAGGTGCCTGTCCCGGCAGCAACGGCGGACGCGATGAGCGCCGGGCCGATCTCGTTCTCGAACTGGGCCCAGATCGGGCCAAGCGTATTGACCCACTGGGACCGCTCGCCGTCGCTCAGGTTGACCACCCGGCCCCCGTCTTGCACGACGTTCATGCGGTTGAGTTCGGAAAGCTGGTAGGCGAAACGGTTCCGCTCATGGGTGACCTCGAGCAGGATGAGCTCAAGGTCGGTGCGCACATCGTCCGGAAGGCTCTTCCACCAGCGATCACCGGTCAGCACCATGTAGGCGAGAACGACATGGTTGGTCTCGGTCACGCTGTCCTGAACGGTGTAGAAGGACTTCGTATAGATGTTGGACCAGGTGTTCGCCTGTGCGGTCACCTGACCGGAGGCGAGCGCATCATAGACCTTGGAGAAGGCCAGTTTCTCCCCGGTTGCGCCCATGCGCTCGAACATCGCCTGTTCCACGGCGGAGCCCTGCATGCGGAAGTGCAGGCCGCCCAGATCAGCAGGCGTGCGCACCTCGCGGACGGCCGTCATCTGGCTCATCCCGTTCATCCAGTAGGCAAGCCCGTGGAAGCCGGAGGACTGGCCCGCGGCGAGCAGATCGACAGCTTCATCCGTGTAGGTGAAGTTGATGACATGCTCGAGATCCTGAAACAGGAACGGCAGGTCGAACAGCTGCACCTGCGGGGAGATCCGCTTGAGCTTCGAGAATGACGGTGCCGCGAGGTGAACCTCTCCATCGAGAAGGGCCTGCAGCATCTCGTCATTGTCCGCGTAGAGCGTGGAGTTCGGATAGACCTCCATGCAGGCCCGCCCGTCGAGCTCCGCATTCACCCGCTGCTGAAGCGCTGCCGCAGCCTCACCCTTCGGATGACCGCGCTCCGCCGTCACATGGGTGAATTTCACTACGATTTCACCGGCATCGCATCCGGTCGCATCAGCCTGAGCAGCGAACGGCGTCGCGATCGCTGCGGCACAAATCAGTCCAGTCTTGATCCAGTTCTTCACGTGAGACCCCCGTACACCGTGAATGAGAATGCAGGAGACTGATTCATCTCCCGATTGATCACAATTGGGTAGCCGAGCAATGTGACCGGATTTGGGCCGCGGGCGAGTGGGTTGCCGCCCGCGCCCCCGCTGGTATAAGCGGACCCGCGGGCGCGTGCCCGGACTGTCGGAGGCTTTTCCGTGGCATTTGCCCACCGTCATCTACTGGGGATTGAGGCGCTCTCCCCGGACGATATCCGCACCATTCTCGATCTGTCCGAACGTTATGTCGAGCAATCGCGCGGACCGGAGAAGCACTCGGAAATCCTCGCCGGCCTGACCCAGATCAACATGTTCTTCGAAAACTCGACGCGGACGCAATCGAGCTTCGAGATCGCCGGAAAACGGTTGGGCGCAGATGTGATGAACATGGCGATGCAGGCCAGTTCAATCAAAAAGGGTGAGACGCTGATCGACACGGCGATGACGCTGAACGCGATGCATCCCGACCTCCTTGTCGTGCGCCATCCGAACTCGGGCGCTGTCGCGCTCTTGGCCCAGAAGGTCAATTGCGCCGTGCTGAACGCGGGCGACGGGCGGCACGAACACCCCACTCAGGCATTGCTGGACGCGCTCACCATCCGACGCCGGAAGGGGCGGTTGCAACGGCTGACGATCGCGATCTGCGGCGACATCGCCCACAGCCGCGTCGCGCGATCGAACATCGTCCTGCTGGGCAAGATGGAGAATCGGGTGCGCCTTGTCGGACCCCGCACACTGATGCCGTCTGGCATCGACAAGTTCGGCGTCGAGGTCTGCGAGGACATGGCGGCGGGGCTGGCAGATGCGGATGTCGTGATGATGTTGCGCCTCCAGCGGGAGCGCATGGATGGCGGCTTCATCCCGTCGGAGAGGGAATATTTCCACCGCTTCGGCCTCGATGCGGAGAAGCTGCGCCACGCGAAACCGGACGCCATCGTCATGCATCCCGGGCCGATGAACCGGGGGGTCGAGATCGACGGGGAGCTTGCGGACGATCTCAACCGGTCCGTCATTCAGGAACAGGTGGAAATGGGCGTTGCCGTGCGCATGGCCGCCATGGACCTTCTGATGGGTGCGCGGACGTGAGACGGACCCCGCCCAGATATCCGGACCTGATGGCGGGCGAGAGTTTCGTCGCCCGGTTTCGGCCGGACATCGAGGTGAAGATGCTGTCGGAGACACTGTTCGGCATCCTCGGCATCCTGCCCTTTGCCTTCATCAACGCGTTCTTCACGCAGGAGGATGGCGACGGGCTGGGTTTCGGCCTTCTGGTCATCGCAATCCCGCTGGGCGCATCCATCCTGATCGCCCGGGCGCTCGGCGCGCCGCCGGGCTGGGTTCTGACGACGGAGCGGTTGTTTGTGGAGCCGGACAGGGCGATCTATCTGCGCGATATCAAACGTGTTTCCATCTGGCTCATGTCGCTTCGGGTGCATACGGGAACCGAAACGCACACACTCAGCGACCTGCGGGATGTGCGCACGGCCGCAGCCCTGATCGAAGAGGCCCGCCCGTGACCGGCGCGCGTCCGAGGCCGGAGGCGTGGCGCCCTGACAATCGCGGCCTCCTTCTGGAGGCGGATAAACGAGTGCGCTGCCGGGACGCAGCCCGTCGCTGGCCCAACCCTCCCCGCCGGACGCAGACACTGGAAATCATCATCTCAATGGTTCTGATCGTCCTGCCGATCACGCTCCTCGGTATGAGCGGACTGACCCTTGGCGCAGCAGGGGCAACGATCGTTATGCTGGGTGTGTCCACCGCACATCGCTGGATAAAATGGAGGCTGCAGACGCGCTACGCGCGGCCCAACCGGCGCGCGGTCACTTCGCACGATCAGGCGGACAAGGACCACCCCGAGACCACAAGCGCGATGGTCCGCGACCTGCCTCCAGACACCCCGGGCCGCTTGTGCCGTTCGAAAGGGGGTACGCTTCTTTTTCCGACGATGTTCCTTCACTCCACATGGGCCGATGTGGTCGGTCTGCGCCACACGCCCTCCCGCGCCGTCTGGTTCGACTTCCGCGGCTGCTCCGATCACGCGGGCGTGCCGCGCCTGCTGCAAAGGGCCGAGACCCCATGAGCCTTCGCCTAGAAAATGCCCGCCTCATCGATCCCGAAACGGGACAGGACCGTCACGGAGCGCTCACCGTGCGGGACGGGCTGATCGTCGAGAGCGGACCGGCGGACCGGGTGATCGATTGCGGGGGCAAGTGCCTCGCCCCGGGCATCATCGATATCGGCGTGAAGATCTGCGAGCCGGGGGAGCGACACAAGGAGAGCTTTCGCTCCGGCGGACTTGCCGCCGCGCGGGGCGGGGTGACGACCATGGTCACCCGGCCGGACACGGATCCCACCATCGACAGCCCGGAGATCCTTGAGTTTCACCGCAGGCGGGCGGCGGAGACCGCTCCTGTCCGCGTTCTGCCCATGGCTGCTCTCACAAAGGGGCGTGCCGGGCGTGAGATGACGGAGATCGGGTTCCTCAAGGATGCCGGTGCCGTCGGCTTCACCGATTGCGACCGGCCGGTGGCGGACAACAAAGTGCTCTCCCGCTGTCTGACCTACGCCGCCGGGCTCGACGCGCTTGTCATGGGCCATCCGCAGGATCCGGGCCTGAGCGCGGGCGCTGCGATGACTTCCGGACAGTACGCATCCCAACTGGGGCTTTCGGGCGTGAGCCCGCTGGCGGAGCGAATGGGCCTTGAGCGGGACCTCGCACTCGTAGAGGCGACCGGCGTGCGGTACCACGCGGATCAGATCACCTGCGCCGCGGCCCTTCCCGCCCTGCGCCGGGCGCGTGGCGCGGGCCTTAAGGTGACAGCGGGCACCTCGATCCATCATCTGACGCTCAACCTGCTGGACATTTCGGACTATCGCACCTTCTTCAAGGTCAAGCCGCCGCTCCGGGCGGAGGAAGACCGGCAGGCCATCATCATGGCGCTGCAGGACGGGGAGATCGACGTGATCGGATCCTTCCACACGCCGCAGGACGAGGAATCCAAACGTCTGCCGTTCGAGGAAGCCGCCTCCGGCGCGGTCGGGCTGGAGACCCTGCTTCCCGCGGCGATGCAGCTCCATCACGGCGGACATTTCAGCCTGCCCGACCTGTTTCGCTTTCTCAGCCTGAAACCGGCGACCCTGCTGAACCTGACCCAAGGTCGGCTTTCCCCCGGTGCACCTGCGGACCTGATCCTCTTCGACCCGGACGTGCCGTTCCAGCTCGACCGCTGGAACCTCGCGTCAAAATCGAAGAACACACCCTATGATCTGCGGCGGATGCAGGGTCGCGTCCTCAACACCTTCGTGGCCGGGCAGGAGGTCACGATATGAGCGCGTGGCTCCCCGACATTCTCGGTTTCGAAGAGGTGTGGCCCTATCTGCTCAGCATATTCCTCTTCGGCTACGCGCTCGGCGCGATCCCGTTCGGCCTGCTGATCACCCGGGCCGCCGGTATGGGTGACGTGCGGAAGATCGGATCGGGCAATATCGGGGCCACGAACGTTCTGCGCACGGGCAACAAGGGGGCTGCGGCGGCGACACTCCTGCTCGATGGCGGAAAGGGCGCGGCGGCGGCGCTGATCGCGACAGCCCTCTATGGAGGGCTTGCGGGGCAGATCGCGGCACTTGGGGCGTTCGTCGGCCATCTCTATCCGGTCTGGCTGGGGTTCAGGGGCGGCAAGGGGGTCGCGACATTCCTCGGCGTCCTTCTGGGCCTACACTCGCCCGCGGGAATCGCGGCCTGCCTGACCTGGCTCGCCATGGCGGCGGTCATGCGTATCTCCTCCCTCTCCGCACTCGTGGCAGCCCTGCTGAGCCCGATCTGGATGTACTTCACGGGCTATGAGGGGGCGATCTGGCTGACCATCGTGCTGGCGGTCTTCATCTTCTGGCGCCACCGGGAGAACATCGCCCGGATCCTCGCGGGGACGGAGCCACGGATCGGACGCCGCGATTAACCGTCCGGAAACCATGATCTCCAAAACCACCGGCGCTTAACCGACCCGTCACCCGGCGCGACGATCCTTCCGCGCGGGAGGGTCGCGCATGACCGTCACGGTGCGCCATCTGGCATCGACCTACGACACCGAGGAGACCGCGATCGCGCTGGCGGGCACGGTCGAGATCTGGCCTGCCGAGGCTGGGTGGATCGTCCTTGCCGGTGGCATCGCCGAGTCCGGATTGAGCCTCTTCTCGGTGGCGTCCAGCGGACCCTTCGTGCATGTCGGCACCGTTGAAAGCGGGCTTCTCGCCGGGCTTACCGGACTGGTGGGGGATCCCGATGCACCGGGGGTGACCCATCTTGCGACGGCCCGGTTCGCGAGCGGCGTTCTGCCGGTGACCGTGGCGAGTGGCAGCATCGATCTGGGATCATCCTTCGGCGACGCGCCCGTCGCAGCCCTCGCGCTCTTTCGCATTGCGGACACGACATGGTCGATCTCCAGCACCGGGTCGGGCCTGCGCCTGTCGACCCCAACAATGGTGCGGGAGATTGCGGACACATCCGACCTCCCCCTCGGCGATGTGAGCGCGATCGCGACCGTCAGGACCGGCCAGCGCGATGTGGTCGTCGCCGCCTCCGCCTTCGATGCGGGACTGGTGAGCTTTACCCTCGCCGAAGACGGCACGACAGAGACCAAATCCGTCGTGACCGTGGGCGGCGACGTCCCGGCATCGCGGATCATGGATCTCGAAACCGCCTCCGTCGGGGTTCGCGACTTTGTCGTCGCGGCCGGCGCGGGCACGTCGAGCCTCACCGTTTTCGAGGTCCTGCCGAAGGGCGGGCTGGTCCAGCGGGATCACGTGACCGACCGGACGGATACCCGCTTTGCCACCGCCTCGGTTCTGGAGGTGGTGGAGGTTGCGGGCCGAACGCTCGTGCTCGCAGCCGGATCGGACGATGGATTTTCGATCTTCGAGCTCAGCCACGAGGGGAAGCTCGATCATCTGGCATCGGTCGAGGACAGGCTCGACCGGGCGCTCTCGGGCATCGGCGATCTATCGGCCCAAGTGAACGGATCGACAGCAACCCTGGCCGTTGCCGGAGGAGGCGACGATGGGATCGCGCTCCTCGCGATCGATGTCGAACCGCTCGACCAGCGGCTGATCGGCAGCCGCGCGCCGGACCATCTCGTCGGCGGCGCGGGACCGGACGACCTCTCGGGCGCGCGGGGGCAGGATCGTTTGGAAGGGGGCGCGGGGGACGATGTCCTGCGGGATGGGAAGGCCAGGGATGTGCTGATCGGCGGGCCCGGCGCGGACATCTTCGCACTCTACCCGGACACCCGGACCGACAGAATCCTCGATTTTGCGATCGGGGAAGACGTGATCGACCTCAGTACCTATCCGCTGCTCTACCGGTTCGAGGATCTCGACATCCGTCCCCGCGCTCACGGCGCGAACATCTTCATCCGCGACGAAAAGCTCCGGGTCGAGTCGGAGGATGGGACGCGCCTGTCGCTGGAACTCTGGGCGCCGGATCAGTTCATCTTCGCCTGACCGGCATCGCGCCATCAGCGGCGCGCACCGCCGAAACGGACCGGGCTCACACGCCGTTCCCATCCCGCATCCGCCGCGAGGCGGTACTCGGAGGCGGGACGACCGCCCCTCCGGGTCGACCGCCCTCCGGTGGGCTCGATCAGCCCCGATTGCAGGATCATCCGACGAAAATTCTGTTTGTGCAGGAGCTGGCCCGACACCGCCTCCGCCGCGGTCTGCAGATCGAAGAGCGTGAACGTGTCCGACAGCAGCTCAAACAGCACCGGCCGGTACTTCAGCTTCGCCCGCAGCCGCCCGATGCCCGTGGCCAGGATGCGCCGGTGATCCAGGGGCAGCGACAGGCCGAAGGCGGGCAGATCCGCAGGTACATCCCGCCGTCGATCCCGGAAGTATTCGTGAACAAGCCGCGCTTCGTAGAGAAGCTCGTAGCGCTCCAGCACCAGTTCGTCCCGCCAGCCCGCATCCCGCAGCCCGAAGCTGAGGGAGACGCGGTCGATCCGGGACGGCTCCTGCCCCGCCCAGTCCTCAAGCCGGGGCATGAGGTTCTGCATCACCGGCGGCGCACCTTCCCGGCGATCCTCCCACGGAAAGAACTGCTTCCATGGCCGCCAGTTCGGCCCGGGCTCGCTGACCCCGCTCATGGGCACGATCGCGAGATAGCCGATGGAGACCAGATGAGGCGCGCCCTCCGCCAGCACCGCCTCCCGCGCGCGGTCCCCGAACGTGTAGAGCTGCTCGACGTGGGCGAGGTGCAGGCCGGTGTCGCGGCTGACCCAGTCCCGCAGGGACAGTTCAAGCGTGCGGTGTTCGTCCGGGTCGAAGGCCCGGTTCGGAAGGTCCGGCCCCGGTGCCAGAAGGACCTGGGGCACCGCGTGGGTGCCCCGGTCCTCCAGCGCGACCAGAACCGCGCTCAG
>JBCBAP010000031.1:5706-39641 GCA_038532435.1 Pseudomonadota bacterium | reverse complement strand
TTTCGTTCGAAATCGCCGGTATCGTAGAGGGTATTGGGCTCGGTCCCGTCGGAAAGCGCCCGTTGCTGGCTACCGGCGAAATTGAACGAGTCGTCGAAGGTGCCGACGCTGCTGCCCTCTGTGTTGAGGTTGTACGTCGCTCCACCATTGGTTCGGTAGACTGGCATGGGACCCTCCAGAACAAGCAAAACACACACTTGGCAGGCCGACTCCTGCCAATCATTAACAAATGGAAATTGTGGCGAGGCGTAAATCACCAGACTTGGGTATTGGGAGGTCCTGACAGGTTTTGACAGGAGCCCCCGCCTATCCTGCAGCCGTTGTGTGTCCCCAGACAGGAGATCCCGATGGCAGACCTTCCCGAACACCCGACCGTGTGGATGGAGATTCCCGTGACCGACCTAGACGCCGCGCAAGCGTTCTACGGCAAGGTGACCGGGCGCAGCTTCACCGTGCAGGCGGATGGCCCCAACCCGATCGCGATCTTCGACGCTGCGGATCCGAACAGCGTTGCCGGGCACCTTTACCCGGGCAAGCCCGCGGCGCAGGGAGAGGGTCCAACGGTGCACCTGTCCACCCGTGCGCCGCTTGAGGATGCGCTGGAGCGGGTGATGGAGGCTGGGGGCCGCGTGCTTTCCCCCATCATCTCCATCCCTTCTGGCCGTTTTGCCTATTGCCAGGACCTCGACGGAAACTCCTTCGGCCTTTTCGCCTGAGGGTGGCGCGGGCGGGCCACTCGGTCCGCCCGCCCTTGCCAGTCCCGCCATCGCGCCCTAGACAGTCGCCCGACCAGAGGATGTGCGAGTGGAGGGCCCAATGGGCTTTAAATGCGGGATTGTCGGCCTGCCCAACGTGGGCAAATCGACCTTGTTCAACGCGCTGACGCGCACGGCGGCTGCGCAGGCGGCGAACTTTCCGTTCTGCACCATCGAGCCCAATGTGGGCGAGGTCAGTGTGCCCGATCCGCGCCTCGATGCCTTGGCAAAGATTGCGAGCTCCAAGCAGGTGATCCCCGCGCGTCTGACCTTTGTTGACATTGCTGGTCTGGTGAAAGGCGCCTCCCGCGGGGAGGGGCTCGGCAACCAGTTCCTCGCAAACATCCGGGAAACCGACGCCATCGCCCATGTGCTGCGCTGTTTCGAGGATGACGACATCACCCATGTGGACGGGCGGGTCGATCCAGTCAGCGATGCGGAGACCATCGAGACGGAGCTGATCCTCGCCGATCTGGAGTCGGTGGAGAAGCGCCGCGCGGGCCTCGTTCGCAAGATCAAGGGCGGGGACAAGGAGGCGGTCGAGGCCGAACGTCTGCTTTCGGCCGCGCAAGTGTTGCTGGAGGAGGGCAAGCCCGCCCGTATGCTCGACGTCGCGGAGGAGGACCGGAAGGCGTTCCGCATGCTCCAGCTTCTGTCCGCCAAGCCGGTTCTCTACGTCTGCAACGTAGAGGAGGATGCGGCGGCCACGGGTAACGCGCTGTCCGCGAAGGTCGCCGAGATGGCCGCGGAACAGGGGGCCATCTCTGTCGTGATCTCCGCCGCCATCGAGGAGGAGATTGCCCAGCTCGACGATGAGGAGCGGGCGGAATTCCTGTCCGACATGGGGCTTGAGGAAGCCGGGCTCGACCGCCTGATCCGGGCGGGCTACGACCTTCTGCACCTGCGCACCTACTTCACGGTGGGACCGAAGGAGGCCCGGGCCTGGACCATCCCGGCGGGAACTCTGGCACCCCAGGCCGCTGGCGTGATCCATGGCGATTTCGAACGCGGTTTCATCCGCGCAGAGACCATCGCCTACGACGACTTCACTGCGCTGGGCGGCGAGGGGCCGGCGAAGGACGCGGGCAAGATGCGCGCGGAAGGCAAGGGATACGAGGTCAAGGACGGCGATGTCCTCCATTTCCTCTTCAACACCTGATCTGGCGGGGCGTCGGCGGCGCCCTATCTAACCCGTCCCGAGACGACTAGAGGACCCCGCCGTGCCCCTTCAGCCCGAGAATGTTCAGGAGTACCCGCGCCCGCCCCGGCTTGAGCCCGTTGCGGAGCGTCTCAGGATCGTCCTCGGTGGTGTCGAGGTCGCAAGCACCGACCGCGCCTTAAGGGTGCTGGAGACGCACCACGCGCCGACGTACTACATCCCGATGAGCGACTTTGCGGAGGGCGCACTCGTCTCCGCGCCGGGACGCAGCTTCTGCGAATGGAAGGGGACAGCCGCGTATTTCCATGTCGAGGGCGGTGGGAAACGGGTGCCGAGGGCTGCCTGGACCTATCCCGCGCCGACCCGTTCTTTCGCCGAGCTCCTCGATCATGTCGCGGTCTATGCCGAACCCATGGACGCGTGCTTCGTCGGGTCCGAACGGGTCACGCCGCAGCCGGGCAATTTCTATGGCGGTTGGGTGACGTCCAACCTTGCGGGCATCGTGAAGGGCGGACCGGGGACCGAGGGCTGGTAGGGCTTACCCGCTCAGGTAGGACACGATGCCGAGGATCAGGCCGACGGTCGTGATCGGGTGGTTCGCGATCTGGGACCCCTCCGCCACCCTGCTCAAGCCCGTCAGCACAAGCGCCATCCCCCGCAGCAGGAGCCCAACGGCGAAGAGGCTGATCTGGATCAGCGAGACATACACGACGGACAAGTAGCTGAAGAACATGCCGACGAGCCCGAACACCGAAAAATCGTCTATGGGCTGCGGCAGCGGCTCCCCCCGCGCGAGTGGCAGCGTGATCAGAAAATAGTAGAGCACGCCGACAACGATGAAGGGCAGGGACGAGGCCACGATGTCGAGCACCACAGCGAGCGGATATCGCCACGGACCGATCGCATTGCCTTCAAAGACCCGCGCGGTGATGAAAAGGCTCCAGTAGTCGAAGGGCAGGGACGCGACGCCGAGTGCGAGGAAAACCGCGATCATGATCAGGTTCAGGTCAATCGACCCCGCGGGCGGCGAGCCGCCAAGGATCACCGACATCGCGCCGGAGCTGAGCATCACGGTCGTGAACAGGATCATCACCACCGAGTAGACATAGACCCGCCAGAGGGCGAACCGGCCGCGCCGGTTGCGGAACCATCCCAGCAGGGATGCGATCAGCGTTGTCTCGAACCCTGCAAAGTCCATGTCCCGCTGGCCGAAGATGTAGCGGGACAGCGTCTGCTTCTGTGTCCGGCCAACCGCCGCATCCGCAAATGTGAAGAGCGCGATGAAGCTGCCGAGGTGGAGGATCAGGTCGGTGAGTGCGGACATGAAGCGGGTGCTGTGATAAACTCAGGCAATTGTGAGAGACGTTTGATTGACGCGCATTGGTTCAAGGAGGGTGCTTTGTCCGACGTGTTCGAATTCTACACTCCCGTTATTCCTAACCCTTACCATGATAAGCGGGTCGCGATCGCGGACTTCAACTATACCAATTCACTAGTCCTGATGCGACTGCGCGACGGGATAAGCCCGACTGGCAGGCGCAAGTGCGACTATATCGTCGCCGAGCCGTACACGGTGACCTACCGCCTGCGCTACGAAAGTGCGGTGCGCAACCTCACCGTGCCCAAGGGCATGCTCACCGATCTCACCTCCGTACCACGGTTCGGCAGGTCGATAGTGGGGGTCGTCGGCCGCCATCTGGAGGCGGCCATCGTGCACGACTTCCTCTTCATCGCGTGGACACATGTGAAAGGGCGGGGTGCGCGGGACGACGACTTCCGGTTTGCCAACGATCTGATGTCCGCGGCCATGCGCAAGGCACGGGTCGGAGATGTGGAACGCGCCGCGATCAACGGCTCGATCCGGTTCCCCTTCGTCGCCTGGTCGATCTACAAGGATCCCGGAACGGTCTCCGAACAGTTTGTCAAAATACTGGACGACCAGGTCACGGCGCTGACCGGGCTGGAGGGCGATCCGGTCTTTGCCATGGTCTGATCCTCTCGTCCGTCAGCCGCGAAACCGTTTCTGAACCTTGCCGTACTTCACCCGCGTCCCGGCCTTGCCCGCCGAAGAGCGCCCCTGCTTGGACTGCGCGGTATCGATCGCGTCCTGCACCGCTGACTGGCGTGCCATCGGATCGTCGGCGAGGGCGAGGTCCACGGCTTCCAGGCGCTGCACTTCATCGCGCAGGCGCGCGGCCTCCTCGAATTCTAGGTTTTCTGCAGCCTTCATCATGTCTTTGCGCAGCGCGTCGAGATGGGCGGCAAGGTTCGCGCCCACCTTCGGCTTGTCCACCTTGGTGGTAATGCGGGACTGATCCGTGTCGCCCTGCCAGACCCCGTCGAGGATGTCCTCGACATTCTTGCGCACAGTCTCCGGGGTAATCCCGTGTTCCTCATTGTAGGCCATCTGCTTTTCGCGACGGCGGTTGGTCTCGCCGATGGCCCTCTCCATGGAGCCGGTGACCCGGTCCGCATACATGATCACGCGTCCGTCCGCGTTCCGCGCGGCCCGACCGATGGTCTGGATCAGCGAGGTCTCGGACCGCAGGAAACCCTCCTTGTCCGCATCGAGAATGGCCACAAGCCCACATTCGGGAATGTCCAATCCCTCCCGCAGAAGGTTGATGCCGACCAGAACGTCGAATGCGCCGAGACGGAGGTCGCGGAGGATCTCGATCCGCTCCACGGTGTCGATGTCCGAGTGCATGTAGCGCACGCGCACGCCCTGTTCGTGGAGGTATTCGGTCAGGTCTTCCGCCATCCGTTTGGTCAGCACCGTGGCGAGCACGCGGTAGCCTGCCTTCGCCGTCTTGCGGATCTCGTCGAGCAGGTCGTCGACTTGCATCTCGACCGGACGGATCTCCACCTCCGGATCCAACAGACCAGTGGGCCGGATCACCTGTTCGGCGAAAACACCGCCGGATTGCTCCAGCTCCCACCCCGCCGGAGTTGCGGAGACAAAGATCGACTGGGGCCGCATCGCGTCCCACTCCTCGAACTTCAGGGGGCGGTTGTCCATGCAGGAGGGTAGGCGGAAGCCGTGCTCTGCGAGGGTGAACTTGCGTCGGTAGTCGCCCTTGTACATCCCGCCGATCTGCGGGACGGAGACATGGCTTTCATCGGCAAAGACGATGGCATTGTCGGGGATGTACTCGAAAAGGGTCGGGGGTGGTTCCCCGGGGGCGCGGCCCGTGAGGTAGCGCGAATAGTTCTCGATCCCGTTGCAGACCCCTGTCGCCTCGAGCATCTCGATGTCGAAGTTCGTTCGCTGTTCCAGCCGCTGCGCCTCGAGCAGCTTGCCCTCGTTGACCAGCTGATCGAGGCGGGTGCGCAGTTCCTTCTTGATGCTCTGCACCGCCTGATTCATCGTCGGACGCGGGGTTACATAATGGGAGTTGGCGTAGACACGCACCTTCTCCAGCGTCCCGGTTTTCGCCCCGGTCAGAGGGTCGAACTCGGTGATGGATTCGAGCTCCTCACCGAAGAAAGAGAGCTTCCACGCCCGGTCGTCGAGGTGAGCGGGCCAAATCTCCAGACTGTCCCCCCGCACGCGGAAGCTGCCGCGCTGGAACGCCTGATCGTTGCGCCGATACTGCTGGGCCACGAGGTCCGCCATGACCTTGCGCTGGTCATACTCCTTGCCGGTGATCAGATCCTGGGTCATGGCCCCGTAGGTCTCGACGGATCCGATACCGTAGATGCAGGACACCGAGGCGACGATGATCACGTCGTCCCGTTCGAGCAGCGCGCGGGTTGCGGAGTGCCGCATCCGGTCGATCTGCTCGTTAATCTGCGATTCCTTCTCGATATAGGTGTCAGAGCGGGGCACATAGGCTTCCGGCTGGTAGTAGTCGTAGTAGCTCACGAAGTATTCGACCGCATTCTCCGGGAAGAAGCTCTTGAACTCACCGTAGAGCTGGGCCGCAAGTGTCTTGTTGGGCGCGAGAATGATCGCCGGGCGTTGTGTCCGTGCGATGATCTGGGCCATCGTGAAGGTCTTGCCCGTGCCGGTGGCGCCCAGCAGCACCTGATCCTGCTCGCCGCCCGCGATCCCGTCGGCAAGTTCGGTGATGGCTGTGGGCTGGTCGCCCGCGGGTTCGAATTCCGCCTTGAGGACAAACTGCTTGCCCCCTTCGAGCTTTTCCCGGGCCGGTCTCACGACCTCGGGCAGTACAACTTCGAGAGATTCTGACACGGATCGTGGTCCTTCTTCGCGATTACTCGGCGTCCCAAAGTGTTTAAGAATTGGTTAAAAAGGAGCCCCTAGAATTTGAAATAAAGCCGCGTTGGTTTCAAAATTTGTATTGTTGGCTTGACAGATGCTCCTGTAAGAAAGTGGTGCAAGCAGCAATGGACGTCAACCGGGGGCTTTACCACCCCCACCCCTCGCTCCCAAGCCCCCGGTTGATGCCCTCTCCGCGGCGATGCCGCACTTGCGCTGCACCGCACCTTTCGGGATAAAGACAAGAACGACCACCCGAGGTGAACCATGTCCGCGCGCATTTACAAACCCGCCAAGACCGCCATGTCTTCAGGCCAGGCCAACACGAAGTCCTGGGTGCTGGAGTTCGACCCCGAGGAAGCCAAACAGATCGATCCGCTGATGGGCTGGGCGGGGTCCGGGGACATGAATACGCAGGTGAAGTTGCATTTCGACAGCCGCGATGCCGCCGTCGAATACGCCACCCGTCACGGCATCGCCCACCGGGTTCAGGACCCTCAGTCGCGGCGCAAGACGATCCGCCCACGGGGCTATGGTGAGAATTTCGCGTTCAACCGGCGCGGCGCCTGGACCCACTGAGGCTCAGGTCTTGCGCAGGCCGTGAAACAGCAGGTCCACGTGGGCTGCGTAGTGCCGATCCACGTCGATCGGTTCCAGATCCTCGAATGTCAGCGCCCAGATCGCGGCCATCATGGTCGGTGCGGCGATGAGGCGAGGCAGATCCTCGACCGGCCCCTTGCGAAACTCTCCCCGATCGATGCCGCGTTTCACGATCTTGCTGATGATCCGTGTCCCGTTGCAGATGACCGTGTCGTAATAGGATTTTTTAAGGTCAGGAAACCGGTGCCCCTCGGCGATGATGATCCGCATCAGGATCTTCGCATCTGACCGGACCAGCTCCTCGTAGAGTTTGGTGAGCACGATGTGCACGAGGGTCTCGGTGCTGCCCTCGAAACTGTCGACGAGGTTTTCGATCTCCGCCTGCTTGCTGTGAACCTTGGAGCCCACAGCAGCCTCGAACAACGCTTCCTTATTGTCGAAATAGCGGTAGATCGTGCCCTTCGCTACGCCCGCCCGGCGGGCCACATCGTCGAGGCGGGCGGCGGAAAACCCGTTCTCCGCAAACTCATCGAGGCCCGCCTGTATGATCTCCCCCGGGCGCGCGTCTTTGCGCCGCTGCCGCTTGCGGATCGGGGGAGGGGCAGGGTCGCCGATTGTCATTGTGGAGTCCATTTGGGTGAGGAAGGTCACCCTAGGTCTACACCATCCTTGCCATCGGTGTCCAAACGCATCGGGTTGTCCATCGCCACAACAGCTTCAGCCGGCGATGGACCCTGAACGACACAGGACAGCACCAGCACCGCGCCCATCACATGGAGCCTGCGCAGATCGTCCCATCGGTCGAACCGGGGCAATCGGGAGGGGCGGCGGCGTACAAGCGTCAGGTCTGGCATGTCAGGTCACTCCAGAGGTGGCGATTGGGTAGACATCTATCAGTAGTGACTTGTTAGTCAATAAATTTGTATACCATCGAACATGAAAATTTGATGAGCATGACGGGACCTACATTTTTCCGGGCCTTGCGCCGATATGAATTTGACTCTTGGGTCATTAGCCCTAACAAGGCGGTTTTCGGCTGGTATCCGCCTGCGCCCGCGGCGACCGCTCGCACATAAAGCGAACGTATTGTTGCTTTTTCACGTTTGACGGGTAACGTGACGTAAGGTTCACGTGAGGTCGGCATGTCCCGCCGCGACGAAATATTTGGAGTGACGGGTCCGGCCTTTGTCAGGGTTGGGGCGGCCTGATGCTAGATGCCGCGGTCAGTGTGCTTGTGACCCGGCTTGATGCCCATCTCCGGCAGCGCTTCGGAAGCCCTGACAGCATGGTCGTGCAATCTATGCTGACGGACGGCGAGGGGAAGCCGGTTGCGGAGACCCGCAATCGGCTGGCGCTGTTTGTGACAAACATCTCCCAGGATACGATCCCGAGGAAGGGGGCGATCCCCCACGTGTCGGCCGCGGGTATCGGCGCGACCCAGCAGCCGCCGGTGCATCTCAACATCTACTTCATGATCGCTGCGGGTTTTGACGCGGATAATTATTCCGATGCGCTGAAGGTGCTCACCGCCTCGGTGGAGTTTTTTCAGGCCTTTCCGCTCCTGACGCCCTCCAACACGCCGGAGATGCCTGCGGGGCTGTCGCAGCTTTCCATCGAGATCAGCAATCTGGAGATGGACACGCTCAGCCAGCTTTGGGGGGCATTCGGGGGCCGCTATGTTCCGTCGGTGCACTACAAGATGCGCTCGGTCGCCATCGACAGCACCACGATAGTGTCCGAGACGCCGCTGGTTTCCCAGCCCGAGCGGGCGCTCGCCCCGGGGGGCGGGTCATGAGGATGGAGCGATTCTTTACCGTCACCGTGCGGCACGCCTTCTGGGGGGAGGAGGTGCCGCCGCTCACGCTCGTTCCCGGACGCAAGTTTGCGGGTCAGATCGCGGCGCTTGGCGGGGTGATCCGTCCCCGTCCCGGTGGTCTCATCTGCGGCGTGCCGGAGGGTGCCGGGGACCTAGATGAGACGCTGACCCAGCCCATGGAGATCGATATGGTGGCCACCGACCCGATGGTCGAGATGGTCACAGACGAGGCCATGGGTCCCGGAACGGTACCAATATTTACTGTGACGTGTGTTTCGGATGAAACAGACACGACACGGTTGAGTCTGGAGACTGCTCAGGCGGTTACCGGTGGATTCAGCGCATTCGCGCGGTTGTTGGTCACTGCGGAGCCGGAGGGGCGCGACCTCTCCGCCAGCGTGGAGTTTGCAGCGGTGGCGCGGATCTGGACCTACAACGTGACCGGCGGGGACGCTTCGGCCAAGCTCGCCGTGCAGGATCCTGCGGGAGCGGCGAGCTTTGACCGGATCGCGGACCGCAGGCTGCCAAACGGCACGACCGCCCGCTGCTTCCGCTCCCACGATGCCATTCATCTGAACCGTCGCCCCCCCGAACGGTTTGAACTGGTCAGCGAAGGGCCGTTCGGCCCCCGCACGATCGTCCCGATACTGCCGACCCCCACCCCGACGGCGCTGCGCAAGGACCCCGACAGCGGGCAGCTCACGTCCGACATCTACGTCAATCTCTAGAGGAAGGAGGGCGTTATGAAGCCCATGAAGACCCCCGGCGTCTACATCGTAGAGAAGAATGCATTCCCCAATTCCGTCGTGCAGGTCGCGACCGCCGTCCCGGCCTTCATCGGCTACACGGAAAAGGCGATGAACGGCAACGTGTCGCTGGCGAACGCGCCGTGGCGCATCTCCTCCATGTCCGAGTTTCATTCGTACTTCGGGGAAGGGCCAACGCCTGAGTTCTCCCTTGGTGAGGCGGAGGAGTATACCGGCGGCAGCGCGCTCACCGATGGTGGCGCGCAGAAGAAGGATCCCCTGCCCGCTGCCGAGTTCACGGTGACGAAAAAGGGCAAGACGAAGAAGTATGCGCTCACCCAGACCAACGAGGCCTTCGCCCTTTATGGCGCGATGCGCTTGTTTTTCCAGAACGGGGGCGGTGCCTGCTACGTGGTCTCGATCGGCTCCTATGAGGATCAGATCGACGGGGACAAGATGCTGGCGGGCATCAAGACCCTGATCAAGGAAGCCGAGCCCACCATGGTGGTGATCCCGGAGGCGACGCGCCTGACCCGGGCGAACTGCCAGAAGGTTCAGCAGGCGATGCTGATGCATTGCGGTGACAAGATGAAGAACCGCTTCGCCGTGCTCGACATGTTCGCAGGTCACCTCGACCGGCAGGCACCGCAGGGCGATCCTGTCGCGGGGTTCCGCAACGATATCGGCATCAACCATCTGGATTTCGGTGCGGCCTACTACCCGTGGATCAACACCTCGATCTTCCAGTCCCGCAACTTCACCTTTCAGAACATCGCACCGGCAAGCCGCCCGGACTTCATCAAGCTTCTGAAGGACAGCGCAAATCCTGATGGTCTGCCCGCGGACAAGATGGAGCCGCAGTTCGCCGAGATCGCGCGGACGGATGGAAAGCCTGTCCTCGCGGGCAGTCTCGCACTTGTCACGACGAAGGGCGCGACGACGCCGCTGACCCCGCAGATCCTGCGGGCGGAAGGTTATGGGATCGACGACGAGCACATGACCTTCACGATCGCCGATGGGGCGACGCTCCTCGGTCAGATTTCCCTCACGTCCGACCTCTCCGCGGCGATCACCACCTTCACGCAGGAGCAGGTGATGGCCGGGGAGGTCGTGCACATCCAGAACGGGACGGACACCTCCGGATCGTTCAGCGTTACCGCACAGACCATCGTGGACGACATGCCGGTGGGCAACGCCTCCGACCCCGCCACCGTCTCCATCAGCGTCGTGGCGGCCCGCGGCGATCTTGCGGTGATGGACTCGCCGGAGGGTGTCACCGTCGACGTTCTCGAGAACGATGAGAGCGGCGCAGATCCCACGACGGTCAAACTCGTGGATCCCGACGAAAGCGCCGCCGACGGCAAGACGAAGACGGTCAGCGGTGTCGGGGTCTGGAGCGTCGATGCGACGTCCGGCAATATCTCGTTTAAGCCCGAGGATGGGTTCAAGGGACCCGAGGCGATGGTCAAGTACACCGTCTCCGTCAGCGGGACAGAGTCGCCGCCTGCGGACCTGAAGGTCTATCTCGGCGCAATCCCGGAGCCGGAAGACGACATGCCCTCGGTTGAGAGCGTGGACAAGACCCTGCGGGTCATTGCGCCGGTCTACGGCGACATGATGGACGCCATCACGGCGCGGATGAACGCGATGCCCCCCGCCGCGGCCATGGCCGGGATCTACACGATGGTCGATTCCAACCGTGGGGTCTGGAAGGCACCGGCGAATGTGAGCCTCAACTCCGTGGTCAGCCCGATGGTCAATATCAGCCATGACGAGCAGGAGGACCTCAACGTCACGCCCCAGGGCAAATCGGTCAACGCGATCCGCCCGTTTGTTGGCGAGGGAACGCTGGTCTGGGGTGCACGAACGTTGGACGGCAACTCCCTCGACTGGCGCTACATCAACGTGCGGCGGACGATGATCATGATGGAGGAGTCGATCAAGCTCGCCTCCAAGGCCTACGTGTTCGAGCCGAACACGGCCAACACCTGGATCACCATGAAGTCGATGATCGAGAACTTCCTCACCGGCATCTGGAAGCAGGGCGGTCTTGCCGGTGCGGTCCCCGCGGACGCGTTCTCCGTCCATGTGGGCCTTGGGGAGACCATGACCCCTGTCGACATCCTCGAGGGCATCCTGCGGATCACGGTGCTTGTCGCCGTCGTGCGTCCGGCGGAGTTCATCGAGATCACGTTCCAGCAGCAGATGCAGAAATCCTAAGATTCAAGAGGAGGTTAACCCATGGCAGATGACGGTTCCGCCCAGTCGCAGACGATCTGGCCGCTTCCCAAGTTCCACTTTCAGGTGAAGTGGGACGATGCGGAGGTGGCATTCCAGGAGGTCGCCGGCCTCGATATGGAAAACGAGCCCATCGAGTATCGGGCTGGCAACAGCCCGACCTTTTCGAAGGTCAAGATGCCCGGCATGCAGAAATACTCCAACGTGACCATGAAGAAGGGCGTGTTCGTGAAGGATAACGGCTTCTTCGACTGGTACAAAGATATCAAGATGAACATCATCAAGCGTAAGGCTATTACGATCAGCCTGCTGGATGAGGGCCACAATCCGACGATGGTCTGGAAGCTTCAGAACGCCTTCCCGGTGAAGATTCAGGGCACGGATCTCAAGGCCGAGGGCAACGAGGTGGCCGTTGAGTCCATCGAGATCGCCCATGAGGGCATGAGCATCGAGAACTCATGACCGATTTCGCGCTTCCTGTTGCGTTCCATTTCACCGTCAGCCTGTCGGGCTCCTCTTCGGCGGTTGATGGGGCGTTTCAGGAAGTGTCGGGTCTTGAGGCCGAGATCCAGGTCGAGGAGGTGGTCGAAGGGGGGGAGAACCGGTTCGTCCACCGCCTGCCGAAGCCGGTGAAACATTCCAACCTGAGGCTCAAGAGGGGTCTCGCGACGGAATCGAGCGAGCTCGTCAAATGGTGCAAGTCGACGATCGAAAACGACTTCTCCCAGCCTATCAAACCGCAGAGCGTGGTGATCTCGCTCTGCGATGAGGAAGGTGACCCGTCCGCGACCTGGTCGATCACCAACGCCTATCCCGTCAAATGGCAGGTGGGCGGTTTCGACGCGATGAAAAACGAGATCGCGGTGGAAACCATCGAGCTGGCCTTCAACACGCTGAAACGGACGAAGTGATGCCAATCGAGATCGGATCCCTTGTCGTGCGCGGCACTTTCGGATCGGGCGGGACCGAAGACAAGGACGAGGCCCGGATCGAGGAAGCGCTCGACGACATGCGGCAGGAGATCCTGACCGAAGTGGCGGAGATGATCGAGCTGGCCGAACGGCGACGTCAGGAGCGCTAGATGGCCAAACTCACGCTTACCCGGTGTGTGGTCGAGGACGGCCAGACGAGCGAGACGTCCGGCCCCAACAACGTCTTCAAGGTCACGATCAATCCGGCGGACTACAAGCACACTTTCGGCATCAACTACACAGGGAAGAAGGAGGGGCGGGACAAGCCCCTCGGCAAGTCCGCCGTCATCTCAAAGTTCGCATCGGTCAATCAGGAGAAGGTGGACTTCTCCGTGATCCTCGACGGAACCGGGGTCGTGCCGAACGTTAAGCAGTCCGTTGCCGACCAGGTCAAGGCCATCCGCAATATCGCCTACACCTACAGCGGCAAGGATCACGAGCCGAACGTGGTGAAGCTGACCTGGGGGCGGGGGCTCAACGCGTTCTACGGGCGTTTGACGAACATGACCGTCGACTACACCCTTTTCCACCCCGCGGGTCAGGCGCTGCGGGCAAAAGTCACGATGAACTTCGTCGCCTTCAGCACCCAGCTTGAGGAGGCGCTCAAGGCGCAGCGCTCCTCCCCCGACATGACCCATCTGGTCGAGGTGCAAGCGGGCGACACGCTGCCGCTGCTCTGTCAGCGGATCTACAAGGATGCGTCCCAGTACATGCATGTGGCCGCGGTCAACAAGCTTGACAGCTTTCGCCGATTGACACCGGGGACCACGCTGCGCTTTCCCCCCATCCGCTAGGAGCACACCGTGGCTGCAAGCCCCGAAGACCAAAGCGACGATCCCGTCGGCATCAAGATCACCGCCAATGGGAAGGCCAGTGCTGACGATCTGGTGGTTATTGCCGTCCGCACCCGTGCGGAGATGAACCGGGTGCCCGAGGCGGTGATCGTCATCGCCGATGGGGACGTTGCCGACAACAGCTTTCCGGTGACTGACGCGAGCACTTTCGCGGTCGGGACTGAGGTGAAAGTGGAGGCGTTCTACGGCGGCGGGACCGCTTCGACCATCTTCGACGGGATCGTCACCGCCCTGCGTCTCAGGGTCCTCGACAGCCGGGGCAGCCGGCTCGAGATCACGTTAAGGGACAAGGCGGTAAAGCTCACGCTTGCCCCCGCGACAGCGACCTACCTGAAGCAGACGGACAGTGCGGTGATCTCCAAGATCGTCGAGGATGCAGGCCTTACCGCGGACGTAAGCTCCACAGCGACCGAGCATGATGCGGTCGTGCAATACTTCGCGATGCCCTGGGATTTCATCCTGAGCCTGGCGGAGGCAAACGGCCTTCTCGTCTGGGCGGAGGCCGGGAAGGTTTTTGCAAAGGCCCCTGACACGAGCGCGTCGCAGGTTCTCACCGTCACCTACGGCGAGGATCTCATCCGCTTTGACGCCGAAGTCTCCTTGCGGGGCCAGTTCGACAGTGTGGACGCGACCGCATGGAGCCTGTCGGAACTGGCGACCACCGACGGGTCCGCAGATCCGGAGCCTCCCGGAAAATGGGGCACCGACAAGGGAAGCGCCCTGGCCGACGCTGCCGGAGGCCTCACGTTCCCGATCGCGACCCCGATCCAGATCGAAGCGAGCGATCTGACGAGCCTTGCCAAGGCGCGACAGACCCGCAGCGCGCTGGCTATGATCCAGGGCACGGCTGCGTTTCAGGGCTCGGGGCTCGCCGTGCTCGGCGCCACGCTGGAACTGAAGGGGCTCGCGGACCGCTTCAACGGCACCGGCCTGATCTGCGCCGTTGCCCATCGGGTCGAGGACGGACAATGGACGACGGAGGTGGCACTGGGTCATCCGCACCGCTGGCTGGCGGACCGACCTGGGCTCGCGACCGCTTCTGCCAGCGCGCTCACCGCCCCGATCGAGGGGCTGCAGGTCGGCCTCGTCAAACAGGTCGCCGAGGATCCGAACGGCCAGGCGATGATCGAAATCACCGTGCCCATGCTGGGAGAGGAGGCAGACCCGCTCTGGGCGCGCTACAACGCGCCTTATGCGAGCGGGGATGCGGGTGTGATGTTCCTGCCGGAGGTTGGCGACGAGGTTTTCGTCGCGTTCCTGAATTCGGACCCCCGCTACCCTGTGGTGCTGGGCAGCGTGCACAGCAGCAAGAACGCTCAGCCCGTGGCGCCTGAAACCGCTAACAACATCAAGGTGATCCAGACGCGAGAGAAGCTGAAGGTCAACTTCGACGACGAAAACAAGGTGATCACCGTCGAGACCCCGGGCGGCAACAGCGTCACGCTGAGCGACCAGGATCAGTCGATCACGCTCAAGGATCAGAACGGCAATTCGGTGGAGATGTCGTCGAGCGGCATCACGCTCAACAGCGCGTCGGACGTATCGATCACCGCGGCGGCGAGTGTTTCGATCTCCGGCTCTTCCGGCGTTACGATCTCGTCGGATGCGGATGTGTCGATCAGCGGCCTCAACGTGAGCGCAAGCGCCGATGTGGGCTTCAGCGCGTCCGGCAACGCCTCGGCGGAGCTGACCGCCTCGGGTCAGGTCACGGTGCAGGGCGCGCTTGTGAACATCAATTAGGAGGATCCGCATGCCCCCCGCAGCCCGGCTCACAGACATGCACACCTGTCCCGCCGCGAACGGCCCGGTGCCCCATGTGGGCGGGCCAATCATTGGGCCGGGCGTGCCCACGGTTCTGATCGGTGGCATGCCTGCGGCGGTGCTCGGGGACAACGCGACCTGCGTCGGTCCCCCCGCCACGATCATTAAGGGGTCTGCCACCGTGCTGATCGGCGGGAAACCCGCCGCCCGGATGGGCGACAACACTGCCCATGGCGGTACCATCGTTCTGGGGCTGCCAACCGTGATGATTGGGGGCTGAGCGGATGGCCGATCCCGGGTTCCTCGGCCGCGGCTGGTCCTTTCCGCCCCGGTTCTCCGCCACCACCGGGCGGGTCGTGCAGGTCGAGGCGGAGGAGGATATCGTCGAAAGCCTGCGCATCCTCTTTTCCACGAGACCCGGCGAAAGGGTGATGCATCCCCGCTATGGTTGTCGCCTCCATGACCTCGTGTTCGAGCCCATGGACGACGAGACGGAGGCGGCGATCGAAACCGCAATCGCCCGCGCCATCCTCTTCTTCGAACCGCGCATCGAGCTGGAGGATGTCTCCGTGGAGACACGGGACTGGCTGGAGGGTCATCTGGCGATCCAGCTCGTCTACCGGGTGCGGACGACCAACACCCGACACAACATCGTCTATCCGTTCTACCAGCGCGAAGGCACGTTGCTCTCCGCCACGCCGGTGCTGCGCGGCTAGTCCTTGCGTCACGGCCTTGGCCCTTCGACCCCCCGTTCGTACCAGTTGAAGCCGAGCACGATCAGCAGGAACAGCGTCTCCAGTACCGCGGCGGGTGCGGCCCAGTAGGTGGCGGAGGCGTCGCAGATCGCGCTTGCCACCAGCGCTGCCAGAACGGCGAGCAGAAGGGCGGGCACCAGCATGAAACGAAAGCCGACGATCTGCGCGGTGCGGCTATAGTAGGAAAGGCCCGTCACCAGCAGAGCGGCACCAAGGGCACCGACGATCCCGAGCCGCACGTAGATCCGGTTCGGGCAGACGATGCCACACATGCCGTCGATCTGGGTGTTCAGACCTTCGAAACTGGCTGGCAGCAGGCCCCCAACCGCAAACTGCGCCTGGGTAAAGCCGATCAGTTCTGTGACCAAGGGGTCCGGTGGCGTCGTGATCCCAGGGACGGGCCAGAACCCGATCCCCCCGAAATTATCCTGAAAGTAGGCAAGGTCGTCGCGGAACTGGCCGAAGTTCATTTCCGCCTCGGTCTGCGGCGGGGCACCGGCGACAGGGGTGCGGGGGGGCTTTTGCTGAGCGAGCGGTGGGAGGACGGGCAGGATCTTGCGCAGCACCGTCTGGCGGTCCGCTCCGTTGAAGCCCGCCTCGACGCGCGCGCGGAGGCTCTTTTTCGTCTTGGTCGTGGGGCGATCGAGGAAGACGAGAAGCTCGTCCACCCGTTCCGGGTTTCCGTCGACGGCCAGCAGGCTTTCCCGCAGTTCGCTCAGGAGCGGCGTGTTTGGCGCATCCGGCGCGAGTGGCAGGGTGATCGCGAGGTTGATCGTTTGTCCCCGTTGGGAGAGCATCATGTCGAGCGCCTCCACGAGGCCATTGACCACCGACTGGGCCGTCTCCGTGTCCGTCGTGGCGTAATCGTCGAAGATGAGGGTCACCGCGTCGGGCTGGCGGCTGTCGAACCGGTCCGGCAGGCTCGCGAACCATCCGGACCATGTGGTCGTCCGTTGCTGCGGCACCGGAACCATGAGTTCCGAAATGTTTCGTGCCGCCGTGATCTGCTGGGATTCCGTCAGCTCCTGCCAGCCCTTCATCGTGATCGCGAGGTCGGCTTTTGCCAGCCGGCGGTGGGCGGAGGAGATGAAGGTCGGTGCGGCCTCCAGCCACCGAGCCTCGTTTCCGATGCTCATGTCCGCCGAGAGCGTGAGCCCGAAGAAGGCGAGCCGCTCCACAAGCGTGAAATCGACGAGCGGCTGCGGGGGCAGGGCGGGTGCCTCCGCCGCGTCCGCGCCGCCGCCCCCCGTGGCATCAGCACCGGCCCCCGTTGGCGCAGGTTCCGGGACCGGATTTGCCAACCAGAACGGATAGAATGCGTAGACGGACGAGTGTTCCTTGTGCCGAGCCACGCACTCGCATTCGGCGCCGATTGCCACGATTGCCCGCTCGGCGCCCGCATCCGGGATCTCCTGCGGCGCGATCTCGAGCACTGCCTTGCGGCTCGCGCTGTCGAACGGTGGCGACACGGTGTCGATCGCTGACGTCATCAGCGTCTCTGTCGGGAAGGAAATGCCGGAGAGGGCGGCGAGGCTTTCGGCGGCATCGTCGCCGAGAGGAGAAAGCGCGGGAAGCTTTGCGATCTCGGCAGCGAGCGCGTCGGACAAGGCGTAGGTCGCCTTGACCGCCGTCATGATCTCATCGGCGCTGTCCGCGGCCTCGCTCTCCACCCGCTTTTGCGCGATGGGCATCAACGCGGCGAGGATGGTCGATTTGATCACATCGCGGCTCGACACCGCCTCGAACGGTGTGCTGGCGATCGCCTGGAAGAGCTCGGGGTCCGTCACGCTGTCCTCGAGGATCAGGAGGCTCGTGTCGGTGAGGCCGAAGAGCTGGGTGATGGTGCCCGGCTCCGCCTCCGGAAAGCCGGGTGCCGCGGTGTCTGTCGCCGGGCTGACATCCTCCGCCGCTGCTGCGGCCATGGAGGCGATGCTGTCGATGTCCTGTTGAACAAGCGGTGTCACGACCGTCTCCGCCGCGGCGATGACGGCGGTGCGCAGGCCGTCCTCGCTGGGCGCTGGAACCCCGACGGTTGCCTGCACCGCAGGAAGCACCGCCTGCAGGTCCGGCTGCAGGACCAGTTTCTGGAATTCACCCGCGTCGAGGCTGAACAGGCGATTGCCCCCGCCCATCTGGTCCACGAGCTGAGCGATCTGTGCCGCCGTGCAGGGATCGATCTCCGTCGCGATGGCCGCGACGATCGCCTGCTCCAGTTCGTCGAGCGTGTCGAAACTCTCCTCCTGCACCGGTTTGAGCAGGCTGGCGACGCTGGTGCGCCCGGTCAGTTTCGCCACATCCTCCGGTGTCAGCGCGAAAAAGCTCGGGTCAGGGCCGTCCACCGGTGTGCAGACGCTGGGTGTCGAGGCCGTCGCCGACGGTGCGGCGGGTCGGGCCGGCGTTGAGGGTGCTGGTGTGCTTGCCGGAGTTGTTGCTGGCGGATTGTCGGCGGGCGGCGTGGATGCGGGCGTCGCGGTGACGTTCGGGGAGGCCCCATAGGATGTCAGCAGCGCGCGAACCGTATCCGGGGTCCCTACCTGCCGCCGCAGCCGTGTCTCCGGCGCCTGCAGGACCCAGTTGACATAGTCGGGCGATCCGAGGGTCGCGAGCCCGTCCGCGTCGGCCTCGACGATCTGGGCGAAGCCCGGCATCGCGGCAGCTGCCTGATCCCCGGTCTCGATCCCCGGATAGGTGGAGCAGATCGCTGAGAGGGCGGCGATAGTCGCGGGTCCGGCCTGACCGGCCTCGGCACTCAGATCCGCCTCCGGCAGGCCCGGATCGGCCTTCATGAGCGCGGTGAGACCGGCCTGAACCTGTTCGAGCGTGTCATCGGTCAGCGCGCTCGCGTCCGCAACCGCGGTGCAGGCGGCAACAGGTTGACCCGCAAGCACCGCCGCCTTCATCTCCGTCGATCCGGCGAGCGCGAGGCTGTTGCGGTTGAACCCGGTGCCCGTCGTAAGCCCGATCCGGGTGAGCGTCGCCGGATCGGAAAGATCGTCGATCCAGTCGGGCCGTGCGGCCTCGAGCCGCCCGTACTCCTCCGCCAGCGCGACCGTCCCGGCAACGGGATCCGTGTCCCCGGGCAGGGGTACTTCGTTGCAGAGCGCGATCAGGAAATCCCGCGTCGTCCGCCCGATGATCCCGTCGTTCAGGCGCTGGGCCGGGTTGTTGAAGAACGCGCTCAGCCCGGACTGTACCAGCCGGGGATCGGAGGTGTAGGCTGCCAGCCTGCCCCCGCGCCCGATATCCGCGCAGGTCTCGCTCTGCGCCGCAGCGGGCAGCATCCAGAACGTGCTGAGAAGCAACAGGATCAGACAGACCCGAAGCGCGGTCATGGCGTGCGTCCTTCCTTTCTCAGCTCAAGCGCAATTGCGCGCAGAATGTCCGGTTCGGAAATCCTGTCCTCTCCCTGGCGCAGCGCGGTTATGGCTGCGTGCCGGATCACGTTGACGATGGCGCCGCCGACAAGCTCATGGTCCCGCGCGATGCGGGTCAGGTCGATATCAGGTGTGAGCCGGGCGGTGTCCGTCAGCGCCCCGCGCCAAAGCTGGAGGCGCTGGGCCGCGTTGGGCTTCGTGAACCCGACCATGGACTGGAACCGTCGCGAAAATGCGTCGTCGATGTTGCCCTTGAGGTTTGTCGCAAGGATCACCACCGCAGGGCAGCTCTCGATCCGCTGGAGGAGGTAGGACACCTCCTGATTGGCATAGCGGTCGTTCGACGAGCTTGCGCTCGTCCGGGCGCCAAACAGCGCATCCGCCTCATCGAAGAACAGGATCCAATGCTTGCGCGCTGCCTGATCGAAGACGGTCGCGAGGTTCTTCTCCGTCTCACCGATATATTTCGAAACCACCATGGACAGGTCGATGCGGTAGACGTCGAGCCCCGTTCGTTTACCCAGCAGGGCCGCGGTCAGCGTCTTCCCCGTTCCCGGCGGGCCATAGAAAAGCGCTCGGTACCCCGGTGCGAGCTTCGATCGAAGGCCCCAGTCGTCGAGGATCGTCTGTTCGTGCTGGATCCACGCGAGCACATGCTCGACCTCGTCGCGCACCTCTGGTGCGAGGACCAGATCCTCCCAGTCCCGGGCCGTCTGCAGCCGCTGGGCCGGGAAGTCCGGGGAGAAGTCGGGCTTGACCGGGGTGCCCGTCGCAAGCTCCAGCAGCTTGTCCTGCGAAACGCTCAGCGGGGTGGCGGTGAACGCGGTTCCCGGCTTCGCATCGTCGAGCTTGAGAAAGCCCTCCGCGCGCAGCGGATGGTCCGGGGCGAAGCGGGGAAGGGCCGCGAGGCGGGACGTCGGGCTCGTCCCGCCGAGCAGGAAGAGGGCCGTGTCGATTGTGGGGCGGAAGGCATGGGCCTGGGTGCTGATCTCCCCGCCAAATTCCGTAAAGGGGCGGTCCAGCGCGGAGTTGCGCACGAAGAACGGATCGAGCACCCCCGGCTGGACCTGAGGCGCCAAGGCGAGCGCGAGGATCAGCCGATCCTCCGCACTCCACGCGGATGTCAGCGTACCGAGGAGCGTGCTTGGCCCCAGCGTCGGGGGGGCGGGCAGGGTGAAGGCATCCCCCTCCCCCGCGAAAAAGTGCTTTAACCGCGCATCGATGACGTGCGCGAGCCATGCGAGTTCCGCCGCGATCTGATCGCCATCACCGGATGTCGGGGCGTGAGGCCGCTTGAGCGAGATGTCGGTCATGGCGCTGTCCCCTCGTCCCGCCAGTGGACGTGCAGCGGACGCTCCATCCAGCGGGTCTTGAGCACGCCGATGGACCAGGGAATGCGGTCGATCAGCATGTCGTAGGGGCCCGGATCGACCCGGAGTATCGCGAAATCCGGATCATCGAGGTCAATCGTGCCAGTCCGCACGAGGAAGGCCGCGCGCAGCCCTGCGACACTCGTCTTGCCGAGGGCGGACCACTGACCGATGACCGCCGTGAGTAGGCTTTCCGCCAGGTCCGCGGAACCCTCCGGCGGTGCGGGAACCGGCGCGATCCGTCTTCCAGGGACCGCACAGATCAGGCTTTCGAGCGCATCCGGCGGCGTCTCACCCCACTCCGCCTCGCCCAGAAGCACGCGAAGCGCTGCCACGCCCAGCTCGTGGGAGGCGTCGTCCCTGAACGCCCCGTTTTCCACCAGCCCGAGGCGTTCGAAATACATCGGCAGGTAGGGACCCAGCAGGACAAGGCCCGCACGGTTCGTCAGCAGGCGCATCCCCGGCTCCGGTTGGTCGGGGGGGCGCGGCGCGCGCGCAGTCGCCCAGCCCGAGACCAGCATCGCGGCGACCCGGCGCAGCTCGGGCTCCGCCAGGGTGCGCAACCGCTCACGCACGACCGGCCTGATCCGGATCGCGGGCGCCTCTCCACCTGCGAGTTCCGCGAGAACCGCATCGGCGAGGCCGGTGACCCCGCCTCCACCGGTCAGATGGCCAAAGCCCGCGCGGAACGCGAGCGACCAGAACCGCTGGTTGGGAGGCATGGGCAGGTCGAGCGCGGACCAGAGCGCCCGCAGAACCGGCAGAACCCGGGAGGCTGCCTCGGGCCTCAGCGCATCCAGCAATCCGGGAAGCGCCTCGAGGTCCGCTCCCGCAACAAACGTCTCGACCCGGATCGCACCCCGCGCCGGATCTTCGAACCAGCGCGAGAGATCCTCAACATCGAGCGCGGTCGCGCCGTCGTCTGCGGCGGTGGTCTGATCCACTTGGTTTGGAGGGACTGCGTATCGCTCCGGACTGGAGCTGTCATCAAGGCCTTTGTTTGGCTGTTCGTTCGATCCGACTGAGCCCGTTTTCTCAGACTCTGTTGGTCGTTCGCCCGACCGGGATGACGTCTCCTCACCGCTCTCGGTGCTGATCGAGCTAGCACCCTCGCCGCGTTGAAGATCCTTTTCCGTCAGCCCGCTGGAAACCGAACTCCCCGTCCTGCGCTGATCCCTTTCAGCCGGGGGGGCCGTTGCCGCGCCCCCCGTCATTTCGCCGGGTTCAACCGCCGTCGCATCTGTTTCGTTGTTCGAGGAGTCTACCTGCCGCTCATCATCGTCTGACCTCGCCTCACCGAACACCTGCTCATCGGGGCCCTCCTCCGATCGGTGCTGGTCACCGCCCCGGTGCGAAGTACGACCCCCGTGCTCAGAGCGAGCACGCTCGGACTGCGCGGTGGAGCGCGGGGCGTCGCCCGGCTGCTCGTCCCGTCCCTCGGCCCCCTCGGGATCCGAAGTCCGATCACCCGCGCCAGTTCGGGCAATCTCGCCGATCTCAGGCAGCCGGTTCTCTTCTAAGGTCCGCCGGGCGCCTTGATCTGAAGTCTTCTCGGAAGCGGCTCCCCGTTCTGCATCTGCCGAAGCATCTTCGCCCGTGTTTGCGGTCTCTGTCCGGTCGCCCGAAGCGGCAGGTCCGGCATCCGAAGACCGTTCAAACCGTCCCGCGCCAGTCGTCCTTAGCGCACCGTCGCGACCTGCCCCGGTTGCCGGGAAACCATCACCAACGTCTCGGCCCGCCGTGGGATCAGTGATCTTCGATCCGTTGGCACCCCTAACTGACGGATCGCGCGAGGTATCGTAGCTTCGCTCCTGAGAACCACCCGCACTGACCGACGCGACTGAGCCCGGCCGCTCAACCTCGGTCGGCCCCTCATGATCAGCAACCGGACCAGGTGTGTGGCCGGTTTCATTGGTCTCGGCCGGTTTGGTCTGGCCAGCATCTCGCGAAGAGGAGGGGGAGGAGGCATCCTCACCCCGGACGCCCGTCCAATCGCGATTTATGTCGGATGGTTGGTCCTGTGTCGAACGATCATCGCTCCTGGAAGGACGATCTGTTTGCTCGCCGCGCGAGGCGTCCGCATCCTCCGACCGGTCACCTGAAGGTGTGGCGTTTGAGCTTTCGCCCTCATCCTCCCCTCGTTGCAATTCGAACGCAGCGCGGTCCATTCCGTGGGCTGTTTCTGTTGGTGCTTCTGGACCCAGCCCGACATTCGTGCCTGACGGACCGTTTGACGCTGACAAATCGCGTGTGCTGCCAGCTTGCGCGCTCGGAGAAGCGGCAATGGCATCAATTTCCGGTCCGCCGGTGTTCGAGGATCCTGTCCGGTCAGAACCCTGCTCGCCATTGTCTGCCGTCTCGTGGTCGAGCGGGTCCGCCCGGCGTTCCGCTTGATCGGCGCGCGGGTGTTGGCCGTCGACCGTCGGGCGATCTGGGTAAGAGGAACTGGACCGCTGGTCTTGTCCCGGTCGGCCTGGCAGGTGTGTTTCTCCGAGTTGCGCCCGTGGTTGCCGCACGTCCGAAGGGATGTTGCTCGCCGCGTTCTCCTCTCCGTGGATTAGCAGCTGGGGCCGTTCCGAACCGCTCTGGTCTGCCAAGCGCGCGGTCGAAGATGTGTCCCCTGGGCCCCGTTCTCCGGCTCCCTTGCCGAGATCGGCAACGGGTCCCCGTCCGCGCTCGTCCAAGTTCGCGCCGACTGTACTGATCGATGCGCGGTGCTTCTCCGTGAGCAATGAAACATCTTCGGAGGGTGACCCGGCAGGGTCGACGGAGCGGTCTGCCTCCCTCGCATCGGCGGCAACCGATTTGCCTTCGAGGCTGGCGTTCGCCCTGCTTCCGCCGCTCTCGGAAGAGGCGGGACTATCGTTGGCACCTTGGTCGACAGATCCTGCGCGGCCAGCCTCTGAAGCGTCCCGTCGTTGCGCGATCGGATCGCCTTTCCGGGGCGCAGCCTCCGCGCCTTCGCTGTCCAAATCGCCCCCACGGGCATCGCCCTCTACACGCGCCGAACTAGCGGCCTCGGGACGCGCTATATCGGACTGAACAGCGGAACGACCTTCATGCGAGAGGTCGGCGGTCTCACCCTGTGAGCCTGTTTGGGCCGACGATACCGGGTGCGGAGATGACCGGAAAGATTGCCCCTCATCCGACGCCACTTCCGCATCGTCCATCACCTCGGACGTCGTCTCCTCACCGGGGAACGCGCCGGAGGGCTCTCTCGTCTCGGGCGCGGCAACAGCCTCGGCAGAGACTTCAGGATGTCGTTTCGTGGACAGGATATTTCCACTTTCCTGATGCTCCGAGCCAGTGAGGCTTGGAGCGTCGGATGCGTCTGGGGACCCCTTCGGGCCCTCCCCAATCGTCTTGGCATTCTCCGCAGGAGACGCTAACCGGACGCGCTGCGTTCCTGCCATGGGCGTCACTGATCCGGCCCCCAACTGCGCCAGGATCTGCTTGAGTTGTGCATCTGGGCTGCGCTTCGAACTGTGTGGAGTCGACGCAAGCGAGTTGGTGAGACGCGTCAGGAGGCGCTCGCGCTCCTCGGCGCTCAAACGGTTCAGAATTGCCCTGATCTGCGTATCTTCGCCTCGCAACAGGCGGCTCAGCGCGTCTTCAAGCCCCGCATGATGGGTGCCTGTTGGCTCGTCTGCGCGGGTTTGCCGGGGACCTTCGTTGGGAGGCTGCACCGGTCGGGACCTTGCGCTCTGGAAAACGCGGTCAGGCGGGTTTGAGACCCGCATCGCACCCGGGGGCTGTTCCGGGTGGGGCTCCGGCGCAGCAGCTCCACTCTGATCCGACCGGGGACGATCCTTCGGGGTGTTTCCGGTGGTCTCTTCTCTCGGAGTTGTGCTGTCCGTCGGCCCTCTTTCTGTGTCGACGGTGCCTTCGACCACGAATTGTGTCGAGGACTTGAGATGTTGGAGGACGTCTTTTAGCAGCGCCACGTCCCGGGAGGTCGAATGCCTGCCGTGATCTTCATCCTGCGCATCGTGGTCGGCCCCGGTGGCCGTCCGTGAACGCACCGAACCTTCGCGATCTCCCGCTCGCTGCTCATGATCGTGCTCGGCAGACGTGACGAGGGCCCTCGCCGGTTGATCGACGGTGTTCCTGGCATCGTGATCCGATTGAGGATCCGCCCTTCGTGAGGCGTCGGATCCCTCCGCGGGCCTGTGCGCGTCTGAACCCGGGTGGCCTTCGGCGCTTGGCTCCTCGTCGCGGTCCGACCCAAAAACAGGATGTGTGTGATCCAGACCTTGGCCCGCGGGGGCATGTCGCTGATCTGAACGGGTCGGTACGTCATCTTTCTTGGGAGGTAAGTGCAAAGCCGCATCGCTGCCTGAGTCAGACAGGATCGGGTCCGGCCCACCGCCTCGCTGTGCTCCTGACGGGCCGGCCGCTGTCCCGAGCGCTTTGGTCGATTGCCCGGTGCCTGACGACGCGACCACGGATGGGCCCTCGGTCCACTGCATGGGGTGCGGAGTTCTATCTCCGGTCGCGACGGGCGGTTCGTCGAAGGCGGTGGCCGACGTCAGCCCGCCCGCAATTCGGGGCTCCGTGGCGTCGATGATGGCGGCGAAGAGCCGTTCCTCAAGATCGCTGCTCACCTCCTCCCAGTCGGGCGCGTCAGGGTAGGGGCCTAGGGTGAGTTCCAGATGGGCAAGCGAGCTTGAGCCGACATGCCGCTCCGCCCGCAGAAGCGCGCGTTCGATGCCGGTGAGAAGGCGCGTGCGGACCACGGCGGTCAGGCGGTCCGCGCCACCGATGGGGCCGTTCGGGTCGGCGACGATCATGTCGAACACGACCTCGCCTATCCGGTGCGTGTCGGGGTGCTGTGGCTGAGGGAGGTTCACGTCGCACCCTCCCCGGCGAGTTCAGCGCGAAGCTTTGCGGCCACCACGCTTACAGCGGTTCCGCGAGCGCGCGCCCGGCGCCAGCGCCAGTGCAGGTTCTCCACCTTGCGCATTCCCGCCCAGTCGCGCCAGTGGAACCGCAGAAGCAGGTGCGCGGAGCAGAGGTCCCGGGCAAGGTCCTCCGCCATGCTGCGAAAGCCCGGGTCGGACGTGCGCGCGGTCCATCCCGACGCCACGATGTGGAGGGTCAACGGCGCGAAGGTGCCCTCTGCCTGATCCTCACCTGGATCGCGCAGCAGGATGTCCTCGACGACATAGAGACCTTCCGCCTCCCGATTGAGCCGGGCGAAGCTGGCGCGCAGGGCATTTCCGGCCGCGATTGCACCAGCCCGGTCCGTGGTCACCGTGCAGGGCATCAGTCCCTCGGCGCCCGCATCGAGGGCGAGGCGCCAGCACCCGTCCGCCTGTCGGCGCATGACATACGCATCCTGACGCGCGCCCTCCCGCAGCATGTTGGCCGTCAGAGCGCCAGTGCGCAGGAACCAGGCTGCGGAGCGCATTGCGTCGGGGGCGAGCGGCTCTGCGCCGGTGTCGCGAGGTACCAGCATCTCCAGCGGATTGCCCTCATGCCGGAAGGAGCCGGGATCGAGCCGGGCGAGCCCGGCCATCTCGTCGGGCGTGACCAGCTTGAGACGGGCGCGGCGCAGAGGTGCCGTCAGAGGCTCCCCGCCGAGCGTGTCGAAATCGAGGAGGAGGGCAAGTTTTTCCAAGAACCCGCGCAGCGCGGGACGCTGGCGCGGATGGAGGCGCGGGCCGACGGCCCGGTCGCGGTGCAGGTCCGGTACCCGTCTTAGCAGCCGCACCCGTGTGTCGATCCCGGTCATCGCCTGCCCGGCCGCGCCTTCGTAGGGCTGGTGTCGCTCAAGCCCTATGGCCGGGATCGCCTCCCCGTAGAGCGCAAGCAGATGGTCCAGCATGCGCGTGCGCCGATCCCGCCACGGATCGAGGCGGCTGATGTCGGCGGCCACCCGATGGGGCTGGCTGAGCGCATGATCCGGGCGGATGACCGGCGGCATGTCCGCGTAGCTGTGGGCCACTGAGGGTTCGGCGGAATAGAGTTGCCTCAGGTTGGCAAGATCAGCATTCATCGTCGCGATCAAACCGTCGGCGAGGGCGAGAAACCCCCGCAGATGCTCCGCATCCTCGCGCTGGAGCGGATCCGCACCCGCGGGCACCGGCCCGGGCCCGGCCAGGTAAATCTGGGGCAGCGTGTCCCCGACCGGCAGGGTGGGGAAGCCGCGATGTGCGCCGTGGGAGAGAACGTCAAAATCCGCCGCGTCGAGCCTGTCCTTCCGGGTGGCGAGATCCTCCGCCATCAGCCGCACGAGCTCGTTGCGCATCGCCTCGAAATCGTAGGCCACCGGGCGGCCCCTGTAGATCAGCGTGAGGTCGAGATCCGAGGGCACACGCAGATCCTCAAGCTTGCGATAGGTTCCGGGGCCAAGCTCCCCGAACGGGTCCACCTGATCCGCGTGGCCGAACCGGAGGACGGGGATGTCCTCCACACTTTCCAGAGCCTTGATCGCGGTGAAGAACGCTTCGTAGCCGACCTGCTCCGCCCCCGGTTCATCCAGTGCGCCATAGGCGCGTGCGGGATCGTCGTAGAGGTCCGCCCGGGTTGCGGCCCGTTGAGGCGCGCTGACGCCCTGATCCCGCATCAGCCGGTCGCTCGCCGCGTAGATGCGGGCCGCGATCCGCTCCGGCATGTCCCGGCGTGAGATCGTGATCTCTGCGGTCATCCGGCAGGGTATGGCAGTCGCGGGCACGAGATTGCGGATGTCGTGGCAGAGCGGGCGAACCTCCTCAAAGGCCGCTCGAACGGCGGCGCACGCGCGGTCCCCGGGGGTGTTCGTCATCGGGATCACGAAGAGGTCGAAGAGCCCGTCCTGCGCCGGATAGACCAGCGTTCGCGCAACCCCCGGCAGGCGGTCGCTCAGGTGCCGGGAGAGGTCGTCCGCCGTGACCGGGTGCATGCGCAGGACCCGCTGCGGCTCCGCAAGGCCGAGCGCGTCGAAGTCTATCGTCCCGTTCTCGCGGGTTAGCAGATCCCGCACGTCGAAGGTGCTTCGATAACTGACTTCCGACAACGCGAACACGATCTGTTCGAGCAGCGTCACCCCCGGATCGTGGATGTTATAGTCGGTCCAGATCCCGCCCGAGGCATGCTCGGCCGCCGTGATGCCGGTTGCGCGCAGGGCGCTGAAGGACTGACCGATCTCGCTCATGTCACGTCCTGATCCCGGGGCGGGCCGTTCGGGCGTGCGCCCTCCATCTGCGTGTCGAACCACAGGCGGGTGACGTAGTAGCGGACGATATAGTCGTCGCCGAAATTGGAGTTCGTGCGCAGCTCAAGCCGGTAGGCATGGGGTCCCGGCATCGCGACCCAGCGAAGCCGGAGCCGGTCCGCGTAGCTTCCGTACATCGCGGTCTGCCGCCGGATGCTACGGCGGGAAAAGAGCCAGTTGATCACCGGATTGCGCGGGTTGAACGCGTTCATGGCGGTTGCGTGCAGCAGGGAGTAGCGTCCGGCGCCCTCTGCCGCTCCGGCCCCGGCCACGACCTCCAGGATGTGGCAGCCCGTCAGCGTCTCGGTGATCGGATGCCAGCGGCCGTCCGCGGGGATCGTTACTCCCGGCCCGGGATACCCCACCCGGCCACGCATGCGCGCGACCCCTTCCACGTCCAGCCGCCATTCTGGCGTGCTCGTGTAGACGCCGACCCGCCCGTCCCGATCGAGGGAGAGGCCTGGCGTTTCCAGATCCTCCTCCGCGTTGTCTGGCGCGTCGAGGGACACATCGCGGCCTCCCGGCCCACGCTGGAACTCCAGCGTGCCCATCTCGTCCCCGTGGGCGAGACGCCAGACCGGCAGGCCCGCGCCGATGCCGCGGTAGAAACTCATAAGGGTATGACGGCCGCTGAGGGACTTCAGTTTCAGACCCTCTTCCGCCGGCTTCTCGAATCCGTCCTCGATCTGGTTGACCCCGGAATCGATAAGGTCGCGGTAGTGCTCCGCCGTCGGAAGTGTTCCGTCCGCGAAGAAGGTCTTGAGCGTGGATCGATCGCGCTTGGTCATTCCGTATCCGCCTTGTCCACGACGAGGGTGCCGCCCACCGCGAGCCCGCTGATGCCCGTGCGTTCCGCCCGGCGGGGCGGGTCATCGCCCAGCGGGTCAAGCATGTGGTGGGCCATGGGAAGCGGCAGGCTCCAAGGTTCACGCCCGGCGATCCGAGGTTCCTCCGGTTGCCGGCGTCCTGGCGCGCTGTCGCCGAGCGCGTGATAGGCGCCGTCGCTGCGTGTCAGATGCAGCGCCGACAGGCCACTTACCCGTTCCACATCCTCTCTGCTCAGGAGTGCTGCGCGGATGTCGTTGAGATTGATCGACCAGCCGAAACCGTTCATCGGTGCCTGCGCCGTCCAGACAGACAGGCTGCGGGACAGTTCCGTTTTGATGCGCCGGATGATCGCGCCGTCGTCCCGATTTCGGGCAAACCGCAGACGTGCGCGGATCTGGATGCGCTCGAACCCCGGGTTGCGGACCTCCAGCTCCGCGAACGGATCCATCCGGTCCCGCAGCATCCCCTCGATTCGGCGCATGGTGAGCACGTCAAACATGGCCGGCTGCTCCGGTACCTCCAGCGCGTTGGCGGGGGGATGGGGCACCACCACGACTGTCACATGGCCTGCGCGAGGCTCTTCCGTGCGCCGGTCGAGAACCGGAAAGCATTTGACCTTCCAGACATCCGGAAAAGCCTCCAGCACCAGCCGCTCGACGTCCCATGCCGTGACCGCGCGCTGCCGGTGACGCAGGCGTTCGGAGACACGGGTGTTGAACGCCCTCCTGCTTTCCGCCTTCAACCCGCCTTGCAGGGAGGTCTGTTCGGTCACCGCGCCGAGCCCCGGGACCGCCGGGGCGAACGTCCATGTCCGGCCCGCCGCGGCACCAAGGTCTGCTGTCCCTTCCGGGGCGACGGAAAGCCGGATGCCGTTGGTGCTGAGCCGGACGAGGCTTGGGAAATCGTTCAGGCGCCCGCTGGCGGTCGCCGCAATCCAGATGCCGGGCCCGGGCACCTCGCTGCTGCCCTCGACGGCGTCCCGTGGCACCTCGAGCGACACGATGCCTGACCGCATGAGCCCGTCGGTCGAGTCCGCCGCGATCGCCCAGTTCGGAAACGCCTGCCAGCCCCGGGATGTGAGGCGGTACCATGTGATCGGCTCGGGCGCGAAGGAGAGCCGCTCGTGACTGCCTTCCGCCAGATCGAAAAGAAGCGAGATCGGCCCCTCCGTCGCGCGGGCGGGCAGGTTGAGCATCAGGATGCCGTCCGCGAGGCGTTCCGGAAAGAGGCCGACATCGCGCCGGGTGCGCGCGGGGTAAAGCTCCTGGGTGCCGAAGGGGGAGAGCTGATCCACCCGTTCGCCCTTCACCGCGCTGTCCGGATCATCGAGAAGAATATCCGCCCGTGCGGTGTAGTCGAGCGACACGTCCGTGATCTGCGGAACGAAGGGTTGCGGCGGGATCGGGCGCGCCCGCAGGCGCAGGAGGCGCGGGCGGATCGATTCTGCCAGTGCGGCGGGATAGAGCGCGTGGGCAAATCCGCCCTCCGATCCGCTCAGCGTGACCCGCACGGCCCCGGCCCGGATCGTGCGCCGCTGGCGAAACTCCTCCACCGCATCGCCCCCCTCTGCCGCAGCACCCTGACCAGGCACCGATGCGGCAAACCGGGCCTCCGGCAGCAGCACGCCATCGCGGGGGTTCTCCGCGATCATGGGAACGGGAGCGTGCGAGAGAGGCTTCCACCCGTCCGCGGCGCGGTAGTCGAGCTGCACTTTGGGATCCGGTACCGGCGCGTCATTGCCGTAGGGCGCGTAGTAGGTGGCAAAGCCTCCGGGCTTCTCCGGCAGGTCGCCCCAGGTGATGTTGAGCGCCACGTCGCAAATGGTTTTCCCGGACAGCTCCGGTGCCCCGACGAGGAAACTTGCCCCGTCCCTCGGACGCACGCCGAAGGGCGGAAACGGCTGGCCCACATTGACCGGCCCTTCGTCCGTGAACCCCTTGAGCGCTGTGAGCCCGTGGACGCGTGCTCCCAGGCGGATACGGTCGATGCGAAACGCCTCGAAGACCGACAGCGGGCAGAACCCGCCGCGCGGTGCGATCCGGATGATCAGCTCCGGCGCTGTGCCCCCCTCAGGCGGGGTCAACGCGGGATCGGACGGATCCACGTCGAGCGTGAAGGTCAGACCCGGCCCCGACCGGTTTGGAGCCACCCGACAGATCGGGCGCACCGTCGCGCCCTTGTCCCCGGTCAGGGTGAGCTCGAACGCGTCCCCCAGCAGGTTCTGGAACACGTCGAGCCTGTTCCAGCCGAGGATGCGCTCCTTGATCTTCGTGGAGACCTCGTCGGCCATCAGATCGCTGTCGAGCCGCTTGCGCAGCGCATCGGCGTAATCGAGTGCGGGCCAGGGCGTGCCCTCCACGAGCGTGCGCGTGACGATCCGTCCGCAAACCTCGCGCAACTGCTCCTCCGTGCGGAGGTTGCGCAGGCAGGCATGGTAGGTCTGGTCGATGAGCGGATCCCGTGCGTTGTCCAGCGGAAGCGCGTCGATCCAGCCCATGATCTCCTCGAGCACGGCATTCTGGTCGCTGAAACTGAAGACCGCGCTCAGGCCCGGATCGGCGCTCAGGATGCGGGAAAGCTCAGCCGCGCGCGGATCACCCGCGCCTTTGGCCTCTCCACGCAGGACCGGCGTCGCGACCGGGGAGACGACGCCTTCCTTCCGCGACATGTCGATCTGCACCTCGATCCGGCGGGTGCCTTCGGAGAGGGCGAAGATCGGGTGGGATATGCGCAACCCCATGCGGAAAGGCGCGCGCGTGTCCGCCGCGAAGAGGGGGCGCGCGCGCGCGACAGCCTCGAGCGGCGTTTCGGAGGCCCGAATGCCGGTCACGAACCCCAGCCCCGCCTGCGGAGAAATGTCGTGATCCCGCTCGAAGCGGATGGTGCGGGCGTCGAGCACCTCGATCGGCGCGATCCGCACGTCCCGGCGGGTGACAAAGGATCCGAGGACGGGCCCGTCTGCGGTGCGCAGCGCAAGGCTCGTACCCGCGGGCAGGTCCACCGGCGTTGGCGCGGGCGCGACGTGAAGCAGTATGTCCGGGTGCCGCGCCGGGATCGGCTCCTGACCGATGATGTCCGAGAGGTAGAATTTCGTGTGCCGGGCGGTGAAGCGGTTCGCATCCTCCGCAACGCGCTCCATCACCTGCATCTGCGCGACCAGCAGGCCGAGCGTCGGATCGAGCGTTCCCGATGACACCCGCTCCGAAAACGCGACCTCCACGGTCGGACGCAGTTGGGCGATGACGCTCAGCAGATCCTCGAAGTCGGCGACGAGCTTGTCCCGGGCGGCCCGGGCGGCTCCGACTGGCGTGTCGGCCTCTGTCGTCGACACTCCGACCGCGGAAAGCGCGCGGGCCCGTCCGGGGGCGATGCGAATGCCAAGGGTTGCTTCCGCCTCCGCAGCGCCGAGCTGGTGGATCTGCGTATCCACCGCTGCGATGTCCGCCCGATGCAGGGCGTTGACCCAGCGGTCCACCTCGTCGGAGAGGCGGGCGATATGCTCCGCCGCGTCAAGCGGTGTCCGGTCGAGGACCGTCAGGAACTCCGTCAGCGCCTCATCCGGGCGGAAGGCCAGGATCTCAGCCATCATGGTGAGAGGATCGGAATCAAAGAGACGGCGCCAGCTTCGCCCCCCCGCCTCACGCCCGCCGAACCTGACATGTCTCGACAGCGTGGCAACTAGGGAGATCCAGTCCGCGAGCGTTCTTTCCTGAGGCCGAATCCAGTCCGGAGACAGCGCGGGCAATGGCCGGTTTTCCTGTGCCTGCCCGTCGCTTACGTGAAGCGCGCTCCAGTCTGCGATCTCAGTACGCATGGCCACGCATCGTAGGTACTCCACCGGATCACTTGTGTGCTGCCGGGAACAGAAGGAGACTTTACCGGAGCGAAAGCCGCGCATCGCGTGCGCAACTTAAGGTATAACGTGCCCAAGCGGCTCCGTGCTGGCAAGGGTGAACTGTCTGGTTCCGCTCACTTTTTCAGATCAGCGAGGAAAATGCCCGACACAGTGCCCTGATCGCCGGACATAAGCAGAACCCCGCCCACGGCCCGGGGGGCTGCGGTCTCGTTTTGCAGCCCGTAGAACGCGCCGTCGAGAATCGCCGTGCCGGTGGGGGAAGCCGTGCTTGCCCCGACCAGCGTGATCACCCGGCCGCTCTCGGCCTTGGCCTGCACCGTTCCCCGCCCGGCACTCCCGACCCGGGTGTTGCACGGGGCAAGGCCGATCCACTCAAGCTCCGCAAACGGGGCGGTGCCGGAGGACATCTTCAGATCCGTGACCTGGGCGGAGATCTGCTGGGACGCGTAGCTTGCCGTCACGGTGATCAGTCCCGTCGCCGTCACCGTGTCGGCCCCCGAGAGTGCGAAGTCGAGGGCGATGGGGCCGGAGAAGAGTGCCTGCCCCGTGGTGGGCAGCGCCGTTCCCGCGGAGGGCACGCCGAGCACGAGGGACGCAGCAGACCGCGCGTCGCCGGACGGAAAGGTCAGGCCGTATGCATTGAGGCCGGCCACCGTGCTCGTCACACCTGCGACAGGCGCGCCGGACACGCCCTGCGCGGTGGTGAAGCCGTCCGCGCCTACTGTCGCGTCGAGGGCCGTGAGGCCGAGGAAGATCCGCGTCAACGTCCCTTCCGGCGCGATCCGGCCGGAGGCGTTCGCGACGCTGACCTCACCGCTCGCCGTGTCGGTCTCCAACGCCGCTCCCGTGATCACGAACCGCCCCGCGTCGGCGACCTTGCAGGCGTTGAACTCCTCGACGACCGCATCTTTCGCGGCCGTGTAGAGGCCGGGCAGCGAACTGCATCCGGCAATCACGAGGCCGCAAGGTAAGAGCGCAACGGCCCGTATGAACGGGGTCAACTCCATGAAATCACAACCTGAACGCGCATCAAGACGTCTCAGTTCACCACTTTAGATCGTCAATCCTTGCCACGATGGGATGGAGCAGGCAAACTGTTCGATGGGTGCGCCGGTCAATTCTTGATCCGCGCCAGAAAGGGCTCGCCGTCGATGACACCGGTGCGCAGCATGCGATCCTCAGGCACGTCTTCACGCCCGGCATCAGGCGGAAGCGCACGGCATCCGCTGTCGAGCCTCGCTGATGGCAGCGCCCGCGTGACCCAGCTTCGTGCGCTTCAAAGGGTTGCCGACGGGCGCACCGGCGCCCCGATCCAGCGTGCCGCGATGGATGAAGAGCCCATGCAGGGCAAGTTTGACCCGGTCCAGAGGATGGATGAGGAAGAGCCCATGCAGGGCAAGTTCGATCCCGTCCAGCGGATGGATGAAGAAGAGCC
>JBCBAP010000031.1:0-5606 GCA_038532435.1 Pseudomonadota bacterium | reverse complement strand
AAATTCGCACCGGTACAACGCGCGGAAAACGCAGCCCCCAACAATACCGGCATGCCAGACGGTCTGAAGAGCGGGATCGAGGGCCTGTCCGGCATGGACCTCTCCGACGTGCGGGTGCATCGGGATTCTCCCGCACCGGCGCAGGTCAACGCGCTGGCATATGCGCAGGGTTCGAACATCCATCTCGGCCCCGGTCAGGACCAGCATCTGCCGCACGAGGCCTGGCACGTGGTCCAGCAGCGGCAGGGACGCGTGCCCACCACGACGGAGGTCAACGGCGTGCCGGTCAACGACTCCGCCGGGCTGGAGCGTGAGGCGGACATGATGGGGCAGAAGGCGGTCCAGACCGTCCGGCGCTAGCCTTCGTCCTCCAGCGGTCGCACCGATCCCTCGGGCACAGTCTCCTCGAATGGGCAGGGCGCATGGAACCTGTGCCACGCGCCTCCCTCCGGGTGGCGCAGTTCGAGCGTTTCCGCATGAAGCATCAGGCGCGCTGCCGGTGCGCCGCCATAGAACCGGTCGCCAAGTATCGTGTGTCCTATTGCGCGCAGATGGACACGGAGCTGATGGCTCCGTCCCGTCTGGGGGAAAAGGCGCATGAGCGTCGTGTCCGCGTCCCTGCGCAGCACCGCCCAGTCCGTCACCGAAGGCTTGCCCCTCTCCGCGCAGACCATCTGGAGAGGCCGGTTCGGCCAGTCGCACCGGAGCGGCAGGTCGATGCGCCCCGCATCTTCCACAACCACCCCGCCGACCCGCGCCAGGTAGCTCTTGCGCACCTGCCGCCTTTCGAACTGCCAGTTCACGTGACGCTGGGCGAGCGCACTGCGGGCGAACACCATGATCCCGGACGTGTCCATGTCGAGCCGGTGAATCAGGCGTGCACCCCGGTAGGCCGCTGCCATCCGATGCTCCAGACAGTCCCAATGCTCCGCCGCTTTTCCCGGAACGGACAGAAGTCCCGCGGGTTTGTCGACAAGGAGGAGGCTCGCATCCTCGTGTAGGACACGCAGCGGCATTGTCGGCGGCGCATAGTCCGTCAGCGGCGGCGGTTTGATATTGACGGCATGCTCCATGCCCGCGCCTATTACCGGAGTACCCGGTCGAAGGCCAACATCCATGCAGCAATCAGATCCACGGCGTGGCATCGCGCTCATGCTCGCGACGACGCTTGTGTTCGCAGCACAGGACGGGATCTCGCGCCATCTGGCGGCCGAATACAACGTCATCGTCGTGGTCATGCTGCGCTACTGGTTCTTCGCGGCGTTCGTCCTAGCGGTGTCGAGCCGTCGGCCCGGAGGGATCGGAGCAGTCGCGCGAACGGAGCAACCGGCGCTTCAGATCTTCCGGGGTGTGCTGCTTGTTGCCGAGATCTGCGTGATGGTGCTGGCCTTTACGCTGCTCGGTCTGGTGGAGAGCCACGCGATTTTCGCAGCCTATCCGCTTCTCATCGCGGCCCTTTCCGGCCCGATCCTCGGGGAACGGGTCGGCTGGCGGCGCTGGGCGGCGATCGCAGTCGGCTTCGTCGGCGTGCTGCTGATCATCCGGCCGGGCCTGCGGGTCTTCAGCCCCGAAGCGCTTGTCGCCGTCGCCTCTGCGCTGATGTTTGCCGTCTACGGCCTTCTGACCCGGTTCGCCGCGCGTAAGGACACGGCGGAGACCAGCTTTTTCTGGACCGGTGTCTCGGGTGCGGTCGCGATCTCTCTTGTAGGTCCGTTTTTTTGGGAACCGATGACGGGGGGCGACTCGCTCTGGATGCTGGCGCTCTGCATCACCGGGGCGCTCGGTCACTTCCTGCTGATCAAGGCCTATGAGGCGGCGGAGGCGTCGTCCGTCCAGCCCTTCGCCTACTTCCAGCTCGTCTTCGCCTCTCTCATCGGTGTGACCGTCTTCGGAGAGGTTGTGGATCCGCTCACCGCCGCCGGGGCCACGATCATCGTCGGGGCCGGGCTCTATACATTCTGGCGGGAGCGGGTGACGACGTAGTCCCCGCCCCCCCGGTCGAGCCGCAATCAGGGCTTGATGAAAACTTTTCCGTCCGTGCGCTTGAGCGCTTTGGGAAGTTCCGCCATCGCGTCCGCAAGGGGCACGACCGCGTTCACGTCCGTGGTCCATTTGCCGGTCACGAACCGTTCCTGAACCTCCGCGATCACCTTGGCGATCTCCTCCTTTGGTGTCTCTTGGAACCAGCGGGTCAGCCAGAACCCGGTGATCGTCTTGTGCTGGAAGATCAGCTGGCCGAGCTGGGTCAGTTGCGGCGGCTCCGTCGACAGCTTGCCGTAGTTCACCCACGTCGCCCGGTTCGGCATGGAAAAGAAGAGGTCTGCGGTCGCCTGATCCCCGACCGCGTCGAGCAGGATACGGGGCTTGAGGGCGCGCATGACGCCTGGGACGGCCTCCGCCATGGCCGGATCGGAGGTCACGAGCACCTCCGCCGCGCCGAGCGCTTTCAACGCCTCCACCTGCTCCGATCGGCGCACGACGGCGATCGGCTTGATCCCCTCGTCGCGCCCCAGGGCGATCAGCAGCTTGCCGAGTTGGGAGCCCGCTGCGTTCAGGATGAAGCTCTCGCCTCCGCTCTTGCGCACCAGATCGAACATGGCCATCGCGGTGATCGGATTGACGATCTGAGCGGCAGCGTCAGTGTCCGCGAGATCCGGCCTGCAGGGGATGAGGCTGGCCGCGTCCGCGAGCACGTATTCCGCCCAGGTGCCAAGCGTGGCGAAGCTCACCCGCATGCCCTTGAACGGGGTTTCCCCCGCGACAACTTCGCCGACCCCCTCAAACCCCGCCGGGGCATCCTTCACCCGGGGCTGGCCATACTCGCCCTTGATGAAGTGCAGATCCGACGGGTTCACGCCCGCGAGCCCGACCTTGATGAGCACCTGACCGTCCCCCGGCGTGGGAACCGCCGTCGTGCCGAACCGGAGGTAGGGGTCCAGGCTTTCGATCGCGGGCCCCTCGCGGCTGCCGGAGTACCCCTCGTGGAGCTGGATCAGGGCGGTCATCTCGCTGGGAACGGTCATCGGGGGTCCTCCTCCAAGGGGTGTCACGCCACGTCAACGGGCGCGGTGCTTTACGGCTTGGGCTCATTGCGGCCAAACTCGCGGCAACAATCAAGGGGCGTTTGCGGCTGACGTTGCGCCCGCGGAAGGGGAGAGATCGCATGACCTACATGACCGACCTGTTCGGGGTCGCGGGCAAGACCGCCTTGGTAACCGGCGGTGCCACCGGCATCGGACGCATGATCGCGGAGGGTCTGGTGCAGGGCGGCGCCCGCGTTCTCATCGCAAGCCGCAAGGCGGACGCGTGCGAGGCGGTCGCGGCGGAACTCAACGCGCTGGGAGCGCCGGGAGCGGCAGAGGGTTTCGGCGGGGACGTCTCCTCTCCCGAAGGTCTCGCGGCCCTCGCCAGTGAAGTGAAGGAGCGGACCGACACGCTCCACATCCTTGTGAATAATGCTGGCATTAGCTGGGGCGAGCCGATCGAGACCTTTCCGGTTGAGCAGTGGCATCGTGTGATGAACGTGAACGTGGCCGCGATGTTCACGCTCACGCGGGAGGTGCTGCCGCTTCTCCGTGCAGCGGCCAGTGACGATGACCCGGCCCGCATCCTCAATATCGGATCGGTGATGGGCACCGTCCCCCTCGCCGAGGGCGCCTACAGCTACACCATGTCGAAGGCCGCGGTGCACCACATGACCCGGGTCTTCGCGAGCGAGTTTGCGAGTGATCGGATCACGTGTAATGCCTTCGCCCCCGGCCCGTTCAAATCGAAGATGACCGCGTTTGCGACCGGGCGAGAGGAGACGGCAGCAAAAGTCGCGGCAGGCATTCCCATCGGGCGCATCGGCCGGGCCGATGACATGGCCGGGGCGGCGCTGTTCCTCTGCTCGCGCGCGGGCTCCTACGTCTCCGGCGCGATCCTGCCCCTCGACGGGGGTATGGCGGCGAAGGCGCCGGGCAACCTCTTTGCGAATGCGCTGACATGAGCGGGGGGTTTGAGGGAGCCGTCGTTCTGATCACCGGAGCCGCTGCGGGGTTCGGGCGGGATGCGGCGATTGCCTTTTCCAAGGCCGGTGCACAGCTGGTGCTGGCGGATCTGAACGAGGCGGGGCTCAACGAGACCGCCGAACTGGTGCCCGGGGCAGAGGTTTTGCCGGGCGATGCGGCGGATCCGGCCCATCACAAGGCCCTCGTGGCGCGTGCTGCCGAACGGTTCGGCAGGCTCGATGTCGCGGTCAACAACGCGGGCATCGTTCACCCGCCTCTGCGGCTCGAGGCTGTGCCCGAGGCGCTCGCGCGGAAAGTCGTCGAGGTCGATCTGCTCGGCGTGCTGTGGGCCCTGCAGGCCCAGATCCCACAGATGCAGCGACAGTTCAAGACGATGGGCAAGGGTGGCGCGATCGTCAACGTGGCCTCCATCGCCGGGCTGATCGGCTCGCCAACTCTATCCGCCTATGCCGCGGCCAAGCACGGGGTGGTGGGTCTGACCAGAAGTGCGGCGATCGAGAATGCCCGCAGGGGCATCAGGGTCAACGCGGTCTGCCCCGCCTTTGCCCGCACCGGCATGGTCGACGAAACACTTGCACTCGCGCCGGACCGGGCAGAGGCGGAGGCCTATCTTGTGCGGGGCGTTCCGATGCGGCGGCTCGCAGAACGCGAGGAGGTCGTGCAGGCGATCCTGTGGGCTGCGTCCCCGGAGAACAGCTTCACCACCGGGCAGACCATCGCCATCGATGGCGGGACGACCGCCTACTGAGACGATTTCGGCCAGGGCATCCGCCCTGTCCGAACCCCACCCACCCGCCCTCCCGGGTGCTTTGCGGCGTGTCTCCGTCTGATCGACCGGCACGCTGCCTGCAAAGGTCGAATGCCTCCGGCGGGGATATTTGAAGCCATGAGAAGTCGTGGGTGTGGGTGCTCGACCGGCACGGGAGCATTGAGAGGTTTACCTGGCCGCATGCGTTTCCGTCCGCACTGCGTGCCTGCGACAGCACCAGGCGCGGGAGGGGGGTGGGTGGGGCCACCGCCCGTCAGGGCAAATCCCGCAAGCCGATGCAGGCGCCTGGCCCGATCTCTGCTCCTGCGGCTGCCGCACACGTCCGGGGCTGGACGGGGTTCCGTTGCCCGGCTAAGAGAGGGCATGTTTCGGGAACCGGCAGTTACTATTCGAATTAGCCGCCCGGCGCTCTGATCCCAGGGCCGCCGGGCCAAGGCGTATGGAACCCCGCGCCGCCCCCATTTCTTCCTGCCAAAGAACGATGGAACCCCCTGCGATGTGCGCCGACACGCCCGACTACCGAGACACGCTTTTCCTGCCGGAGACCGACTTTCCCATGCGCGCAGGTTTGCCCAAGCGGGAGCCGGACTGGCTTTCCCGCTGGGCCGAGATCGGCGTCTACGACCGGCTGCGGGAAAAGGAGGGGCGCCCTTCCTTCATCCTCCATGACGGCCCGCCCTACGCCAACGGGCATCTGCACATCGGGCATGGGCTCAACAAGATCCTGAAGGACATGGTCGTCCGCTCCCAGCAGATGATGGGTCAGGACAGCCGCTATGTGCCCGGCTGGGACTGCCACGGCCTGCCCATCGAGTGGAAGATCGAGG